>CAZXAZ010000049.1:0-1009 GCA_964638475.1 uncultured Alistipes sp. | reverse complement strand
TGTCGAAACGCTTTGACAGAAGAATATGATAATTTCCGCCGTCGATTGTCCGTGTCTCGGCGACATTCAGTCCGGCCTTGCGTCCCATTACATGACAGAAATGTTCCCACTGTGCGACGTCATAATCATCCTTGCGCGAAGGAAATTTGGCAACTGTCAGACTGCCGTCCTCGTCGATTACAGATGCCTTCGGTCTTGCGCCGCCCAAAGATGTTCCCGGATGTAACAACTGTACCAGCCATTTCTTCGACGGCAATAGATGCTTTTCCTCGCTCAGCTCAATTTCATGAGCAGCACACATCAGTTCTCTGACATTTGCTATTGGCGGCACGCGGAGACTTTCCTCGCAGTTGATGAACTTTCCTCCGAGAGATTCGGCAAACCGGAAACCGCCCATGCGCGAAGCGTCATCAATCCCCATTAGGTAATCGAAAGAAGTCAGTCTGTGCACGGGCCTTTTCTCGTCGGTAGCTGCAATTTGCTCCCTACGGTTCAGCAATGTGCGCCCCCAACGGTCGGGTAGAGCATCAGAGAAACACGCAAATATGTCACGCTCCGATCGGGTGTATTGGATGCCGGTATAGTTTTGTAAATCCTCGCTGAGAAATACATCGCCATATCTGGCAAGCCATTCTTTATCATACGAAAATCCGTATGTCTCGCTACCGCGCACCGAGTTGCAGGAAAGTTCGCCAATCAGCTTATGCGTTTCCAGCCAATCAAAGTCGGCATACACAAATAGTTTCATCATGGCTTATTCCTTTTTAGATGCGCGCTGGCGGTGTTTCAGACTTAAATCCTGCAAGTTGCGTCCGAGGACATCTTCTTTGGCAATCAAAAGGAGATCGTCGTCAAGTTGCAGGGCATAAAGAACACGGGCATAAATGCCTATTGAAACCGTGGGAGAACCTTTCTCGATGCGATTCACGGTAAGAGGCGAACAGGTGGCACGTTCAGCAACCTGCGCAATCGAGAGGTTACGACGCAGCCGGGCAAGCTTAATCTGCTC
>CAZXAZ010000048.1:0-1091 GCA_964638475.1 uncultured Alistipes sp. | reverse complement strand
TAACTGAAGTCAAGCTTGAGCAACGATTGAATGCATACGCTCCAATCTTAGTTACCGAGTCGGGGATTACGAGGTCAGTTACCAATTCTCCATTGAGATATAACGATGCTCCGTTGAATAACGGATTTGAATATTCTTTGCTGAATTTGATATTGCACCAAACTCCTAGGTCTGAAATATATACAGACTTCAACTCCCTGCAATCATTGAATGCAGACTCTCCAATCTCAGTTACCGAGTCGGGAATGGTAACTGAAGTCAAGCTTGAGCAACGATTGAATGCATACGCTCCAATCTTAGTTACCGAGTCGGGGATTACGAGGTCTGTTACCAATTCTCCATTGAGATATAACGATGCTTCGTTGCATAACGGATTTGAATACCAATCGTAGAATTTGATATTGCACCACGTTTCTAGGTCTGAAATATATACAGACTCCAACCCCCAGCAATTAAAGAATGCATCATCTCCAATCTCAGTTACAGAGTCTGGGATAGTAACAGAAGTCATGCTGCATTTGCTAAATGCTAAGTCGCCGATGCTATATACTGTATAAGTTGTTCCATTATATTGGACTTCTGCGGGAATTTCGAGCTCTGGCTGATAATTACCCTCATAACCAGTTATACTGACATAATTTCCATCTAATCCATTTATAATCTCGCATAGAAATCCTTTATCGGTAAAAGTTTGAGCTGAAGCAGAGACGGATGATACTACTGCCAGCATAACGAAGAGTAAATATTTAAATAGTTTTTTCATGTTGGAATTATTTGTTTGTTCTTTGATTTAAATTGATTGCTACACAGATATTTAATATGTCTTTAAGAGATCTGCAGATTCAATCTGTTGATGTTGCGTTGTCGTTGTGTCTTATGTTAATTTGTGCTATTTTATGCCGGAGGCTCTGTTGTCGGCGTTAGGAAATAAAAAAAGCGTGAGAGCCATACCGTTGCTCGTTCCACGCCTTGAGGCCTTCGCATTGCCCGAATGAGTAGAACGAGCAAACACGCAGAGACCTCACGCAGAATATGGCAACGCGCCACCAATCTGCGCTCACGCGCATTGATGACGAATATATTCATATCCA
>CAZXAZ010000047.1:0-1750 GCA_964638475.1 uncultured Alistipes sp. | reverse complement strand
TTGTTACTGCAATGGTCGACCGCCTGACACACAAAGCCATGCTTATAAACATGACAGGAGAGTCGTTCCGCATGAAAGAAACAAAAAACTTCTCCAAAAGTAACTCCTATAACTATCAAAAATCTTAAATTTGCAAGCCCTATGTACTGGCGCACTTCTCGATTAGAATCCGGCGCATTTCTCGCTTAAATTATACAGTTCATTCTATCAATCCGTGAACGTATCCGTTGGGATGTGGAGCGGTTGATAAAGATTGATCGTAAGTTGGATGCCAACGGCCTGTTATATACTGCCGATGATGTTATCGACGAGTTCAACCGATACGCAGATGAATACTCCCTATTCAACTACATGGAGAGCATCATCGCCAAACTCAAACAGAATGGCAAGGTTAGGACTTCAGAGACCTACAAGTCCACTCTCAATAGTTTCAAGAAGTACCGGGAAGATGAAGATATAATGCTGGACTGTCTGACATCCGAGATAATGGAGGCATACGAGTCATGGCACCACAAGCGAGGCGTTGCGCCCAACACCATATCTTTCTATACCCGAATACTTCGTGCGGTCTATAACCGTGCGGTCGAGGATGACATCATTGAGAATCGCAACCCGTTCCGAAAGGTATATACCGGAGTTGATAAGACTGTCAAAAGGGCGCTGCCATTACCTGTCATCAAGAAAATCAAAGCATTCGATTTATCGCTAAATGCCTCCCTTGATTTCGCTCGTGATATGTTCCTCATGAGCTTTTTTCTCAGGGGAATGAGCTTCATCGACATGGCATTTCTGAAAAAAACAGATCTCAAAAACGGATACGTCACCTACCGACGTCGCAAGACCGGTCAGCAACTCATCGTCGAATGGACTAAGGAAATGCAGATGATCCTTGACAAGTATCCAGAGAACGAAAGCGAATATTTACTGCCCATCATCCGTAATCCCGGCACCAACGAGCGATGCACCTACCGCAACGTTGGCTACAACATCAATCACAACTTGAAAACCATAGCCGGAATGGTCGGTGTCACAATCCCGCTTACCCTCTACGTTGCCCGCCACAGCTGTGCATCCGCCGCCAAAGCGAAGGGCATCCCCCTGTCAGTAATCAGCGAAGGCATGGGCCACGACTCTGAAACCACAACCCAAATCTATCTCGCCAGTCTCGACACCTCTGTAGTTGACAAAGCCAACTCTCTTATTCTCAAAAGTCTTTAGACTAAGCCTCAGTTTCCACCTCGGAGATTGGGGCTTTACTGTTTAGCAATCATTCAACTCTCTAAATAAGAGATTAGGACTTTGGATAACGCTCAAATAATCAGGCTGGAACGCAGAGACAGCTTTTACATTCCCTAAACAGAATGCTTAGACGTGTCAAAATTCTTTGACAGCTGAAATTTTTTATTGATTACACACCTCTCATTTGCAGAAAAATAACTAACTTTACACATTGGTTAATACTCTCTTATTTAGAGATACCTGTTAAAACGGAACAAATATGAGAACTGAAACAAATATTTCAAGATACGACGACAATCTTTGCAAAACAGGAGATTGTCTATCGAATCATTTGTTTAGCAAACATCCAAATCTCTTTGAAAGAGAGACTTAACCAATTGCAAATTTACAAATTGATTTTGAGATGAACGATATTTAGGCTCATAAAATTGTCTTAACCGGCTTAATCCAAATTGTTTGTAGAGTCCAACAGCAAATGCAAAATTAACGAAAAAAAGCAAAGAATCGCTTT
>CAZXAZ010000046.1:0-2998 GCA_964638475.1 uncultured Alistipes sp. | reverse complement strand
AGAGCACCTGACTGTTAATCAGGGGGTCGTTGGTTCAAGCCCATCCTGAAGCGCCCGACGAAAGGCCGTGCAAATTTTGCACGGCCTTCGTTATTATCCCCCATAACCATAAAACAACCCAAAGGCAACCAAAAAACCGACTTATTGGGCTTATTGGTCAAAATAGCACATAAAATCCCAGCGTTTTTGTTTATTGGTCAAAAAAATTAAAATCCAAGAATATTCGATACCAAAACACTTTCCAGACTGAAGAGATAGCTCCAAGAGCATAACAAAGCCGAGCCTGCGGATTTTCCACTTTAAACCTCTCAACAACCGCAATGCCGCCAATCTTACAGGATATAACCGGCGCCGACTATCAGTTGAGTTAACGACTTACCCCTATCGAGACCCCACAGCACCACGACCCACAGGGAATCCCTCCACCCCCACGCCGTCTACAAAAAAAATCCACCCCCATACCCAGCCGTCTACAAAAAAATCCGCCACCCCATACGACGGACTTGCGGATTAACAAAAAAAGAAAACCGCAAGGTTGAAAATCAACGTCTTGCGGTTTTTAGTAGTGACCCCGGAGAGGCTCGAACTCTCGACCCACTGATTAAGAGTCAGTTGCTCTACCAACTGAGCTACGGAGTCTTTTGGGTTACACACATTGGCTTTCCCAAATGCGATGCAAAGGTAGTTAGTTTTTTTGAATTGACAAAATTTTTTCTGTATTTTTTCGTGATTTTTCTCGATAATTCGTGCTGTTTCTGAGTTTTAGAGCACTTAAAATGATATTTCAGTCAAAATAGCAGACTCAAGGAGACGACAGACAACCCTAACAAACAACAACACTTTATATTCAGCAAAAATCTGTCTGATAGTTTAAAACAAGCAGCTCGGCAGGATACAGACGATATCACAAAAGACGAGGATACAAAACAATACGTTTATAGCTTTCGAGATAAGAAAAGAAGGTAAGAAAAAGACTAGGGAAAAAGAAATAAAGAGATAGGAGGCAAACGAGACCAATCAAAAGCAACAGCCAAACGGCGAAAATCAAAACAGACGCCTCTCTATCAATCAGAAAAGAATGAGCACCAAGCATTAAAATTCGAGTCTTTAACGTTTGATTTCGTCGAATCGGGTGTATTTTAACAAGATGAGCAAGGGGGTTTGCAAGAATTTTTGTAACTTTGCGGAATAATCGGGCGTCCGTTTAGCGATTCCGATTATAGACGATAACGAAATACGTCAAATTCAACATAAACTGTTTTTCTAAACTATTATGAGTAAAGAAAAAAAATTCTTGACCTGTGACGGTAACCAGGCAGCGGCGCATGTTTCATACATGTTCTCTGAAGTAGCCGCAATTTACCCCATCACACCGTCGTCGACTATGGCTGAATATGTCGATGAATGGGCTGCCGCAGGCCGAAAGAACATTTTCGGCGAGACCGTTCTTGTTCAGGAGATGCAGTCTGAAGGTGGAGCAGCCGGCGCTGTTCACGGTTCTCTCCAAGCAGGCGCTCTGACCACGACCTATACTGCTTCGCAGGGTCTTTTGCTGATGATCCCCAATATGTATAAGATCGCCGGCGAACAACTCCCCTGTGTATTCCACGTTTCAGCTCGTACGCTCGCAAGCCACGCGTTGAGCATCTTTGGTGACCATCAAGACGTTATGTCGGTTCGTCAGACCGGTTTCGCAATGCTTTGCGAAGGATCTGTACAGGAAGTCATGGACCTCTCCGGCGTAGCTCACCTCGCTACAATCAAATCATCAATTCCCTTCGTAAACTTCTTCGACGGATTCCGTACAAGCCACGAAATCCAGAAAATCGAAGTTATGGAGCAAGACGACCTCGCTCCGCTGCTCGACCAAGAAGCTCTCGCTCGTTTCCGTCAGCGCGGTTTGACACCTCAAGCTCCGGTTTCACGCGGTATGGCAGAAAACGGCGACGTATTCTTCCAACACCGTGAAGCCTGCAACACCGCTTACAACAATGTAGCAGATGTTGTAGAGGAATATATGAACAAAGTTTCCGCTATCACCGGACGCAAATACGGCCTCTTCAACTACTACGGAGCCGACGACGCAGAACGCGTAATCATCGCTATGGGTTCTGTAACTCAAGCTGCTCAGGAAGCTATCGACTTCTTGCTCGAAAAGGGCGAAAAAGTTGGTCTCGTTTCTGTTCACTTGTATCGTCCGTTCTCAGCTAAGCACTTCCTCGCAGCAGTTCCCAAGACAGCTACTCGCATTGCAGTGCTCGACCGCACCAAAGAACCCGGTGCAACCGGTGAGCCCCTCTTCCTTGACGTCAAAGAATGTTTCTACGGACAGGAAAATGCTCCCCTTATCGTTGGTGGCCGTTACGGTCTCGCATCGAAAGACACAACTCCCGCCCAGATCATCGGTGTATTCGAGAACCTCGCGCTCCCGATGCCCAAAGATCACTTCACAGTCGGCATCGTTGACGATGTAACCTTCACCTCACTTCCCCTCCCTGAGGAAATCGCTCTCGGCGACAAGTCAACCTACGAAGCTAAATTCTACGGCCTCGGAGCAGACGGAACAGTCGGCGCTAACAAAAACTCGGTGAAAATCATCGGTGAAAACACCAATAAATATTGCCAGGCTTACTTCGCATACGACTCAAAGAAGTCAGGCGGTTTCACCTGCTCTCACCTCCGTTTCGGCGACGCTCCTATCCGTTCAACCTACTTGGTTAACACCCCGAACTTCGTCGCTTGCCACGTTCAGGCATACCTCCACATGTATGATGTAACCCGCGGTCTTCGCGACAACGGCACATTCCTTCTCAACACAATCTGGGAAGGCGAAGAATTGGCTAAGAACCTTCCCGCTAAGGTGAAGAAATATTTCGCTGATCACAACATTTCGGTTTACTATATCAACGCAACAAAAATCGCTCAGGAAATCGGCCTCGGTAACCGCACCAACACCATCCTCCAGAGCGCATTCTTCTCCCTGGCAAAGGTCATGCCC
>CAZXAZ010000045.1:0-3223 GCA_964638475.1 uncultured Alistipes sp. | reverse complement strand
GCTTTGACAGCCGAGGCTTGCACCAGCCTTATCGCGGCTAAAGGGGCCACCGCTGACGGCTCTGTGTTGGTTACTTACGCCGCTGACTCTCACAACCTCTATGGCGAGCTTTATCGCCAACCGGCTGCCGACCATGCTGAAGGCGCAATGCGCAAAATTTATGAATGGGACACGAATAAATATCTCGGCGAAATTCCGGAAGTTGCTCATACATATTCTACTATCGGTAACATGAATGAGCACGGCTTGGTTATAGCCGAAAGCACTTGGGGCGGTCGAGAAGAATTGGCTGGCACCGGAATTATCGACTACGGCTCGCTTATCTATATCACTCTTCAGCGCGCCAAGACGGCTCGCGAAGCGCTCTCTGTGATGACTCAATTGGTGAAAGATTACGGCTACGCCTCTGAGGGTGAGTCTTTCTCTATCGCTGACCCCGACGAAGTTTGGGTTATGGAACTTATCGGCAAGGGTAAAGTTGCGAAAGACGCCGTGTGGGTAGCTCGCCGTGTGCCCGACGGATACATATCCGGTCACGCCAATCATCCGCGAATCCATAAATTCCCCCTCAACGACAAGTCCGGCGAAACTATTTATAGCGACGACGTTATCTCTTTTGCCCGTTCTCAAGGATATTTCAATGGCAAAGATAAAGACTTCGATTTCTCTAAGGCTTATGCCGTAACCGATTTCGGAGCTCTCCGCGGTTGCGACGCGCGCGTTTGGAGCTACTTCAATAAGTTTACTAAGGGTATGGATAGCTACCTGCCGTGGATCGACCGCGCTGAAGGCGAACCGATGCCGTTATGGGTGAAACCCGACTCTAAACTGACCGCTGAAGACCTCAAATGGATGATGCGCGATCATTTTGAAGGCACTCCCTACGATATGACTCAAGATGTCGGCGCAGGCCCCTTCAAGGTGCCCTACCGTTGGCGTCCGATGGAATTTGAAGTTGACTCTGTCAAATATATCCACGAACGCGCAATTGCTACCCAACAAACCGGGTGGAGCTTTGTCGCTCAGTTGCGTAAAGACCTCCCCGACTATCTCCGCGGATTGCTTTGGTTCGGAACCGACGACGCCAACACTTGTGTTTACCTTCCGGTATTCTGCTCGGTAACCGAAGTACCCTTGCAACTAAGCCACGGCGACACAAACACCTTCGATTTCAATTCAAACTTCTGGATGAACAACCTCGTTGCAAACCAAGCATATAATCGCTACAGCCAGATGATTCCCGATATCCGCAAGGTGCAGGCGGAGCTCGAAGATTCTATCTTGGTTGATGTTAACAAGGCTATCATCGAATTACCTCAATTCGACAACAACGATGCCGCAGCTCTGACCAACGACTTGTTGGCAATCTGGGCTGAAAAAGCGACAAACTCTTACCGCGACTTGGCGACTTTCCTTTTCGTGAAGTTTATGGATGGCAATGTTAAGAAACAAAACCCTGACGGCTCTTTTATGCGCACGGAAGAGGGCATTCCCGCCTACCCCAGCTTCCCCGGCTACGACGATCCTCGCTACTTCGAGCATATCGCGAAAACAACCGGCGACCGACTGAAAGTTAGAGATATAAAATACTAATTCGCCTTATATTGAAGAGCTCCGAGGTTTTCACTTCGGAGCTCTTTTTATATAACCATCAAAAATAACTGCCGGCGACCACGCCCTTGCCTATTATGTCCTTTAGGCAGAGAGACGACGCGAGAGAAAAAAGCGACGGGTGAAGAGAAGGAGCGTTAGTGTCCCAAAAATTTGCGAAAGGGCGGTCACCCAAAAGGCTGCGGAGTAGCCAAGGTGTTGACTTACAACGCCTCCAATGAGAATACCGACCCCCATACCAACATCCCATGATGTAAGAATCGACGAATTGGCGGTGCCTCGTTGGTCATGACGAGCGACGGAAATAAACATATTCAGAAAGGCGGGATACATGCGTCCATTGCCAAGCCCGATTAAGATTGCAGAACAATAAAATGCCCAATCGCCCGGAGATAGGGCAAATAAGGTGTATCCAACCGTACTGATTATTGATCCTTCAAGGGCATTCTCGGTCAGTTTCCCTTGTCGGAGTGCTTTAGCTCCATATAAGCGCGAAACAAAAAGGCCGCCCGAAAGGAGGGCAAAGAAAACACCGGTTCCCTCATCTATTCCGAGGGCTTCCTTCCCATAAAGAGCGACATAATTCGACATCACGCCCCAACAAAGTCCGAACATTAATATATTGACTGCCAAGAGCCACGCTCTGGTAAGAAAGAAATGGTCCATACTCAAATGCGGCTTCCCCTCAACCGGCTTCCGATACGGAATTCGGATGATTGTTGTGCACCAAAATCCGAGCATAGCTACCACAAATGCTATCCAAAATAGCAACATAAAATTACCGGTTACGCCATAAATCCATATCCCTGTCGAGGGAGCTATCGCCATCGCAAGATTATTACTAAGTCCGTAATAGCCAATCCCCTCATTACGTCGCGACGACGGCAAGACATCAATTGCTACGGTTGAATTGGCAACAGTCGTTGCGCCGAATGGCAGCCCGTGAATCGTACGGATTATCGCAAACATTAAGAGCGTAGTTGCTCCGATATAGCCGCCAAAACAGATAAAAAACAGACAGAAACATATCATCAACACCTTTTTACGATTAAAGCTATCGACGATAAAGCCGCTAAACGGTCTGACAATCAATGCCGCCACGATATACCCCGACAATACAAGTCCTATCATATCGTTATCTGTCTCGAATTGAGAAGAAAGGTATATAGGCAACAACGGAGACAAAAGATAGAATGAGAAGAATAGCAAAAAGTTGGTCACCATTGCCATACAATAGTTACGATTCCACAGCTTATCAAGCTGGCGGGGCGACTGCGCCGCATCCCCTACGGACTGATGATTTCTTGCTGTCTCTTCCATACAAACGCTAAAATAATTCGCAAAGTTACGCAAAACAGCCAGAGGATGCTCCATGTTAACTTTTATTTGCAGATAACTTCCTCCCTTACCTCATAGAATTAGCCCGCAGATTCAAACGCCTTCCCCAACAGAGCCCACAAATATGTTCAAATAGGAAATTGAGCCCACAGATATAAGCGCCACGGGAAGAACGAGCCCGCTGAGCGGGTGATACCGTGTCGGCAATCGAACTAAATTAATGAAGAATCCAAATAGAAATGCACAGTTTTAGCAAGAAAACCGCAATAGAATG
>CAZXAZ010000044.1:0-3404 GCA_964638475.1 uncultured Alistipes sp. | reverse complement strand
CTTTATAAACAAATTTATTGTTCTAATTTTTCTTCCTCAGAAGAAAGCAGGGGTAATGTAATAATGAATCGTGTGCCTTTTCCAAGGTCGCTCTCTGCGACAATCGTGCCTCCCATTAATCCTAACATTTTATGAACATAGGCAAGCCCAAGACCAAAGCCTTTCACATCATGCCGGTTACCTGTTGAAACTCTATAGAATTTTTCAAAAATCTTCTTGAGGTCTTCTTTCTTTATTCCAATTCCATTATCGGCAATTGTAATTAAAAGCTTATCTCCCGGCAAATTCTTGGTTGAAATTGTCAATTCCAAGGGCGTATCTTCTTTGCGATACTTAACGGCGTTATCAAGCAAATTAAATACGACATTAGTAAAATGCATTTCATCAACATTGACTATAGCGTCTTCGGCATCAAACTGCGCGGTAATATGCCCTCCATACTTTTCTACCTTTAAGCGGAACGTATTTACAACATTTGATATCAATGAATTGGCATCTACATCTTGCAAACGCAATGTGCCTTTCTTTTTATCAAACATCGACATCTGGAGTACTTTCTCTACCTGGAAACGCAATCTTTTGGTTTCATCATTTATAACGCCGGAAATATGCTGTAACATTGTGGGCGACTTTCTTACCGATGGGTCATTGAGCATTTGAGCTGCCAATGATATTGTCGAAATTGGAGTCTTGAATTCATGAGTCATATTGTTTATGAAATCATTCTTCATCTCAGTCAATTTCTTTTGACGAAAGGCAAGAATAATTGTGTAGAGAAACACAATCAACAGAATAAAGGTGAAAACAAATGAAGGAATCATAAACTTCAAAGAACTAAGAATATACTTATCCTTTGAAGGAAAATAGACTTTTAGATAGTTCTTTTTGTTTGCCGGATCATTATGAAACAGAGACTGAACGAACATGGAATTTTCAACACTCGTCGGTTTTACATTTTCAAAACCGCTCGAATGATAAAATACATGGCCGTTTCGACTAACTACCGCAAATTCAAAAGGCAAATCAAGGCCATTATTAGCAAGCTCTTTCTTTAAGTAACGACGCACTGCAACCGAATCGGCTCGTTCTTGAATCGGACGTTCGGCGGCCTTGTTCATAATATTTATAATAACATCATCTATAATCCCTTTTTGGTATAAATATTGCCCTTTAAGCTCTTCTCGCATAGAATTATAGCTTGCAGCAATATTATTTTGCTCGCTTTGCAACTTATAGATTTTGTCGGCATCGGCTTTTACGGTAACGTCGCCGACAAGACCGCTATGAGTAGTGAATGAATACTTAATACCGCCGAGATGGGGCGTGCCGCCATATTGAGTATAAACAGATGATGATTCAACTTCTGCCACATCCTCCTCCAAGAAATATTTCGTTTCATCTTGCTCAAGTAATGAAGAGACGCCATAAAGACTACGCCTTACTCCCTCGGCAAATTGATCGTTCCGCATACGAATCATACTTTCCATATATATGATCTGTATGTAGAGCAAACCCATAAAGGTTAGTGCCATCAGCACTGTCAGTAGCCATATGGTTGATTTTTTCATAATTCTTTGGAATTTCAGTGCATCACCTAATGCAATTTTAACAATTAAAATTGATTATTGTTGAGTTTAACTAAAATATAATGCGTTCTATTTCAGCTCAAATCAGAAAATCTGAAAGTTAAGCGACTTGATTTTTAACACTTCGAGTCAAAATTAACATAATTATCTTAACAGCGATACGGCGTGATGTAATATCAACCAACTTTACGACATTTTGACCAAGATTTTGATTTCTGCTATAAAATTTGTAATTTTGCATGTCAATTGCGAACGTAATTGTACGCTACATATACTCAAAAACCAAAAATAATCCACCATACAAACATTTTATGGCAACAACAGCTGACTTTAAAAACGGCATGTGCCTCGATATCGATGGCAATTACTTCTTTATTGTTGAATTCTTGCACGTAAAACCCGGCAAGGGCCCGGCTTTCGTTCGCACCAAACTCCGCAATGTTAAAACCGGTCGTATCCTTGATAAGACATGGAACTCAGGCGTAAAAGTAAACGAAGTTCGCATCGAACGCCGTCCTTACCAGTACTCATATAAAGATGAAATGGGTTACCACTTCCTTCACACTGAAACGTGGGAAGAAATCATCGTTGCAGGTGAAAGCATCGAAGGTGTAGAATTCTTGAAAGATGGAGACATCGTTGAAGCTATGGTACACGCAGCGTCTGAAACAGTATTGACCTGCGAAATGCCTGCTAATGTTGTTCTTGAAATCAAATACACCGAACCCGGCATCAAGGGCGATACAGCAACTAACACACTCAAACCTGCTGAAGTTGAAACCGGCGCAACTGTTCGCGTTCCTCTGTTCTGCAACATCGGCGACAAGATTCGCGTTGACACTCGTTCTGGCGATTACCTCGAACGTGTTAAGGCTTAATTCGCTGAATTTGATCTATTAAGATATTATATTCTAAGCCCGAATTTATTTGAATTCGGGCTTAATTTTATCCATAACTCCAAGCATCTCAATTAGTCCTCTCAATTATCGAATAGTTGATAGGGGAGCAGTAAATAGATCTACCGACATAATTAATGGAATCAAATAACGCATCAACTCCTCTAGAGCATCATCCGTGGCCTCCGTTTATTCCAAATGGAGCTAAATTGTTAATCTTAGGGACATTCCCTCCGGGAGAACATCGTTGGTCGATGGATTTTTATTATCCAAATCGAACAAATGACTTTTGGAAAATCTGTGGCTTACTATTCTTCGAAAATCCGTACGCGTTATATAATGATTTAGACCATAGATATAATAAAAATCTTATAATTAAATTCTTGACTGACAAGAAGATCGCATTACACGACACCGCCCGTATAGTTAGAAGGTTAAAAGGTAATGCCTCAGACAAATTTCTCGAAATAATTGAGCCAATACAATTATACGAATTACTAAAGCAAATGCCCAATTGCCATACCATAGCAACTACAGGCGAGAAAGCAGCAAATGTTATTGCAAATCTCACAAACACAAAACTCCCTAAAATGGGAGAAATGATTATCGCAAACGATGACTTAAACATCTGGAGAATGCCATCAACAAGTCGTGCATATCCGCTAGCTTTAGAGAAGAAAGCCGCATACTACGCAAAAATGTTCCAACAAGCCAACATCTTTTAATAACCAACAGCATTTTCCGACAAGGCAATTGTAATTTCAACAGAAATTCTTTTCAAGTATAGAGTTCTCAGTTATAATAAATCTCCATATACAACCGAAATAGGGCTGAACGACAAGTTTACCGTAATTCTATTTTACATAATCAGCATTATGTAACATTTGAAAGGTGGCGTTATAGATGAAAACGAGTCTTGAAA
>CAZXAZ010000043.1:0-4804 GCA_964638475.1 uncultured Alistipes sp. | reverse complement strand
TCAGCATTATGTAACATTTGAAAGGTGGCGTTATAGATGAAAACGAGTCTTGAAAATTGACATTGCTCGAGGATTATACTTCGCTTAGACGAAATTTAAAATTTCTCGTAAAGATGAGATTGTTTTCTGAGGCAGATAATTCGTGTCACAAAATTCGGCTTCAGTTAATTGTTGCGTATGTATATTAACATTTAAGGTGTCTAATAGCATGATTGTTTGCCAGCCTAATTTATTTGGCCAATAGAAATCTTTTTGAGGATTATCGCCAATATAGACAAACGTGGTTTCTGTGGGATTACGCGTCATCATTAATTGAAATGACGTTGATTTTGTTTTATCACTCCCAATCTCTGCTGAAATTAAAATATTTTCAGGGGCAATATATTTATTTAGACCGAGGGCATTTATTTTAGCACGTTGCGTTGCAGATCTGCCATCTGTTATTATTCCCAGAGTGAACTTTCTATATAATAGTGTATTTAGCAAATTGTGTGTTTCTTCTGAAAGAGAAATATTAGGCACATGATACCTATAAATGTCTAACATTCGATTAACATCATAAGGTATCTTTGCGTTAGAGGCAATCAGTGCTAGTCTATCAAATCCTGTAGCAACATCCGGTGCATCCTTTATTAATAAATAGGCATCAGATTCTGACAGAATCCCAAGTATTTCAGCCTCATACGCGACTGCGCAAATGCCGGAATCTACATATTGTTGCTCCTTATATAAAGTATCATCAAGATCGAAAATAATCATTGTTGTGAATTTTTATACATTGAGCAGGCCTGATTTCAATACCAAATGTAAAATGCTAACTATTGCTGTTTTATTATAAAGCATCTTTCAATGCTTTAACTACAACAGCAATATCTTGATCGGTTAAAGATGAACCACTAGGCAAGCATAAGCCTCTATCAAAAAGCCACTCTCCTACTCCATTGTTGCTGTTTGTTCCGGAGGGCAAGCCGTTACAATTCTTAGAGTAATATGGTGCATCTTTATATATAGGTTGCATATTCATCGGTCGCCATAACAAGCGAGTTTCAATGCCCTTATTCAATAAGATTTGGCGAACGTCATCAGGTGTTTTACCTGTTTTTGTATAATCAATTAAAATGGTTGATAACCAAAAGTTTGAGTTGAATTCTTTAGATGGATTATCATGAACGGTTACGCCCTCTATTCCGCTTAACTCATGCTTGTAAAAACTGTGGATATGGCGACGGCGCTCTACCCTATCATCTAATTCCTCTATCTGCGCACAACCAATTGCTGCAGAAACATTGCTCAAACGATAGTTATATCCGATTACTGTATGGTAATAATACGGACGATCTTCGCGGGCCTGAGTCGCTAAAAATCTAACCCTCTTGGCTTCTTCTTTGGTTTGACAAATCAACGCACCTCCGCCAGATGTTGTAATGATTTTATTCCCATTAAAGCTCAGTGCACCGAAATGTCCAATTGTGCCACATTTTTGGCCTTGATACTCCGAGCCGAGGGCTTCAGCTGCATCTTCAACAATTGGAATGTCAAAACGTGATGCGATTTCCTTTATGCGATCCATTTTTGCCGGCATGCCATACAGATGCACTACAACAATAGCAGCGGGCAGTTTCCCCGTAATTCGGAGGCGATCTTCAATCGCATTTTCAAGCAATTCCGGGTCAAGATTCCATGTATCAATCTCGCTGTCTACAAAAACCGGCTTAGCTCCAAGATAAACAATGGGATTGCAGCTTGCAGCAAATGTCAGAGACTGACAGATAACTTCATCTCCGGCTTTAACCCCAGCCATTTCAAGGCCAAGATGTATCGCCGCAGTGCCGGCTGATAATGCAACAGCATTTCCATGATTAAGAAAGTGATCAAGACGATGTTCAAATTCATCAACAAAAGGGCCCAATGGGACAATCCATGTTGAAGCAATTGCTTCGTCGACATATTCCTTTTCTTTTCCAGCAAGATGAGGTATCGATAATTTTATCATATTTGTAGACTGATTTTTCGTTCTGCAAAGTTATAAATTTATTCCCCCGATGACAAACAAATCTCCACAGAAGTTTAAGTGAAATATAATTATTATGAGAAGTTTGCGTTATTATAACTAGTGAGCTTGACATTTTGTTTTTAGTGTCGCCTTCTATATTTACCTATCCGTTTGACATCAAAATGAGATTCGACAATATATCTGTTAGATTCCTTTTTCTGTTATTACTCTCGACTATCAGCACATCGGCTTTTTGTCAAGTTTCTATTCACGGGAAAGTATCTGATACTGACAATCAAGCGCTTGAGTTTGCAACCGTACGCATTGCCGGGACCGCTATTGGAACAACAACCGGCTTAGACGGTTCTTATCGCTTATCTGCACCACAAACAGACACTTTAACCGTGATTTTTACTTGCATCGGATACGAAGAACTTCGCCGACAGTTAATTAATCCGAAAGGCGATTTAGCCCTAACGGTCAGAATGAAGTCAAAAGAGCACACTTTAACGGAGATTGAGGTAACCGACTTCAGAAAACAAACGAATCAAATGCAAACAATCAGCAAGGATTCTTATAAATTTGCCGCCGATGCAACCGGTGGTTCTATCGAATCGATGCTGACTACTATTGCTGGGGTAAACTCTTCTAACGAAATGTCAAGCCAATACTCTGTACGCGGTGGAACATATGATGAAAATTCTGTTTACATCAATGGTGTTGAAATATATCGTCCGCAGCTAATTTCTTCAGGACAACAAGAGGGACTTTCCGTAATTAATCCAAATATGGTTGGTGAAATCAGATTCTCAACCGGAGGTTTTGGTGTTGAATATGGCGACAAAATGTCGTCAGCTCTTGATATCATTTATCGTGAACCTGAAGCTTTTGAGGGCGCACTTTCGCTATCCCTTATGGGGGGGGCGTTTTCGCTAGGGCAAAGCAATGGTAGGTTTTCTCAGCTTCACGGTATTCGCTATAAAAGAAATGCTTCACTTCTAAGTTCGTTAGAGTCTAAAGGCGAATATGATCCAAATTTTTTCGACTACCAAACTAATTTGTCTTTTAAGTTCAATAAAAAGTGGAAGGTTTCTTTTCTTGGAAATATCGCCATTAATAACTATAAATTTGTTCCTGTTAGCCGCGAGACAAATTTTGGCACATCTTCTGATGCCAAATCTTTTAAAGTCTATTTCGATGGCGGAGAGAAAGACCGTTTCGAGACTTATTTTGGCGCACTCAACTTGCAATACCAACAATCTCGTTCAACATCATTCAACCTACTTGCATCTGGTTTCCTAACTAACGAACTTGTCGCATATGACATTTCCGGGGAGTATTGGCTTGACAGAGCTGGCACAACAGGCAATGGAGACCCTAATAATGCCATTGGCGGAGAACTTGGTGTCGGCCGTTATCATGAGCATGCTCGAAACAGATTAAAAATTTCTGTTTTCGGATTGGGTATCAGTGGTCAGACCTCTATTAAAAATCACAATTTATCTTACGGAGTCAACCTCAACCATCAGACAATCATGGAGCGCACCAGAGAATGGGAACTCCGAGATTCTGCCGGATATACCCTCCCTACAGACGGCCAAAATATTCGGATGATTTACGACCTAACATCGCGTCACGATGTTTCGACAAACCGCCTCGCTTTTCATATAGCTGATTCATACCGTCTAAACTCCAATGCCGGCTATTTTGTCATTAATGGAGGACTTCGTTTTTCATATTGGGATTTTAATAAAGAATTTCTCGTATCTCCACGTGTTAACGCCTCTTTTATCCCAGAGCGCAATAATGCAATAACATTCAGGTTCGCCACCGGTTTATATTATCAACAGCCGTTCTATAAAGAATTCCGCCAACCAATTGAAGACAAGAATGGTAATACGATAATTTCTCTTAACAATAATATTAAATCACAACAGAGCATACATTTCATATTGGGTGGAGATTATGCATTTCGCGCTATGGGACGTCCCTTTAAATTATCCGGCGAAGCCTACTACAAGAAACTCAATCGTTTGATCCCATACGAAGTTGACAACCTTAAAATTGTCTATGAAGGCGTCAACCTAACTGATGGTTATACGATGGGCTTGGATATGAAATTATTTGGACAATTTGTTCCCGGAACAGACTCTTGGATCAGCTTCTCTCTAATGAAAACCGGAGAACATCTCAACGGAGTAACTGTTCCTCGACCGACAGACCAACGCTATTCATTCGCACTATATTTTACGGATTACTTCCCCAAAGTGCCTAAACTAAAATTCTCGCTTAGAGGAATTTTTTCTGACGGACTGCCAACAACGGCTCCTCATTCAACCCGAGACAAAGGCTATTTCCGAGCCCCGGCATACAAACGTGTTGATATCGGGCTCAATTATGCTCTGCTCTCCCCTCTTAATGAAGGCGACACGCCTTCTGGATTATATAAATGGTTTAAAAGTGTTTGGCTTGGAGTTGATGTGTTCAATCTTCTCGACATATCTAATGTATCAAGTTACTATTGGGTAACAGACGTCAATAGTATTCAATACGCAGTCCCCAACTATCTAACCAGACGTCAGTTTAATATTAGACTTACTGTAGATTTCTAAATACTCAATCTGTAAGTTATGTCTAAAGCCAAACTTAGCAAGGAGCTAATCCTACTAAATAAAGAGCAACTTATTCAGCTGATTCTTGACGCGTATTCTGCTCGAAAAGAAACTAAAGAGTATCTTGAGTTTTTTCTCAATCCGGATGTAGAGTCCAACAGCAAATGCAAAATTAACGAAAAAAAGCAAAGAATCGCTT
>CAZXAZ010000042.1:0-5092 GCA_964638475.1 uncultured Alistipes sp. | reverse complement strand
CAAGCAATTCGGAAATTCCGTAGCGGTGCCTGCTATTCAGGCTACCGCACAACAACTCCTTAACTGCCTTAAACTTATTTAATAACATGGATGCTAATTGCAAATGGACTTTTGCCGAATTATCTGCGAGCCATTTTCATAATGGCCCACAAGACGCAATGATTGAAGCTTTTAAGGGGAGCCCTTATGCTGCTCTTATTCGCGAAGCTTGTCAAAATTCATGTGACGCAAAGGCTAAATCAAAATCAAGAGTGAAACTATCTCTTACTTTTGGCTCTTTAAGTCGTCGTGAATTTCCTGAGCTATTTAATTTAAAATCGCATATCGACGGCTGTCTTGCTTTATATCCCGACGACCAAAATACTACCAAAGTTTTCCGTCCCATGCGCTATATCCTTGACGGTTATACGATTCCGTATTTAAAAGTATCGGATTATAATACTACGGGAATGTCTTTCTATAAAGACTTCAGCGGTAAACCGAGAGGAAGTTTTTACGCTTTTGTTCGTTCCGGAGGTCACAGTGAGAAAAGCTCTAACACTGCCGGAGGCAGCTTTGGTTTTGGCAAAGCTGCATATTTTCAAATTTCAGGTTTACGCTCGATAATTGTTTCAACACAAAACGAGAACGGTCAAAATTTTTTTGAAGGCATATCATCTTTTTGTACGCATCAAATAGGAGAATCTTATTATGATGGACATGGTTTTTACGATTCCACTAATGGCATTGAGCCCAATAGTCGGTTAGAAGATATTCCATCGTTATTTCGTAGAAATGAACCAGGTACTGATTTCTATATTTTAGGTACAGGCAAATACACTACTGATGCGAAAGAAGATATGGCAAAAGCTGTCCTTAGATATTTTTGGGCAGCAATTTTAGATGGCTCTTTAGAAATTAATATTGACAACATTTTGATTTCTAAAGAAACATTCTCTCATGTTTTAGACAAGTACTTCCCCGAGGAGGGGGATGATGCAATTCGCAATCATTTTTATAAATTCAATCCACGTCCTTTTACAGAAGTATATAGACTTGCCGGAACAGCTGAATGTTATCAGCTAATTCAACAAGAACTCCCGTTGCTCGGTCTTGTAAAATTGTACGTTTACATTGACCCGGCGTGCAAACGCGATAAAATTATCTATATGCGTAAGAATAAAATGGTTATTCAGACCGAGCTGCTGAGAAACCATTATGGCGCATATTGTGTTTTTATATGCGAAAGCGAAAAAGGGAACGAACTTTTACGTAAATTAGAAAACGCGAGTCACGACAAATGGGATAAGTCCAATTATACGGTGAACAATGTTCCATGTGAAGATGGCAAGCAAGCTCTCAAAGAAGTTGAAAATTTTGTTCAAGATTCTTTGCGTAAAATATTTGATCGCGAATCCAATGGCACAATTGAAGTTGAAGGATTAAGCAAATATTTATCGTCATCTGAAGCATTACTTGATGAAATGGATGCCAAACTTGGTCAAACTGCATCCGATGAGTTATTTGGGTTACCAACTGAACAACCTACTAATAAGGAGACTGGTTCTACTACTTCAGCCGGAACAGGTCCAAAAACAAATAAGCAGCCTGAGAAGCCTCAAATTTTGGTTACAAGTATAGATACAGGTGTAAATATTCGTGAAAATCCAGATGGAGCAACTCGCAATAACCCACCTATAACTATAACGCCAAAGCCAAAGCCAAATAGAGAACCAAAGCCCAAAAAACCGAAGAATAAGCCCACTGTATCAACATCTGAACAAGAGGGAAATATAGACCCATTAACTCTTCAGTCGAGAATGATTGCACAGTTTTCTGATGGCAAGTGGTGGCATCATTTAATGCTTTACGCCAGCCGTGACGCATCCAAAGTTAGACTTACTTTAAAAGCTTCGGGTGAAGATTCTTCTTCTACAATATCTATAGCAGAAGCTATATCAAACGATGGTGAAGTTTACAAAACCGCAGGAGATATGATTTCTGACATCAATTTGATCAAAGGTAAAAATGTTATACGTATTCGGATGGACGATAACATGAAATATACATTAATATTTGAAGGATATGAAGCTTAACGATAATGTGATGTTCCCATATCCAGTCAAGGGTATTGCGGATAATGTTATTTCTCCACCAATCCAAGTTGAAATATCAGATGAATCTACCGAACGTGAATATATATTTAATATTCGCGTAGTTGCTCTCAATGACGAAGATATTCAGAAATTAATTGATGAAGACAAAGCCGTATATGCCTGCGAAATTAGTTGCAGCTATACGATGCTTCTTCGTTCATTGCTTAATAAACAAGGTGTTTTCAAAATACGTTTACCTCGCAAAAGGGTTGGTAAACGCATTGATTTTACTGTTACTGTCTTAGCGAAAGAACCTATACAGAACTATACTAACCGAAATTTCCACCCGGATTTTAAGGATCAAGGTTTTGTTTTTAATTTAAATCCTGGAGAAATCATTGCTAAAGTTACTACATTCCACGTAGATGCAGATATTTCATACGAGAAATTAAAAGCAATTGAAAGCATACTTGTAGTTCGCCAACACCATTCCTCTGACGCAAAGTTCGTTGATGTAAACTGTGATGGTGAAAAAATTGAAGTACTCTTACCGAAGTTGATCTATGAACAATACAAGGGAGGATTAGCTTATGATAGACGTTTTTCCTCTTCCTTTCACGCATCCTTTGTACTCCAAGCATTGGCAATTGCGATTACTCATTATCAACATTTTTTAAATTTGGAAAAACTTTGGGCACGTGTTTTAAATGCACGTTTTTTAACCCAAAGCGACTTATTTACCGACTTTGATCTATCGGGTGATGTTGACATCGAAGATGCTTACAGAATCGCTCAAATTATATTGAGTTGCCCATTCAATAGAATGTTCGATACACTTTTAACATTAGATAATTAGCCATGGCTGAACAAAAATTATTTCGCACAAAATACGTTGACCAATTGATTGAAGAAGTCAATAACGGTATTCGTTTGGAGCAATATTATGGTCCACGGTTTAATTACGATATAAGTCAAGTTTTATCAGTTCCCGGGTTATCAAAACCTGAAGGACTGATATACAAAATGAAGCCAAACGATAATTGTGCTTCTGCAATCGCTTTATTTGAAGCATATCCCACAATCTCGGCTTTACAAGCTGCGGATAGCCGTTTATGGGTTTATCTGTCAATCGCAGATTTATTTACATACGTTAGAGATAAGTGGGCTTCACAATTACCGGATATGTCAAATTCTGATAGAGTGGATTTAATGAAATCGAACATCAGAATTCATTGGTTTGGTTTACAGAAAGATAGCATAACATTTTCGCCAATGCGCCATGCCTTGGCAAATTTATGGTGGTCTGCTTACATTAGCGTTGATCGAAAGGCTCAATCTTACGAGGATAAATATAAATACACAAAACTACTGTTTAAAAACGAAACCTTTAGAACAAGAACAGCAACCGGTTTTTTGGGTAGAAATAGAGAAGCTCTGTATGGGATACTTGATTTCATGAATCAGCCAGAGATGGCTAATGTTAATAGAGAAGCTGCTTTCAATGAAATTACAAAGTATTTGAATTGCCTTGGGGGTGCTTTACAACTTAGTTTCATGAAACGAGATTTCTATTATCAACAGCTTGTCAATAATAGAAATCTTTTACTGGAGCGTATCGAAACAAGAATAGGAACTAAAGCTGATTCATCTAAAAATTATGTAGTTGAAGAAATTGCATCAACTACTACTGTGGAAGAACCAATGTTTACCGATTATATGAATCTCCGCGACACAGCGTTTTCAATGACAAATAAGAACAATTTCAAATGAAATATTCAGCAAATAAAGGCGAGTGGAGTGAATTGTATGCTTTCTTTAAATTGTTAGCCGATGGTAAACTCTATTCAGGAGACGGACAACTAAATATCGTAAAAGATAAGTTTTATCCTATTTTATCTATTTTCCGAACAGATAGTCCTGACCGCACATCTTATATCGTTGACTCAGCAAAAAAGCATATATTGATTGCTGGAAATAGTTGTGAAATCACAATTCCTCAATCCGTTTTTGCAAACGAAAGTGAGCAATTACTGAAATTCATCCGCACGCTTAAAGGTTCAGCCGAGTCATATCCTTCTCTTGAAGACTTTATGGAGCGTATTTACGTTGACTCTATTAAAGCAAAGAGTGGTGATAAAGCAGACATTCGTATTAAAACTCATGATTTTCGAACAGGCAACGAGCCTGAAATGGGCTATAGTATCAAGTCTCGCTTAGGCGGTTCCTCGACTCTAATTAATTCAGCCGCTGACTCTACTAATTTCGTTTTTTCCTTAGGTAAGGTTAGTGAAGAACTTACTAAAGAGTTCAATTCTCTGGACCGTTTTAAAAAGAAATTTGATTTATTGGCAGAAAATTCCGTTTCTCCCAAGTGGATTGGTGTAGGTTCCCGTACATTCTACAACAACCTTATGATGATTGACACGTGTTTACCATGGATCATCGGAGAATGTATGTTATACTATTACTCGGGAAAAGCTCACACTCTCGTTGAAGCCGAGGCTTTATTACGCAAGGACAACCCTCTTAATTTTGACATTCAAAGTCAGCCCGGCTTTTACGAGTACAAATTGAAACAGTTCCTTTTGGCTTTTGCACTTGGTATGACAGCTGCTAAGCCGTGGAACGGCAAGTTTATTGCAAATGGCGGATATATCGTTGTTAAAGAAGATGGTGAAATCGTATGTTACCACTTCTTTGATCGTAACGAACTTGAAGATTATCTTTTTAACAATACTTACTTTGATACTCCAAGTACGAAACGACACAACTTCGGAGACATATATTCATCCGAAAACGGTGATTTACTTAAGCTAAATCTGCAAGTTCGCTTCCTTTCGTAATCGTATTATATATTGCTATGAACGACTACGACGATTTAGACACATACAACGGAGACGCTGAACACGATATGATGGTAGATTTCGACTATCATATCAACACAGACGAACTCCCCGAATTCTTCAACGAAGAAGAATTAGACGAATACGTTAACAATTTAGACGACTGGGATTAAT
>CAZXAZ010000041.1:0-5358 GCA_964638475.1 uncultured Alistipes sp. | reverse complement strand
CGGCGTTACGTAAACCCGCCGGCGACGGACCGCCCGGCTGCCTCAAAGTTTTCGCAAATTTACGAATTTTTGATGAATATCCGCCTGTTGTCGCGAAAAATCCGTATTTTTGCACTTATATGAGAATAACTGCATCACAGCGAAAGCTTATAGCATCACTCTCGTCGGCGCGTCGTCGTCGCGAGGCAGGTCTTTTTGCTGCCGAAGGAATTCGGTGTCTAAGCGAATTGTTGCCTACGTTTCGTCTGCGTTATCTTGTTGCTACTTCAACTTGGTTAGAAGCGAACAGCGAGTATTTGCGACAACTTGTTGGCAATGATTTGCCCGATGAGATGATTCTTCTTGCAAAAAATGATGAGTTGGCAAAGATGTCGTCGATGACAACGCCCCAAGGTGTTATGGCTGTCTTTGAATTGCCTGAAGAGTTGCAAGGTTGTCCGGCGATTGGTCAAGATGAGCTGGTGTTGGCTCTTGATCGAATCCAAGACCCCGGAAATCTCGGCGCGATTATCCGTGTTGCCGACTGGTTCGGGGTGCATACGATTTTGGCGTCAGAGGAAACGGTTGATGTCTTTAATCCGAAAGTACTACAATCAACGATGGGCGCACTTGCGCGTGTGAAGGTCTATTATTGTAATTTGACTGACACCATTAAAACGCTTTCCGGAAACGGTATCGCTGTTTATGGAACATTCTTGGGTGGAAGCAATTTATATGTCACCGAGTTTGGTAACGGTGGCATAGTTGTGATGGGAAATGAAGGTAACGGCATTTCGCCCGAAGTTGCCGCTCTGATAAATAATCGAATTACAATCCCCTCATATCCTGCAGACGCTCAGACGGTCGAGTCTTTGAATGTTGGTACGGCAGCAGCAGTGACTATTGCTGAATTCCGCCGTCAAGCAATGGCTAAGGGGCTGAAGAAATAACTTTAGTTTTACCGATAACGATGGCGAAACTTAAAGAAAAAACGATGTGGTTTTGCACCGAGTGTGGCAACGACTCTCTAAAATGGGAGGGTAGATGTCCGTCGTGTGGTGCATGGAATACCATGGTTGAGGAGAAGGTTAAGTCAATATCTAAGGGCGGCGGTCAAAAGACCCTGTTAGGAGCAACTCCGAAATCGTCTCCGAAGAAAGTCTCTGAAATCGAGACTGCCGATGAACCGCGAATCCATATGCCGAGCGAGGAGTTAAATAGAGTGCTTGGCGGAGGACTTGTCCCCGGTTCGATGGTGTTAATCGGAGGTGAACCCGGCATTGGCAAGTCGACTCTCGTGCTTCAAAATATTCTCTCTATAAAATCGCGCAAGATGCTTTATGTCTCAGGCGAAGAGAGCGCGACACAGATAAAGCTACGAGCTGATCGTATTGGTCGAATGAGCGATAACTGTTATGTCGTAACAGAGACTTCTCTTGAAAGTATTTTTGCACATATCGAGCAGGTTCAACCTCAATTATTGATAGTTGATTCTATTCAGACAATAGCTTCTGATGAAATCGAATCGTCGGCAGGTAGTGTAAGTCAAGTTAGAGAATGTGCGACACGCCTACTGCGTTATGCCAAGCAATCGGGTGTGCCGGTGATTCTTATCGGGCATATTAATAAGGAAGGCTCGCTAGCGGGGCCGAAGGTGTTGGAGCATATTGTTGATGCTGTATTACAGTTTGAAGGAGACCGTCAATATATGTATCGACTTTTGCGCGCTGTTAAGAATCGATTCGGAAATACCTCTGAATTGGGAATTTATGAAATGTGTCAGCGCGGATTGCGCGAGGTTGTTAATCCCTCCGAGATGCTTGTCTCACAACATGATGGAGAGGCCCTCTCCGGATGCGCTATAGGAGTAACTATTGAGGGAATACGTCCATTCTTGATTGAGGCACAAGCATTGGTTAGTACGGCTGCTTACGGCACACCTCAACGCTCTGTTACCGGTTTTGACTCAAAGCGAATGAATATGCTTTTGGCTGTGCTTGAAAAAAGAGTTGGCTTCAAGCTTGCTCAAAAAGATGTATTCTTGAATATCGCCGGTGGACTAAAGGTTGCCGATCCGGCTCTTGATTTGGCAGTTATTGCGGCTATCTTATCATCGAATGTCGATATGTCGGTTCCTGCCGGAGTCTGCATGAGTGGTGAAGTTGGCCTGAGTGGAGAAATCCGTCCGGTTACTCGAATGGAGCAGCGCGTCAAGGAGGCTGAAAAACTCGGCATGAAGTCGATACTCGTGCCTCGAGGTTCGCTGAAGGGCGTAGATTTATCTAAGATGTCGATTGAGATTGTTGAGGTAGCGAAAGTTGAGGAGGCGTTCCGTCGCCTATTCTCGTGATGAATATTGTGTATAACGACGCTTACTCTCTACTTTTGGAAAAATATTGATTAATGCAACTTTTTGATATTGATACGCGTCTAATTAAGCAATGATGATTAAACCTTAGCAGGTTTGTCGTAATCTTATAGAGAAAGAAAAATAATAATCATACATATTTCTTGACAATGAAAAAAATCTTTTCAAAACTCCTATTCTTGTTGATTGGAGTTGTCGCATTTTCGACGCATGTTAGTGCGCAGATGCCTACGGATCCTCTGCCTCTCGATCCCGAGGTGAGAAAAGGTGTCCTTCCTAATGGATTGACCTATTATGTTCGTCATAATGAAACCCCGAAAGGTCAAGCTGATTTTTATATCGCGCAGAAGGTGGGTTCGATTCTCGAAACAGATGACCAACGTGGTCTTGCCCACTTCCTCGAGCATATGTGTTTCAATGGAACGAAGAATTTCCCCGGAAATGAGCTCGTTGCGTGGCTTGAAACTAAGGGCGTCAAATTCGGAGTGAATCTCAATGCCTATACTGCTATCGATGAGACTGTATATAATATATCAAATGTGCCCACTGTAAGCACTGCGGTGCAAGATTCTTGTTTGTTGATTCTCCACGATTGGGCAGACGATTTGTTACTTCTTCCTGAAGAAATCGATAAAGAGCGTGGCGTTATTCATCAAGAATGGCGTTCGCGTAATGTCGGTATGCAGCGTTTGATGGAGCAGATGGCGCCTGCGATGTATCCCGGCTCTAAATATGGTTACCGCCTGCCGATTGGCACAATGGAGGTTGTTGATAACTTCCCTTATCAGGCTTTGCGCGATTACTATGAAGCTTGGTATCGTCCGGATCAGCAGGGTATTGTAGTCGTTGGAGATATCGATGTTGACCGCATCGAGAACAAGATTAAGGAGATTTTCTCGCCGATTGAAATGCCGGCTAACGCTCCCGAACGAGTTTACGAGCCTGTGCCTGATACTGAAGGTACGATCGTTGCAATCGGCTCAGATGCTGAAATGCAGAATTCTCGCGTTTCGCTCTATTTCAAAACAGATGCTATGCCGAAGGAATATCGCAACACGATGGCATACTGGTTGCAAGATTATGTTTGCGATATGATTACTTCAATGTTGTCAAACCGTCTTGATGAGATTTCTGCAACTCCCGAGTCTCCTTTCGCAGCTTCAGGCACCTTCTATGGCAACTATCTATTTGCCAATACAAAAGAGGCGTTGACTATGGTGGCTATTGGTAAGGGTGACGACATTCTTCCTTCCCTCGCTTCAATTTATCGCGAATTGCTCCGTGCTCAGCGTGGAGGATTTACAATTTCTGAATATGACCGTGCGCGTAGCGAGTATCTTTCTCGACTCGAAACGGCTTATAATAACCGTGAGAAAGCTGAGAACGAAAGCTATGTTAACAGCTACGTTCGCAACTTTATTGACGGTACTCCCGCTACCGGAATTGAGTTGAAATATCAAATACTCAGCATGATGCTTCCTCAGCTCCCTGTTGATATCGTTAATCAAACTCTTAAAGAACTTATCACGGAGAATAACCGTGTCGTAACTATTATGCTTCCTGAAAAAGAAGGTGTAATTGTTCCGACAGAAGAGGCTGTGCGCCAAACAATGGCTGCCGTTGATGCCGAGGATATTCCCGCTTTTGTTGATGAGGTTAAGGCAGAACCGCTTATCGCTGCATTGCCCGCTCCCGGCAAGGTTGTTTCTTCTCGTGAGCTTCCTCAATGGGGCGCAATTGAGTGGACTCTCTCAAATGGAGCGAAAGTGGTTGTTAAGAAGACAGACTTTAAGGCAGACGAAATTCTCTTAGACGCTCAAGCGTTGGGCGGCACCTCAGCTTATCCCGATAGCTATGCCAACACATTGATTTTCCTTCCCAACGGACTTTCTCAATATGGTCTTGGAACATATTCATATAAGGATGTGCAGAAATATCTCCAAGGTAAACAATGTCATGTCGCATTCCAATTTGATGATTATAGCCGAGATATTGCCGGCTCGACTACGCCTAAAGACCTTAAGACTATGATGGAATTGCTTTACAGCCATTTCACACAGTTTAATATGTCTGCTGATGAATTCCAGGCAACAAAGAATATGTTGGTAGGTGTTCTTCATAATCAGGAAACCAATCCTGATTATATCTTCTCAAAGAGCCTTCGTAAAGCGCTTTACAATAATCCTCGCAAGGCGGCTCTGACCGTTGAGGCTGTTGAGGCAGCTTCGCTTGAACAAACAAATCAAATTGTACGCGAATTGACGTCTAATGCTGCCGACTATACATTCTATTTTGTTGGTAATGTAGACATCAATGAGTTGAAAGAGCTTTGCGAACAATATATCGCAACTCTTCCCGCAAATGCTGCTACATCTTCAAAGACTGTAAAAGTAGATGGTTCGCTGGGTATTCAGAAAGGAGATAAGGTTACAACTTTTACAGCCAAGATGCAGACACCGCAGACATTCGCAGCTGTAATCGAATCTGCTAATATTGAATATACCGCTAAAAATCGCCTTCTTTCTGAAATCGCCGGACAAATTATGACTGAGCGTCTCCTTAAGAAAGTTCGCGAAGATATGGGTGCTGTGTATTCAATCTGGGCATCCGGCTCAATGAGCCGTCTCGGTGTACCTAATACAACAATCCAATCTGTGTTCCCGATGAAACCGGAGTTGAAAGAGCAAGTACTCGATATCATCGCAACCGAGTTTAAGAACATGGAATCGGATGTAACCGCAGCTGAACTCGCCAAATCTGTAGAGTATGAGGTTAAAGAGGCAATCGAAGGCAAAGAGAAAAACAATGCGTGGTTAGGTACTATGGCTGCAACAGCTCTCAACGGCGTTGATATCTTCAATGGTAATGTTGAACTACTGCAGTCGTTCACGCCCGCCGACGTGCAAGACTTTATGAAGCTTGTTAATGCCAACGGCTCATATCGAGTAATTATCCTCGATCCCGAAACAAAAGCAGAATAATATATTGAAATTTCGCTAGAATAGAAACAA
>CAZXAZ010000040.1:0-6840 GCA_964638475.1 uncultured Alistipes sp. | reverse complement strand
TACTTGCCGTAAGTGCCGACATATACCGACGGCTCACCGTCGCAAGGGCTTTTGTATTCAGCGATAGCGGAACGCCCGAATTAGAATTCGTAACCGAGTTTTATACTTATACCCTCTGCGATCGATTTACGTGCATCACGAGTGTAATCCATGTTCCAATAGCTTGTAAAATGACTGAAAGTTTCAAACTCAAGCTTTTCATAAGTGTAGCCAATAGAAAGGCTAACGGCTTGTTTGTATGCAGTTCGCATACGTACGCCGACAGATGCACTTGCATAAAATCCATCACCGTTGGTTACAAAATGACCGAGTTTTGCATCAATAAATGGAGCAAATTTTGAAGTAGAAAAAGTACCTCTGAAGTCAGCGAACAAAGGAATTGAAACTTGGCTGTCTCGAGTATCATGAGCATACTCCATATTAGGTGTTTCGTATTTTGACATGAAGTGAAAACCGACACCTACACCAACGAAGAAATATGGGCAAACTTGATAACCATGAGTCGTGCTTAATTCAAAGCGACCAAATTCGTAGTCACCAACGCCGACAGTGTAGCCAAGGTCTACGTAACCATGATAGCCAGATTGGACCTTATCTTGAGCATTAGCGCAGAAAGCGGCCATAGCACAAATTACAGAAATGAAAACCTTTTTCATTGTTGTAAATTTTAAGTTTAATATTTGAATTGTTTTCAGTTGCAAAAATATGCGGAATGGTGAGCAACGATTGAGCACCGCAACGTTAAAAGGTATTAATGAAGCGATTTCTGCGTTAGTGATAGAAGCCGGACGGCGGAGATGCAAGCTCCGTTCTACGATAGCCCGACGGTGGAATGATATACTCTGATGTCCGCAAGGAACCGTCCTAAGCACCCCACTCTGCGCAGGGATATATCATTACAGCGGAACGCCCTAAAAAAAGGACTGCACATCAGAAGATGTACAATCCTTTATTGTTAGTATAAATTATTTGTCAATATCCCAGGTTCTGAGACCAATTTGGATTAACATCCAATTCTCTATTGGTAATAGGCCAAAGATGTTGATAGGAGGCATATCCTCCGAGATTGTTACGCTTTTGGAATGCAAAGTAGCGAGGTAAGCATAATTGTCTTCGCAGTGTATCAATATCCGAAATATTATCTCCACTGATAGAAATGTTTTTAGCTTTTGCTACATCCTTGATAAGGGAGCTTGCTTTTGCATCATTGCCTGTAGCAACGTTACACTCAGCCAAAAGCAGAAGCACATCTGCATATGAGTAATAACTCATTGTATGTCCCGGCATAACTTCTTCAGATACGTTGAAGAAAAGAATTGAGCCGGAGTTGGCTTCATATTCATTGCCGGTTGAGAGAGTGTATTTGTGGCTATCGACAATCTCTTGAAGGTATGGTATGGCGTGAGCCGGCTCGTTGAGGTCTATATAGACATTTGCTTTCGCTATACGCCATACATCTTTGGGTATATTAAATATCTCTTCAGCAGTATAGTTTGGGCTTAGTACGTTGCCCTCTGACAAACATGGTGCTATTTCATCAAGTTTGGTTTCGAGATAACGAAGTGTTTTAGATGCTGATTGCTGAATAGCAGGAGAATCTAAATTCTGCGATAAATCTACAACTCCAATGTTTCCCCACTTATCAACCATCTCGGTGTAATTAATAATATCCAAGAGAGTAAAGAATGCGATTGCGTCATAGTATTCTGACCTTGCCAAAGCATTAATGACATTATTATTGAAAGAGGCTGCATTATAAGCGGCACAGAACGCGTTTTTGTTATAAATATCATCAGGAGACAGAGGGCACTGTACATCATAGAATTTATACATACCGGTATATCCGCGTTCTATATAATACATCCATGAAATCGAAGTTACAAATTCAACAAAAGCGTATGATACAATCTGTTGACCCGTGTTACTCAATTGAGGTTTTTCGCCAGGAGACGTATTAGGATTAGCTTCAAGTGTAACAGGTATTGAGACACGAACTATCCCCATCTGATCATATAAAACGACCCTAGAAGATTGTTTTTTATGGCGTTCAGATTTAGGAACCGAAATCTTAAGAATTCCGTTCTCATAGGTAGACGTAATGGTCATAGCAGAACCCTCCGGATTATTGTCTACATAGAAATCTTTGAAAAGCGTGTCGTTTATTGTTTCATAACCGGGTACTGTATCCAAATATCCATCCGTGTCTTTCGGCATTTCTAATGACAAAACGATATTAGAAGTAATGATAACTTCAGCCGAGCCTCCATTGTAATCAAATTCAACGCTTTCGCGAGAAAGAGAAATTTGAGGATTGTCATCAATCTCATTCCCTGCCACACCATCTCCATTCCAATCAAAATAGTAACGGAGATCAGGCAAATCGACATTCTGACCTAAATCAGAATATCTTGATTTTACGTTAGAAACAATAAAATCGAGATTGTTGCGGAGATATGCTCTATCAATAGCAATCTCTTTGAGATTATCTTCTGTAAAAGAACCATCATCTGCAAGGTCTTGTGTAAGTACTGAAAGATATTGAGTGATTTCAGCATCCGAACGTTTATTGAGTATAAGAGAGGATATCGCGATAAGCACCCCCGAGCCGTCATTCCCCGAAGTAATAGACATAGCCTCAGCAGGTGTATTTTCGTAAGATTGCAAGCCGAACTGAGTCAATAATTCCTTTTGGGCTTGTTTATCAGCCTCCGCAAAGGACTTGCCATTCTTAATGAGGTTCTGAATTCGAGAAGATTTGAGATGCGTTATGATATTTACATTTACCGTGCTTTTGTCAGTTAAGTCAGCGAGGGCAATGAGATGTAGCTGACCCGTGGAGAGTTCGCCTGAAACCTCGTTGAAATAATAGCCATCTGTGGCAATACGAACAAATTGAGAAGCAAGTTCAATTTGACCGAGTTCAAAATAACCGGCATCGTCTTGAATTTCGCCATTAAAAACTGAGCCGATTGAAGTCATCGAATCGTTTAATGGTTGTACACTAATTGACGAACCACGGACAAACGGCCCTTTCTCAACTTTGCCAGAAAGCTGATATTTACCTGATATGGGCTTTTCACCGCCACCAGGTTCATCATCTTTGTCAGAGCAACCGACTGTAATTGAAGCGGCAATAAAAGAAAAAAGGATATGTTTTAATTTCATAATTCTATAATAGGAACTATTTGTATTATCTGAAGGCAGACCAATCCATTGTTATATAAATAGATCCAATAAAATGTATGTTAAAAGAAGCTCAGTCACGGCCATTTACTGATGACGTTTGCAACATATACGCAAAGTTAAATAAATAATTTCAAAAAAGAGAAAATAATTATCATAGCGTTCGTATTGACAAAATTTGCGTTAGGGATTTGTTCAGACAAGCCTCACACGGCTTGCAAGCTCGGGTGAAGCCGAGCAGCGGAGACTCAGACTACATGGCGGTTCGCCGCATTCTCCGATTAAAGAATTTCCTTACATATGTGATAATAGAACTTAAATCCTAAAGATGTTAATTTATTTTCATCATATTGTATCCTAGATTCGTCTGTTACAAAATCCTCTTTATAATGTGGGCATGATGTAGCATAATATGGTGACGGCTTGCGCGGTAAATTATATTTCTTATATAGAATACAAATTCTTTCACAATAATAGTCCCTCTTGCTAAATTTACATAAAAAGCAATTGCGTATTTTTACCCCTCTTCTGGAAAAAACTTGTAAAACATCCTTGTATGGAGTTGCTAGGTTACTGATGTAGTAGTGAACATTAGGCGGAATCTTCTGGCTTATTTCAAAACAACGATAACTCGTTGAATGGAACTGACCTTGTTTATTCAACCAAAATAAAATTGTGTTTTTTCTACTAAAGTTGCCCTCTAGCTCAATAATTCTTTCAGAAGGATCGATAGATTCGATTTTATTGAAATTATATAAAATTATATCGCCATCGCTGACGAAACAACTATTTCTTTTGGCTGATAATTTACAGTTATTGACAATGTCGTCAATTTGCTGTTCTGATTGAATTGGAATCTCAATAATACGGACGCCATCATTAATTTTATCCTGCGTACATTTATGAGTAACCATAATTTCAATAAGCAAAGGAGGAGTCTTTGGATTATCCGATGACGATAGAAGTAGGTCAGCTCTATATTTGTGATATGGTGCTTCAATCACACAAGAATCATAGAATTCACGTAAATCGGATTCAACCTGTTTCTCTCCATCACACCTTGGAAAATCTATAAACGGACATTCGAGAGAACATAAAGCCTTTGCATTGTATGATAGCATAAAATGTTCTGACGAAAGAAAAGCATGTTTAATTTTAATTTTAGCTAATTTATGAAGATATGATTCATACGAACAATTACTACCATTTTTATGAACGAAATGCCAACGACGAACCTTTCCCATATGAGGAGTCATTTCATCTCCGCATATAGGGCAAAAATATTTTTCAGAACGTTGAGCGTTTGCAACATTAATTAGCTTTCCACTTGAATTATTTGCGTAGCTATAATTTTGAGAGAGGATTTTTGCCATGCTATTTTCATCTTTTGATATAATCCATGAATACCCCCTTGATTAATTTGATTAATCCCAGTCGTTTAAATTGTTAACGTAATCGTCGATATCTTCGTCATTGAAGACTTCGGGAAGTTCGTTTGTGTTGATATGGTAGTCGTAATCGACCATCATATCATGTTCAGCGTCTCCGTTGTATATGTCTAAATCGTCGTAGTCGTTCATAATGCGTTAGCGATTCTTGGCAAGCCGATGAGAAGCCTTTTAGTCGAGACCTCAGGCTCGGTTCTCGAAAGCGCGGCAGCGATGTCGCAACTTACAACGATGATACGGCATCTCTTATTTTCTTAAACTCTTCAAATTCTGTTCCGTTGTGAGGTTCTTCTAAAGTCCATTGGATTGCATATTTCTCAGGCACTTCAAACTCAATACGAGCATTACGTGCACGATAGCCATTAACACCTGACGAATAGAATGTAAAGGATTTCATAGCACCACTTTCGAGAGAATATGCTGCAGTACCGTCATCACTTCCTACAATTTCGTCTCCATTGTAATAGGTAATTTTATACTTAACGTCTTTTACATTAAAAGGGAGCTCGTTTTTTATGGTACATTTACCATTGGGCGTACCCCAATCTGCTTCCCAGGACCAACTAAGCTTTTTAATACCGTTGTTAAGACGCCAAGAGTGTCTTAAGCAATCGGAATAAAAGCAAAACAAAATATCGCTGAGATTGGAACCCAATTCAACATCCTTATAATTACGCCTTAATGCTCCAATTTCAAAAGGGTAATTGCCTAACTCAGTAGGCAGGTCTATTAATCCAGTAGAATTTTGGATAATATACTTGCCGCCAATGTCTTTAACCCAAAACTGAAAATTCTTTTGGACAAAAGAACTTTTATTATCATAAAAACTACTTTGGCATTTTACCACGAAGCAGCTATCTATTTCTTGAACTTCCGTTATTTCCACTTGGCTAATCTTAGGAAGTAACGAATAGAAGTTTTTCACTTCTGGATATACCGAAACGACACTTGCAGAATCATTTTCTGCAAGTGAAGAAGCGAAAGTCTTCACTCTATCACTTGCCTTTTCTGTGCCTGAGGTGCATGAGACAAGCAATAATGTAAAAAAACAAGCGCATATAAAGTGGCTACGCATTACTATCATTATTTTCTACGTTTGAGCACGATGTTTACAACGGAGGTTCTTGTGTTAGGCTGTAAGCCTGTCACATACCCCGAGTTTCCGAAGTTAGGGTGCACCGTATTTTCTTCTGTGTAGGATGTAACGACTTCCCAGCCGTCTTCTCCGAGTTTGTTAAGTTGGCCAGATGGATCATTGAAGGCCATTGGTCCGTAGTCACCGGTTACGCCTACAGTACCGGCAACCTTTACAATTTTGTACTCCCATTTGGCGTTACCCGAGCAAGAGACAAGCGTTAGTGCAACTGCACAAGCTAAGAATAATTTCTTCATAAGATTGTTTTTAGAATTTATGTTTTTAAGCATCGATTATCACGTTAGTGCTATCAAGACTTAAATCAAATGTGCAACATTGATTTTCTTGTACATCTGCTCTTGACCGATGGCTTTGCCGACGAAAGTAATCTGCAAAGATATTTCGGGTTTGGTCTCACCGATAGCTCCTTGGTTGAGCAATTCATTGAAATGCTCTTTGCTTTCGATTTTCAATCCGTAAAGCGCACCGCTGATAACTTCAAATAGAGTGGTTTTACCACCGCCGTTTGAGCCGCCAATCAAAATAATAGGACGCTCGTCGTCAGTCAGTCCATCCAACGTCTTGATGCGGTCAATCAGTTTATTTTTATCAGTCCCATTCATGGCGATTTAATTATTTAAGCGGCGTAAAGCCGTGAATTTTGAAGTTTTAGTTAGCCGTCATTAATCAATTAAAGACAGCACGATAACACAAAATTAGCAATTATTTTTAAAATAATTGAACTGTCAACAAAAATAATAGCAAGGGTGTGAAAAAACTGAGCACACCCTCGCTAAAGATTATTAACGGAGTCAAAATTTGCGTTAGGGATTTGTTCAGACAAGCCTCACACGGCTCGCAAGCTCGGGTGAAGCCTTTCGGTCGAGACCTTTGGCTCGATTTCTTAGCGAGCCAGCGGCAAGCCGATAAACGAGAGCCCGACGGTGGAATGATATACTCGGATGTCCGCAAGGAACCGTCCTAAGCACCCCACTCTGCGCAGGGATATATCATTACGCCGGAACGCCCTAAAAATACAAATAGAATTATTAAATTTGCGACAGAAACTTCAAA
>CAZXAZ010000039.1:0-8958 GCA_964638475.1 uncultured Alistipes sp. | reverse complement strand
AGCTTTGTGCGACCAGAACCGATGATGTCGAAACCGCCGGTGTTGCGATATTCGTTGATGATATCGGAGGTCAATTCAACATACTGATGGTCAACGAAACCGCCGGGGCCCATGAGGAAGCCGTAGAGCTTAGATTCTTTATTAATTTTTTTGATTCCGTCAAAAAGACCGCAGATAACATTGTGACCGCCGGGGGCTTGTCCGCCGGAAAGAATTACGCCAACATTGATGGGCTTAGAGGGAGCTGTAGTTGATGTTTTCTCAAATTTGAGCTCGGGAAGACCATATGTGTTGGGGAAGAGATTTTTGATATCTTCCTGGTCTGCGACAGATTGTGTGGGGAGACCTTCAATAGCCTTAACCGCACCGGTGAGTACGATAGGCAATTTAGGCTGATAAGCGGCGCGAGCCTTCTGTAAAGCGCTTTTTTTCATTGCTTTAGAGATATATGTTGAAATTATTAAATTCTACAATACAAAGTTACAAAATAATATGCAATTTTTGCTGTTAAAAGATGCTAACCGGGCTGGCCACCGGCGAGAGCGGTAACAGCCGGGGTGTTGGATAGATACTTTTGAACTATAGCTTTTACTTTCTCCGGAGTGACGGCGACAGCTTCGGAGAATTGCCGGGAGTAGGTTTCTGGAGGAAGACCAAGAGATGATAGTTGTTCGATGAAACTTGATATCGTAAAGGGAGAGTCGAGAATTCCAGCGAGGCTAGATATAATTAGGTTGCGCACGGTGTGCATCTCTTCCTCGTCTAAAGATTCGTTTGCTAAGCGGTCGATTTCTCGCCATATTTCTTCAACGACAGCTTCGGTATATCGATTGTCGCATTCACAACTGATTACGATATTAGCTCCTTCTAATGCCGGGATTAGGCTTGCTCCGATGCCGTATGTGTAACCTTTATCTTCTCTGATGTTTGACATTAGGCGACTGCCAAAATATCCGCCTAAGGCAGTGACTGCAAAGCGAAGGGCTTCGTAATCGGGGTGTTGACGAGATATTGTCGGAATTTGAATTCTGATGCCGGTTTGTAAAGATTCGGGCATTTCTTTTCGGCAAGTTTTTCGCAAGGTATATGGTCTTGGTGTTGAGATTCGCCTTGTAATCCTTGATGAACTTGATTCGTCGAAAGCAATAGATGATAACGTTTCGCTGACAATCGATTCAATTTCCGGCGTTATATTGCCTGAAAGAAAAGCTATAGGTTTGTTGGAGAGAATGATTGATTTGTGGAGCGCAACGACACTTTCTCGAGTCGTAGATAAAATTTCGTCCGGCGTAACAGTGTGTGCCAATGGGTGATCTTCGCCGTATAATTCTTGCCTTGCTATTATTGCCGCTTGGTAAGAAGGTTTTCGAGATGCGAGCTCTTTGTCAGCAGCCGCTTTTGTCTTGAGACTTTCTAATGATTCGGTAGGGAAAGATGGAGTTGTTATTATTTTACCGATTAGAGGAATTATAGCTTGCGCGGTATGGTTGATTGAATGGAGAGTTAAAACTGTTGAATGTTGTGTTGGCACAACTTTCAGCCAAGCGCCATTTGATTCTAGTATATCAGTTACATCTTTGCCCGAAAGCCCGTCGCAACCTTCTGATAAAAGGTTTGCCATAAGGTTGCAAGCTGCCGGAGAATCAACGTCAAGTAGCCCTGTCGGCCAGTGAATTGATAGTCGAGACACCGCTTCATCTCCTGAGTCAAGGATTTGAAGTGTGACACCATTTGGTAACGTTTTGATTTTTAATTCCGGTAATGAAAGTTGCGAAAACTCAGAGATGTTTGGCGGTGTTGTGCGATCGAGCATTATTGTTTTAGAGTGAGATTTGATTTGACTTTGCTAGAATAGCTCTTGCTGCTTCCAAATCAGCTGGTGTATCAATGCCGATTGTTTGATGGTTGGTGATTCCAATTTTGATGGAGTAGCCGTTTTGGAGCCAACGCAGTTGTTCGAGTGATTCCGTCAATTCGAGTGAAGATTGCGGTAACTGAGTTATTTCGCGCAATACGGGAACGCGGAATGCATACATTCCGATGTGGGTGAAATATTGAGTGAGTTTGGGCCACTCATTTTTGTCTGCACCGCGAAGGAATGGAATGACCGAACGGCTGAACAATAAAGCGTTTTTGTTAGAGTCGAAAACGACTTTCGGTTTGTTGGGATTTTCAAGGTCATCGAAAGATCCATCTTGCGGAAAGGGGAGGGCTAATGTCGCAATTTGAGTAGATTGATCTTGAAAACAATCCATGATCTGTTGTATTTGGTCGGGACTGACAAAAGGCTCGTCACCCTGAATGTTGATGACTACATCAGCCGAGCTTTTAATGTTTTCGTAAGCTTCTAAACATCTGTCAGTGCCGCTACGATGATTAATCGAAGTCATAACAGCCTTTCCGCCAAATGATTCTACGGCATTGAAAATGCGGTCGTCGTCAGTGGCAACTGCAACTTCGTCGAGAACAGAAGCAACACGTTGATAAACGTGTTCAATGATAGTTTTACCACCAAGGTCTGCCAATGGCTTCCCCTCAAAGCGAGTTGAAGCATATCGTGCCGGTATAATGCCGATGAATTTCATGCTATAAATAAATGCTGAAAAGCGATTAGTTTAAATATTGATTTTAATTGTGATTATTAGCTTGCATTGCTAATGAAATGAATGCCGAAGGATCCGGAGCGTCGAGAATCGAACCTGAAAGCTCGAAACCCTCAAAGCCGGATGAAATTAATTTCGGATATATGGCAATAGAAAGGCCATCGCCTTCGGCAACCGCGTGGATTTCTTTGTTTGAGTTGCGAAGATGTTCTATCGCTTTTTTGTAATAGTCAATCGGATCTTCTGATGTCGGATTTTGAATGACGATGTAGTCAACATCTAATCCGCTTAGTTCGTTGAGATTAGAAGGGTTGTCGCACGTAAGACCTAGGATTGCATGAGGTCCAAGTTCTTCACGGGTAGCAATAACCTTGCCTCTTGTCCATTGAGTGAGGTGTACGCCATGAATGCGTAGTTTGTCGACAAGTTTTATGTCATTGTCAAGAATTAGAATTGTTTCCGCTTCTTGGCAAATGGGGATTAATTCTTTTACTGAGCTTTCGGCGATACTATCGGATAATCGAATCCATCGAAATCCGGCTTTGATAGCCAGGTCAACTTGCTCTTTGATAGAAAAATGAGATGATTCACTGGTGGCGAATTGTAACATATTCCAAAAAATTATCGCTTGTTCGGATAGGTTATTGCGGGCGCAAATTTCGAAATAAATCCCGAAATCTGCAAGCAGAATGAAAAAAACTGCGTATATTTGCAGTCTAAATTTACTTATTCCGCTATGGTAGAAAAAATCGACGCAGAAATGCCCGAAGAATCTAAAGGGCTGAGTTTTGTAGAACAGATGATTGTTGATGACCTTAAAGAGGGTAAAAACGGAGGGCGATTGCAGACGCGTTTCCCGCCGGAGCCAAACGGCTATCTTCATATTGGGCATGCAAAGGCAATCTGTATGGACTTTGGTGCAGCCGAAAAATTCGGAGGAAAATGTTTCTTGCGTTTCGATGATACCAATCCGATTAAGGAGGATACGGAATATGTTGACGCAATTCGAGAAGATATTCATTGGCTCGGTTTTGATTGGGGCGAAAACGAACGTTATGCTTCAGATTACTTTCCTCAGTTATATGATTTGGCTGTAAGGCTCATAAAAGAGGGTAAGGCATATGTTGATGACCAAACTTCAGAAGAAATTGCTGCACAGAAGGGCACACCAACTATCCCCGGAACGGATAGCCCTTATAGAAATCGTTCGGTAGAGGAGAACCTCGACCTTTTTGAACGTATGAATAAGGGTGAGTTCGAAGAAGGTGCGCGTGTTCTTAGAGCAAAAATTGATATGGCATCTTCGAATATGCATTTCCGTGATCCGATTATGTATCGAATCATCAAGACTCCGCATCACCGCACCGGTACGACGTGGAAAGTATATCCGATGTATGACTTTGCTCATGGTCAGAGCGACTTTTTTGAGGGCGTGACTCATTCAATCTGTACTCTTGAATTTGTTCCTCACCGTCCGCTATATGATTATTTCGTAGACTTCTTGACAGACGGCACATATCGTCCGCGTCAGATCGAATTCAATCGACTCAATCTGACATATACAGTGATGAGTAAACGCAAACTCCTTCAGCTCGTGCAAGAGGGGCTTGTTGCCGGATGGGATGATCCCCGTATGCCGACAATCTCAGGTATGCGTCGTCGTGGATATACCTCAAAAGCTATTCGTAATTTTATCGATCGCATTGGTTATACAAAGATCGAAGAGGCGATGATTTCGGTGTCGTTGCTCGAGCATGCCGTTCGTGAAGATCTTAACGCAATCGCAACCCGAGCTATGGCAGTAATGAATCCGGTTAAGGTTGTCATTACTAACTATCCTGAAGGCCAGACAGAAACCGTTGAGATGGAGAATAATCCGGAGGATGCAACAGCCGGTACTCACCAGATGCCTTTCTCTCGCGAGATTTACATCGAGGCTGATGACTTTATGGAGAATCCGCCCAAGAAATTCTTCCGCCTTGCTCCCGGATCAGAAGTGCGTTTGAAGGGAGCATATATTATCAAATGTACGGATGTCGTTAAGGATGCAGCCGGCAATATTGTTGAAATTCATTGCGAATATGACCCCGAGAGCCGTAGTGGCATGGCAGGCGCAGCTCGAAAAGTGAAGGGAACACTCCATTGGGTGTCTGCTCAACACGCTATTGATGCAACAGCTCGTGTTTATGATCGTCTCTTTAATGTAGAGAATCCTTCAGCAGAAGAAGGTGATTTCCGCGATTTGCTGAATCCCGATTCTTTGAAGATTGTTGAAGGAATTAAGGTTGAGCCTTTCATTGCCGAAAATGCTCGTCCCGGAGAGAAATTCCAGTTCCAACGCATAGGTTACTTTACTCCAGATATCGACTCAACTCCCGACAAATTGATTTTTAACCGTACGATTGCGTTAAAAGATAGCTGGGAGAAGGCGCAGAAAAAGAATGTATAACGACGACGATTCCCGAAAATCAGACGAAGAATATATGAGAGCGCTCTATGAACGCTTCCGCCAGGAAGTTGAGAGCGGTTCGACTATAGATTATTATGAAATCAACGAGTTGCTCGACATCTATGATTATGCTCAAGATGAAGGCGACGCGATGGTTCAGATGTTCGTCTTTCTAACGGTAGCTCGTCTATATCCTGATAGCAAAGATTTTGAGGAACGTATGGCATTCTTTTTGTCATATGTTTCTCAAGAAGCTGCTAGCGATATGGCGTCGCGAGATGGACGCCGGGAATCAGCTTTGTGGGATGTCTTGCGGATGGGAGTCAAATGTTATCCAGCAGGAGATGTCTCACCATATTTAGATGAACTCTTCAAAAAGTATAATACTCTCGATTGCGAATCGATTTTAAAAATTATTGATTTGTTGCGAGAGATGGATCAGCGCAATCTGCTCGTTACGTATTATAAAGAATTGAGCGAACGTGCGGAAGATCCTCGCGGACTTGCTTTTGAAATTGCGGAAACCCTTAAAGAAGGTGATGGCTATCAAGAGGATGCTCGTAATATTGCTGAAGAACTGACTAAAATGGAGCCATTCAATGTTGATGCGTGGCTTCTTTTGGCGAGAATTGAATTCGGGTTGGAGCATAAAGAAGATGCGTTAGCAGCTGTAGATTATGCTTTGGCAATAGACCCGGATTATTTCAATGCGCGCTTGACTCGAGGAGTTATAATGGTTATCATTCCGGAAAAAAGAGAAGAGGCGATTAAAGTGTTGAAAGATATTCTCGCATCGGAGCCTTATAATCATTTTGCACTTGAAGGGTTGGCTGAGGCGTATATTAGAGAAAAGCGAATTAGAGAAGCTTGTGATATATATGCAACAATGCTTCGTAATAACATACCCTTGGCTGGAGGCGCCGATCCCTTATTGGTTATTATAGAGCTTAATCCCGATAATCTTGAAGAATATCTACAAGAAATTGTCGATAAAGGAGTTAGAGATGATGATTATTGGCGCGGAATAGCTGTTACGCTTTTTGAGAAGGAAGCCTATGTCGCTCTCGCTAAGGCGCTTGATTATTATTATAAGAGAAAAGGCTTCAATGCGTGGATTGTTTTATATCTTCGTACGCTTTATTATGCGGGATGGCTAGAACGATATGCAGAAGTCTTTGAATCTGTTGCCGAGAAAGAAGTAAGTCAAGCAACAAAAACTACTCAAATCGTAGACTTATCGATATCAGATTATTTAATGTTGGCTTCCGTTTATTTGCGACTAGGTCGAAAGGAGGAGGCTGCCAGCTTAAGTAATGCTATCGAGAATAATAAAGAGGTTGGGCATACGATGGACGAACGTCTTAGCTTGAGGGGAATTCGTTATACAGCTCGCCTTATCTATTCGCTTGCTACAACCGAGAATTTGCCTGAAACTATAAAAGATCTTGATCCCTTAATGGGAGACTTCCCTTATTGACGGCGGATGACGGAGTAGAGAATCTTGTGATAGCTTTCTGTTGTATAATATTGAGCAAAATATAAATTATCCGTTTGGGGGAGAAGAAAAGTTTTTTAGCGATTTTTCGGGATATTGCTTCGCTGTCTGATAAAATCTTTGTAATTTTGTAGCCGAAACGGAAAAGGGAACCTCGTGAGATTCGGGGACAGTACCCGCTGCTGTAAGTCCTGTTGCAATAGTGTGACAAGGTCTTTTGCAAATAATGCCATTGGAGATAATCTCTGAGAAGGCGCGAAAGACCGGGATAAGTCAGAAGACCTCCCGTTTTAATAAAACAATAAGCCTACGGGACTATGGGTAAATTATTTTTGACAGGGGTAATGCCCCAATTCGTATCAGAAATAGTGGGAAAAAAATGCAGTCGCATTGTGGCCATAATGGTTACGATGCTTGTTTCGTTGTGCCTAATTGAAAATGAACTTTCTGCCCAAATTATAGAGGAGAAAGATACTGTGTTAAACCTAACAGAAGTAGTTGTAACTGCTCGCCGCCCAGCCGATGATATAATTCCTGCGCAGTCTCTTTCTGGCGAAACACTTCGCCGTCTTAATTCCAATAGTGTAGCCGATGCGTTACGCTATTTCTCCGGAGTGCAAGTTAAAGATTATGGTGGCGTTGGCGGAATAAAGACGGTCAATATTCGATCAATGGGTACGAATCATACCGGAGTGGTTTACGATGGAGTAGAACTAGGAAATGCTCAGAACGGACAGATTGATTTGGGCCAATTTTCTCTAGATAATATGGAGGAAATATCGTTGTATAATGGTCAAAAGAGTCAAATACTTCAGCCGGCAAAAGACTTTGGAACAGCCGGAACTATTTATATGCGGACTCGTTTACCTCGTTTTGACGAAGGTGAAACCTATCATGTCAAGGCTGCCTTGAGAGCCGGCTCATTTGATTTAATAAATCCGTCGGCATTAATCGAACTGAAACTTTCGGAGCGGGTTAACGCTCAGTTAAGTGCAGAATGGATTAACTCGAGTGGAAAATATAAGTTTAGATATCGTCGTGTTAATCCAGCGGGCGAAGTTGCATATGACACGACCGCCGTACGCCAAAATGGCGATATTAATGCCACTCGTATTGAGTTAAACGTCAATGGCCGAGTTACGAATGGGGCATGGCGTTTTAAAGCATATAATTATAATTCAGAGCGAGGCGTTCCCGGCGCAATTGTTAATAATGTATGGCGTCGAGGCGAACGTATTTGGGATACAAATTCATTCGTTCAAGGACGTTATACAGGTTATTTTGGTCGCTGGACGATGTTGAATAATATAAAGTATGCCTTTTATCGAACTCATTATGTAAACAATGACGATAAGCAGGTGACGGTAGATAATTTATACAAGCAAAAAGAATTCTATTTTTCGACAGCACACGAATTTAAACTGCAGGACTGGTGGGAGATGTCGGCAAGTTATGATTTTATGTGGAATGCTCTTGATGCCGATATGTATGGATGCGCCAAACCTGATCGATTTAGTAACTATTTATCTGTTGCTACATCAATGGATTTCGGACGCCTTAGAATGCAAGGCAGTTTATTGGGCACATTTATTCATGACAATCTTGAAGGACAACCGTCGCCTGACGATCAACATGTATTAACTCCGGCATTTTTTGTGTCGTTTAATCCCTTGCGAAGTAAAGAGTTCTCGGCAAGGTTCTTTTATAAGAAATCATTCCGAATGCCGACGTTTAACGACTTATATTATGCCGATATGGGCAACTCGAAACTAACGCCAGAGCGAGTATCTCAATATAATGTCGGACTGGTTTACGACCATCTGTCATATGGATTTATTTCTGCTGCTAAGTTAAGCATTGACTTATATTATAATAAAGTAAAAGATAAAATTGTCGCATACCCAAAGGGGCAACAGTTTAGATGGACAATGTTGAATCTCGGATTGGTAGACATTAAAGGCATTGACGTTAGCGGACTTATAACGATTAATCCGACGAAAGATTTGTTTGTAACAGCTCGTGCGCAATATACTTTTCAGCGCGCGATTGATATAACAAATCCGTCGGATAACTATTATCGCGACCAGATACCCTATATACCTCGTCATTCCGGATCTGTAGTCATGAATCTTCAATGGCAAAGTTGGGGGCTCAATTATTCTTGGATATATGTTGGAGAGAGATATAACCAACAAGAAAATATTCGCTATAATTATACTCAACCGTGGTATACCAGCGACATATCTGTTAGCAAGGATTTCAAATTTGGTAATGTATCCATGCGCAGCCTCCTTGAAGTGAATAATCTTTTGAGTCAAGATTATGATGTTATTCTTAATTATCCGATGCCTAAACGAAATTATAGAATAACTTTGACTATTGAAATATAATGAAAAATATTACATATAAAT
>CAZXAZ010000038.1:0-9436 GCA_964638475.1 uncultured Alistipes sp. | reverse complement strand
CGGTAGCATCGATCCAATAAACTTCAATCTCGACGTCAAAAGGACTGTCAAATTCGAGATGTGCTTGTGGCAGATGATGAACTCATGGCTCGGCTCGCGACTTCACAACCTGAAGACAATTACGCAGGCCATCTTCTCACGCAAGATTTCATCTACAGTGTAGCCATTCATCTTCTTTATCAAAATCAGGAGTCGGTATAAATTATGATATACACCTTAATTTCCTTTTTATTAAAGGCAATTTTTTGGATTGCTCTCATATCATTTGTGGTATGGGTTGTATGGGCTATTATCCAAATTGCTGAAGGAAAGTCCGGCAAACTATTTTGGCTCTATTAGGAACTTGACGATTAGATGCTTACTACAGCAATACCAACCACTCTCTTTTAGATTCTTACTGCGAAATCACATAAATGCATTTTGCGAACATAGAGTTCGCAAAGAATGTGTAAATTTGCATCGTAAAATTTGAATTTATGGCAAAAGTACATCCATATAAGGGTTACCTTAATACTGAATTTCGCTTCTATGCTAATGGCGCAGAGGATATTGCATACGACATTTTTTCAGGAAGTGCAGATAGTGATACACCAGTTTTATCTGGGGAGTTCACTCCCAATATTCCATACTCAATTAAGCTGAAAGCACCAGGAGAATATAAGGTTGTCTTTAACGATGGAACATCATCAAACATTATAGTCGAAGATGGCTATAAGTTTGGAGGGAGTGCCTATAAGACTTCATTTATTTTTGATGAAAATCCTTGGTGCTTCATCATTATGAATGATAGAACTTATTTCTATAATCGAGTTACCGAAGTCGCTTATGTTGAAGCCATCTCGCCTGATGTCATAAATGTTATATCACCGGACTATGTCTTGTTTATTAATAATGAACACGATGAAAGAACGGTATACTCTCTGGCCGAGCAGAAACCGATTCTCAATGTTACCAACATTGTATATTATAATAGTGAAATTATAATCTGGAAAGAAAGCAATGATGATACTATCATCAAACTGATAATATACTCTTTAGAGGAAAGAGCTATACTCAAAACGATTCTTGTTGACAAGTTTGTCATTGATAATGAAGACAATTCAATTATTTATAAAGTTGAGAACACCTTATATAAGCAACGACTTTCACTCCCACTTAACGAGTTTCACACTTTTAATATAAACGGTCAACTCATATCATTAGTCGCCCCAAATATTGCAATCTCAGTAGATAAACTATATAACTCCTCTAACATTTGTATCTTTAACACGCGTGAAAGTAAAGTAATATCAAAATTAATTGTTGAAAATGCGATAGCGTCAATAAATTCAGATTCTTTAATTGACATTAACGAGCACATTGAAACGATTAACCTATTTGATATTATCTCGATAGGGTGTGAAGAAGCCCTAATTAAGGCGACATTTGATTCCTTTACTTTCTATCCGACAAAATGGGATATTCTTTGTGTGATTAAAGAACGTGTCTATGAACGTGGGATTCGACGGAGTAATAATACAATTACATATAAAATTAAATCATTATCTTCTGATGTTGAATTTTCATTAGAAAATGATATAAATAAAGTCGTTATTCGCGACAACGTTGCTTGTTTCGCGAATTATCAAGAATCAATAATTTTCGGATTGAATATTTCTCCGGAGTACTCAAAGAATGTAACCACATATATTCATAATAAAGATGTGATCAGGTCTTTAGACACTAATTTATCATTATTAGACGAGACTGAGGGCTGGAAACCAATTAAATTGGCAAAATATTCTTTAAGATATTTTGATGAGTTTGGAATTATCAAAGATGAAGAAAACAACACTAATATTAGCTTACATAATGATTCTATAGAGGGCTACGCTAGCGTATCATATAGACCATTTAAACATCTTATCATTGGTTCTACTATTGTGCTTCAATCTGGTGAGATTCTTCCAAATCTTAAATCATCCATTTCCAAATCAAAGAGATTTGGTCTGACACTGCAAGCTGACGGAATATTTCTTTTGACACAAAATGGCTTAGAAATAACACGAGAGAAAATTCTTTCAGATTTATACGATACATCGTCGTATAAATCAGTCCTTCTGAGTGAGGATGGCTCTCAAATCATGTATAGGGATGAAAAACAAACTGTTATTTTAGACGTTACATCAAACGAATATGAAAGGTTCGACAATATTTCATATATTAAGGATATTAATGGAATACGCCCACTCTTTTCACGTAGGCCAGGTTCTCTTCAACCGCGTATAGTTAATCCGGTTACAGGTCAAATACTGCCACACAATCGTATGGCATCATATCAATTTGTGAGTCCCAATGGCTTGTTATATGCCGATACAGAGATTGATAAATATGTGGAGACTTGGGATCTTATTGCTAATAGAATTCTTTCAGATTCGGAGATTGCCGAGTATGCTGATAAATTATTTTACATCGTAGGTTCAGAAAAAGAAACGTCAAAGGTTAAAGAGGAAAATCGGCGACAATTCATCGAAAATAATCTTCAATTTTTTAAGGTGGCAACTCAAAATTGGGCAAAACGAAGCGACAAACAATTAATACTCTCATTACTTCGTTTGCCATACGCTGATTTTGCCAAGCTATTTTTGGAGCGTCGAGGCGTAGCATACATCAAAAAGAAAAGCAACGATTCCGTTGTAGCCAAGATCCAATTAGGTGATCCATTATGGTTCCTTAATTATGTGTCATTTTCATATGACAATAGATTCGTTGCAATAGCTGGACGATACCCCAACAACTCAAACTACGGAGGATTGTTCCTCGTATACGACTTAATCAATAAAAAAGAGATTATTGCTAAACGAAATTCATGGGCTGTTTGGATGGCGGCTTTTAATCAACAGAACCATGTCACCGCATACTCAAGTGAGCCTATATCATACGACTCGATATTGTCAGATACCGAGAATGGTTCTAAAATTGAATCATATCCCAATTTTAGTTTTCTGACATTTAGTCCAAGAGGTGAATATGCGGCGTTATCAAATCAGGGTTATGTATCAAAATATGATAAACATGGGAATGAACGACTTGAATGGGGACACATGCCATCGTGTGAGGTGTATGTAGTTCATTCATGTGATTTCGGGAATGTGTTGATCAAGTTTTCGGACTTGTCTAAATCAGGAATTGACGGATTAGCAGACAAAGACCATAATTGTTCGAAGACAGTAACCTCAGTATCTTTCTCAAACGATAACAAACGCCTTATGATGGTTGGAAATGATGGCGTGGTCGTTATACGAAACCTACATTTTAACAACGATGCCGAGTAACAAGAACGCGATGACACGATACGCATTGATTGATTCAATGCTTGCCAATCGACACAAAGCCGTATCGATTCAAGATATTACGGATTATGTAAATGAGCATCTTCCTGAGTTTGGCTTAGATGAGGGCGTTTCCAAACGTTGCATTGAAAAGGATATTGCATATTTGGAATGGAGCAGTCCGTTTAATGTTGAACTTGACCGCTATATCATAGATGCAACTGGAGTAAACGACCGCGTATATAAAAAACGTTGTCTGCGGTATTCCGACCCAACTTTTTCCATATTCAAGAAGAAACTGACAGAAGACGAAAAGGCAGTTCTTGAATCGGCTCTTACTACACTCGGCAGTTTTGATGGGCTTGACAACTTCGAATGGCTCGCAGAATTGCGCAAGCAACTAAAATTGAACGAGAGGAAACCAATCATTTCGCTATCCAAGAATTTGGTTGAAAACTCGACTCTGATAGCATCACTGTTTTCAGCCATCTCGAATGAGCAAGTCATTGAGCTGACCTATCGCAAATTTCTGGATTCAAAGGAACGAAAGGTAGTAATCTCCCCTTACTTACTCAAAGAATATAACCGCCGCTGGTATATTATTGGAGGTGCATATGACACTAATCGAATCCTCAATTTCGCACTTGATAGGCTCGTTAATATTGAAATAAGAGCAGGGTATACATTTAAACCTTGCGAAACTGACATCGAAGAACGGTTTGACGAAATAATTGGCGTTACATACAGTGAAGGCGCACCGCTCATTCAGATTCTATTTTGGGTAAACGATGATGTCAAAGGCTATATCAATACCAAACCTATTCACGGCTCACAAATTCACATTAAGGGAGATCGAGCTGATAAACTTCACACTCTATATCCTCAGCTCCAGTCTGGTGACTTCTTCACAATCGAATGCCGAGAAAACTTCGAGCTTCTTCGTGAATTAACGGCTTGGGGGGATGCCCTTATGGTGCTAACGCCAGTATTATTACGAGCGAAGATTGTTGAACGCATAAAGAGCATGTCCTCTCGATATGATTCTTTATTATAATTTGCAACGGCGCGAACATACTGTTCACTTCCATGAGTTACCTTTGCATCGTAAATCAAAAAAAAAAATATATGGAAGACGAATATTACGATTACGACGAAGATGATTATGGAACCCACTACGGCGAATATGCCGGCACCTATGCTCAGGATGTTGCCGGGTACTCTGATGATGTGATTAATGACGCTTTCGACGGTGAACCTGACGCCTACTGGAACATCGACTAAAAAGTCTATAAGAGCGAACAATAGGTTCGTAGATATTTAGTATCTTTGTACTTACAAAACGAACATTGACATAGCGAGTCGAAGCCGACATTTTGAAAATGCCCGACGAATTGCCGGGTACTTCTTCCCTCGGGAAGACTTCCAATGGTTAATTGGCTTCTATGCGATTACCGTGTCTACTTGCGGTGCAGTGGCTCCTCATCCGACAAGTTAATCGCTATGAATGTACAGATTTAACAATCAATGATTATGAAATCTGTATTATGAAGGTCTTATAAGACATTAGGAAAACTACGCTTCGGCTCGCAATGTCATTTTTAATACACTTCAAAACTGAATGGATAAACAAACAATCATAGAAAAGGCAAAAGCCTTAGAAACCAAGTACGACCTGCTTAATCTTCTCAATGAAGTAAAAGCAGGGTTGCTTGGCTCGACAGCCTATCCATTTGCGATGAAGAAACTTCTCATCCTTTGCAATCCAAAGAATGACGGAGAAAAAAAGCAAGAGCGTTACCGCTCATTCTCTATTCCTAAGAAATCAGGCGGCGAGCGTACGATCAGTGCTCCATGTGGGAACCTCAAATGGATACAGCTTTGTATCAATGAGATTTTTAAAGCCCTCTATACTGCATCTCCATATGCAATGGGGTTTGTCGAGGAGCGCTCGATTGTTGACAATGCTAGGATGCATACTAATCAGAACTATGTTTTCAACATAGATCTGAAAGACTTCTTTCCAAGTATCGACATTAGGCGCGTATGGAATAGACTTCAACATGCACCTTTCAACTTCAATGCGAAAATAGCCTATACCATAGCCGGTCTTTGTACGATGCGTGTCATTCACTATCGTGAAGATCTCCAGTTTGAAGAAAAATTTGTATTACCGCAAGGTGCGCCTACCTCTCCACTACTTACAAATGCCATTTGCGACACACTCGACCGTCGTCTTCATGGACTTGCGAAACGGTTCGGACTCCATTATTCTCGCTATGCCGATGATATAACGTTCAGCTCCATGCACAACGTCTATCAGCCGGACGGTGATTTCCGCAAAGAACTTGAACGCATCATCTCCGGCCAACGTTTCATAATTAATGCAAAGAAAACACGTCTTCAGCATTGCTCTGTTCGACAAGAAGTAACCGGTATAACCGTCGGGCAGAAGCTGAATGTTACCCGCAAATATGTTAAGGACGTGCGAGCCATCCTTCATATTTGGGGAAAATATGGTATCAACGCTGCCTATGCCACATTCTACCCTCGCTACAAGAGCGAAAAATGCCAACTTCATCGCGGCGAACCGAATATTGTTAATGTTATCTCAGGCAAGCTTTGCTACCTGAAAATGGTGAAAGGAGAAAGTGACCCGGTATATACAAAACTGTTTGCCCAATTTTCTCGACTGACTGCTACAGAAAAACCAGTCGTCAAACCAAATGATATCGACTATCTTTTCACGATGCCACTTATAGCATTTGAGAAGAAATTGGGCTGCAAACTGAAATACCGCACTCGCACGCGTGACAATAAGCCGTATGCGTGTTTCAATTTCCAAGACCGTTCCTTTATTGTTGCTGTCAGCAAGAATCTTGACATCAAAAATCTGCCGGGTAATGTGGAAATTTCATTGACCCGTATGGCTGTGCCATTACCGTTTTATGTCGCTGAGGGGCATCCTATACCCGACATTAAGCCTACAAAATTTCAAGTCGGCTATCTCCTCCACAAGCACTATACTGGCAAGAAACGCAAGAATGAAATCGGATCTCTCACATCTGCTGTGCCCAACGATATTTCCGATAGTTTACGCGAATTTATTCTTGGCTTGGCCGAACGATACCCGGAATTACAATTCCGCGATGATATGGGCATTATCGAATCTCAACAGGAGAACGATATACTATCTCGCTTAGTCGACTCAAACTTTGATCTCTCAATCCTACCATAATATGGCACAAGACAGACGCAAGGAAGACCTTAAAAAGCTACTCGCTTTTCTCGGAAATATTATCCGCGAGCCAGAGAATTCATGGTTCGTGGATGAATTGTATTCTACGCTTTCCTCTCGAAACGATGACAAAAATAGTCTCGCCAAGATTGAAAAATATCTTGCTCTTGACTATAACATTGACAAGTTTGTGCCGCTTATCGACTTTTCATTTGTCACAGATGAATATACCCGCGAGTGCTTCAATGCCGACTATCGAGAGATGCTGCGCTATCGCTTTGGTTCGCGATGTCACAAAATAGATTTTTCAGAATATTGTCGGTTTTCTCTAATTATTGCTGAACGAGCACTTAATATTTTTTACTCTAAGGAGGTCGACATTGAGACAATAAAGAATAGACTAAAAAGCTTTAACTCCTCAGCAAAGATTGATAATGCTACGACGTTGAAAGACATATCATTCAGCGTAAAGCTATGGAGCTTTTGCAACGAATACAATCTGAAGTCTGTCAAGCAAACACTTGACTTAGTTCGAGAAGTCCGGAATATGAAAAGCCATGGACTAATCTCAACTGAAGATGATGAAACTTGGTTTCAAAACGTATATCAACAATTCAAAAAGTGCGGCTTCCCATTGCGCTCGGATGGCACCATTGACTGGTATACACTCAAAAATGAAAAGCCGGACTTGTGGGAGTATTATCAGAAAGAAATCCAAAATACAGTCGAACATAAAAGATATATTCAGATAGCATGGCAAAGAGAGCAACCTTTTGACGAAGTAAATATTCGTCTTAAAGAGTTAGTGTCATTTATCGCTACACTATTAGTGTAATTAAATGGGAAACAAAGGAATGATATAAGCCCCGAGTTTCGGGGTATCACGTCACCGACTCACCACCGATGGCCGTGGCGTAAACTACGCCTGGAACTTTCCATGGGGCACTCTGGAATGCATGTATTGTCTCATTCCACAATAACATTTAGAAAGTAGCTGTCATTTTATTCACTGTTTTTAACACTGTCCTTTAGTAAATCGAGCCTATATCTCGACCGTAAGGCTTCAATCGCTAACTCTTGCTACGCAAGCAACTTTGTCGATAACATACAGCGGACTTAGGCACCAACTTTTCGTTGGATCCGAAGTTTGCTTATTTTATGTGGTTTTGTTCCGGCTACGGCGACTTGCTCACAGAGGCAGGTCGTTACCGTGCTTTATGCCATTTGAGTGGATTTACCTACTGAACTCTGACCCATTCGTTCCACCGACTCGTTCCGTGGCGATTCCCTTTTTCTGCACCTCCTCTGCCGGACTTCACGTGGTTGATGTACCACCTTGGCCATGGTGATTACGTTACGGTGTAGAGGCGTATTTTGAGCAAAGCGGTCGTCGTTTACCGCCAAATATGCCCTGCGAATTAAGCGCGAGACAATCTCGAGCTTATCTGCTTGCCGCTACACTTGCGAAGAACCGCGTTTCGCAAGGAACTTTACTTGTAAACACGCACGGGACACATTGAATTTACATCGCAAAGGTAAGGCTGACCGCGCATCTGCGCCTGTGGGCTTGACCCTCCGGGCTTGCAATCAACATTTCATAAATTCTTCACCCTCCAGGACCCAAGTCATCGGCTCTGCCGCTTTGCCTTGGCAAAGAATATACCGCGTGGGCTTGGAATAACGTTTGCGACTCCGCTTCCTCAACTCTCCCAATTATTGCAACGTAAATCAAACACGCCCCGGCGCACAGTAAAAAACTCATAAACTTCAAAATCATACTCCTACGTAAGAAACATATTCGATAATTCTCTCAACTTCAACTGCAAGTCCAAATACTTCTCGGTAGAAGTAATAACTTTCGACGGCGAAACTTACACTGAAAATATAAAAGCCCGTAATGCCGGGGAAGCTCAGGAAATTGCCGCTTCCCTGCACGAGAAGACCTCGCTTATCATCACCACCAATAAAGCCCCTACAGAGTGGGCAAAGACTCTAGTTGACGAGATCCTGGCATCCGCGATCCTGGACCGGCTGCCATATCATTGCGAGGTCGTAAAACTCTCCGGACAAAGCTACCGCATGGGAAACAGAAAGTCAATTTTCTCCGACAATCCAGACCCAGCAGATGCCGGGGGCACCCCCAGCATCTGCTGACAACCATAAAACTGTTAAACCAATATGATTTTATCAATATAGCCTCTATCAATAATGTCCATGTAACTTTACCGAAAATTGTACATTTAAAATTTGCTTATTACACAGCCGCATTACGCCGTCATCTTCCCACCCACAGAGGACTGATGAAAGCACGGTGATTAGTCGGTGACCCTCGCAGATTTGTCGGCTACGCAATTGTTAGCGGTAATTCGTTTCTGTCTCGCCGTTACACATACGACATAAACACATTTGATTATGCGCCCGCCTCGGACCCCAAAGTGTGGTGCGACGCTTTTACTGCTTCACTTCGGCTGATAGCCAACCGCTACTTCCAACTCCAAGTCTTTCACGGCGAGTGAGGGTCGGCACACTATCGCGCTGCGTTTGATAGAGTCCTGTCGCTCCGTTCCTACACGACACCCTCAGTTCGCTGTGGACTTCGAGCTGCCTTCAGCTCCTTTGGTTATGCACCTCCGTTACACACAGTCGCGTCATCACCGCACTTTGCCAAATTTCACTGATACCGCACAATTAGTGGTGTGACTGGTATAAACCGTTGCATATAGCGCATACGCAAAATGCTCTGACGTTAAATGATGCGCAGTGCGTATTGGCAAGTTAGGGAGCAAATGTCTCCCTAAAGCCCTCTTGTAGTTGATTTTCAAGTTATTCACTTTTAACTTAGGGAATTGGTTGGTGAACGTTTGGAAACCGAAGATGGTATCATGTTGGC
>CAZXAZ010000037.1:0-11682 GCA_964638475.1 uncultured Alistipes sp. | reverse complement strand
AGCAGGATTCTCTTCTGACTTACCTGACAGGTCGGCACCGTAAACGTCGAGATATGCCGTTTCATTCATTGAAACGACCTCATAGTCAGCCATCGAGCCCTTCATACCTTCGATAAAGTTATCGTATGCGTGCTTGAAATTGTTTCCGGCTACGAGAATCTGAGAAATAGCCTTCTTTTCTGCAGCTGTTTTCTCATCAATTGTAATAAATGCAACTTTTACGAGATACCATTTGTCGGCAGAGTCATCGCGAAAGATTTCTGCGATTTTGGTGCTTTTTGCAGAAGAAACGATAAAATCGCCTGAGATAAAGGGAGCTTGCTCTTTTGTAATACGAGCAACAGCTTCGGTAATTGAGAGTGAGTCAGACAAGAATACGTCGGTTACTTTTTTAACCGAACCATTCTCTTGAATTTTATCGTAACGAACTTTGCATTCAAACCAGCATGCCATATTTCTTGCTCTATTTTTCAGTTAGTAACTTTGAATTTTTCTTCAGATGCCCAAATCTTGGAGTATTATCATCTGAACCGACTACAAAGTTACTCCGAATTTTCAATTCGTGCAACTTAAATAGTTATAAATAATTCACGCCGAACAACTCTTTTACCAACGAAATATCAGCCTAATTTCGATCATTTCACCAGCTTAGTTGCTCTCAAGCGACATCTTTCAATTATTATCAGATGCATTAATCTGATTATCTAATTTTTCTTCGTAAATTTGCATGGCTTAGACCGATAAATATCGTTTTTAGCTATAACCTCTCGCAAATTATTCCACATGAAAAAAGGCATACTCTCATTCTGCTGCGCGGCTATCGCGTTAGGCTGTTCGGCTCAAATTCCGCTCGATTACTACGCTTCACTTGACGGCTTAAGCGGTCGCGAACTTAAACAAGCGGTTAATAAAATCATAAACACCGACGTCAAAATGCTTACTTACGGCTCTGGCAATTACGCTACATGGTGGGGATTTTATATCACGGATATGACCGACGACGGCGGTGTGCGCGACCGATATTCTGCCGAATCTTTCACCTTCGGCAACAGAGGCAGCAGTACAACCGGCATGAATATTGAACACTCGTTTCCGAAAAGCTGGTGGGGCGGTGCTCAAAACAATGCCTATAAAGACCTTTTCAACCTTATGCCGTGTGAAAAGGGAATAAATTCCAGCAAAAGCAACTATCCAATGGGGAAAGTAGATGTTGCTTCAACAAATAACGGCGTAACAAAAATCGGCACTAAAAAGGGTGACCCGACCTCTAACAACTATAAATATTGGGAACCCGGAGACCAATGGAAGGGCGACTTTGCGCGCGGATATTTCTACATGGCTACCGCTTACCAAGACTTCAAATGGCAAGGCGACGCTGCCGTTAGAATTCTTACGACCGGCGACTATCCGACTCTCCAAGAGTGGGCTTACAAGCTATATCTCGAATGGGCTGCCAACGACGAAGTTGACGAAATCGAGACCACTCGCAACAACAATGTTGAAAAAATGCAAGGCAACCGCAATCCCTTCGTTGACTTTCCCAACTTGGCAGACTATATTTGGGGCGACTCTATCGGCGAACCGTTCCATCCGTTGACTACAATTAAGAGTCAGGCTTCTATCGGAGGAACAACAATTCGCGAAAAGGGGAAAGTTGCCACCGAAATTTACGCATCAACTTTCCTTAACGAGACCGGCAATTGCACAATAGAAACTGCTCAGGGATCTGCATCCGGCTTCAACGTTTGGTATAACACTGCCGAATATGGCTGGAAAGGCTCGGGTACTCGCGGCTCAACCGGAGACATTACATATTACGACACTGACGCAACTCTCTACACCCCTGAATTTGACCTTACTGAATATCAATCTGCGTGGCTCGAGTTCGACCATGCGGTAAATTACGCAACAGCCCCATACTCTAACCTTTCGGTCGTTGTAAAAATCAACGACAAGACCCACCCACTATACGTGCGTCGTTGGCCGTTGGGCAACACGTGGAATTTCTTTAACTCCTCAGTTGTCGACTTATCAGATTGGGCTGGCAAAAAAGTAAAAGTAGGTTTCCACTACACCTCTGCCGAAGGTAATGCTCCGACATGGGAAATCAAGAACTTCCACCTGTTCGGTGTTGCCGGACAATCAGCCGTAGCTCCGATTGAGGCTGAAATGATTGCCACTGACGAAAATGCGCCGAAAGAATACTACACCATCGAGGGCCGTCGTCTTAATTCTATAGAAAACATTCACGGCAGCATCATCATTCAACGCCAAGGCTCAAAAGTTAGCAAACTTTTCATTCCTTGATTTTAGCAGCAATTTCATCAGAGCAAATTCTCGCCATCTACATCAATCCGGACCAAGATATTCATATCTTTTTAACATGAGTGTCGATAGATTTTTCGCCGAAAGAAGTGGGAATTTGACAAAAAACACTTACATTTGCATCAGATTTCGACACCTCAATTGTCTAAATCTAATAAAACCGACATACGTTTTAAAACATATATAAACTTAATCGATTAAATTACAATGGCTTACGTAATCACCGACAAGTGTGTCGCTTGTGGCACCTGTCTTCCCAACTGCCCCGTTGAGGCAATCTCTGAAGGCGATATCTACTCAATCGATCCCGATACATGCATCGAATGCGGTACTTGCGCTGAGGTTTGCCCCTCTGAAGCAATCGTTCCCGGAGAATAATCCAAACGAAACGCAAAAAAAATTAAGCGGTGTGTCTAACCCTTTTTCGGGCGACACACCGCTTGCTATTTTTACAAGCGACAAAACTTAGTTGTCGCTACTCAATTCTAAAATTAAGCTTTTACAGGAATTTTTTCTACACGACGCACGTGACGGCCGCCGTCAAACGGAGTTGTCAAGAAGGCATCTACAATTGCCAATGCTGTGACGGGATCGATAAAACGCGCGGGTAATACCAATACATTTGCGTCGTTATGTTGACGAGCAAGCTTGGCGATTTCTACACTCCAGCAGAGAGCCGCACGTATGCCTTGGTGTTTATTGAGCGTCATACCGATGCCATTGCCGGTGCCACAAATGGCAATTCCGGGATAGCAACGCCCCTCCTCGATCGCAAATGCTGCCGGGTGAGCAAAATCGGGATAATCACAAGATTCGGTAGAATGTGTACCGAAATCCTCGAATTCCTTACCCTGGGATTCGAGATAACCTTCTATGATACTTTTAAGCTCATATCCGGCATGGTCGCTACAAAGGGCTATTTTCATATATAATTATTATATAGAAACCGGGCTTTAGAATCGTTGCCTCGGCTAAGTTATTAATTTAGTCTATCTGACCTTGTATGGGGGAGAGATTCGAAGATGATGAGGAAGAGGAAGACGCCGGGGTTGGCTCGAGTTCAAAACCGGGGGGCAATGCCGTCTCTGTTTTCTTCTTCTTTCCCGCAAGAGAGAATGTATAATATATCGAGAATGAGCCGGTAATTAACCCATTTCGCGAGCCATATCCGGGAATATACCACGGTTTACCGTTGGGTTGCTCGGTCTCGCGTAAAATCGTGCGGAATCTGACGTTCCATCCCATCGAAATCGGATCCCAGATTTTCACTCTCAGACCGAAATTTATATTCAGATATGTAACCGATGAGGTTTGCGTCGGGAAATCGACTAACTTATTCTCGCCCCAATAAGAATCATCAATTGAGACATCGCGCAACTGATAGTCAAAGCGAGTCCAACCAAGGCGCAATCCGGCGACAAATTGATAATCGGGATTACTATTGTATAGGAAGTTATAGTTAGCTCCTATACGGAAATAGGGCGTCAGACCTACATGATAAGTATAGTTTTGATTATTCGGCGTAGAATTGGCATTACCCAAACCAACCTCAACAACCGGGATATAGCGGTTATGGAGATTCAACTCAGCAGAGAATCCGAGAAATCCGTAGCTCTGACCGAAAAGCCTCATCAATGGGTCCCAAATATCAACACCTACTGACGCTGAATATAGCAGCGGGTATATCATTTTCGGCACTCTTCCCTGCGGGCTATCAATAGCCAAAGTGTCCGGCACCTCTCGTCCGGTCACCGTATCTACCAAAATCTTATTGCCTTGGTCATCGACCATACTAACTAATCGCGAACGGTCAATCGAGTCGCCGGGTTGCTTATTCTCATTAATACCTGTGATATTTTTCGAGCCGGCAGTAACGGGTGTTACCCTACGCTGCGCATCAACTTGTATGAATGCGACACAACAGATAATCAATAAGATAAAACGCATCGTTTTCATTCGTCACCTCCTTCCGATGATGTCCTGAAAAACACCTTTATGCGCTCCATCTCAACATTGGTAATCACCGAATCGACTACTGCCACTGAATCGACCAAATGGCGAGTATATTCAACCCCTTTAATCACATAACGATACATTGCGCCACACTCCTGCGAAGCGAAGTAGGGTTCCACTTCATAATTAAATGTTATAATATCGTCATATGAAGGATTATCAAGCCCTTGAAGCTTATAATCGTAGTGGAAACAGAATGAAGTCGAAGTGGTATTATCTCTAAACGGCAGATAAATCTGTGAGCACTTTTCGCCGGAATAAACCAACAACGAATCGCCAGGCGCACCGACTCCGCCAAAATCTATCGAATCAAGACTTATCGCCTTGCCGGTCGCATAGTCATAGAGCCCCATCAACGGCAATGCACTATGATTATCGGCGCAACTGCTATTGCTACAGCTGCCGGTCAATAACCCTAATGGCAGCAACAACACAGCTACGAAACGCAACAATATGTCAGCTTTTATCGGCTTAAACATCTGTTTAACAATTATATCTCACGCCGCGTATCAAAATTGAGATTCTATCTCATAATCGTTACGTCGCGATGAATTTCTTACAATTAATTCGCCGAGGAATCCGGTAAGGAACAATTGTGTTCCGAGAATCATCGATGTTAGCGAAAGATAGAAATAGGGAGAATCGGTCACAAGGATATAAGGCTGACCTGAATACATTGCCCATAGTTTATGCCCTCCGACGATTACAACGGCAATAAGCCCGAGGAAAAACATTAATGAGCCGAGCAAACCGAAGAAATGCATCGGTTTGATGCCGAATTTATTCGTAAACCAAAGAGTCGCCAAGTCGAGATAGCCATTAACGAAACGGTCAAGACCAAACTTCGTTTTGCCATATTTACGAGCCTGATGATGAACAACTTTCTCTCCGATGCGGGTAAAACCGGCATTCTTAGCCAAATAGGGTATGTAGCGATGCATATCTCCATAAACTTCAATATGCTTGATTACCTTGTTGCGATAAGCTTTCAAGCCGCAATTAAAGTCATGGAGATTCTTGATACCGCTTACCTTTCGTGCTGTCGCATTGAAAAGCTTTGTCGGGATAGTTTTCGACAGTGGGTCATAACGTTTCTGTTTCCAACCGCTGACCAAATCATATCCATCTTCGGTTATCATTCGATAAAGCTCGGGGATTTCGTCGGGCGAGTCTTGTAAGTCGGCGTCCATGGTAATCACTACACGGCCGCGAGCACGCTGAAATCCGGTGTGCAAAGCGGGCGACTTGCCGTAATTGCGTCGGAAACAAACGCCATGAACCGACTCGGGATTCTCTGCCGACAATCGGCAGATTACATCCCATGAATGGTCCGTCGAGCCGTCATTGACATATATAACCTCATAGGAGAAACCATTCTCCTTCATCACTCGGTCGATCCAAGCTTGAAGTTCGGGCAGCGACTCATCCTCATTATAGAGGGGCACGACAACCGATATATCTAAAGGATATTCTTCGTTGTTCATTTTGCTTTACAAGATTATCAGTAGCAACTCCGATTTATTTGGGGTCGCCCCCTCCTAACGGCACTTTTGCTATACGGGCTAATGCCGCAAGCAACATCGAAACTACAGAGCCTGAGCATAGACCAAGCCAAAGCCAAGACATCGCGATATTTAACGACGTCGGCACTTGACGCTGATCTATTAGGAGCTGAAACGAATCGGCAAGCTCCTGACCGGCTCCGGTCGGCTCATTGCTATAGAAGTCGATTCCCATTTTGAGGGTATCTATTATAAATTCAGGATAAATCCATCGCATAAAGATATACGAAACCGCACAAAAAATCAACGACCCGGCGGCGAAAGTAAGTATCCCTTGCAACCAAAGCGCGGAATAGGTCATCAATCCGTGAGAATCAACATAAGTGCGACGAAGAAATCGAAAGACAACAAACGGCACGAGCAAAGCCATCGCCATAACAACGATGTTAAGCATCTGAATACGCATCGAAACTATGCTCAACAGAAATAACACCGTAAACCACAGCCCAAGCCATGCGCCGTCAGTCGCAGCTCGCTCATAAAGCGAACGCGTTTTAGAGCTTCCAGACGCGCCTGAGCGGTTCTCATTTTGATTGTTGAATTCCATTGGTGCAAATTTACGAATATTTTTGCTAATTTTGTATCTTCACAAACCCTCCGGGGTAACTTTTTACTTCAATAGCTAAAATATTGTCATGGAACATACTGAAAATCATCTCAACAACTCCACTGACGGATGCTCTACATACAAACCCGTCGAATTTCCGACGGATATGACCGAAGTCACCGGCAAAGATTTCGGTGGGGAACGCGCGCTTTTCGCCACTCATAAACTCCACCTATCTGAAGTAACTTTTCATCCCGGAGAATCTGCACTGAAATGTTGCTCTTTTATCGATGCTTCTAACTGTGTCTTCGAGGGGAAATATCCTTTCTGGCATGTCGACACGTTCCGTTGCACAGATTGTCTATTCCAACCCGGTGCTCGAGCAGCGCTGTGGTATTCACGAAATCTCGATATGCAACGTTGCCAAGTTGACGCCCCGAAAATGTTCCGCGAAATGGAAAACTTATCGTTGAAAGATGTAAAAATTCCTGACGCGAAAGAAACATTTTGGAGCTGTCGAGGCATAAAATTACGCGACGTTGAGGTCGCTAATGCAGACTACCTATTCTTCCACTGCGCGAATATAGACATTGACCGCTACCATCAAGACGGCAACTACTCTTTCCAATATTGCCGAAATGTCATTATCCGTAACGCTGTCATTAACTCTCGCGATGCGTTTTGGGAAACTGACAACGTAACCGTTTACGACTCCGAAATTAACGGCGAATTCCTCGGCTGGCATTCTAAGAATCTCCACCTCATCCGTTGTCGTATCAACGGCACTCAGCCTTTATGCTATTGCAAAGGGCTTATTCTTGAAGATTGCACAATGGGCGACGAATGTGACCTCGCATTTGAAGATTCAGACTTAACCGCGACGGTCAACTCTGCCATCGTCAGTGTCAAAAATCCCAAGAGCGGCTCGCTTAAAGCATATACTATCGGTGAGGTTATCCTCGATAAGAATATTCTTCCACCGGCTAACTGCACGATTGAGACCGAGATATGACAAATTTCGATATCGCGCCCGACCGTCGCGGTTCGGGCTCATATAAATGGGATAGCGGCTCCAACCCAAATTTGATTCCCCTTTGGGTTGCTGATATGGACTTTCAGACGGCGCCCTGCGTCATCGATGCTCTGCGCCGCCGTGTCGAGCATGGAATCTTCGGCTACACGCTAGTTGGCGAAGATTACTATAATGCGCTAATCAAATGGTTCTCATCGCGCCACAACTACAATATCAATCGCCAAATGGTTATCTATACCTCAGGCGTCGTCCCTGCTCTGTCGGCTATCATCAAGGCTTTGACAAAACCGGGAGAAGGAGTGATTGTGCAAACACCGGTCTACAACTGTTTTTTTTCGTCAATTCGTAATAACCAATGTCGTTTGGTTGAGAACCCGCTTAAACGGGTCAATATTTCAGACAAAGAATTCACCTATGACATCGACTTCGACGATTTAGAGCAGAAAGCCGCAGACCCAAACAATCGTTTGCTGTTGCTATGCAATCCTCATAATCCTGCCGGCAAAATTTGGAATCGTGATGAGCTAACTCGCATTGCCGAGATTTGCCATCGCTACAATGTAACAGTTGTTAGCGACGAAATCCACTGCGAACTAACAATGCCGGGGCGTAACTATACCCCCTACGCAACTGTCGATCCGTCAGGCATTATTTGCGTTTCCCCCTCGAAAGCGTTTAACACCGCCGGATTGCAAATCGCCAACATCATCTGTCCTAACGAATCAACTCGCCAAGCTATTGATCGCGCTATCAATATCAATGAAGTCTGCGATGTCAACCCTTTCGGTGTCGAAGCATTAAAAGCGGCTTACAGCGACGCTGGAGCGGAATGGCTCAACCAGCTGAGAGCTTATCTCTACGACAACTACTGTATGACTCGCGATATGATTGCCGATGGTTTGCCTAAATCAAAAATAACTCGCCTAGAAGCAACTTACCTGCCATGGGTCGATGTTTCATACCTCTCGATTTCCTCAGAGCAGCTTGAAGAGCGACTCAAAGATGAGGCAAAAGTATGGGTAAATTGCGGAGAAATGTATGGCTCAAAGGGATATATCCGCATCAACATTGCTTGTCCCCGCGAAAGATTGCGCGAAGGACTGCGCCGCATAATTGAATTCATTTCCAAACTCTGACAAACGAATATCTAATTGGTAGGAATATCTCAAATACAGAACGGGCAACCGCTTAACCGCAGGCAATGCCTTATGCTCGCAGCAAAACTTTCATGGCCCGCTATGATGGCTCAACTGTCAAGCATCGTAATGCAATATATCGACACTGCGATGGTTGGCCATCTCGGAGCAGATGCATCGGCATCGATTGGCTTGATGGCAAGCAGTTTATGGTTATTTTGGGGTATTTGTTCCGCATCAACGGTCGGGTTCTCAGTTCAAGTTGCTCATAGAATTGGGGCAAAAGATTATACAAATGCGCGCAAAGTGTTGCGCCAAGCTATCGGTGCATGCCTATTAGTCGGACTAATCGTTGCATCTATCGGCGCATCTATTGCCTTTAGTTTGCCTCGTTGGCTTGGAGGGTCTGAGTCGGTTTGCCACCAATCATCAATCTATTTCTTGGTATTCGTATTAGCCCTTCCGGTATTGATTTTCAACTATTTGGGCTGCGGCATATTACGCGCTGCCGGAAATATGAAAGTACCTGGCGGATTGAATGTTATGATGTGTGTGCTTGACGTACTTTTCAACTTTTTCTTAATATTCCCGTCCCACGATATATCGCTACTTGGCATCTACATCTCAATACCGGGAGCAAACTTAGGTGTGCTCGGCGCGGCGTTAGGCACAGTGTTGGCTGAAATTGTCACTTCATCATTGGTAATGTGGTATCTATGCTGCCGACAAGATGGGATGAAGATTTACAATATCGGTGAACGTGGTTCGTTCCGCCCTTCGGGCAACATTATCCGTAACGCGGTAAAAGTGTCTGCTCCGGTTGCGTTGGAACATGCTGTTATCAGTAGCGCTCAGATTGTTATAACATTGATAGTCGCGCCATTAGGCGTTATTGCCATCGCGGCGAACGCATTCGCCGTTACTGCCGAAAGCCTTTGCTATATGCCGGGATTCGGCATCGGTGACGCCGCTACAACGCTCGTCGGTCAAAGCTACGGCGCTCGTCGTCTCGATTTGGCAAAACGATTAGGATATGTCACCGTCGGCATGGGTATGGCGGTAATGACGATTATGGGCGCAATTCTATATGTAACCGCACCATATGTGATGGGGATGCTATCTCCCGTAAAAGAGATTTGCGAATTAGGCACAGAGGTTTTGCGCATCGAAGCGTGGGCTGAACCGATGTATGCCGCTTCAATTGTGGCTTACGGCGTAATGGTTGGCGTCGGAGATACGGTTATCCCCGCGGGCATGAACTTCGTTAGTATTTGGTTGGTAAGATTACCTATTGCCGCTATTCTCGCAAACTCAATTGGCCTACACGGCGTATGGCTGGCTATGTGTATCGAACTTACCTTTAGGGGGGTAATCTTCTTAATTCGCCTTATCCGAGGCAGCTGGTTGAAAAACGGATTGAAAACGGCAACACCCGTCCTAAATGAATAACCGTTTAAGCGTCTGTTTTACTTTCTTCTTCAGAGGGAACTGCTGAAAGCACCGGCAATTGCCAATTCCATTTCAACGCACACATTCTCAAAATAATAACGACCATCGCACAAGCTATCTGACAGCCTACAGCCCCAAGCCCCAACATGCCGGCTATCCAATATACAACTCCGCCGGCGATGCAGGCCGTTGCATAAATATCTTTGCGAAAAAAGAGCGGTTGCTCATTGATGAGAATGTCACGAACTATGCCGCCAAACGAACCGGTTATAACACCCATTACTATACCGACCCACATCGGATAGCCTGTTGCTAACGTCTTTTGGATGCCGATAACAACGAAAAGAGCTAACCCGAGAGTATCAAACACAAACAACATTCTGTTGTTGCTCACCAGCATTTTCTTGAAGATAATAACAACTGCGAGCGACAATCCGGTAACAGCAAGATATAGAAACGTTTGCATCCAAAACACCGGAATATCTAGCAAAACATCGCGAATCGTACCGCCACCGATAGCTGTGACGAGTCCGACTGTATATGCTCCAAACCAGTCGAAGCGGCGGTATGCCGCCAAACGTATGCCGGAAATCGCAAAAGCGATTGTGCCGATTACCTCTATTGCGGTCAAAAATGTTGTCTCCACTTTATCCCTCTTTTCGTTGCTTATTATAATATCTACACCATTCTTTTACCAGACAATTCAAGCAGTCGGGGCGGCGAGCCTTGCAGACATATCTGCCATGAAGAATCAGCCAATGATGAGCTAACGGAATCTGTTGTTCCGGAATATATTTCACCAATGTATCTTCTGTTTGGCGAGGCGTTTTAGAATTAGTTGTCAAGCCAAGACGTTCAGAAACCCGAAACACATGAGTATCGACTGCCATTGCGGCTCGATTCCAAACGACAGACAGCATCACATTGGCGGTCTTTCGTCCTACCCCTGGAATTGTCAAGAGGTCATCAATGTTGTCAGGGACTACCCCACCAAAATCGTCATTGATTTTGCGGGCAGCCCCTAACAAAGATTTTGTCTTATTATTCGGATATGACACCGATTTAATGTACTCGAAAACAGTCTCCTCATTGGAGGCTGCCAACGAAGCCGCGTCAGGAAATGCTTCAAAAAGCGAGGGCGTCACAAGATTAACCCGCTTATCTGTACATTGCGCCGACAAGATTACCGCCAATAATAAATGAAATGGCGTATCATAATTGAGCTCGGTCTTCGGTTCGGGCATTTCAGCCGCAAAACGAGCCAATACCTGACGGTATCGTTCCTTTAATGAGCAGGCTCGTTGCGGCATATCGGCAATGTTATATCGCTAAGGATCAGTGAGCGTGGGTAAATTCCTTAAGGAATCTCGCGTCATTCTCAGAGAACAGGCGCAAGTCGTTAACGCGATATTTCAAGTTCGCGATACGTTCAACTCCCATTCCGAGAGCAAAGCCTGAATGTTTCTTTGAGTCGATACCGCAAGCATCGAGAACGTTCGGGTCTACCATACCGCAACCCAAGATCTCAACCCATCCGGTATGTTTACAGAATCCACAGCCCTTACCTCCGCAAAGGTTACAAGAGATATCCATCTCTGCCGAAGGCTCGGTGAAGGG
>CAZXAZ010000036.1:0-12021 GCA_964638475.1 uncultured Alistipes sp. | reverse complement strand
GTTCTTCTTAAAGGTTTGATACTCAAAGATTCTTAATCAAACCACATCAAATATATGAAATTTGTGGGGAACCGCAAAGAAACAATTTGCATAGTTTTACGACCAATTATTGATTGCCATTAGGCATAGGTTCGATATTAAAAGAATTAGTTAAGTCGTCAAAATAATAGTATTTACCTTTTTCAAATCCCATACCTCCAATTTGCACATCAACTATAGTCCCGTCTTTGCGAAAAACGCTCAAGTCTAATGAAGATGAACTAGCGCCATAATTATATGATGCAGCATTGACAAAATAGCAATATACATTGCCGACTTTCTGTGGCTGATTGTGATATGATGCAATAATCCGGTCTATATTTTCCGCAGGGAACAAAAGTAAGAAACAATCGTATTGTGCCGATAAGGTTAGTTTGGTTGTTGTCTTGCTAATATTAACCGTCTCGTCAAAATTAAGGAACAATGAATCGCTGGCTGATTTGTGATAAGGATGGTTATCCTCAAAAGTAGGATAAGAATATCCTTTGACTTTGTAAGTTCCCTCACGAAGTTTTAAAGACTTGCCAGCCCACGGACCGGTTACTGATTGTGCTTGTTTCCCTTCTTCTGTATCAAAAGTAAGTGAATATTTTTTAGGAGCAAGTTGTTTGGTTTTAATGTAATTATCAAAGAATTCTTGATAAGCAGACGCTCCGCTTCGAGACATATTTCCCGACTCAACAAATGTGTAGTCAAGGCTTATGCTAACTTCAGATTTGGGCAAAGTCGGTTCTTCTTGAGTAGTTTTATTATCGCTTGAATACCCGGTAAACGAGAGTGCAGGCACGATAAGAGCCAACGTAAGGATTAGTTTTTTCATGAGTTATTTATTTAGATGATTAATGATTCGATTTAACGCTTCGACTTGCATCATTGCGCCCTCGTAGGCTTTCTTATAGTCAGCGTTAGAACTCCGCCACCTTGCAAATGCATGGCACCTTCACCGGTAGAAATCCAAGCGAGATTTAGCTAGGAAACTTTCGGATAATTCGCCCTAACATTTCGGTACCGATATTACCTTTGCCTGTATGCGAGTTATTAGTGAGGTAGTTTGTAGCTAGCGAGCATCATTCATTGCAAATTTACATAAATTATAACGATTTACCCCCCCCACTGTTAAATATAGTTAATTATTTGCGTTGCTAGATATAGTTAATTGGTTTTCGTGGATTTTTATGCAGTGTGTAATGATATGATTGAGGTGGAGGTTTGGTGGAGATGTTAGTTTGTTGTCGATAGTTCGGCGCGAAGTGCCGGATTTACAGAATCGAGTGTTGACAGAAATGTTGATATATATGTGTCGGCAAGTTGAGATTCCCCCTCTTGGCGAAGTTGTTGCTCTCTAACTCTAACGTCGATTAATATTTTTTCAATTTCAATTGTATTGAGTTTTTCAGATTCAGAGAGACGTTGGGCTTGCTTACGAGCAGCTTTGACGGCTGTTTGTGTTTCGTATGCGACATTAGAACTGTCACGCTCAGCTGTGTCTGCGCATGCTGTAAATATTAAGATTGCTGTGGCTGTAATGGCTTTCGAGATGGTCTTCATGTTTAGTTGTTGTGATTGCCGGGATTGCTTATGGGTGCTTAGTATTTGAGCAGTGCTTCTAGCTGTATGCGCGCTTCTTCCATTAGCCAAAGTGGTGTCGATGTAGCGCCGCAGATGCCGACTGATACATCTGTTGAGTCTGCGGGGAACCATTCCCGCTTTATTTGGCGTGGATTTGAGATTAAATGTGTGTGCTCATTGACTTCGAGGCAGTTGCCATATAAGACCTTCCCATTTGAACTTTTCTCTCCGGCAACGAAGATTATAACATCGTGGTTGCCTGCAAAGATTTGTAGTTGGTTGACGCGGTTAGAAACTCGTCGACAGATTGTGTCGAAACTCTCGAAGCTGACTCCGGGGTTGAGTAGTTTGCGTATTTGATTAGCTATTTCGGTGAAGCCGGAGATTGATTTTGTTGTTTGTGAGTATAATACAACCGCTTTGCTAGGATTGATTTTCGTGAGATCGTCAGGGCCTTCTACAACGATAGCTTCGCCATTTGTTTGTCCGACAAGGCCGTTGACTTCAGCATGTCCGTTTTTGCCGTATATGACGATTTGCGGGCGTTTCTCCGGCGAGACATCATAAGATTTTTTGATCCTTTGCTGAAGGCGGAGCACTACCGGACAGGTTGCATCGATAATTTCGATGTTGTTAGCTTTAGCGGCAAGATATGTCGATGGTGGCTCGCCATGGGCACGAAGCAAGAGCTTTACATCATGGAGGTTTGTAATATCTTTATGGCTGATGATTTTTAACCCTTTGCGCTCGAGACGTCCGACTTCGTCGCTATTATGCACGATATCACCGAGGCAGTAGAGCGAACCGGCGCGGTCGATTTCCTCTTCTGCTTTTTGGATGGCGGTTGTTACACCGAAACAAAAGCCTGAACCTGGATCTATCTCAATAATAGCCATATAGTGAGAGTTAACTTGTTGTCAAACGAGGTTTATAATTGAGCAATAATATGGTTGTATTTGTCTAACAACCATGCGTTTTGCTCCTCACGAGTCATGTTGGAATTGTCAAGGTCGATAGCGTCTTCGGCTCTTCTAAGCGGACTCTCTTCGCGGGTTTGGTCGATATGGTCGCGATGAACTACATTGGCAAGCACCTCTTCGTATGAGATTTGCTGTCCTTTGTCAGTTAGTTCGATGAATCGACGCTGCGCGCGAGTCTCAGCAGATGCGTTCATGAATATTTTCAATTCAGCATTAGGGAATACGGTGGTGCCGATGTCACGTCCGTCCATCACAATTCCTTTTTCGATGCCATATTCTTGTTGCATTTTTACGAGTGCATGTCTGATTTCTGCAATTGCTGCGACGGCAGACACATTTGACGATACATCCATGCGGCGAATGCGTTCTTCAACATCTTTGTTATTGAGGGTTGTATGTTGACTTCCGTCGGCCTCAATGTTAAAACCGATATGTATTTCGGGGAGAGCGCTGACAAGAGCATCTTTGTTGATGTCGCCGTTGGCATTAACCATTCCGTTGTTCATCGCGTAAAGCGTCACGGCGCGATACATCGCGCCGGTGTCTACATAGCGATAACCGACAGCTTTAGCAAGGGCTTTAGCGATAGTGCTTTTGCCGGTTGATGAGAAACCATCAATGGCAATTATGATTTTTTTGTTAGAATTCATCTTCAATTTCTGATTTTTGTTGAGTCGCTTACAAGGAATAGTTATCGGAGTAAGTCTTTTAGATTCATGTTAATATTAAACATGAGGGTCGTTGCTCCGGTATGAGGCTGGCTGAAAGCGAGGGCAAATTTAAATCGGCTTACGTTCATGCCAGCAGCGAGTGAAAAACCGCTCAAGAAAGAGCGCTTATAAGTGCTCATATCCGTACGTGTTTTGTAGTTATATCCCAATCCGATGTAAAAGCGCTCGGATGGCACGAAGTCGAAACCGAAAACGATGTGACGGAAGAGATTTGAACTAAAAGACTCTTTTTTTTCAAAAGTGACGGTTGTCGATCCGTCGCCACTATCATAATATGGGAGTTTCCATTTGGTCAGATTCCAAAGCGTTACCGAAAATCTAAGAGGTAATCCTGTAAAACCTTTCGTCGCACCAAGTCTGACATCGATTGGTAGGCGGTCGTAATTCTCATGGAATTTTTTTAGCTGTCCGCCGAGGTTTGCGACAACTGCTGAAAAAGACCAATCGGTTTCCGGGTCGAAATAGTTAATACCAAGGTCGGTTGCAACGGCGAATGCTGTGTAAGATTCGTAACTGCTATAGAGCATTTTTAGAGTAATACCTCCTCGCAATCGAGATGTAATATCATACGCAAAACTGCCTGAAAACGTCACGTCTTTCGGAGAGAATGTGCCGGATACAAGTCCTGTTTCATCAGCCGCTTTCATTTCGCCATAGCCAAAATAGCGAATTCCGGCAGCCCAAGCGCCACGTTCTCCAGCGGTATGTGCATATTTTAAACCGGCGAAATTTGAGTTGCCTAAATAGTGCATGTAATCAAACAGCACTTGGTCGCCCATCTCGCCACCGAGCAGTCCGGGGTTTTGGTCGGCAGTGCTCAATTCATCTTCGACGGTAGATATGTTAACACCGCCAAGTCCGTATATTTTAGCTGAAGAGGTTACATTAAGATAGTTATATGCCGTTGAACCATCCTGAGCAATTGCTGAATGGGGCGACAGAAATGATTGCAATGTTATGATTGCTCCGAAATATAGTCTATATCGGAATTTCCGTGCGGTATCTGTTATTTTTCGCAACGTCATACAGATTGGTAGGGATAAAAGTTCCATCTATTATTTAACGGCGATTTAGCTTAGATATTATCTTAAAATGATACGTCGCGCGTCGTTCATCTCTATTAGTCTAAAATAGGCGTTGAGTTTAATGAAGATGGGGGATGACTATTTATTTCTGACATCCCCCATCTTTGTAATATTTAATCGCTGATTAGCGAATAAAGAGCATTTCGCGATATTTGGGAAGCGGCCACATTTCGTTATCGACCATTAACTCGAGTTTGTCGATATGATAACGGATTGTTTCCATTTTCGGAGCGACATTATCGTGGTATGCAATAGCTTTCTCTCGCTCACATTCAATACGATTTGCATCTTTTCGAGCGTTGACCATCTCTTGCACATCTTTGCGAATTTCAGCTATGTGCTTAGAGAGCTTCTCAATTGCATTTTTGTCGCATTCGGTTAATTCAGCAGCCTTTTCAGAGGAGAAAATTGAATGGAGTTTAGCTACGTTTTCTGCCAAAATTGATTGATAACGAGTTGCAACCGGCACGATATGATTTAGTGCCAAATCGCCCAATACTCGAGCTTCAATCTGTATCTTTTTAGTATAGGTTTCCCATTTTACCTCATTACGAGCACGAAGTTCGAGGTCGTTGAAGACGCCGGTTTTCTTGAACATTTCGATTGACGAAGGTGTCAAGTATGCATCGAAGATTTTCGGCACGGAAGTTTCGCAATCAAGGCCGCGTCGCTCAGCTTCGGCTTTCCACTCATCAGAGTATCCGTTACCATCGAAATGTATAGGCTTGGCTTTGATGATGAGCGCCTTTGCTTCTTCAAGGATCGCGTGATAAAGAGATTCTTCACGTTCAACACGATTGTCTACTTTTTGCTTAAATTCGGCAAGCTGCTCAGCGACTGCTGCATTAAGAGCAATCATCGCAGATGCGCAGTTTGCAGACGAACCGACAGCGCGGAATTCAAAGCGATTACCGGTGAAAGCGAACGGAGATGTACGGTTGCGGTCGGTGTTGTCTAATAAGATTTCGGGAATCTGAGATACACCAACTGTAATACCTTCTTTACCGGCGAGCTCGATAAGCTCATCTTCGGTGCTATTTTCAAGATGCTCGAAGATGCCGGCGATTTGTGAACCTGTAAAGATTGAAATAATAGCCGGAGGCGCTTCATTTGCTCCTAAACGATAAACGTTAGTTGCAGATGAAATTGAAGCTTTGAGTAATGCGTTATGTTTGTGAACGGCTGCCATTACGATTGCGATAAACGTAATGAAGCGGAGGTTTTCACGAGGGGTTTTTCCGGGAGCAAATAGGAGAGTGCCGGTATCTGTGCCTAGACTCCAATTGTTGTGTTTACCCGAACCATTTATACCGCTAAACGGTTTCTCATGAAGAAGTACGCGGAAGTTATGACGTTTGGCTACTTCATTCATTACACTCATCAACAGTAGGTTGTGGTCGTTCGCAAGGTTCGTTTCCTCGAAAATGGGGGCTAATTCAAATTGGTTGGGGGCAGCTTCGTTGTGACGGGTATGCGCAGGAATTCCTAATCTGTGACATTCGTTTTCGAGATCGAGCATGAAGGCCTCAACACGTGAGGGAATAGCACCGAAATAGTGGTCTTCAAGCTGCTGATTTTTAGCACTTTCATGTCCCATTAATGTGCGCCCTGTTAAAACAAGGTCGGGGCGCGCTGAATAGAGGGCTTCATCAATTAGGAAATACTCCTGCTCCCAACCGAGATAACTGATAACATGCTTTACATCTTTATCGAAATAACGAGCAACGTCAGCCGCGGCTTTATCAACAGCATTGATCGCGCGAAGTAATGGTGTCTTGAAGTCGAGAGACTCTCCGGTATAAGAGATAAAGATAGTCGGGATACAAAGAGTCTTGTTGAGAATAAAGACAGGCGACGAGATATCCCATGCAGAATATCCACGAGCCTCAAAGGTGTTTCGAATTCCGCCATTGGGGAAGCTCGAAGCGTCCGGTTCTTGTTGCACGAGAAGTTTCCCTGCAAATTCTTCAACTACACCGCCTTTTCCATCATGTTCGATGAATGAGTCATGTTTTTCTGCTGTTCCTCCGGTTAGGGGGTGAAACCAGTGGGAATAATGGCGTGCGCCGTTTTCGATAGCCCATTGCTTCATTCCGGCAGCCACACTGTCGGCGAGCTGCCGTGAAATGGGTTGCTTATTGTCGATGGCGTAGACGAGTTGGTCGTAAGTATCTTTAGGTAGATACTCAAACATCTTTTGGCGATTGAAAACAGCTTCGCCATAGAATTTTTCAGGACGTTCAGCAGGCGTTTCTACTGCGACCGCTTTGCGGTTAGATGCTTCCTGAACCGCTTTGAATCTTAATAACGACATAAGATTGGAATGAAGTTTGTTATGATTAACATTACCTATGCCGAAACAAACAAACGGCTTAGGCTTTTATGATCTAGTTCTATTATTTGAGAATCAGAAACTTTCAGCCTTAATGCGCTTAACTGCTTCGATTGTGTTTTCGATAGTGTTAAAAGCTGTAAGTCTGAAATATCCTTCGCCGGCCGGTCCGAACCCAGATCCGGGAGTGCCTGCTACGTTACATTTTTCTAACAGCCAATCAAAGAATTCCCAAGAGGTCATGCCGTTGGGTGTCTTGATCCAAACGTATGGCGCATTTACTCCACCGAATAGCTCAAAACCGGCTTCAGTAAGTCCCTCGCGAAGGATTTTTGCATTTGTCAGATAGTAGTCAACGGCATCTTTGATTTGTTGGCGACCTTCTGGGGTGTAGACAGCTGCCGCACCTCGCTGTGAGATGTATGATGCCCCATTGAATTTTGTGCATTGACGACGATTCCAGAGGTGATTTAGTGAAATATTGTTACCATTAGAATCTTTTGCAGTGAGTTCTTTCGGGACAACAGTGTAGCCGCATCTTACGCCTGTGAAACCGGCTGTTTTAGAAAAACTTCTAAACTCGACAGCGCATTTTTTTGCCCCTTCTATTTCATATATAGAATGGGGAACGTTTTCTTCACGAATGAATGCCTCGTATGCAGAATCGAAAAGAATCAATGCTCCATGTTTCAGAGCGAAGTCTACCCACAACTTGAGCTGTTCGTGAGTCAAGGTCGTGCCGGTCGGATTGTTAGGATAACAGAGATAGATTACATCGGGGATGTTTCTATCTTCGGGCAATGCGGGAATGAAATTATTCTCAGCAGTGACCGGTAAATATTGTATGTTGTTCCATGCGCCATTGCATAGCTCGCCGGCTCTTCCTGCCATGACATTTGTGTCGACATAAACGGGATAGACGGGATCGGTAACCGCTACGCGATTCGCAATCGCGAGTATATCACCAAAGTTTCCGGTATCGCTTTTTGCACCGTCGCTTACAAATATTTCTGACGGATCAATAGAGATGCCTCGCGCTTGATAATCGTTGGCTGCAATTGCCTCGCGTAAGAAAGGATAACCTTGTTCGGGGCCGTAGCCGTGGAAACTTTCAGAACGACCTTCATCGTCGACTGCTTTATGCATTGCTTCGATAGCTGCGGGGCAGAGGGGGAGAGTTACATCACCGATACCCATGCGGATAACGTCGATTTTGGGGTTTGCTTGTTTGAAAGCGTTGATTCTTCGTGCTACTTCTGAGAAGAGATAGCTTTCAGGAAGTTTGCAGAAGTTTTCGTTTATTGTAAACATATATGAAATATAGGCTAAATTGGGTGCTCCTATTAGAGGAGATGTTGGGGTAATTTGATTTCTCCGGTAAATACAGTTGTTGCCGGACCGGTCATCATTATATGGTTGTTTTCGGGATTTTGTGAGATACACAAATCGCCACCGAGAAGATGAATTGTAACATTTTCTTTGGTCGCCAAGCCGAGAAGTGAAGCTGCAACGGCGGTGGCGCATGCCCCGGTTCCGCATGCCATAGTTTCGCCGCTACCACGTTCCCAAACTCTCATTCTAATTTCTGTCGGGCTTATTACTTGGGCGAATTCAATATTGGCTCTATCAGGCCACATAGGGTGAATTTCAAGCTGTCGTCCGACTCCGTGGATATCAACTTGGTCGAGGTCGTCGACAAAGATTACTCCATGAGGGTTGCCCATTGAAACGGCGGTTAAATAAAATGTTTGGTCGTTTATAGCTACGGGAATGTTTTGGTTATGCTCAGCAATAACCGGAATCGCCGCCGGCTCTAAGCAAGGTGTCCCCATGTCTACGGTTACCGACTCGATTTCGCCTGTTTGATTTGGATGAAGCGTCAAATATTTAACGCCCGAAAGTGTTTCGAGCGTTAATTGTAGTTTATCGGTCAAGCCGAAATCATAAACATATTTACCTACGCAACGCGAACCGTTGCCACACATTTTTGCCTCAGAACCGTCAGCGTTAAATATGCGCATTTTGAAATCGGCAATCTCAGACTGACATATCAAAATGATTCCGTCTCCACCAATACCTTTGTGGCGGTCACTAAGGAAGATAGAGAGGTCGCTCAAGTTTGATGGGATGCCGTTTGTGTAGTCAATATAGACGTAGTCGTTTCCGATGCCATGCATCTTAGTGAAACGAATAGATTCTTTGGCTGTTAAAGTCGAAAATTTCGGAGTATTCATACTGGAAAATTCACTCCGCAAAGGTAGGTATTATTTCTCAACCCCCAAAAAGAAACCTCCGGAAATTTATGAAAAATTTCTCGGAGGTTAAGAATTATATTAGGTTGTTATTAGAAGGTCCAACCAAGACGGAGAGCGGGTTCAATGTAGGTATTGAGGCTCGTTTCGTTGATTTTGTCTTTAGCATCGCTCTTTTTGTTGTCGCTCCATTTGCCATTGTCAGCGTAGCCACCCTTAGTGTAGGTGCCGGGATAGGTGCGTGTGTAGAACTTAATGCCGAGTTCAGCACCCACAAAGAGTCCTTTGTAAACATAGAAGTCAATACCTGTAAATGCTGCAATGTTGAATTCGGTATAGCTACGGTTGTTTTCATATTCGTTACACATTTGTGTTTCACGAAGCACTTCGTCGCTATATTTAAATTGTGATGTTGATTTAGCGCTCTGAAGTGCTAATCCGAGACCTGCGCCGGCATAGAGATCAACGCGCTTATAGTTAAAGAAATGACGTTCGTAGCCGAGGTTGATTGAGAAATTGCTCATAGAACCTTTAGTCCAAACGTCGCTTTGGTTGTCGGGGTCTGCTGTTTTCTTGCTGTTGTCAATGCCGAAGCCGATACCGAAACGAAGAGCGCTGTTGTCAGACATGAAGTAGCGACCCTTGATTTGGTCAAGCTTAAATGTGCCGAAGTCTTCAGAGAAAGGGTTGAATTGCACCTCTAAAGAGAAATTACCACTAGTAGGAGCGTAAGAATTGTCCTGAGCAACAGCTGTTGTTGCTGTAGCTGCCAAGAGAGCAGCTGCTAAAAACATCTTTTTCATTTTGTAAAACTTTTGCTAAGCAATAAGTAGTTGAAAATTAATCGTAACAACTTAACTATTGATAGCGTTTTTAGGATTGATAAAAAAATAAGGTGTATTGTATACTGAGTCGAGAATCAGTATATCTGATTGTCTAGTTATTGATTGCGATGCAAAGTTAGGTATTTTTTTTAACATCGCATATTTCTCGCAAAAAAATTTTTTACTATTGTTGTCTTAGTGTCGAGGCGTAGAAAAATTTCTTTTAGTGGCGGTTAACCATGAGAGACTGTCTCTTGTTCCAGCCAAGGTGAAAACTTGCTTTTTTATTTCGGATCTTTCAAGTTGCAAATCATATCAACGTCTTATCGCGGTTTGTTTCTCGACGTTCATTGAATTTTGCAATACGTTTTTTTGCAAAATTTAAAGTGAATAGTTTCATTTGAAAAACACTACGCGAACTCAACGAACAAATTGGTTCTCGATGAATGGTATGAGTGTTTTATACTATGTCGCTTACGTTGACTTCTCCGACAAATCGTAAATGTCTCGGTTAGAATGTTTGCGATGCCTCACGCAAAGGCTATGTGATTTATTAGCTAATTCTTTTGTATATATATTTCGCCAAGCCGAAAATATATCGGCGAAAACCGGGCTGATACTCGAGTAATTTGTCGAACCATTTGATATGACCTCCAATTATTTTGACTATTAGTCCGACATATACCATTGCGAAAAGTGTTCCCGAGCCGATAATATTCCATTGCCATGCACCGAAGAATAAATAGCAACTGCAAACTGCGAGGATAACGAGTAATGTATCTATGTAAATTTTTATCTTAGGGAAGGGCTTACCTGTAATTCTACTAATTGCAACGGGTAAGCCTTCGCCAGGCATAGTTACAGAGCCGCAACGAACTTCAAAGGCAATGCCGACAGCCATGATTGTACATCCAATTATTTGCAATACTGCGCATTCAATTAATCCGTTACATTCTATTCCGGATGTCAGTCGCATATTCAAGTCCATTAACCCGCCGAATACCCAACCGATTACCAATTGAAATAGCTGAACTATTTCAAAACGGCGACGAAGTATCATTATCTGTAAGGCAACAAATATGATATTTTGGATTATATTATAGCTACCAAGTGTTAGAGCAGGAACAACTCCATTTTCTCCTGCTAATGAGAGTGATAATGGTATTGATGAAATGACGCCACACCCAAGCTCGGACCTAATACATATTACAACTCCGAGCGTCATTAAATAAAGAGATATTAAAAGCAATGTATGTTGCCAGATGAATGAAATAGTTCGATCCTTTGTCAAAATAGCTTGTGATAAATGCATTGTCCTAACAATTTATTGGATTGGTAATGCAAAGTTACAAATTTATAAGCATACACTATACCTTAAACCCATTATTTAGGTGGTATCTTACCTTTTCCCACTTAAGTCAAAATTCAGAAAATGGAGCGATTTGGGTAGCGATATGAACCATTTGAATAAGAAAATGGCAGCCTTATCAAAAGTTTTACTTAAATTTACGGAAGATTTGAGTGCGCAAGTTACAGCTTGAGAATTGCGCTAGCTTTGAATATGAAAAAAGGCGTAGTCGATATACCGTTTCATCAGTTGCAAGAGTTGCTTCCGGCGATAGATAACTTCTATCTATCGGCCGATCATTTTGTGTCGCTTGATATATCACTGCTAAATCTGAAGCATTTCTTCTTTAAGTAATGTGCCTTTTTTTTCAGCACAGTAGTGCTGGGGTTGAAATCATGGAATAATCCATGTTCTTCGACGGTGTTGATCATACACTTCCACATGTCTTCCTTGCTTAGCAATGACCTTTTGGCTCCGTCCGTTTGTTTATCAGCTGACTCATCGGCTGAAAGTCGCTCTGAATCCCCTGAAATTTGATTATCGGCAAAGAATTTGCTATCTTTGCCGTTAGAAGATACATTGTCGGATGTAGGAACAAGGTCCGGTCCCTCCGATTCACTCGGAGCCTCGGTTAAGTACCTTTCAGAACTGAGGGACAAACTTTCAGAGAGATGTAGGATTTTACTATTCTGCATCTCTTTTTTTATTGCTTTGCCCTCTGCCTCATGGCTGCTTATTCATACCATCCGCGTGAAGTTTTCTTTACCTCTGCCAATGGCTCACGCACAAAGCTATCAAGCGCTCCTTTTTCCTCGGTCGTCAGCTCTCGGTTGAACTTCACAAGGTGAACATCGCTCGTCT
>CAZXAZ010000035.1:0-12131 GCA_964638475.1 uncultured Alistipes sp. | reverse complement strand
GGTATTAGATTTAAGGTAAGAAGATTATTCGTCGAGACGACGAGTAATTTTTTTTTGCACCTACCCCAACCATCAAATCAAGCGGGAACGACACCTCCTTTTTGTGAACGCGAAGAGATAATTGCCTTAGCGGCACTGTCGGCTGCAGAACCAGCCGCATCTGTCGCACGAATTGCAACACGGCGAATTTTGCCGGAAATCGTCTTTGGCAATTCCTTTACAAACTCGATTACTCGGGGATATTTATATGGCGCCGTAATGCGTTTCACATGATTCTGAATATCTTTCACTAAATCACTCCCTGCGAGCTGCACATAGTCGGCGGCAAGCACGATTGTGGCCTTTACTATCTGACCGCGAACATCATCCGGCACTGCCGTGATAGCACACTCAACCACAGCAGGGTGCGTCAAGCAAGCACTCTCAACTTCAAACGGGCCGATTCTGTAGCCTGACGATTTAATGACATCATCTTTACGGCTAACAAACCAGTAATACCCATCTTCATCTCGCCATGCAATATCTCCGGTGTGATATAATCCGTCGTGCCATGCTGAGGAGGTAAGCTCTTCATCGTCAAGATACGCTGTAAAGAGTCCCGCAGGCTTGGTCAAACCATTACGGTCGCAACGAATTACGATTTCGCCTTGAACGTTATCTCCTACGCTATGGCCTTCGTCATCAACTATATCAATGCCATATAGCGGGTTTGGGATACCCATCGAGCCTGGACGAGGCTCAATCCAAGGAAAGGTGCCGACAGTCAATGTTGTTTCGGTTTGTCCAAATCCTTCTCGCAACGATATGCCGGTCAACTCTTTCCACTTCTCGAAAACCGAAGGGTTAAGCGCCTCGCCGGCAATAGTGCAACGTGTGAGCGCTGATAGGTCATAAGATTTGACATCTTCTCGAATCAAGAAACGAAAAACGGTCGGTGGCGCACAAAATGAAGTAATGCGGTATTTCGCCATCATCTCCAACAAATCGCGCGGAACAAACTTGTCGAAATCATAAACAAACACATCCGCTCCACAAATCCATTGACCATAAAGTTTTCCCCAAACAGCCTTCCCCCAGCCGGTATCAGCGAGAGTCAAATGAAGGTCACCCTTATGGAGGTTGTGCCAGAATCGTGCCGTCACAATATGTCCTAATGGATAAGTAAAATCGTGAGCAACCATTTTCGGTTCGCCGGATGTGCCACTTGTAAAATACAACAACATTACGTCTGAATTGTCGTTAACATGCGCCGGGCGCTTAAACTCAGGCGCGGCTTCAACTCCTTTATTCATATCGAGCCAACCTGACGGCACAGATGGTCCGGTTGAAACCAGCCATTCTACACTCTTACATACCTGACGTGCATCGTTGATATGGCTGACCATATCTTCATCGCCCGCTGCGACAATTACCTTGATATCTGCCATCCGACATCGATATTCAATATCCTCTGCGGTCAGCAAATGGGTTGCCGGAATTGCGACTGCTCCAAGCTTATGCAGAGCCATCATCGCGGACCAAAACTGCCAATGACGTTTGAGCATCAACATAACGCGAGTGCCCTTCGTGACACCCAGCGTTTGGAAGAATGAAGCTGTTTTATCTGACAACAACTTCATATCTGCAAACGTAAACCGTCGCTCTTCTCCTTCGAGATTGGTCCACAACAGCGCTTCTCGCTTCGGTTCTTCTGCAGCCCAAGCGTCGACAACGTCATACGCAAAATTGAAATTTTCAGGGATTATGAGCTGAAAATTTGCAGCAAAGTCGTCATAACTTTCAAAATCAGTCCTATTAGTGAATCGTTCAATCATAATCTACCTTAGTCAAATCTTAATGTACTTAATTCTTACCTGGAAACGCTCGCAAGTTACAAAAAGATTTTAGAACGACACCTATAATTACACAGTTTAATATTTTGCACACATCGTGTTAACGCGTGTTAAAAATCAATCTATCAAGCATAGGAGTGTAGACCCGAGAGCAAATAATTCACTCCGAAGTAAGTCATCAACACTGACAGAAACGACAGCAATAGGTAGACATTGAGTGTTTGAGGCTTACAGAAGTTCGCAAACAAACCGCCATGGAGCGGCAAGGCATAAATAAGTAGTGTAATTAATGCCCACGTTTCTTTAGGATCCCAACCCCAATAACGTCCCCATGATTGGTTAGCCCATACCGCACCTACAAATATTCCGACTGCAAGCAGGAACACTGCGGGATAAAGCAATAACAATGAAAGCCTGACATCATCTGAATGGCGACATAGATTTACCGCAGAAAGTATCGTGATAATTGCCAAAAGCGCATAAGCACTCATCACCAACAAGACATGAATTGAAAGCAACGGTGACGCCAACACAGGCATCAGATGTGAAACCGTAGCCCCACTCTGCCCCATCATCGCTACCATCAGCGACAATCCGCCGACAGTCATTGCCGAATAGCCGGCAAGCGATAAATACTTTCGCAAAAGAAATAGCAACGAACTGCCTATCGACAACCACCCCATAACTAGCATCGTTTCATAGCCGTTAGAGAGTGGCATATGCCTACCGACATACCACCTTAAGCCGAGTATCGCTGTCAACCATAAAAAAGAGAAAAAAGCAACACAAACAGTCACAAATCTAACCCTGACTTGCAACAAAATTCCGGCTAATCCAACAATTATAGCTATCACTCCGGGCCACAATGGCGAGCCGAAGCGATTATATAGCAACTCAGCCTCAACGCGAGAGGGGGTAGGGAATGTATCATCGGGGGCGGTTCGGAGTTGAAACTCACGCAAACGATTAAACTCATCATCAGCATTTTTCCACTGACGTCGAGCTACCTCCCGTGAAATTCTATCAAGAATCGTTGATATAAAAACGTAATCTCCTTCAGAAAGGCTTACCGGAGGGCGGTCGGCAAATGAAAGCCATCTAACAGGCGCCATATTATCATTACCCTCCGATATCGGAAATACACTGAATGCCGAGCCCGAACAAGCCATCGTTACAAGAGCTACTCTCGCATCAGTCTCTTGAAGCTTACGATCTGACAAATTACTCACTACCGCATGCGCGAGTTTATATCCACCGGGCGAGTAAAAATCTTTAATCGATGCATATCGACTCCCTTCCAATCCCAAAAGGCGAGCTGTTTCGCTTCCTTCTATTTTGATAAACGGCTCATTTTTCCAAGAATCATAATAAAATAACCAACCTGCAAGCACTTGCTCGGCAGTCAGTCCGCGATAACTCGTTGAACCATATACTTTCAAACAGAAAACGCGTGCCATTGTTTGCAACGGCATCACTCTATCGCCCCAGTAGAGATTAATTTTCCCGAAATGAGCAGCTAACTGACGCGGTATTGTCTGAGGCACTGAGCGCGTCTGCGCTGCCGACGCCCCAAACGCTACAAATATAAAACAAATTATAGTTACCCCCTTTATCAACAAAAAACGAAAACGACTCTTGTGTGAAAAGAAAAATCCACACATTGAAACTAACAATAAAATATATCCCCCATATGTCACCCCGATGCCCCACGGGTCATACGACACCGACAATGTAGAACAGCCATCGCCCAACGATGTTTGATAAAATCTATAACCCTCAATATCGAGGATATTATTCATTGACAGACGATAATTCGACGAATCTGCCCCATGCTTAACAACGACAACCGACGCATAATCCATCGGAGTCGAGGTTCCGGGATAATATTCGATTTCGCTATGGTCAAGTGACATAGCGAACGGCAACGGCTCATGCGCCCCCTCATCTAGCATAAATGAAGTAACTGCGTCGCCCCCTTCTTTCAATGTCAATTTACCTTGCTTACCAATCATAAAGGTTATCAACGCTCCGAGAAGTATAACAACTAACGACACATGAAGCCCCATAGTCGCCCACGACATCATTCGTCGCGACTTTATTATATATACGACACTACAAGCTGCCATAACGACCCATAGCGCTATTACCCACGGCGAATGATATATTGCCGAAAAGGCGGTCTCACTTCCGGCTATGCGTTCAACCAACGTTGCAACAACGAGTGCGAATGTTACTACTCCGGCTGAGCCGAATGACATATTTCTAAGAACGTGATTATAAACCATCTGCAATATTATACCTAATAACATAAATAGCAGGGATATGCGTCGAAGCATACCCCTGCTAATCTATAATACAGAATTAGATAGCATCAAGGAATGTGATTACCGCATCTCGGTCGGCCTTAGGCAATTGACGGAACTGCTCAATTGAGTAGCGAGCGTCACTCTCCGGTGACACTCCATGCCACATTACAGCCTCCATAGTCGTACGCGCACGGCAGTCGTGGAGACGGTCAGCTGTTGCCGAGCCGGTCACACGCTGATGAAGTCCACGTCCCCAAAGCGGAGTTGTACGACACCAACCGGCGCGGATATCGTTGGTCATATGCAGTTTATGCTGAATCATATCGGTATATGGCCAGATGGTCTGATACGGATAGCGAGGCAGTTCATTGCCGGCGAAGAAATGAGCCGGGTCGCGAACTACATCTGCGCCGGTCTTCCAAGAGGGACGATGACAATAAGCGCAACCAATTTCCTCAAAGACCTCCTTACCTCGGGCTACAGCCGGATTGTCGATATCACGCACTGCCGGGACAGCCAAACCGCGATGCCAAACCATCAAATCGGTATATTCATCATCAGTCATCTCAACATCAAGATTCTTTGAATTGAGATAAGTCAAGATTCGAGTCTCTATATCTCCATTCCACCATTCGGCATGTTTGCGCCCGGGATCGACAGATGCAAGATAATCATCAAAACCGGCTTGAACGGCGGGGTCTTTTGCTGAATATTTTGCCCATGTACCGGCTGCATCAAGATAATGGTAGCGACGGTCTGAACGGGTTACGTTCGTAATATTCCAAATAGCATTCGCTCCGGCGGCATCTTGAAGAGGGCCACGAGAAAGCGCATAAGTGAATCGACGGGGATAGGGCGTTCCGTCACCCTGCAATGAGTTGGCATATTGGCTCTTCCACTGACCGTCAGCAAAAAACGCTGGATTTAAGCCATTAGGCAATTTATTATCAGCCTCCTGCTTGCGATACTCTGCCAAGAGGTCATCATCGTCGATAGCATCAAGCAAGCCGGTTCCATAAATACCGATAGTGCTCTCAAGCTTTACAGCGTAAGATTCGGGGAGCTGATAACCCTGACGAACAACATAGATAGCATCTTCTGGCATTGTAACCTCGGGATACTGAAGTTCGTAGGTTTCACCGTCGGGGAAACGGTTGCCCCATTCGTCAGTTTCGGTCAACCATTTTACCTGAATCTTAGACTCATCGAGAGGAGCAGTAAAGGGGGCGACTGCATGACTCTGAGGCATACCCGCGAGCCAGCTTACATAACCCTCGGTCTGAGGATTATAAACTACCAACAAACAGCCGTTTCCAATCTGGTCGGTCTTGAAAGAGCCCTCTTCGATACGCTTACCATGGCCATAGCCGGGATGGCAGTGGATACAAGATGTGCGGATATAAACCGGACCGAGACCGGAGCGCACACCGGAGTTATTACTCATAAAGGGCTTTTCAAAGATTGCCTCACCATTTTTGAAACTTTGGTAAAGTCCGGCATTCTCGACTGCCGGTGTCGGCTGTTCGAGCGCATTTGAAGTTGAAAGATAGGCCGTGCCGAGTTCTCCGCCGGCGTAATACCATTCGGGGAATTGCGTTTCTTCTTGAGGTTGCTCATTTCGGATTGGCTCATCATCCGAACATGCGGAAGCGAGCACCAACAATGCGGCAGCAGACACAAAAAACTGTTTCATTACTACTTATTAATGCTTGGAGAGTTCTGAATAAACTTTTTCGAGAGTTGCAACAAGGTCTTCCCCTACTACTTCAACTGCATTCGCAGCTGCGGCTCCGGTTGCGTTCAACGCGAAGGGTTCGGGAATAGCTGCAATTGCGGCAATAGAGGTTTCGAGAGCTTCGCGGAGCTCGGTATCGAGTGAAGGATTGACTCTGCGAATATAATCCGAGATTGAAGCATCTCCGCTTACCGAACCGCAATAAGAGTTTTGGATAGAGCGAATATTATCTTGGAAGTCTTCGATAGAGTTAAGGCTATAGGGAGACTCGATATAGTTGCGGTCATCAAGTGTACTACCATTATGCGGACGACCGATTTTAGTATTACCAACCTCATCGGCAATATCGATACAGCCTTGAATAATCTCTTCAGCAGCTTCTTGATATGTCTTATATATTGAACCCGGTTGCCCGGCATTCATCATCATCCAGCCATGCTGTTTGCCCATATCAAGATCTGCCTCCTCAAGAATTTCTTGTTTTTCAGCCGTAACGTTAGGCGTACCTGCCCAGCATGCTTCGAGACACACACATTGATTACGCAAGTCTTCGGCAACCATCACAAGATATGTAATTTCCTCAGGAGTGTAGGTCAACGCGTGATAGTTAGATATACGCCCATCGGCAGAAAGTTCAAACAACATATACTCGATTGAATGGAATCCAAGCAGTCCGTAACCGAAGTTGTTATCGATGCTGTAATCCGCTCCGTTGCGAATTTCTGCCAAAAGACGATCCATAGCCGCTTTATCAAGAGGCCATGAGTCGATATGAGGGTCGATATTATGGTCTGCAGCAGGGCCGAAGAGGAATGCCTCAGAAAGTTCCCAGTAGCGACGTGATTCTTTCCACGCATTTGCTGCAGCAGCAATATCAGCGGTAGTCAATGTGCCGGAAACATGATGTTCGCTAATAATTTCACAGTTCTCATATAATTCGATAGCTGCATCAGCCATTCCCCTGTAAGTGGGGAGAACGGTATGATTGATGTAAGCCTCGGTTGCGCTCTTGAGAGTAGCTTCTTTCGTAGACTCCTCTACGATTTCAGGAGTTTCATCATCAGAACATGCTACAGTAGAAATGCCCAACAAAAAAATGGGTAGGAATTTGAGAATTATTTTGATATTCATAATATTATAATGGTTTTAGTTTTTCAAAGAAACCAGCCTGAATAAGCGATACCGAGTGAAATCGCCGGCTCATTGTTATACTTTTTATCAAGCAATCCGATGGAATATTCTCCCTTCACAACAAGTTGCGGGATGGGGAAATAGTTAAGTCCGACTGCTACTCGTTGGCGGCCACACCATTCATAATCAAGGTCTCCGCCCTGCATCTTATACATCGAATCATAATAGTCATAACGACCGAAGATATAAAGACGCTTGTTTGCGGCTCTTAATTTTGGCGAGAGCGAGAAGAAGTCATAACCCGCCTCGATGCCGGTTGCAATCGCGTCTGACGCAACTTTCTGCTTTTTAGATGGCGACTTATTCGACATATTCATATTAAAGGTTGTGATATGTTTGGCATCACTCAAATGACCATAATCGAAATGACCGCGAGCAATAAAGCCATAACCTTGATATTGGAAGTCGAACGCTCCGACGGCAACCGTGCCGTGGATTCCGTCATTCTTACTACTTGAGGTGGGCGCCATGGTATTGCGGAATGAATTCCCTACATATCCCGACAACGACAAGCGCAAGCCCTGAACTGAATAATTGTCGATACGGAGAGCTCCGGCATAAGCATTCGCAATTTTATATTCATAGGGAGATGCCGAGCCATCATGAATCCAGCCTTGTGAGCCGAAACGCTCGCTATCAAGACCGGGCATAAACATTACTTCATAACGCCAATCGCCAACCTTACCCCAGAGTGAGACGCCGATTTCATGCCATGTACAGGGCATAATCGTGTTTTCCCCTTCCGGACGATAAACACCGAAAAATTCGGTTGGAGTATGGTGTGCATTAGTCTGACCGACTGGCACTACCATCATTCCGGCTCTAACATTCAACTGAGGCATAAATGATTTCTGTAGCCAGAACTGCTCGAGAGCAACTTCGCCACCTCGTTCTACCTCGCTTTCATATTCTCCACCCTCTTCATTTTCAAACTCAACAGCCGACTCCGTTCCGCCATGTTCAAACTCTATCTCGCTTCCCATTGACCATCCTTTACCAAAGTCATATCCAAGATAAATTACTGCATGGGGAATATCAAAACGACCATGACTATCGGCGTTGCGATAATTCTCAGGTGTGATATAACGAAGGTAGCTATCGCTATAAAAATTACGGGTCATAGCTACCTCGCCATAACCGCCAACTTGCAAGCGATTATACCAAGCTTGACTCTCTTTTGCCTGCGATACTATACTGTCAATCTCCTCGGGATGAGCCGACAGTGAAGGCGCTGACAACATTGAGAGAGAGAGGATTGCATACAAAGCTGAACGTCTGGTCATATATCTTAATTTGCAATTGTAAAAAACTGTTGCAAAGTTACGACCATATGTTAACGCCGACAATCCCACAAAAATAGTATTTTTTTAATGCATCTATTCCGAGATTTTTCTCCCAAAATACTCACTTTTGATTATCTCGGCGGTATTTCGTAAATTTGTAAACCAAATATAGTCAAACCTAACCTAACCGAACCTAACAAACCTTCTATGAACCGTCTATTCCTGACCGCAATGGCTGCCTTGACCCTTTCGTTAAGCGCTTTTGCTAAAGAAAATCTTAACATCGTGTTCGTCGGAAATAGCATCAGCTACGGCGCCGAACTTAAAGACCGCGATACCGAATGTCCGCCAGTTAAAGTCGAAGAATATATCGAAGCGAACACCTCTTACGACGTTAACATCAGCAACTGCGGAGTCTGCGGAGCTACTACTGTTGACTTCCTCCCCGCTAACGAAACGCTATTCGTTAATGTCGCAAATGCTGCCAACGAATTCGCCAAACAAAAAGGTCAATTGGTTTTCACCATCTCTTTGGGCACCAACGACAGCGCCTGCTCCGGCCCGCTCGGCTCTCCCGTTGTTCCGACCCAATACTATACCAACCTGAAAGTAATCATCGACGAATTGCTAAAATCATACCCCAAAAGCATTGTCGTTTTACAATACCCCCTTTGGTATAGCCCAAACACCTATAATGGCGCGATGTATCTCAACGCCGGTCTACAACGCCTCGAGAGCTACTTCCCCTACATCTCCAAACTGATTAGCGCTTACAGCGAAACCCACCCTAACCGCGTATTCCCCGGCAACCCCGACGCGTTCAACACCTTTAAAGAACACGGCCTCGAATACCTCACTCCGGAAAACGGTAACGCCGGCACCTTCTACCTCCACCCCAACAAACAAGGCGCTGAAGTCCTCGGAAAAATCTGGGCAGAAACTATTCTCAAAGCCCTCAAATAATAAAAACAGTTGATGCTGAAAACTGCGAGTTTTCAGCATCAACTGTTTTTTCCGAATTATTCTCTCTCGTCGACTTAGGGCGCTACGCGACGGAGAATCAGACGGTCGACAAGCGCATGGTTGGTCGAGAAATTCATATTCTCATTTTCCGGAATATAGGTCAACGTTACAACATGATGGCCCGGCAGAAGGGATAATTGAAGGGTATTTGAAATGCCCCAATCATTCCAATTCCCGACGCCACGTTGAGGGAACACAACTGTGCCGAGACGATTATCGTCAACCAAAACGGTGCGGATACAACATTTATTTTCGGTGTTCACCGGACCATTACCATTGGCGTAACGAAACGACAAGCTATACGTGCCCGCTTCCGCTACGTCTACACCAATATGAATTTGACCTGTCTTATGGTCGATTTCCGCAAAACCGTTACCACGATATCCCTGAAGAGGTGTTTGCGGCACATTGCACGCTTCGGCGGATGCTATCTTCGTTGTTTCAACAGGCATTTCATAAATCATCTCTTTCGCATTCGAACGAGGCTCTGACGCGAAAGACTGCACCCCATTCGTGTCTACACCTATCACTTGATATTCACCCGGAACGGATGCATTCCAACAAGTTTCATGGGTCAAGCCTACTTGTTTTCCATCGCGCAAAATAATATAATAAGCGATATACTCGATTGGCTGCCATTGGAGCAAGTTGAGTGTGGGCGAAAGTTCGCGGGCGCCAATCAGCGAGTCATCATGGGTCAACCATGCGATAGGCGTCAACGGAGCTTTTGCGTTTGAGGTCTCATTAACCTTCATCGGCTGAGTCACATTATTATCCATCACAATCTTAACCTGCTGAACGCCTTTTAAATCCGCGGAAATAAACGGCTTATGCTCCTTTCCGTTAAGATAAAATTTCGAGATGCGATTTCCATAGCCCTCGATTACTACATCAAGAATCATATCGCGATAACGCAGTCCGGTCAGCGTACGGCTGTCGTTCATCTCTTTCGGGATAAAGGGGTTAAAGCTGATGCCGTCTGTTTCAGGCGTAATACCGAATAACATCTTCATTGTAATCGCAATATTTCCGGAGAGACACCAAAGCATATTCGACGAGTTGAGCTCTGTCGTAATATCTCCATTATCGAGGTTAAAGTTCTCTTTGTTTGTACAGAACAACGCCGCCGGGCGGAATACCGAACCTACACCGAGCATCACCCCGCGAGAGTTTGCCGCTTTCGCATTGGCGAGCGTCCAAAACGCTCCCACCCAAGGCCATAAAGAATTATTGTGATATGCCGGCATATCTGCAATCTGTGGGTAGAAAATTGCCGGACCAAATGGGGTTATGGGATTCTTTTCTGTGATAAGTTTTGCGCGCTGTGTATTCGCAACATCATAGAGTATTGCCAACGACTCGCCGAGGGTCTCGGCGCGCGGGTTCATAATCAGATTATCTCTACCATAAAGATACATTCCATAATAGCCCGTTTCATTGAGCCACAACTGATTATTGATTGCGTCTGCCATTTTTGCCGCTCTATCTGAATAGACACGCGCCTCGCCATCTAAGTCGAGTTCGAATGCCATCTTCGAAAGCGTGCGCCATGCTTGAGCATGCACAACGGATGTGCCGAGTGCCTGACTTTGATAAATATCGGCGGTCTGCATCCAACGAGGATAGCTTTGTTCGCGCCAATCGATAAATGACGTCTCTCCTCGTACGAGCCCGGTTTTATGGTCGTAAATGGTCGCATAGTCATCTTCGAGCGAGTTTTTCATCACCGTATAGGCGCGGCGCAACCAAGCTTCATCTCCGGTTGCCTTATAGACTTCATACGCCGCGATACCCCAAATCTGACGGTCTGAACTTACCGGCCACGCACCGCCCGAACCGGTGTCTTGAATAATCGTCATATTGGGCGAAATCTTATGCTCCAATGAGATACGCGACACTTCCGGCTGAAGCATAGCCATCGACAAGATAATCGAATAGCTGACGTCGCGTGTCCAAACTCCGGGCCATTCCTTTCCGGTGCGGAGGGTTGAATCCGGTTCAACGGCGTTGACCATTTCATCAAGCGCCATATTGAAAATCGCATTGTGAAGCGTATTCGACGAACTCAATTTCGGGTATAAAGAAATGTCGTTTCGCAGATGCCACTCTTTCTCGATTGGCATAAAATATCCGGGCGAAGCCGCATAGTCTGACAAAATTGAGGTGTCGTTAGGAGCATAAGCCTTAAACTGACCTTGGAAAATCGTATCTCCAACCCAGCGATACGCCGGAGTTTCGAGAATTACACCCGACATAGCGAGATTTTTATCCTCAACTGTTTTGTCTTGCTTTTTCGCCAAAGCGTCAAGCGGAGACGCAATCATCACAACCACACTAGCGAGCGCTGCGGCTGACTTCGTGACACTAAAGCCACGTTTTATTTTTCCAAAATTTTGCAACATATCAAGTAAGAGGTATCTTCTTAAGGTTTGAGTAACCGCATTTCGACCTATAAATCAATGGTCTGAGATATAATCACCTTGCTGAAAACTGCAATTAAGAATCAACAATATTCTTTTTTCGGACCACAAATATAACCTCTTTTTGATAAATTGTTTCAATTCTACCAGATATTTTTTGGATGCTCAATCCGTTTTTTCGTAATTTTGCAAAAATAGGAATACCCGATTTCTTGACAAAAAACAATATTACTATATGAAAATTTCTGCAAGACTGTTTCTCGGAGCGGCTTTGACCGCTACCGTTGTTGCCGGTTCGGCTTTGACTGCCGAGGCTTGCACCAGCCGTATCGCGGCTAAAG
>CAZXAZ010000034.1:0-12675 GCA_964638475.1 uncultured Alistipes sp. | reverse complement strand
AAAAAAGGAGGAAATATTTCCTCCTTTTTTGTTATAGTAGATGTTTAGATTAGAAGCTATAGCTTACACCGATAGCGGGGATAACGGCTTTAGTTTTGTATTCACCGTCCATTGTGCCTACAGCAGGAAGTTCTTCAAGCATTCCGCTAAGCCCGTTGGCTGCAATTGCTTGATTGTAGACAGGGGCGAGGAGGTCGTTGTACTCGCTGTGGCCTTTAGTCTTGCAACCGTGAACATACATGAATGCCAAGTCAACTGAGAGGCCCTTGATGGGGCGGAAAGAGAAACCGACAGAGGGCTCAAGCTTTGTCATACCGGGAGTTTCGGGGTTGTAGTGATTTTTGTTGCAAGGGGTGCAGTCAATCATCATACCTGCGCGAACATCGAAACGGGGGGTTAAGTTATATTCCGCACCGATGTGGTATGTCATAGAGTTGCTGTAGTTCTTGGTCAAGTGTTGATTGAAGTTCTCGGGCAACTGAGCGAAGGTGATATCAAGTGTCTTGTAGGTGCTCCAACCATTCAACTGAGCGTCAAATGCGATGACCAATTTTGAAATGGGTTTGTAAGCAACACCGAAAGTTAAGACGTAGGGGCAGGGCATCGAAGCATCGAAGTCTGCATAGTTGAGGTTGTCGAGGGTCGCGCCGAGAAGTTCTTGAGCTTGTTTGGGGTCGCCGTAAGTTACATTTGCTTTTCCGGCTTTCACATGCATGCTCATTTTAGAACGGAAAGACGCACCGAATGTGAGGTTGGGAAGAGCATCCCACATGATACCTACATTGTAACCCAAAGCGAGTTCTGCGCTACCGGTCAAGTTAACTGATGCCGGGGGAATGTTGCCGTAAGTCTCGAAGGGGCCTTGTTGACCTTGCATCTGATAGGGGAGATTCATCAAGCCAACCAAGCGGTCCATTGAGCTTGCAGAAACAAGCGCTTTGTTGAGGTTTACGTTACCCCAAGAAATCATAAGACCGGCACCAACAGAAAGGTTTTTAAGAATTCTCCAAGAAACGGTCGGCTGAACGGTGAATACTTTAAGGTCAACAGATTGGTTGAATACAGCTCCGGGCCATGCAGTTCCCCAATTGATAGAAGATCCATAGGGGGTGTAGAAGGTTGCACCGGCGTAGAGGTTGTCGTAGATACGGAAAGAGGCAGAAACGTTCATCGGGGTAGATACCTTGTTAGATGAGGTGTATTTCTGTCCGTCAATTGTTGCGTCTGCGGTAGCTTTAATTGCGCTCATTGCAGCTGAAACTTCGAGAGTTTCGGTTGAGAATGCGAGAGCTCCGGGGTTGAAGATTTGACTTTCCGAGCCGAGTTTCAAAGCAACTCCGGCATGTCCCATGCCTTCTTGACGAGCGCTGAATGTGTTAACTTGATAGCCTTCGGCTGAGGCGCTTAATACTGCTAATGCCGCGCATACGGCGGTAGTGAATTTTCTCATTTTTTAAAATTTTCGACAAAATTACCAATTATTCGCCGAAAATCCAAATTTTCAAGAAAGAAAATATGTTTTATAGCATAATTTGCGAATCAGCGGAGGAATTTTGCGGCATGGAAAAACAAGCCGAAAGAGATGCCTACATTCCAGTTTTGCGCAGGATATGTCAGATAGTTAACATAGCCGCAGATTGATGCGAAAGGCAGGTTGTAGACCAAATCGAGCTCGGCAATAACCTCGGGATTACGGAACCATTTTCCGTATTGGGCGAGCCCCGTTGCTTCATTCATTTCGATGCGTTGGAATGGCATAAAAAGGTTTGCCGAAAGTCTGACTTGCGCACGAGAGAATGGTTTCCATATCGGCACTATCCCGACGGCAGCAAATGAATTTGCGCGGAAGGCCTTGTTAAAAACTCCGGCTGTTGCGGGTGTCGGAGTAAAACTCGGAGCGTTGACCAATGAGGCGTAGTAAGAATCTAATAGTTTGCGGTCGGAAACGAGTATATCCCATGTCGTTCCGAGAGAGAAATTGTTGGAAAATGGAAAGTAAACTCCGCCTTCGAATTCGGCTTGAATCCAATGGGTATCGTTGTCGATATCCGTAAGCGCTCCCTCGGGTGTTGTTTGACGGAAATGATATTTTCCGATGGTCTGCATGACGGAAAGATGAAGGTCATAGCCTGCCGAAGGATAATTTTGATTGTCGAGGTTGTCGAATTCGAGTCGCCCGACAGCTTGCCCAAGGTTAAAAATCGTACGTTCTTTACCTGACGAGCTGAAGTCGCCGTTGTCTGAAGAGTAGAAATTATCGCGAGTTTGTCCCCCGCCGATGCCTACGGATGCTTTGCCGGCACGCGTTACTGCCCATGCGTAGCTCAATCTGCCGAAGCCTTCATGATGAGTGATGAAAGCAGGGGAATTATCCTCATAAAAGAGTTTATCGTTTTCATAGAATTTCTGTCGCGAGTAGATGCCTTGCAGTTCGAGAGCTGAAGGTCGGTTTGTCGGCAGGTAGATTCGCCCGGTAAATTGACCTGCCATATAGTTTTGTCCGATCCATCCCATTGCTTTCATTTCAGCCGAATGGAAAGACATTGCGGAGTAATCGGCAGACACGAATATCATTGAATTTATCGATGATGACAGGTAGCCGCCGGCACCGAGAGCGAAGTTGCTTTTTACATCTGCATCAAGATCGAGAGTAAACATGCCGGTTTGCGGATTATAGACAGCTTGCGGAAAAAGGTTGCGAAGACGTCCCGGAGTGATTGCACTATAATATGCCATTCTTGCGCGCTCGATGCCGAACGTGTCAACATTCGAGGGCATAAACAGGCGAGCAAGATAAGCGTCTTGTTCGGGGGTGCCACCGGAGACATTTACCGAGTCGAAATATATATAAGGAGTTTTTGATTTGAAGATTTCTCTTCTAAGGTTGCGAGTTTGAGTCGGGATGCGGCTTGTAACTCTTGATTTGATAGAGTCCATCATTTCGATAGCTCTGTTATATCCGATGCTGCTAATCTCTTTCGCTTTGCCGAAATCGAGCAATGAGAAACGGCTGACATCAACGTGGATTCTAATTCCTTCATCTGCCGGTAGGTTATAATCATTGTTTTGGATAATCATATCCTCAAGTTGATTGATAATGCTATTGCTCGGAGGAACATTTTCGGAGTGTACGTCGACCCCAATCATAATGTCGGGAGCAAAGTCTTCGCGCATAACATCTACCGGGAAGTTATCATAAATACCACCATCATAAACATAGACACCATTCATTTTAATCGGTTGGAAAACCGGTGGAAAGGTCATTGAAGCGCGGATAGCGTCGCTCAGACTGCCCGAACGACAGACAATCTTATGTTTGGCAACCACATCGGATGCGACGCAACGAAACGGCACGAATAGGTTGTCGAAATTTTCATTACATTGCGCCGTGTATGCCGAGAATAGCTCCATGAAGGCGAAATTCATAGGCAGAGGAGATATTAGGCTAGATGGTAACAACGACGATGTGCGGTCGAGAGAATCTTTGCGAGAAATATTGATATTAAGTTCTCCGAATGCAGGCGTTTGAGCTTTCTTGAAGAAATAATATGTAAGATTAGGGTCGACACGGCCGGTAGACCAATCGCTGAACCCCTTTGAAAGAATCAGTTCAATCATTTCATCGGGGGTATAACCGGCGGCATAAAGTCCGCCAATGATTGCGCCCATCGACGTGCCGGCAACGTAATCGATAGGAATATTGTTCTCTTCTAACGCTTTAATAACGCCAATATGCGCGATACCCTTGGCGCCGCCGCCCGAAAGGACGAGGCCCACGGATTGCCCTGTCGGATATGTGGTGAGACTATTTGTAGTACTCTGAGAATATGATTGAAAAATAGAGAATGAAACGGCAAAAAGAGAGGCGACGAGCCGCGACAAATATCTCGTAATGGTCATATCTAAATGTTTTCGAGTCTTATTGATAAAACAAACAAGCGTCGAACAAAATCTGTTCGCGAAATATAACGGCAAAATTAAACAATTATTTGTCATATTCTTGCAAAATGTTTAAATTTGCCCAAAACACGAAGGCGCGATTTCTTTCGATTGATTCATGGTATTGAAAGATGTGCTGAATTTAGTATTGATATTAGATAATAATCCAACAAATATCTTCACAATGGAAAACTATTCTCAACAAGGTCAGCCTCAGCCTGCTCCGCAGCCTCAGTATGGTCAGCCGATTCCGGAAGCTCCTGCAATGGATTTTGGTACAGCAATCAAGACTTGCTTTAACAAGTATGCAACATTCTCCGGTCGAGCAACTCGTGCCGAATATTGGTGGTGGAGTTTGTTTACCTTTATTGTAGGTCTATTGACGTGCTGGATTCCTATTCTTGGTTGGCTCATTTCATTAGCCCTTTTTATCCCCGGATTGGCAGTTGCTTGGCGTCGCCTTCACGATATAGGTAAAGCCGGTGGTTGGTATTTTATTAGCTGGATACCTCTCGTAGGTTGGATCTTTATGATTGTTTGGTATTGCACCGAATCAGAGAAGATGGATAACCGTTTTGGTCCGTATCTTGGATAATCTATTGATATCGTAAGAGAACATATATTTAGAATTAAGAACCACGGCAACCGACTTTTGACCGGTTGCCGTGGTTTCTTTGTCTGGTAGAGATGAACTATGATGGGAATGGATTTGTTGGGAGAATAGGCGCTAATAAGCGGCGGAGTGATGGAATATGGGATTTAATGGTGAGTTATTATTAGGGATGGTTAGGCTTGTCGCTACGAATGACGGATCGATTCATTTTGATCGAGTTGTATCGAGCCGGCTTATTCCGAGTCATGAATTGGGCGTCTGGTTGTTGTCGGTTGTTGATAAGTTGCTCGCGTTTCTTGGATTGGAGTGTGATAAAACGGTCGAGGAGATAGCTTATACGATAATTGTGTTGGGGCTGTCGATAATAGTCGGGGTCGCGGTTGAACGGATTACGTTGTTTGTGGTTACGAAAATCGTAGCGATTCGTCATGGTGAGGTTTCTAAGGAGCTACTTGAGCAACGAACGTTTAGACGGTGTAGCCATTTCATACCTCCACTAGTGTTTTTATGTCTTATTCCGTTTGCGTTTAAGACCGATAATCATCTGCTAACGTTGATACTTAGAATTGGTGGGGTTTACCTTTTGATTACTATTGGTATTGCAATTAATGCCGTACTACAATTTGCCTGGACACATTTTCAGAGTTATGCAAACCATAAGAATCATCCCCTTAAAGGCGTTGTGAATATCGGACGCGGATTTGTATGGGGGATAATTTCAATAGTTTCGATATCGATATTAGTTGGCAAGTCGCCGATGGCGTTATTAGCCGGACTTGGGGCTTTTGCTGCTGCGTTGATGTTGGTATTTAAAGATTCGATACTTGGTTTTGTTGCCGGAATACAGTTGTCAAATAATGATATGCTTAGAGTTGGAGATTGGATAACAGTTCCTGCGACGATAGCTAATGGGATTGTTGTCGATGTTACGCTGACGGTTGTAAAGGTGAGGAATTGGGATAATACGATTGTTATGCTGCCACCTTATTCGCTCGTGTCGACATCGTTTCAGAATTGGCGGGGAATGCATGAGGCCGGATTTCGTTTAATCAACCGAACGGTTTATATCGATCAATCTTCAATCGTAGAGGCGTCAGATGAGTTGATAGCAGAGGTTTTGAAGCGGTTCCCCGAAATGACAGATTTTGTTAATGCGTGTGTTGCGGCTCGAGAAAATGGGACTCATCTATATAATTCGTCGGAACCGAATGGCACAATTGATTCAAATCTCGGATTATTTCGGGCGTATCTCGGTCATTATCTAGTATCTCATCCATTAATCGCGGCAGACCGCAAGCTTGTCGTCAGGCTTACCGATGCAACAGCTTATGGTCAAGCATTGAATCTATATTTCTACTCGAAGCAGACAGCGTGGGTGGCTTATTTGGCGTTAGCGTCGGAAATCTTTGAGCATGTAGCCATTACGGCTGCGAAATTCGGCTTAGTTCTCTATAATGCGCCCGATCGAAATCGCTTTGTTTTTGCTGAAAAAGGAGAAAAGCAAGATAATATAAATCAGAATTAAAATTGATGTCTATGATTGCACAAAACAGACGTCAAATGTGCAGTTTCGACTCGATTTATAAAATATTAACATTGAATTTAGGTTTATTGATAGTCAATTGCTTGATATACAGATGAAGAATCGCTAACTTTGTAAATCGAACTTCAACAAGTGAATAGAAGTTGATTTTTCATGTGGCGAATTAAATGCTTTGTTTTCGTCGCAAACCAATCAAAAAATGAAGAAAGTTTGTCTTATCATAGCGGTTTTGTTGGTCGGCCTCGTTGAGATGTCGGCAGCAAAGCGTACGCCCGATAAGAAGTATACTCCGGTTAACACGGTTACTTCAACCGTTGCATCCGGACATGCTTCCAATCGTGACGATATGGACCTTGCCGCAGTTTCAAAGACGAACCCATTTGAGATTGTTTCCTCAGCAGGGATGGAGCTCCTTGGCAATATCGATGACGGTATGGCCGACTTCGCGATGATAGACGATATGCTTAACTATGCTCGTAAGTTTATGGGCGTACGTTATGTTCGCGGAGGACGTTCACCGAAAGGCTTCGATTGCTCGGGCTTTACATCTTATGTATACAGTCAATTTGGTTATACCCTTTCGCCCTCCTCTTCAACTCAATATACCCAAGGCAAGCAAATCAAACGTGAGGAAATCCAGCCGGGCGACTTGTTGTTCTTTACCGGACGAGCCTCTCGCTCACGACAAGTTGGCCATGTTGCTATCGCAATTGATGCCGACCCTGAAAGTGGAGAAATCACCTTCATACATGCCGCACGTACAGGTATTAAGATAGATAAAATAACCTCGGAGTATTACGCCAAACGCTATCTCGGCGCCCGTCGCGTAATAGGTCAATGATATTATTCTTCTTACCCTGTTTATATACGAAATTCCATTGAAAACTTAGGGGCTGCGCAGTAATTGAAGTTACAGCGTAGCCCTAACTATATTATAATATTCTTATGAAAGATAACGAAGAAGAGTTGTTGCCCATTGTTGACGAAGCCGGGCGAGAGATTGCGACTGCATCAAGAGGCGTTTGTCACAGCGGCTCGAAATTGCTCCATCCCGTTGTGCATCTTCATGTTTTCAATCGAGACGGAGAACTATTCCTTCAAAAACGACCGCTGTGGAAAGATATTCAGCCCGGGCGTTGGGATACGGCAGTTGGCGGACATGTTAGTCACGGGGAGTCGATCGAGGATGCCCTTAGGCGAGAAGCCGCGGAAGAACTCGGGTTAGTAGACTTTCAGCCCGAACGAATGGTTAGCTATATATTTGAGTCTGATATAGAACGCGAACTGGTTAATGTATTCAAAACGGTTATCGAATATCTGCCTATGCCGACCGAGGAGCTTGACGGAGGCGCCTTTTGGAGTCGTCAAGATATTTTACGCTCAATAGACAAGGGGGTGTTTACGCCAAATTTTGAGCAAGAATATTTGCGTTTGTTTGGTGAGCAATAGCTCTCCACAATAGGCTTACGTCGAGTATATCATTGAGTTAACTTCATCATCGCGATGCATAATAAATGACCTAAACTCCAACAGTTGAATAGCGAACAGCTTTTTACGTCAGCAAAGTTGTTAAGTTTTCGTGGAAATCAGTAACTTTGTCAACATGAAAGAGAACAATCCGACTATTATCTCAGAATCGCAGTCGACAATCTGTGCAATCTCGACACCTCCAGGCGTTGGAGGTATCGCAGTTATACGTGTCAGCGGCCCTGAAGCCATCGAAATTGTTGATAATATATGGCAAGGCAAACCCTTGGCAGAAGCGAAGAGCCATACAGCTCATCTGGGAAATTTGATAGATCCCTCGCGCGATGGAGAATTGCTTGACCAAGCTGTCGCCACGTTGTTTCGTGCTCCGGCGTCATTCACCGGCGAGAATGTGGTTGAACTTTCTGTCCATGGGTCAAGATATGTTCAACGGCGCTTGCTTGAAGTGCTGATAAACTCCGGAGCTCGTCTTGCGGAGGCGGGCGAGTTTACCCGCCGAGCATTTGCTAATGGCAAGATGGATTTGGCGCAAGCCGAAGCAGTCGCCGATGTAATTGCTTCAAATTCAAGAGCAGCCCATCGCTTGGCTGCCTCTCAGATGAAGGGGGTGTTCTCTCGTCGATTAGAGGAACTGCGCGGTAAGCTTCTTGACCTCGCCTCGCTGTTAGAACTCGAGCTCGACTTCTCGGAAGAGGAGGTTGAATTTGCGTCACGAGTAAGGCTTCGTGATATAGCTACTGAAATTTATAACGAAGTATCGCGACTCGAAAAATCATTCTCTGCCGGGTCTGTAATTAAAGAGGGTATTCCTGTTGCAATCGTCGGACAAACGAATGTCGGCAAGTCATCATTGTTGAATCTTCTCTTAGGTGAAGACCGTGCGATCGTTTCCGATATCCACGGTACGACCCGCGATACGATCGAAGATACACTCGAAATCGGTGATTATCTATTCAGATTTATCGACACCGCCGGATTGCGCGAAACAACCGACCCGATCGAAGCCCTCGGAATGGAGCGCTCGCGTCAAGCTCTCGCAAAAGCTGCGATTGTAATCTCGGTAGTAGATGTAACCAACCAATCTACTGCTCAATTAGAAATTGCAACAGAAGGACTCAATGCCGAAGTGCCGACAATCTTGCTACTAAATAAGACAGACTTGTTGGGCTCAGATGAGCATAATTTGATAGACGAGATGACTTCTGCCATCGCTGCCCGAATTGATAGTAACAATCTGACAACTATCAACTTCTCAACAAAGACCGGACAAGGACATCAGCAACTATTGTCAACACTCTCAGAGATTGCTGACCAATTACGCGGTTCGACCGATGAAGACACCCTCTTGGTGACCAATATACGCCATGCAAATGCCCTTCGTGAAGCCACCGCATCATCAGCCGCCGTCATCGAGGGCCTCCGTATGGGCATCCCCGGCGATCTTATTGCTCAAGACCTACGCGCCACCCTCCATCACCTCTCGTCAATCACCGGCACTCTCACTACCCCCGACATTCTTGCTTCAATCTTCTCGCGCTTCTGTATCGGCAAGTAATCGATCGATTATCAATGCGTTATATTGATAGTAATTGACTGTTACCGAACGATAAAACTTAACTCTTACAAGAACGCCTAATGCTGATAACTGTCAGTGTTAGGCGTTTTTATGCACCATTTTGTACGGATTTTGTACGACAGCGACTCATTTCACCCCAAGCGTCAGCAAGGTGGTGGAGGTTTGCGGACGCAGACGGACGTCAACGGACGCGCACGAACAAACTAAAGCGAAATTAACACCAACGAAATGAGTAGCAACATCAAAGTTGAGAGAATCTGCGAATGGTGCGGAAAGAAATTTATCGCCCAGACCACAGTCACGCGCTTCTGCTCGAAGCGGTGTGCGGAGCACTCATATAAGGAGCGACTCCGACAAAAGAAATTGGCCGTCTCAAATCTTGAAACTTCATCAACAACTAACGGCAACAAATGGAGAGAAAAGGATTATCTGACACCCACTCAAGCCGCCGACTTACTCGGAATCGGAAGGATGTCAATCTACCGCTACATCCGAAACGGCAAAATCAAGGTCGTTAGATTCGAGCGAAAGACGCTCATCAGCAAAGCCGACTTCCTTGAATATTTTGAGAGCAAGACCAAAGAGAAATATCAGAAATGGGAAATAGTGTATAAGCACTTCAAAGACTTCTGCAATTGCAGATGCCTCATGAAAGACGTGACAATCGGGTTGTGCAACTTGCTGATAACCAACGGTACTGACATCTACACCGTCAGCAAGATGCTTACGCACAAAAACGTGTCCACGACGCAGATCTACGCCGAAGTCGTGAATCAGAAGAAGCGCGATGCCGCCAACTCAATATCACTTAAATAAACCCATAAATAATTTTGCTAAAGTAAACTTTTTTGACCATCCTGTAAATAGACAATAAATTTCAGTCTGACTCAAAAAAACTGCAAAAATAGTCGTAGTTTGAACTATTATTACTATATTTGCGGTCTAATAGATGCAAGTACGACTATGGAAGAGAATATATACATGTTACCTGACAGTGAAATCCGCCGTCGGCTTGGACAAAAAATAAGGCATCTGCGACTCCGACAGAACTTTACTCAGGCATCACTCGCAGAACAGGCGCAAGTCTCATTGACGACATTAAAGAGAATCGAGAAAGGCGATATAAGCTATTTCGATTCCTTGATGCGCTTGCTACGCATACTTGGCGAACTGGATGTGTTCTCGTCACTCATTAAGGAAGATGAGATGAGTCCCAATGAATATTTCGAGTTTGTCGAAGCAAGCAAGAAGAAGCAGCGCAAACGTGCAAGTGGTAACAACAAGACCAACACACAACCTAATATCGAGGAATCAGAATGGTAGATATAGCAAGAGTAAACCTATATGGCAAACCTGTCGGAACATTCCGATGGGACAACAATCGCCAGCTGGCACATTTCGAGTATGCCGAAAGCTTCATAGGCAAAGGTCTTGAACCCTCGCCGATTCTAATGCCGGTGCGTCATGGAAGGATATATTCATTCTCTGACATAGGTCGTGAGACATTCAAGGGGCTTCCCGGTATGCTTGCCGATTCATTGCCCGACACCTACGGCCGGGCACTGTTTGATCGGTGGCTCGCACTTACCGGTCGTAGCAGCGGAAACGCAGTGGAGACACTATGTTTCCTCGGCAAACGCTGCATGGGAGCTTTGGAGTTTGAACCGGCCATGGATGCGCCCTATAGTCCGGATGTCAGGATAGAACTTGATTCCCTTGTTGAAGTGGCAAGCGAAGCATTGTCTGAAAAAGAAGAGTTCGGAGCCAATCTTGAAGAGGACAAGAAGGCGGCAATAGCCGAAATAGTGCGACTTGGCACCTCTGCCGGAGGACAGAGGGCGAAAGCCATCATAGCCTACAACCCCTTGACCGGAGAAGTCCGTTCAGGACAGATTGAGGCTCCTGAAGGCTTTGACTACTATCTAATCAAACTTGATGGCGTAACCGCCGAAGCCGGATTCAGGGAAACGCAGAATTTCGGCCGGCTGGAATACTCTTTCTATCGGCTTGTAAAGGAATGCGGCATAGAAATGTCGGATTGCAGTCTGATAGAAGAGAATGGACGCGCACATTTTCTCACAAAGCGTTTTGACCGTCAGAAAGGAGAGAAAATCCATATGCAGACACTCTGTGGCATAGCGCATTATGATTATCGCAATCCCCGTTCATACTCTTACGAGCAGGCGTTCAACGTGATGAGGGCATTGAGACTACCATACTCACAGGCGCAGGAAATGTATCGTCGCATGGTGTTCAATGTAGTGATCCGAAATCAAGATGACCATACCAAGAACATATCCTTCCTTATGGACAGACAAGGCAAATGGACTCTTTCGCCGGCATACGACATGGGATTTGCCTATAATCCGAAAGGTGGATGGACAGCACAGCACCAGATGTCAATCAACGGGAAGTTTGACGATATAACCCGCCAGGACCTTTTGGAATTTGCGAAACGCAACAATATAAAGGAAGCTACTGAAATAATCGACCGTATTGCCGAAGTGTCCTCACGCTGGCCTCTTTTGGCAAGGGAATGTGAAGTTCCTCAGCCCATGATAGATGCCATTATGCCAAATTTGAAGCATATTTTAGACTCGTGACCATTCATCCGTGGGTTGACGGCAACGGTCGAACAACCCGGCTGGTGATGAATATGATTCAACGACAATTAGGTCTTGTTCCTTCTATCGTCAGAAATGAATACAAGGGAGAATATATCCAATCGCTCGTTGACGGCCGGGAGGATGAAGATTCCACCATCGTTCAGGATGTTATGCTCCGCCATCATATCGCCAATCTCAACCGACGAGTTATACAGTATCAGGTAACATTGTAGGCATAGTAACACGAAACATTGATTATGGAAAAGTTTGGAGGCACAAGATATAATTCGATGTGGGATGGATCGACATGGTTCATGTTAGGACTTGTCGCGGTGTGCTGCGTTGTGCCTTGTTTCATGGATGACGGAATATGGCCGACAATTATCTGCATTGTGATGTTGGCGTTTGTCTTAGTGACATTCCTAAGTATCTACTACCGCATTGAAGGAGTTAAACTTGTGGTATATTCTTTCTTTATTCCTACCGCTTACCCCGTTGACAAGATTAAGGAAATCAAGCCGACTAAAAGTGTACTCTCGTCGCCGGCAACTTCGTTGACCCACCGCTTGGCGATAACCTTTACCGACCGGAAGATTCTGAAAAGCTCTATTCCTCTTATCATCTCGCCAGTACGTCAAGAAGAGTTTATTCGACAGCTACTTTCCGTAAATCCCGAAATCAAGCATTAGACACGGAGAAATTGAGGCAATCGCTGCAATTATTCATCACTCAATATATCATATAATAAATATCTTTGCTATATTTGCAGCATTAAAAGATAGATTGAGTATGGCGAAGAACACTATGGGGACTAAGTTGCCCCGGAAGCTGGAGCAGAAAATGGCTCTTATGGGTGAGCAGATTAAGCTTGCCCGGCTGCGTCGTAACCTCTCGATTGCGCAGGTTGCTG
>CAZXAZ010000033.1:0-13010 GCA_964638475.1 uncultured Alistipes sp. | reverse complement strand
TTCGTCAACTCGCCCAGGTTACAGACCGCCGGTCCATGCCGACGATAACAGTGGTAAGCCGTCAGGCAACAACGGCTATCATAGCGGATGGACATCAGGTCGAAACTCTCATTACAGTACATCCGGTAGCACTACTCGCCCCTCCGGCAATTACGGTTCTGGAGGCAACAGTAGCAACTCACGTCCGTCTGTAAACTCCGGCAGCTCATCAAGCAGAGGCAACTTCGGAGCATCTCAATCAACAAGAAACAGTTCATATAGTGGAAGTAGCTCAAGCCGCTCATCAGGCAGTTATTCCGGCGGAGGACGCTCAAGCAGTCAATCCGGAGGCGGACGTTCAGGCGGCGGAGGCCACAGAAGTCGCTAAACACCTTTTTCCCCTCTCCCACATCTCAACCACCTCCTCTCGCCCCTCTCTCCCCTCTCACCCCTCTCACCTCCGTTTTCACTATTCACCTATCACATTGAAAAATGAAGAAGCTTATCATATCAATGTTCGCGCTGACATCAATAGCCGGCGCATACGCCCAAAGTCCGGTTGACGCGATGGCGCTTTCTCAAACCGAACTTCGCGGTACTGCAAGATTTATGTCAATGGGTGGAGCATTTACGGCTCTTGGTGCTGACATCTCCGCATTAGGACAAAACCCTGCGGGAATCGGCATGTATCGTAGTAACGACATTGGATTCACGGTAGGAATTGATATTAACTCAAACAACACCGAGAATAGCGGCAGCAAAAATTCTCAAACCACAACCTTCGCGAATCTCAACAATGCCGGTTATGTCGGGACAATGCTGTTTGGGAACAACAAAGAAAACAGCATCTCTTGGGGCTTCTCATATAACCGTCTTTACCGCTTTAATCGCGCATACAGAGGCGGATTAGACAACATGGAAACATCCCTATCTAATTATATCGCTTCGATCACAAATGGCGTGCCCCCCGAAGATTTATGGACGGTAAGTTCTTCCGGACAAACTATCAACCCATACGATGACGTATTCGCTCCGGATTGGTTAAGCATTCTCTACTATAACTCTGGGATGATTAACGCAGAGACCTATGAAGACCGATTCGGAATCTACGAAACAAGCGACTATCGCGGAATGTGGCAACATGGCGGCACCGATGCTCTTGGCAACAAAATCGACCCATCATCAGGTTCTGCCAACTTCGAAATCCGCGAAAAAGGTCACGCTGACGAATATAACATTTCTCTCGGCGGCAGTATTATGAACGTGGTTTATTGGGGTATCGGCGTTGGCATTACTGATATTGATTACACTCAAGAATATTGGTATAACGAAAAAATCGACCGCGCCCTTGTGCCGGCTTCGCCTGCAGGCTATCAACTCGGCAACGCAAAACTATCAGAACTTTACTCCTACAAACGCATTTCCGGCTCAGGAGCAAATTTCAAAGTTGGTTTAATTCTAAAACCAATCAACGAATTTAGATTCGGATTAGCTATTCACACACCTACATACTATACAATCAACTCATCAAGTTTCGGGAAGACTCATTTCAACTTCAATAGCGATGAAGACGGGAATTATAAATTTAGCGGTTCCGAAATAACCCCATGGGATAACTATCAATTTAAACTCAACACTCCTTGGAAATTGATGGCTGGTGTTGCCGGTGTAATCGGAGGCAGAGCGATTCTTAGTCTCGACTACCAATACGACGCTTACTCCGATATGAAACTCAAAGATGATGTCGGGTTAGATATCACCGAATCGAACGACAACATCGCTCGCTACTACAAAGGCACAAACACAGTGCGCATCGGTGCCGAATTCCGCGTAAATCCGCAGTTTTCGATTCGTGCCGGCTATAACTACTCATCTACAGCTTCGGGCGAAGATTTCGAGAAAGCCAATTCTGACTTAAACAGGAACTTCTTGCAAGTATCTACCGCAGGCATGAATCCCTCATATAGCGTAAACAATTCAACGCAATATATCACTTGCGGTCTCGGCTACAAGATACAGAAACTATATATCGACTTGGCTTATGTCTACAAACATCGTACATCGACATTTAATGCCTATACACCCTTTACCGATTACGACTACGTATGGACATTAGCGCCTACAGCAAAGCTGACAGATAATAGTTCGCACATCGTTGCCTCTCTTGGCTATCGTTTCTGACCTCAAATAAATAGATGTCACAAAACCTAGACCTCGATAATCCTGAATTTCAGGATATTTGGAAGTTGATTTCTTATACCCGCCAATCGGTTTTCATGACCGGTAAAGCGGGAACCGGGAAATCAACTTTCCTGCGTTATATTGTTGAGAATACAAAAAAGAAAACCGTAGTGTTGGCGCCTACCGGAATTGCCGCCGTAAACGCCGGAGGGGTTACTCTTCACTCTTTTTTCCATCTTCCTTTCAAACCCCTTCTCCCAGACGACCCTGAACTACAAATAAAAAACCTCAGACAGAGGCTTAAACACACTGCTGAACAACAAAAACTCATCCGAGAACTAGAATTAATAGTTATCGACGAAGTCTCAATGGTTAGAGCTGATATTATTGATTTTATCGATAAACTATTGCGACTATATTCGGGCCGTTTTCGCGAACCGTTCGGCGGAAAACAATTATTGCTTGTCGGGGATGTCTTTCAATTGGAACCAGTCGTCACTTCTGATATGCGCGACATCTTCCGAGATTTATATCCCAATCTCTATTTCTTTTCAGCAAGGGTATTCCGTGAATTTGCCCTCGTTCCGATTGAACTCAAAAAAGTATACCGTCAATCTGATTCTACATTCATTGAGATGCTCGACAGAATGAGAATCGGCGCGGCTTCACCAAACGATATCGCTACCATTAACTCGAGAGTTGACTCAGATGTGACTAACGTTTCGAAACAAAAAGAGTTTACTATGACTCTAGCCCCGAAACGCGACACAGTTGACGCTATAAATAACTCTCATTTAGAAAAACTACGCCGCAAAACTTATAGTTTCCACGGAACTATCCGTGATAAATTCCCGGAAAATTCACTACCCGCACCTCTTGTGCTTGAATTAAAAGTCGGGGCTCAAGTCGTATTCGTAAGAAACGATGTCGAAAAACGATGGGTAAACGGCACTATTGGTAAAATCCATACGATATCTGAGAATTCACTGGAAGTCATCCTTGAAGACGGCGTCACTCATATTGTAAATAAAGAAATATGGGAAAACGTCAGCTATCGCTACGATAAAGAAACAAAAAAAATCGAAGAAGAAGTCCTCGGCACTTTCACTCAATACCCTCTTCGACTCGCGTGGGCATTGACAATTCATAAAAGTCAAGGGCTTACTTTCCCAAGAGTTATTATCGACATGCAAGGTGGAGCTTTCTCCGCCGGACAGGCTTATGTTGCCCTCTCTCGTTGTCAATCTCTTGAAGGCTTGACTTTACGGTCTAAGCTCAACGCCTACGATTTCTTTGTCAACCCCGCGATACAATCTTTTAGCTTGATGTTCAATAACCAGAACATCTATGCGGCAGCCTTAAATACAGCGAAAGCTGATGATTGTTTTCACCGTGCAGCAAAAGCTTTTGATGAGAGCAATTTTACTGATGCTGTTGACCTTTTCACTGAAGGGCTATATGCCCGCGACGAACTACGCAACCAAGCTGTCAATCGTTTGGTTAAACATAAATTATACCGTCTCGGCAAAACATCTCAACGTATAACACAACTTGAAGAGCAACTGCGCCAAGCTGATGAGAAATTCTTAAAATTGGCTAAAGAATATATCTCAATGGGGTTAGATTGTCTTTCAGATGAAAACTATGGCGCAGCTATTGCCAATTTCGATAAAGCTCTTGACATTTCACCCGGTTTAAATGATGCTATCAGACTAAAAGGCGAAGCAGCAATGGATGGTGGTGACTATGCGACTGCTGACGACTGTTTTGATGCGTTGCTTATTGAGCACCCGACCGACTTTGATACGCTATTCGCTAAAGGAAAACTTCACTTGCTAATGGCAACCGACGTAGCCGACCCGGATGAAGAACGTTATAAAGCTCTAAACTATCTTTTAGCTGCAGAACAAGCTAACCCCAACTCATCTCCGCTACATGAGCGACTCGCATCCCTTCATGATGAGATGGGCGACTCCGAAGAAGCAGACAGACATAGAAACATTGCCAAACGGCTACGTAAACGTAACCGTTCTTGAACATTTAATCAGCTATCGTGTTAGAATTATAGGTTTAATATTGAATAACGACGATAATCAAAACACGATAGCAATATGAAATACACTCAACCTCAACTGCCTTACGATAATGATGCATTAGAGCCCGTAATATCACGTCGCACTATCGACGTCCACTATGGGAAACATGAAAAGACATACATCGACAATCTAAATGCCGCAATCATAGGCTCAGAATTTGAAGAATTGCCTCTCGAAGATATTATCCGAGATGCAACGGGAGCCTTGTTTAACAACGCATCGCAAGCATGGAATCACATCTTCTATTTCTTCTCCTTCTCACCCAACGGCGGTGGCGAACCCGACGGAGAGCTACGCGACGCAATCAATAAGCAGTTCGGTTCATTTGAAAACTTCAAAAAGGAATTTGTCGAAGCCGGTGTAACAATTTTCGGCTCAGGATGGGTTTGGCTATCACGCGACAATAACGGAAATCTATTCATAACCAAAGGTTCAAATGCCGAAAACCCGATAACCGAAGGCTTAACCCCTATCTTAACTTTCGACGTTTGGGAACATGCATATTATCTCGATTACCAAAATCGTCGGAAAGATGCGCTCGAAAACCTTTGGAATATTATTGATTGGCCTATCGTCGAGTCGCGCTATTAACCGAACTAACCAACGTTAATTTTCCTGAAATATTAATATCCTGAAAAGAATTCTCAAATAGCTGTCAACTTTTGGCAGACTATAATTGTTATAATAACAAAGAAGCGTAATAAGTATAGACAGCAATAAAACTATTGAGGCTTTTTGCCAAATAACAAAACATCCTAAAGAGTGACATAGCACTTAATTGTAAGCATAATGTGATGAATGAAAAGGAGAGGCACCTGTGAAGGCACCTCTTTTTTTGTCTATCAGTCGCAAAATCTAACAACAACAGATTCTTTATACAAAAAACCGACTTTAGTAGAACATATCAAATCTACTAAAGTCGGTTTTATAATTGTATCCGATTTATCGGAATCTAATATCTAAAATGCGGCACTATAATCAGCCGAGTGATGCCAAAGAAGCACGCAATGAGTCAAGACGAGCAATTGTGTCTGCTTGTTTGCGACGTTCTGCGTCGATTACCGCAGCCGGAGCTTTAGAAACGAAACGTTCGTTTGCAAGTTTCGCCTCGATCTTACTCAAGAAATCGCTATGATATGCAATCTCTTTTTCAATCTTTGCTCGTTCGGCATCAATATCAATATTAGCAGCCAGAGGTATCGCAAACTCGGTTGTGTCAACGATAAAGCCGGCAACCGGACCTTCTGGTTTAGTCGCGTCTGATAAAATTTCTGAAAGGTTGGCAAGCTTTTTAACCAATGCTTCAACACCTGCTGACAGACCTGATGCACGATTGATTACAAGCAACTCAAGGGCATCGCGTTGAGGCAAGTTCTTAGAAGCTCGAACGCCACGAATTGCGGTTAACAATTCCAACGCGAAGTCCATTTCCTTCAATAAGTTTTCATCAACATTTGAAGCCACGGGCATCATCTGCATCATCAACGACTCGCCGGCTTGACGTTCCTCAAGATTTTGCCAGATTTCCTCCGTAATAAACGGCATGAAAGGATGAAGAAGACGTAGCAAGCTATCGAAGAATGAAACGGTCTGAGCGTAAACTTCTTGGCTAATCGGTGTTCCAAACGCCGGCTTAACCATTTCAAGATATGACGAAGAGAAGTCGTCGCGGATAAGACGATAAAGTAAGTTTGCTGCCTCTGAAATACGGAATTTCTCCATAAGGTCGTTAACCTCAACAACAGCAGAAGACAGACGTGCTGAGAACCAAGCCATCGCAGCTTTGTCAGACGCGGTTGCTGTTGTCGCATTTTCTGCGGCAGACTCGGGATGCCATCCGGCTATAAGACGGAATACATTCCAAAGCTTGTTTGAGAAATTACGTCCGGTTTCACAAAGTTTCTCATCAAAGAGAATATCATTGCCGGCAGGCGCTGATAACATCAAGCCCAAACGCACACCATCAGCACCGAAATCTGAGATAAGTTCCAACGGATCGGGTGAGTTTCCGAGCGATTTACTCATCTTGCGGCCAAGGCTATCACGAACGATACCGGTGAAGTATACATTCTTAAACGGCTCTTTACCAAGATACTCATATCCCGCCATAATCATTCTGGCAACCCAGAAGAAAATAATATCCGGACCGGTTACAAGTGTAGCAGTCGGATAATAGTAATTTATTTCTTCATTGCCGGGGTTATTGATACCGTCGAACAGTGAAATTGGCCACAACCATGAAGAGAACCAAGTGTCAAGTGCACCTGCATCTTGGGTCAAGTCTGCAGCTGTAATATCTTGATTACCGGTTATTGTGCGCACTTTCTCAACAGCCAATTCTTCGGTTTCGGCAACTACGAAAGTTTCTTTATCGGGATTTGCCGGATCATCATAGTAATAAGCCGGAATTCTGTGACCCCACCACAATTGACGGCTGATACACCAATCTTGGATATTCTCAAGCCATACACGATAGGTCGACTTATACTTCTCGGGGACAAACTTAATAATATCGTCCATAACCGGAGATAGCGAAATCTCGGCAAAGTGTTTCATATTAACGAACCACTGAAGAGAGAGCTTAGGTTCGATAGCGACTTTCGTTCGTTCAGAGAAGCCTACATTGTTAACATAGTCTTCGACTTTCTCCATCAAACCGGCGTTTTCGAGGTCTACTGCGATTTTATCACGAACCTCAAAACGATCCATTCCGACATACAGTCCGGCTTCCTCAGAAATAGTGGCATCATCATTGAAGATATCTATTGAGGGCAAATTGTGAGTCTTACCCAACATATAGTCATTCTTATCATGAGCCGGAGTAACCTTAAGACAACCCGTACCGAAATCAACCTCTACATAACGGTCTTCGATTACAGGAATTACGCGGCCTACGAGAGGTACAACAACTTTTTTACCCTTCAACCAGGCGTTCTTCGGGTCTTTGGGATTGATACACATCGCTGTATCACCCATAATTGTTTCAGGACGAGTTGTCGCTACTACAGCATATTTACGACCATCCTTATCAACATGAACTACATTACCACCCTCTTCACTTACAGCATCAGAAGTCTCACCCTCAGCCAAATAATAACGGAGATAATAGAGTTTCGACTGCTCTTGAACGAAGTAAACCTCATCGTCAGAGATAGCCGTACGGTTAACAGGGTCCCAGTTAACCATGCGAAGTCCGCGGTAAATCAGCCCCTTTTCATACAGGTCGCAGAAAACCTTATTGACTGACTCCGAGCGAAGGGGGTCCATTGTAAACGCCGTACGATCCCAATCACAAGATGCGCCAAGTTTGCGTAACTGTTGAAGGATAATTCCTCCATGATGATGAGTCCAATCCCATGCATGTTCAAGGAACTGTTCGCGAGTCAAGTCGGTTTTCTTAATTCCCTGTGCTGCAAGTTTGGCAATAACCTTTGTTTCGGTTGCAATCGACGCATGGTCTGTGCCCGGCACCCAGCAAGCATTCTTTCCCTGCATACGAGCGCGGCGAACAAGAATATCCTGAATCGTCTCGTTAAGCATATGCCCCATATGCAACACTCCGGTCACATTTGGCGGGGGAATTACTACGGTATATGGTTCTCTTCCATCAGGTTTGGAACTAAAAAGTTTGTGCTCCATCCAGTAGGCATACCACTTGTCTTCAACCTCGGCAGGGTTGTATTTAGAGGCTAATTCTTTCATAAGAACTGGTTAGAATTTTCATTTTGCCCACAAAATTACAAAATTTAAACGAATTTTTCCGTAACTTTGCCCTTAAGAATACCTACAAAACTAACAAGAAGGTAAAAAGACACATATATTTCAACTTCATATCACCATGAACAAATCCCTTCTGCCCGTCGCAGCCGCATCTCTTATGGCTCTATCAACCAGTTGCGGTCAACAGGAAGAAATGATCGAGAAACCCGATTTCGAATCTACAACAGGTATTTTCGATATCGATGCTTTAGAAGCCCTCGGTCGTGTATCTAACCCCCAAGTTTCTCCCGACGGCAAAAAAGTGCTCTACGGAGTCAGCTATGAAAGCGTTGAACTTAACAAAAGTAACAATGAGCTTTACACAATGAACCTCGACGGCTCTGATGTAAAGCGCCTTACTAAAACTGCCAACTCTGAAGCAGAAGCCGCTTGGATCGACAATGGAAATAAAATCGCATTTGTCGCTGCTCACGACGGCAAACCCCAATTGTGGGTTATGAATGCAGACGGCACTAACCGCCATGTTGTCAGCCGCATGGAAAACGGTGTTGGCGGATTCAAAGTGTCGCCCGACGGCAAGAAAGTTGTAATCGTTTCAACAGTCAAATATAACCGTACAGCTCAAGATGTCTATCCCGATCTCTCTAAAGCGACCGGACGCCTGATCGACGACTTGATGTATAAACATTGGGACGAATGGGTTACCGAAATCCCTCATCCTTTTATCGCTGACTTCGACAATTATCGCCTTACTAACATCAAAGATATTATGGAAGGCGAGCGTTTTGAATCTCCGATGAAACCCTTCGGCGGTATTGAATCATTCACTTGGTCGCCCGACTCTCGCGAATTGGTTTATGTCAGCCGCAAAAAAGAAGGCATGGAATATGCGATTTCAACCAACTCTGACCTCTACTGCTACAACCTTGAATCAGGCGAAACTCGCAACCTTACCGAAGGAATGATGGGCTACGATACAAATCCGGCATTCTCTCCCGACGGCAGTAAGTTGGCATGGCTCTCTATGGAACACGATGGTTACGAAAGCGACAAGAATCGCATCTTCGTAATGGATATGGCTACCGGTGAGAAAACCGATCTCACTGACAATTGGGATTACACCGTTGACCAAATCGCATGGTATCCCGATGGTAAAAAACTCTACTTTATCGCTGCTTACCAAGGTGTAACACCAATCTTCTCTATTGACGTCGAAAGCCATAAAGTTACCCTAATCACCGGCGAACAAGACATCTGTGACTACGCAGCTCTCGCTCCAGTTGACGGAGAGACTTTGATCACAATGCGCCATTCTTACCTCTACCCCAACGAGATTTTCTCTGTTAAAAACAACGTCGCCACACCTATCACCGAAGTTAACAAAGAAATTCTTATTCAGATTGAAGCTCCAATGATGGAGAAGGTGCTCGTACCGACAACTGACGGTAAGGAAATGACAACTTGGGTTATCTATCCTCCGAAATTCGACAAGACAAAGAAATATCCTGCAATTCTCTATTGCCAAGGCGGTCCGCAGCAAGCTGTTAGCCAATTCTGGAGCTACCGTTGGAACCTCATGTTAATGGCGTCTAAGGGTTATATTGTAATTGCACCCAATCGTCGCGGTCTTCCCGGCTTCGGCACCGAATGGAACGCTCAAATTTCCGGCGACTATCCCGGCCAGAATATGAAAGACTACCTCGCTGCTGTTGACTACATGAAACAAAGACCCTACGTTGACGAAGCTCACATCGGTGCTGTTGGTGCAAGCTATGGCGGTTTCTCGGTATACATGCTCGCCGGCATTCACGAAGGTCGCTTTGCTGCATTCGTTGCCCACGCCGGTATCTTCAATATGGAAGCACAATATCTCGAAACCGAAGAAATGTGGTTTGCAAACTGGGATATGGGTGGCGCATTCTGGGACAAAAACAATGCCGTTGCTCAACGCACTTTCGCCAACTCTCCCCACAAATTCGTAGACAAATGGGATACCCCGATTCTCGTAACCCACGGCGAATATGACTTCCGCATTCTATCTTCACAAGGCGAAATGGCGTTCAATGCCGCTCGTCTTCGCGGTGTGCCGGCAGAAATGCTAATTTTCCCCGATGAAAACCATTGGATTCTCAAACCACAGAACGCAATCATGTGGCAACGAGTATTCTTCCGCTGGCTCGACCGCTGGTTAAAACCCTCTATTGAAGAGCCCGCTCAAGCAGAATAATCAGAACTTCATATAATAAACTCTATAAATCGCGAAGATCCCCGACCACGGAATCTTCGCGATTTTTTGTGACCGCCCACCACAAAACTGACATCTACAAACCAAATAAGTACATTCGCAGAATTTATCAACAAACTAAAATTCAATGAACAAACAATATGACAGCTATGTTATCATGACATACCTGTCAGAATTATTTTGGCAGTCACGAACAGTTTGGCACAGTTTTCGCTAATACCTATTTTCGGAAATCAAAATCAGATTTCAAGGAAATTAAAATAATAAAAAATCTACAATACTTCAATCATGAAACTCAAACCGCTCGCCGATCGCGTGCTAATTCAGCCCACTCCGGCAGAAGAAAAAACTCTCTCCGGCATCATCATTCCTGACTCTGCAAAAGAGAAACCCCTTAAGGGCACTGTAATCGCAGCAGGTAATGGCACCAAAGATGAAGAAATGATTCTCAAAGAAGGCGATACCGTACTCTACGGCAAATATGCCGGCACAGAAATCGAACTCGACGGAGAAAAATATCTCATAATGCGTCAGAACGACGTGCTTGCCGTTTTTGAATAATCAAACAACTTAACTTCCTTCTCCTCACTCCTCTTTTATCATTCAACATAACTCTCTCCCCTTTCATTTAGAACAACTATGGCTAAAGAAATTAAATTCGATATTAAAGCTCGCGAAGAGCTCAAAAAAGGTGTTGACGCATTAGCCGACGCCGTAAAAGTAACTCTTGGTCCTAAAGGACGCAACGTTATCATCGAAAAGAAATTCGGTGCGCCTCATATTACCAAAGACGGCGTAAGCGTTGCTCGCGAAATCGAACTCGAAGACGCATTCCAAAATATGGGTGCTCAACTCGTTAAAGAAGTCGCATCAAAAACCGGAGATGACGCCGGTGATGGCACAACAACTGCAACCGTACTCGCGCAAGCTATCATCACTCATGGATTGAAAAACGTTGCTGCCGGCGCTAACCCTATGGATGTTAAGCGCGGTATCGACAAAGCTGTTGCTGCAATCGTAGAAGGTGTTAAACAGCAAGCTGAAGAAGTTGGCGACGACTTCAAGAAAATCGAAGATGTTGCCCGCATCTCAGCCAACAACGACGAAGCAATCGGCCATCTCATCGCCGAAGCTATGAAAATCGTCAAGAAAGAAGGCGTAATCACCGTTGATGAAGCCAAAGGTACAGAAACAACCGTCGACATCGTTGAAGGTATGCAATTCGACCGCGGCTACATCTCACCCTATTTTGTTACAGATGGAGAAAAGATGGAGTGCGCAATGGAATCTCCTTACATTCTCCTCTACGACAAAAAGATATCTAACCTCAAAGATATGCTTCCCATCTTGGAAGCTACAGCACAGAGCGGCCGCGGTCTCTTGATTATCGCTGAAGATGTTGATCAAGAAGCCCTTGCAACTCTCGTTGTAAACCGTCTCCGCGGTTCATTGAAAGTTTGCGCAGTAAAAGCCCCCGGCTTTGGAGATCGTCGCAAAGAAATGCTCGAAGATATCGCTATCCTTACCGGAGGCGTAGTTGTTAGCGAAGAAAAAGGCATGCGCCTCGACGGAGCTACAATCGAAGTGCTCGGTAAAGCCGAAAAGGTAACAATCAATAAAGAGAACACCACAATCGTTAATGGTGGTGGCGCAAAAGAACAGATTGCTGCTCGCGTAGCTCAAATCAAAGCTCAGATCGAACAAACCAAGAGCGATTACGACCGCGAAAAACTTCAAGAACGACTCGCTAAACTCGCAGGCGGTGTAGCCGTGCTCCATATCGGTGCACCCTCTGAAGTTGAAATGAAAGAGAAAAAAGATCGCGTTGACGACGCCCTCTCTGCAACACGCGCTGCTATCGCTGAAGGAATCGTTCCCGGTGGCGGTGTAGCCTACATCCGTGCAATGAAAAATGCAGAAGGTCTTCACGGCGCAAACGACGACGAAGAAACCGGTATCCACATCGTGCTCCGTGCAATCGAAGAACCCCTCCGTCAGATTGTAGCTAATGCCGGTGTTGAAGGCGCAGTTGTCGTTCAGAAAGTAAAAGACGGCACAGGCGACTATGGTTACAATGCCCGCACCGACGTTTATGAGAATCTTCTTTCAGCAGGCGTTATCGACCCCGCTAAAGTAACCCGTGTAGCACTCGAAAATGCAGCTTCAATCGCAGGCATGTTCCTTACAACCGAGTGTGTAATCGCAGACAAGAAAGAAGACACCCCCGCTCCCAACCCCGCAGCCATGGGAGGCATGGGCGGAATGGGCGGCATGATGTAAGCCACCCGCGATTCTTATAGAATCAGCGACAGACTTGAGTAACCCAGTCTATAACAATCACATAAATACCGAAATCACCTCCTGTTTGGAGGTGATTTCTTATATATATATCTACAAATAATCATCAACAATCTCTAGCAAATTGCCCATTTATTTCCGTAACCTACCGAAAACAGCCAACTATCTCACGAAAAAACAAAATCACACCATACCAACGGAAAAAATTCGCTGACCATAAAATCAAACCTTCGGCTAAGTACAAAAAAAATAAACATCTCTTTATAAGAGAAGTTTCAACACTGCAAATTTATACAAAATCTTGATTATAACGCAATTTCGACGGCTAAAATTTTATTTAATTTGAAAAATTTGTTGAGCAAAAAAGATTTATGTAAGACAATTTACGGCGTGAAGTAACACCAAATTCCTATGAATAATGCATTTACAAGTCATTAAACTTCTCTTATAAAGAGTATAAATCTCGAATTTGTATATAAAACTTCTCTTAT
>CAZXAZ010000032.1:0-13441 GCA_964638475.1 uncultured Alistipes sp. | reverse complement strand
GCCCAGACGCGGACCGTTGGGGATGAAGATTTCAAGTTTTTCTTCGCGCTCTTTTTGGTCTTGGTTGAGAAGTTTGTCGTAGCTCGACAAACGTGCTTTACCCTTTGCTTGACGGGCTTTGGGAGCCATGCGCACCCATTCCAACTCGCGTTCAAGGGTCTTGCGACGTTTGCTCGCCTGCTTCTCTTCTTGCGCCATACGTTTGGTCTTCTGGTCGAGCCATGAAGAGTAATTGCCTTTCCAAGGAATTCCTTCGCCACGGTCGAGCTCAAGAATCCATCCGGCAACATGATCGAGGAAGTAGCGGTCGTGGGTAATGGCGATTACCGTGCCGGGATATTGTTGAAGGTGTTGTTCGAGCCAGTCGATAGACTCTGCGTCGAGGTGGTTGGTCGGCTCGTCGAGAAGCAAAACGTCGGGCTGTTGGAGCAACAGACGACAGAGGGCTACGCGACGACGCTCACCGCCCGAAAGGGTGTCTACCTTCTGGTCATCCGGCGGACACTGGAGGGCGTCCATAGCGCGCTCAAGTTTAGAGTCGATATTCCATGCATCGCAAGCGTCGAGAGCGTCTTGAAGCTCGCCCTGACGTTGGATAAGTTTATCCATCTTGTCGGGGTCTTCCAATACGTCGGGGTCGGCAAACGCAGCGTTTACTTCGTCGAACTCTTGGAGAAGGTCCATGACAGGCTTTACACCCTCGCGAACAACTTCGATAACGGTTTTCTCGGGGTCGAGTTTTGGTTCCTGTTCAAGGTAACCGACAGAATAACCCGGTGAGAAAACAACTTCTCCCTGATATTCTTTGTCGATTCCGGCGATAATCTTGAGCAAAGATGACTTACCTGAGCCGTTCAGACCGATAATGCCGATCTTTGCGCCGTAGAAAAACGAAAGGTATATGTTTTTAAGTACCTGCTTTTGGGGAGGGTAAGTCTTCGAGACGCCCACCATCGAGAAAATAATCTTCTTGTCTTCGGGATTTGGAGCTGCCATGATGTTATATAGAGGTTACCTTGATTATTTATTTACGTTTACGGGGTGCGTATTTCGCCGGATATTCACAGCGGATTTTTCCCTCCATGATATTGTGGAGTTTGCCGCGAAGGAATTGCTTGCGCATGGGCGAGATATGGTCGATATATAGTGTGCCGTCGAGATGGTCGAGCTCATGTTGCACGATGCGCGCTAAGAAACCTGAGATTTCTTCTTCATGTTGTTCGAAGTTTTCGTCGAGCCATTTAAGGCGAATATGTTCAACGCGCTTAACATCTTCGCTGATGCCGGGCAGGCTTAAGCAGCCTTCGCTACGGCTGATTTTTTCGCCATCTAGGATCTCGAGCTCGGGGTTCATGATTACCATCTTGCGCCCTTTACATTCGGGGAATGATTCGCTAACGGGGTCTGCGTCGATTACAACGAGGTCGATGTTGCGGCCAATCTGAGGGGCGGCAAGTCCGACACCTTCCGAGGCATACATTGTCTCGAACATATCGGCTACCAATGTTTTTAAGTCGGGATAACCCTCTTCAACCGGCTCTGAAAGGTTGCGGAGTGTCGGATGTCCGTAAAGATAAACGGGTAATTTCATTTATTTTGATGCTGTTTTTTTATCGATTAAATAATAGGGGAGAGTAGTGAACGCGGATGGGGGTGATTATTGGAATCGGAGACTTTCGAGATAGTCGTTGAGGATGATGCAAGCCGCCATGACGTCGGCAGTGCCTTTCTGTCGTCGGTCTGATTGTTTCATTCCCGAATCAAGCATGGCTCGATGGGCTAATACCGACGTAAATCGCTCGTCGTACATCTCAAATTCCATTTCGGGAAACGCTTTGCGCAATCGCCCCAAGGCAGGGAGAAGATAGCGTTGCGACTCAGACGCTTCTCCGTTGAGGTTTTTTGGCAATCCGACAATTACAGCGTCGACTTGCTCTCGGCTGAAATAGTCGCGCAAAAATGCCTCGAGTTTCGACGATTCGACTGTCGTCAAACCGTTGGCTACAATGCGCATCGGGTCAGTAACGGCGATGCCTGTTCGCGCCCTTCCGAAATCTATTGCGAGTAATCTTCCCATATTCAGTGCAAAGTTACGAAAAATTCCGTAATAGAATCCCTAAAACGGTGGTCATTATTACGTTTCGCGCGCGAATGCTTGGCGATTTTTTCGAGATAAGGAACTCGTCGGTGATTTGTCATACACCGAATATAAAGTAGGCCGTTGCGACGCTTTTCTGTTATAGTATTGTCTTTTATGTTTGGAAAAAGAGGATAATTTATTGGTAAATTTGTTGTATTGTTCTCTTGTGTGGCTTGAGAAAATTATCAAACCGCTAAATGTTGGTATTGACAGAGTGTCTTACTAAACTGTTAACGCGCGTGAAATCATAGTCTGATTTTAATGTAATATCTAAAATAATGTTAAAACAAACGGTTTTTCTATATCTAAATGATGTTTAATAACATAAAAATGTATATCTTTGCATCAGTTTTTCATGGTATTAGATTTAAGGTAATGAAGATTATTCGTCGTGATGACGAGTAATTTTTTTTTGTACTTGTAAAAAAAACAGCTAACTTTGTAGACTGAAACCTAATACACGGCCGGTTGAAACCTTTGTTAATCTCCAACTGCCGTATGAACCAATTTACCCTGACCCCTGTCAATGAGAGTTAAAATCCACCGCGAAGGCACGAATATATTGATTATTTTCCTGGTAGTTTTACTGCTGGTGAATGCCTCATTATGGATATGGCTAGTTGACTACGTATGGTTGAATATAACCATGTTGGTCGCTTCTACAATTTTCTACCTTTTGGTAGTTAATTTCTTCCGCTCGCCCCATCGCAACTTTTTGGGTAATCCCGAAAACGTCGTAGTCGCTTCTGCCGACGGTAAGGTTGTTGCGCTCGAAGAGGTGTATGAGCCGGAATATCTAAAATGCGACTGTATTCAATTGTCTGTTTTCATGTCTCCGCTAAATGTCCACGCCAACTGGTTTCCGGTTGACGGGGAAGTGATTTATTATAAGCACCATCCCGGACGTTTTATGGCGGCATATCTGCCGAAGTCGAGCACTGAAAACGAACGCTCGACCGTAGTTATTCGCACCAAGAGCGGTCAGCTTGTTTTGATGCGTCAGGTTGCCGGTGCAATGGCCCGACGTGTCGTGACCTATGCGCGCCCCGGAGACGAGGCTTCGATTGAAGATCATATGGGCTTCATCAAATTCGGGTCACGAATAGATCTTTATCTCCCGAAATCGACAACGCTGCTGGTGAAACTCGGCGACAAAACCATCGGTGGTATCACCGAAGTGGGTCGACTCAATCCCTAAGAGATTGTCACAATGTTTTTAAGAAAAATAATCGCATCTGTTCCCAATACGTTGACTATTTGTAACCTCGTATCGGGATGTTTGGCGTGTATCTGCGCCTTCTCTTTCGATTCTAATATCGACGCACTCGGCGGACTAAACGGCCGTCAGCTCGCTTGGATTCTCGTTGGTCTTGCTGCTGTATTTGATTTTTTTGATGGCGCTGCCGCTCGTTGGCTCCATGCTCCCTCTCCCCTTGGGAAAGAGCTCGATTCGTTAGCAGACTTGGTCAGCTTTGGCGTCGCTCCCTCGTTGTTACTCTATAACATTTTGAGCGTATGGACCGGCTCATGGTGGACTCCCTTTGTCGCCCTCTTTATCCCGGCAATGGGCGCCCTGAGATTGGCGAAGTTTAACCTCGACGATTCGCAGGCGACCGAATTTAAAGGTTTGCCTATCCCGGCGAACGCAATCTTCTGGATCGGCGCAACAGCGTGGATGCAGTCTCACGCTACCGAATGGATGCACACTCATGTTTATTGGGGCAACTTCCTCGTAAGCTCCGTTATCGTAATCATAGCCTTGTTGATGGTTTCAAATATGAGAATGTTCTCGTTGAAACTCAAAAACTTCCGTATTGGTGATAACCTATTGCGTTATATCTTGTTGATTGCCGCAATTGCCTTTGTTTCGATATTCGGTGTTGAAGGCTTTGCCTACACTATTATTCTCTATTTCCTTTTGTCGGCATTCGCCTTGACTCGTCTCGGGCCGACAGCCTAACAGATTAAACCTCCGCCAAAACTCTTTCCATGGGGTTAATTATATTTTTATTATTCCTGTTTTTCATCTTGCCATCGTTGCTGAAACGCCTTCTCTTCTATTTGGCTAAGCGACAAGCGCGAAAGATGAATGATGCCTTTCAACGTGCCGCCGGTTTCGACCCTGAAGAAGCGCGAAAATATGAGGCATCGCAACAAAACGCCGCTCGAAAAGGCGGCTGGACAGCTCCTCGCCAAAAACGTAAGAAAATTAGCTCTGAAGTGGGCGAATATGTTAACTTCCAAGAAGTTGATGTAGCTCATTCGCAGTCAGAGTCCTCTAAAAACAAAGAGGAAAAACGCAACTCTTCCTCTGCCGGTTCGACGCCTATTGTCGAACAGCAAATCGAAGATGCTAATTGGGAGGAAATCGTATGAAAAACGTAAACTACATGCCCCGACTCTACGACTTTCTCGCAGAGCTCGGTAGACGTCAAGACCGTCAATGGTTCAAAGAGCATAAAAATCAATTTGACGAATTGCGTCAACAATGGATTGCCGACATTGATAGGCTGATAACGCTATGTGGCGAGTGGTGGCCTCTGTTACGAGGTCAATCCGGCAAAACATCGGTTTACCGCATCTATCGCGATACCCGCTTTTCTCCCGACAAATCTCCGTTTAAGACATACTTTTCAGCATCGTTGACCCCTCACGGACGTTCTGCGGTCACAGCGCATTTGCCCGGATATTATATCCAAGCAGGTCCCGGACGTTTTGGCGGTGCAACTGACGGCTACGAGGCAGATACGAGTGGTCTATACGGTGGATTATGGTGCCCCGAGCCCCCAGTCCTGAAAAAACTACGCAAGGCAATTGTCGACAATATCGAGGAGTTTGAAGAGATAATCAACGCCCCCGAATTGAATCGCCTATTCCCCGGTTGGTGTGGACAATCATTAAAAACCGTTCCGAAAGGTTACGACCGCAACCATCCTCAAGCAGAATTACTCAGATTAAAAGAATACGGTCGATTTAAGCCGGAGGGGCTTGACTTTTTCAGCGATCCATGTTGGCCCGAAAAAGCAGCCGAATATTTCGAAATCCTTCTCCCCTTGTTGAATTTTCTTGAATATTCTATTAACGAGGAGTAAAAGGTAAGAAAATAATTCACAACCTCAATTACGATGAAAAGAAAATTTCGTAACTTTGCTGTTGTGATTCGAAATAGAAGTTTCTTCAAAAACAAATAAATTACTTTAAACGCCATGCCAGAAATCAAATGTGTAGGCATACTGACTTCCGGAGGTGACGCCCCCGGAATGAACGCCGCCATCCGCGCCGTAACCCGCGCGGCAATCTTCGCCGGGTTCAAAGTCAAAGGCATCTACCGCGGTTATCGCGGATTGGTGACCGACGAAATCGTCGAGTTTACCACAGCTAATGTCTCAAATATCATCCAGCGAGGTGGAACTATCCTAAAGACTGCCCGTTGTAAGGAGTTTAGAACCCCCGAAGGACGTCAACTCGCCTATGATACCCTGAAACGCCATGGTATCGATGCCTTGGTTGTTATCGGTGGTGACGGTTCTCTGAGTGGCGCACGACTCTTTGCTAACGAATTCAATTTCCCCATAATCGGCCTCCCCGGCACTATCGACAATGACCTCTACGGAACCGATACCACTATCGGTTACGATACAGCGCTCAATACAATCATGGAGTGTGTCGACAAAATTCGCGACACAGCTACCTCACACGAACGCCTCTTCTTTATCGAAGTGATGGGTCGCGACGCTGGCTTCCTCGCGCTTAACGGAGCTATTGCGTCAGGAGCAGAAGCAGCTATTATTCCCGAAATTTCAACCGAAGCAGACCAACTTGCCGACCTAATTTCAAACGGATTCCGTAAGAGCAAAAACTCATCAATCGTGCTCGTTGCCGAAAGCCCCGTAACCGGGGGAGCTATGGCTATCGCCAAACGAGTTGAAGAGGAATATCCCCAATACGATGTGCGCGTCTCAATCCTCGGTCACCTTCAGCGAGGCGGTTCGCCGACAGCCCACGACCGTATTCTCGCTTCTCGTATGGGAGCTGCAGCTATCGATGCTCTTCTCGATGACCAGCGCAACGTAATGATCGGCATCAAAAACGACGAAATCGTATATGTGCCCTTCGTTAAGGCTATCAAAAACGATAAACCTATCAACCGAGATTTACTCAACACACTTCGCCGCCTTTCTATCTGATTCGACGATAATTAGTTAGATAAATAATCTTTTAAAGTCAAAAACGCAGTCTTTGTTAAAATTGCGTTTTTGACTATTTTTTTGTTGAGGGCTGCTTGTTTTATTTATTTCCCGTGTAAATGCGCCAAAATCCTGAAAATTAACAAAAAAAGTAGCCCAAAATTTGGAATATTCCTTTTTTTTGTAGACCTTTGTAGTGTGTTTTTCATAGTATTAGATTAAGATAAAGGTTTAAAGGAGAAAGGTCGTTGTGAAACGACCTTTTGATTTTTTTTAGCGCGGTTGTGAAATCGAGAAAATTTGCTTAAATTGCGGTCGGAAAACTAATTTTATGCCATCAATAATGGCGACATTACCTTTAATCAAAAGACCAATAACCATGGAACTTCCCTTTGCAGAATCTTGGAAAATCAAGATGGTAGAGCCGATTCGCAAAAGCACTCGTGAGGAACGTGAGCAATGGTTGCGTGATGCTCATTACAACGTATTTCAATTGCGTGCCGATCAAGTTTATATCGATTTATTGACCGACTCCGGTACGGGCGCGATGTCTGACCGCCAATGGGGCGCGATGATGATGGGCGATGAGAGTTATGCCGGCGCGAGGTCTTTCTTTAAACTGAAAGAGACCGTCAACCATCTAACCGGATTTCAATATTTTATCCCAACGCATCAAGGACGCGCTGCCGAGAATGTGCTTTTCAGCCATTTGGTTAAAGAGGGAGATATAGTCCCCGGTAACTCTCATTTCGATACAACAAAGGGTCATATCGAAAGTCGTAAAGCTTTTGCGCTTGATTGCACTGTCGACGAGGCACGCGACACTCAACTTGAAGTTCCCTTTAAGGGAAATGTTGACATTGCCAAGCTCGAAAAGGCTCTCGAAGAACACCATGAGAGGGTGCCTTTTATCATCGTGACAATCACAAACAATACCGCAGGCGGACAGCCCGTTTCTCTCCAAAATTTGCGCGACATTCGTCGTGTGGCAGATAAGTGGGGCAAGCGAGTGATTCTCGACTCGGCTCGTTTCGCCGAGAATGCCTATTTCATCAAAACCCGCGAAGAAGGGCAAGCAGACCGCACAATTAAGGATATCGTCAAAGAGATATTCTCTTTGGCTGATGCTATGACCATGTCGGCAAAGAAAGATGGCATCGTCAATATGGGCGGCTTTATCGCAACGCGCCATGAAGATTGGTATGAAGGTGCGAAGCGCTTCTGTATCCCCTTTGAGGGTTATCTGACCTATGGCGGTATGAACGGACGTGATATGGAAGCGCTTGCTGTCGGGCTTGATGAAAATACAGAGTTTGACAACCTTCAGACTCGTATCCATCAGGTTGAATACCTCGCAAAACGTCTCGATGAATTCGGAATTCCTTATCAGCGACCTGCCGGAGGACACGCTATTTTCGTTGATGCTTCTAAGGTGTTGACAAATGTGCCAAAAGAGGAATTCCCGGCACAGACACTGACCGTTGAGCTCTATCGCGAAGCCGGTATACGCGGATGCGAAATCGGTTATATCCTCGCCGACCGCGACCCTGTAACTCGCGAGAACCGTTTCGGTGGTCTTGACTTGTTACGTTTGGCAATTCCGCGTCGCGTCTACACCGATAACCATATGGATGTTATTGCCGTAGCGTTGAAAAATGTATTCGACCGTCGCGAGTCAATCACGCGAGGCCTGCGAATCGTGTGGGAAGCTGAATTAATGCGCCATTTCACCGTTAAGCTCGCCCCTGCCGCTGAGTAACTTCTGCGACTAACCGTTTAAACATAATCAAAGCCCGAAGCCTCAACCGAGACTTCGGGCTTTGATTATAATGATCTATTTGATTAACTGGCGAGTAATTCGATTAACTTATTTCGTTACGACGATTTTGCCCTTCTGTAAGTTGCGGCTATCTCCGCCAATCATGATTTCAAATTCGCCCGGCTCGCAGACATATTCGAGGTTATGGTTGTAATAGCTGAGTAATTCGGGGGTGATTTCGAAAGCTACGTCGCGGCTTTCTCCGGGCGCGAGTTCTATTTTCTTGAACCCTTTTAACTCTTTTATTGGACGAGTTGATGTTGAGACAACATCGTTGATGTAGAGTTGCACAACCTCTTTGCCCTTTACTTTGCCCTTGTTGGTAACGGTGACTTTGGCGGTCAGTGAGCCGTTCGACTTGATTTCGTCGGCAGATAGACTGATGTTACTATATTCAAAATCGGTGTAGCTCAAGCCGTGACCGAAGGGGTAGAGGGGCTCGTTGGGAATATCTTGATAGTTACTGCGATATTTGATATAGCTAATTCCGTCGGGCATCGGACGACCGGTGTTTTTATGATTGTAGCTTATCGGCAGTTGTCCGATATGGTAGGGGAATGATACCGGCAGTTTGCCGCTCGGGTTGACTTTGCCGGTTAAGACGTCGGCGATCGCATCTCCGGCTTCGCTACCGGCGAACCATACATTCAATATTGCGGGTATATTGCCGTCTTCCCATGTTAGCACTAACGGGCGTCCGGTAAATAGCACTAACACAACTGGTTTGCCGGTTGCGTGAAGGGCTTTTAGTAACTCTTTTTGGGGCTCCGGAATGGTAATATCTGCGCGCGATGCGCCTTCGCCCGACATTTCTGATAGCTCGCCCATGGCGGCGATAATAATGTCTGATTCGTTGGCTAATTTCAGCGCTTCATCTAACATTGCTTTCTCAGAACGGCCGTCGCGCTCTAATTTGTTGCCAATTGATACTTTCTGTTCTAAGACAGAATCGCTTAGTGCGTTGCAACCTTTGGCGTATGTTATACGGTCGCCGAAGGCTGATTTCAGTCCTTCAAAGAGCGAAACAGGTTTGCGGATTTGTGAGCCGGGAACACTCCACGATCCGGGCATATTCGCTGCCGTATTGCCGAGCGGTCCGATTAATGCAACTTTCGCGTTATTGGCGTCGAGAGGCAGTAATTGGTTGTCATTTTTCAAGAGAACCATACAATCTGCGGCAATTTCGCGAGCGGTCTGTCGGTTAGCTTTGTTGTAAACAACAGCAGCTTCGCGCTTGGCGTTGCAATATTTATAGGGGTCGTCGAATAATCCGAGTTTGTATTTCGCTTCAAGAATACGTCGGCAGGCATTGTTGATTTGTTTCTCGGAGACTGAGCCATTGGCGAGCGATTCTTTGAGGGTTTTGTTAAAGGCTTCGCTGACCATATCCATGTCGCAACCGGCGTCGAGGGCTCTTGCTGCTACGGTTGCGAAATCTCCGATGCCGTGAAAGACCATTTCAAGAATACCGGTGTAGTCTGAAACGACAAAGCCGTTGAAGCCCCATTGATTGCGGAGCAACTCAGTGAGAAGATATTTATTGGCGGTTGCGGGAATTCCTTCAAACTCGTTGAATGAAGCCATAAAGCTTCCTGCTCCGGCTTGGGCGGCGGCTTTATACGGAAGAATATATTCGTTTAATACTCGTTGACGGCTCATATCAACTGTGTTGTAGTCGCGGCCGCCTTCCGGGGCTCCGTAAAGCGCGTAGTGTTTTACGCAAGCCATTACGGTTGTTGCATCTTTGAGATTGTCGCCTTGATAGCCGCGAACCATTGCTTTGGCTATTTCTCCACCGAGATAAGGGTCTTCTCCGGGACCTTCGGCAATTCGTCCCCAGCGGGCATCGTGACAGACGTCAACCATTGGGCTAAATACCCAGTTGATACCGGCGCAGCTTGCTTCTTCGGCTGATACGCGAGCGGCTCGTTCGATGAGCTCTATATCCCATGATGATGCTTGAGCCAACGGAATAGGGAAGGTTGTTTCATAGCCGTGAATAACGTCGAGCCCGAAGAGCAAGGGGATATGTAGGCGGCTCTCTTTTACAGCCAAATCTTGTAGCTTGCGACATTCGTCGGCGCCTCTTACGCCGAATACTCCGCCGGTTAAGCCGTTGCGGATGTTTTCAGCGACATTTTCGCTCTGAGCATCTCCGGTCAGAATGCCGCAAACCGGCAGGTTCATCTGACCGATCTTCTCTTCCAATGTCATTTTCGACATGAGCTTGGAAACGAACTTGTTCATTTCGGCGTCGTTTTTTGTTGCGCCCGAACAGAAGCCGAATGTGACGCAAATCGCTAATAATAGCGAGGAAAATCGTGGTATCATATTAAGGATTTTATTTTTGATTTAAATTGGTGTTCTCGGTTGCTAGAATTCATAGTCAGCGCGAGCAATCAGTTCTTTGTCATCGTCGACTTTTGAGCCGATAGTTGTCAGTAAGTCTCCGACAATGCCGCCATTTACGGCGATTTTCATCGCTCGCAGTTGGGCGTCACGGCTTAATTTTGCGCGACCTCCGGCAAAGCGGATGGCTACGGAAGGATGGATAAAGCGGAAAATAGCGATGGTGTCGAGAATATCTTCTTCAGATAGAGGTGTGGCGTTTTCGAGAGGAGTGCCGGGTATCGGACAGAGGATATTAACGGGGATTGAGACCGGGTTGACTCGGCGGAGCTCAAGGGCAAGTTCGACGCGTTGACGTAACGTTTCGCCCATGCCTATAATTCCTCCGGAGCAGACCTCAAACCCGATTTCTCTAGCGATATTTATAGTCGCGATTTTATCTTCAACGGTGTGAGTCGAACAGAGTGTTGAGAAAAATGAGGGGGCTGCTTCAAGGTTGCAATGATAGCGAGTGACGCCGGCGTCGTAGAGCTTTTGTAGCTCATCGCGCCTGAGAAGTCCCATAGATGCGCAAAGACCAAGCCCGCCTTTTTCGCGGAGCTCGCGGAAGTAGTCGCATATTGTGTCGAGCGATTCTCCCTTCATTGCCCTACCGCTAGTTACTAATGAAAAACGACGAATGCCTTGTTGTCGGTTGTATTCGGCAACGCGCATACATTCTTCGCGACTTACCAGGGGATAGGTGTTGATTTTAGTTTTATAATGAGCCGATTGAGCGCACCATTTGCAATTCTCGGGGCATTTGCCCGAACGAGCATTGATAATCGAGCAAGAATCGAATTGGTCTGAACAGAGTGTGCGAGTGATTTCGCGCGCGCTAGTCCAAAGCAGTTCGTGGTTTGACGCGGCGGCTTCGCAAAGTTGGTAGGCTTCCGAAGCTGTAATCTCGCCTCCGGAAAGTATTTTGTTTTTGAGAGTTGTTATATCGATCATCAATTATTTTCGATTATATTGCAAATATAGTAATTTTTCTCGACAATATTGGATAATAACAAAAGCGACGCGCACGGAGTAAGATCTCCGGCGCGTCGCACTTGTATTAAAGTGTTATTGTGTCGAATTATTCGGCAGTGTTAGGCTCAACACCCCATTGTGTCTGTGACAGACGGAGGTAGTTGTTGTAACGCCAGCGAGCGTTTGCCTTAGCTGCGCCGAAGAGCTCGGCTGCCTCTGCGGGATACTGCTTCTGAACAGATGCGTAACGAACTTCGCCCTTGAGGAAGTCTTCGAACTTGTCCCAATCGGGAGCCTTTGAGTCGAGTGAGAAGGGGTTCTTGCCTTCTTCTTCGAGGGCGGGGTTGTAACGCCAGAGGTGCCAGTAGCCACATTCAACGGCTTTCTGCTCTTCTGCCTGAGATTTACCCATGCCTGTGCGGAGACCGTGGTTGATACAGGGGCTGTAAGCGATAACGATTGACGGACCGTCGTAAGCTTCTGCCTCGCGTATTGCCTTGAGGGTCTGAGCTTGGTCTGCGCCCATAGCTACCTGTGCTGCGTAAACATAACCGTAGGTGGTTGCAATCAGACCGAGGTCTTTTTTGCGAACGCGCTTACCTGCTGCTGCAAACTTGGCGATAGCACCAATCGGGGTTGACTTAGATGCCTGACCACCGGTGTTAGAGTAAACTTCGGTATCGAGTACGAGGATGTTTACATTTTTACCTGATGCGAGAACGTGGTCGAGACCGCCGAAGCCGATATCGTATGCTGCACCGTCACCGGCGATGATCCATTGAGTACGCTTAACGATGAAGCCTTTAAGAGCTACGATGCCTTTGCAGATGTCGCAATCGCATGCTGCGCAAAGAGGAACGATTGTTTCGTAAACCTCGCGAGTTGCAACAGCGCAGTTGCGGTTGTCGAGCCACTTCTGTGCTTGCTCTTTAATTTCTGCAGAGCAGCAGTCGCAAGTCAACGCTTTTTCCATCAAGTCGGTCAGACGCAACTGCATCTTCTCGTTTGCGATGGTCATACCGAGTCCGAATTCAGCGAAGTCTTCGAAGAGTGAGTTAGCCCAAGCCGGACCGTGACCACGGAAGTTGGTGGTGTAGGGGGTTGAGGGAACTGAGCCTGAGTAGATTGAAGAACAGCCGGTAGCGTTAGCAACCATTTCGTGGTCACCGAAGAGTTGAGAAATCAACTTAACATAAGGTGTTTCGCCGCAACCTGAGCATGCTCCTGAGAATTCAAACAACGGAGTAGCGAACTGAGAGTTCTTGACGTTAGCCTTGATGTCGATGAGATCTTGCTTAGAAGTAACAGACTTGGTGCAGTAATCCCATTCTTTCTGCTTGTCGAGCTGAGTTTCGAGGGGCTTCATTTCGAGAGCCTTAGCGCCCTTCTTGCCGGGACATACGTCAACACAGTTGCCGCAGCCGAGACAATCGAGAACGTCAACAGCTTGGATGAAGTGCATGCCGGCGAACTGCTTGCCGATAGCAACGAGTGTTTGATCTTCGGCGGTGGGAGCGGCCTTCATTTCCTCTGCGTCGAGAACGAAAGGACGGATTGCAGCGTGGGGGCAAACGTATGCACACTTGTTACATTGGATACAGTTTTCTGCGTTCCATTCGGGAACGAAAGCAGCAACACCGCGTTTTTCGTAAGCGGCTGTGCCGTTTTGCCATGTGCCGTCAGCGATATTTGCGAAGTCAGAAACCTTCAACAAGTCGCCGTCTTGACCGTTGATGGGGCGAACAATCTTGTTGATGAATTCGGGATCGTCGTTAGCGGCAACAGCTTCAACTTCGAGGTTGCTCCAAGCTGCGTCAATGTCGAGTTTCTTGTATTCGCCACCGCGGTCAACAGCTGCGTAGTTTTTGTCGACAACATCTTGACCCTTCTTGCCGTAGCTCTTGACGATGAATTTCTTCATCTGCTCAACGG
>CAZXAZ010000031.1:0-15345 GCA_964638475.1 uncultured Alistipes sp. | reverse complement strand
CTGTTAATGGTGCTAACGCTCTCATCTCAAGTTGTTAAAGCCGAGCCTGATATTCGTGATCTTTTAGGCGGTCTCGCCGGTGGAATTTCTGGCAATTCGTCAACTTCTTCTGATGCTTCTCAATCTGGTAGTGCTTTAGGTGATGCCCTCGGAGGTCTTATCTCCGGTCTTCTCGGCTCGGGTCAACTTTCAGAAGCAGATCTCGCCGGAGTTTATCAATATACCGAGCCGGCAATTACTTTCAAAAGCGACAACTTGCTCCAAAAAGCTGGTGGCGCAGCGATGGCAGCTACTATCGTAGATAAGCTTGCTCCTTACTACGAACGTGCGGGCATGAACAACCTCGTAGTGACTCTTACTCCTGAAAAGGAATTTCAATTTGCAATCGGACGTATAAAGATGTCGGGTACATTCATGCGCGACTCTGCCCAAACCTCTGCCAACTCTTTTATATTTACGTTTAACGCTCTCGGCAGAATCGGACTTGGTAATGTTGCTGCAGATGTACAGCTAACCGGTAATAATCTTATTATTACCTTTGACGCATCTAAATTGCTCTCTTTGGTTAACACTATCGCTCAATTCTCGGGCAAGCAATCTCTACAAGCTGCTGCTTCATTCCTCAATAGCTACGACGGTCTTAACTGTGGTTTCTCTCTTTCAAAGACAGCAGAAGTAGCCCCCTCTGCAACAACAAATGCCGAGGCTTCATCTTCTAAATCATCTCAAGCTGAAGCTATTAAGAATATCCTCTCACCGTCAGATACAACGACATCTTCATCAACGTCAAACGGGTTGGGCAGTCTTCTTAATAAGCTGAAGAATCGCTAATAAACTGCTGATATATAATAAATAGCAAACCTCCGGTCGGAAAACGGCTCTAATATTATAATCCCCATCTTTCGGCTTCTTCACCGAAGGATGGGGATTTTTTTTATAGTGTGAATATAACGAACTAGTAGTGACTGAGCCGGAAAATTGGCTGGCTCGGAATAAGTTCAAACATAGAAGTGTAAAGAATAACAATGTTAGTTGTTCCAACAAAGAGAACATGAAAAAAATTTAACCAATTGCCGTTGGTTAAGGGTTAGAGGTCAAGACAAAAGGCACTCAGTTTTGGCTAATTTGCATTGCCGGCTGGCTCTTTTGGCAATTAGTAGCCGAATTTATGAGGATGTGCTACCGCGCCGGAATTCCGATGTAATAACAAAGTCAGTCAACCTATTTTATCAACCCTCTAAAACTTGCAATTATGTTTGTTATTCTATGCATTCTGTTCTTCTTTGCATTTATTTGACCGGCACTAAAAGAAGACGCCAAGATTATGCTATTTGCAATTAGTTCTACTGTTTTTTGCAATTGTGTCGATGAAATTACTTTGGCATAAAAAATAAACCGCTGATAGCAAGCAAATAAAGTGCTCAATATCAGCGGTTAAAAAATGTCGGGGTGACTGGATTCGAACCAGCGACCACCTGGTCCCAAACCAGGTGCGCTACCGGACTGCGCTACGCCCCGAATTGCCTTTTATGCCTATCGCAGAAAAAGCAGTGCAAATTTACTGATTTTTTTTTAAACTGCCAAATTTATTTCAATAATGGCTGTAAAAATGAATCAATAGTTATCTCTAATTAGTAGTATAAATACTTGTACTCCTTATTGCTATCAAGGTGGAAAAGAAAAAGCCGCTTATGGCGGCTCTTTCTTTTATCTTGTGAATTATTGACCAAGGTAAGTTTTCAACAAGCGAGATTTCTGTCCCTTAAGGCGACGAATTGCTTTTTCTTTAATCTGGCGAACGCGCTCGCGTGTGAGGTCAAATTTCGCGCCGATTTCTTCAAGTGTCATTTCTTGACAACCGATTCCGAAGAACATTTTGAGAATCTCACGCTCGCGTTCGTGAAGCTGACGTAAGGCGCGGTCAACCTCTTTCGACAAAGATTCTTGATTGAGCGAAGCATCAGCCATTGGGCTGTCGTCGTTAGTCAATACGTCGAGCAATGAGTTGTCTTCACCTTCAACAAAGGGAGCATCAACCGAAATGTGGCGTCCGGAAACCTTTAAGGTGTCGGCAACCTTATCTACGGGCACATCGAGCGTCTCGGCAAGCTCTTCGGGCGAGGGGCGGCGTTCGTTCTCCTGCTCAAACTTCGACAAAGCCTTCGAAATTTTATTAAGAGAACCGACCTGGTTTAGGGGGAGACGTACGATACGGCTCTGTTCAGCCAATGCTTGAAGAATCGATTGGCGAATCCACCATACAGCGTATGAGATAAACTTAAAACCTCTTGTTTCGTCGAATTTCTGTGCTGCCTTAATCAAACCAAGATTGCCCTCATTGATAAGGTCGGGAAGGCTTAAACCTTGATTTTGATACTGCTTTGCTACAGATACGACGAAACGCAAGTTGGCTCGGGTCAACTTCTCCAACGCAACTTGGTCGCCCTCGCGGATACGCTGAGCAAGCTCAACCTCTTGTTCGACTGTAATAAGGTCTTCACGTCCAATCTCTTGGAGATACTTGTCAAGCGACGCGCTCTCGCGATTGGTAATCGATTTTGATATCTTTAATTGTCTCATGAGCTAATTGGAAGTCTCGGCGCTACTTAACTTAACGCCAAACACAAAAAGTCTAACCCCGAAATTCAGGGCTACACTCTCAAACTTGAACTTTTAACGCAACACATACCAAAAATATTGCTCAAAATCAAGTTAAAATAGCTAAAAACCTACTTAAAACCTACTAAAAACGTATTCAATCAAACGCTTAAGGAGAAAAGTAAATGACAGCCAACGGCTCAAACCAGTGACTGTCAGTTGTTTAACTTTGAGCCGCGAGTGGGACTCGAACCCACGACCTTTTCGTTACGAATGAAATGCTCTACCGACTGAGCTATTGCGGCTTGATACAATTGGCGGCTTTACCGCTTTGCGACGACAAAGTTACAAACTTTTCCCGATTTAACAAAACTTCTTGTTTTTATTTCATGTCTTCTAGTGGCATTATTGGACATTATTGTATCGCTCAATTCTTCATGGCAATACATAATAGCCGGCTGTACTTTTATTCATCTTTCTTTCATTCCTAATAAGTTGCTTTGCGGAGTACTCACCGGGGGGGTAACGCTTCTTTGTGGATAGCGTTGAAGTATCTTTGCGCGTAACGCTGTAGTTCGTGCAATATTTGGAGGTCTTGTTGTGTTATGATTGTTTGATTTTTTTGGTGATTTTTCTAAGGGTTTTTCTGAAGAATTTTTTAATACAAGCCGAAAGTGTTTCGGTGTCGAGGAGTAAAAAGCCGACGGGAATTGACAATAGGTAAATAAAAATCATTTCCGGTGTTGTCGATATTACGATATATAGCAGTATTATTACCCAAAGAATTATCCTAAACATAGTTTCAAGTTTTAGAGGGTTGATAAAATAGGTTGTTTCAATTTACAAAGTAATTCATTTGTGGGGCGATAAATAAGCCCTATTAGGTTAATCTTTGTTAAATTTTAGCCTCCCTTATAAATGGTTGTCAAACTCCACAATCTAAAAGCGGTAACAACCTACACACTGTTGCAGGTCGGCAGGGGGGCGCGATATTTTTATGTTATTGAGCGATATTAGTTGTTGGGATAGGGTATTTTTACGATATTTGCACTGTTTTAGATTATTTTGATTCACATAAATAATGAATAAGATAAATACAATATGTTTTGTGGCAGCTCTAATGGGTGGAGCCAATGCAATGATGGCTGTCGATGAACAAAAATTGTCGGGCGATATTTTGAGTTCGGCTTATGTTGATGGTAATAAGCCTGAGAATTTGTTTGATGAAGATTTCTCCTCTTGCTTTTTTGGAGCAAGAGATGGCGACTATTCTCGTCCGTGGGCGGGGCTTGATCTCGGTGAGGCTCATGTGATTACGAAGATTGGGTTTGTTCCGTCTCGCGAGAGCAAGAGTTGCTCGCGTTTGGCTATTTTCGAGGGGGCTAATTCAGCCGATTTTCTCGATGCGATGCCGATAGCGATGGTGCCGGCTACGGGGATGACTCCCGGTGAGATGTTTAATATTCCGGTGAACGTTTCACGAGGTTTTCGCTATGTCAGAATGGTTGGTGCCGGAGGGGCGCAAATGAATGTCGCCGAACTTCAGTTTTATGGTTATGCCGGAGAGGGGGATGATTCGCAATTCTTCCAAATCTCAAACTTACCGACAGTTGCGTTTAACACCCCTGGTATGGCTGAAATAAAGAGCAAAGATGACAAGCATGCCGGTTCTACAGTCTATGTCATTTCTGATGATGGGAAAACGCTGTTGTCTGATTCTCAGGCGCAAATGAAGGGGCGTGGAAATTTCTCTTGGACTTTTGAGAAGAAGCCCTTCCAGATTAAGTTTAATAAGAAACAGCGAATTCTCGCCGATGCGCCTGCCAAAGCGAAAAAATGGACTCTGATCAATAATTTTGGCGACAAAACGTTGATGAGAAATAAGATAGCTTTTGCCGTAAGTCGTGCGGCAGGTATGGCATATACTCCCTATTGTCGCTTTGTCGATGTTGTTTATAATGGAGAGTATCAAGGATGTTATCAACTTTGCGACCAGATAGAGGTTAATTCCGATCGAGTTAATATTACCGAAATGGCTCCGGAGGATGTCGCAGAACCAGCAATTTCGGGCGGATATTTCATCGAGATAGATGCCTATGCATCGCAAGAAAAGTCTTGGTTTGAGGCTGTCCACGGTATTCCGGTTACAATTAAATCACCCGACGAGGATGAGATCGTAACGGCTCAGTCGCGCTATATAAAGAACTATTTTAATATGATGGTCAATGCGGTTTATTCCTCTGTTATGACTGCGTCTGAGAAAAAATACTACAAATATCTCGACCTTGAGAGTTTTTGGCGCTATTTTATTGTTGAGGAGTTCGCGGGTAACACTGACGCCTATTGGAGCACGTATATGACCAAAGAGCGTGGCACTGATAAGTTTATTACCGGTCCGGTTTGGGATTTCGATTTGTCATTCAACAACGACAATCGCACCTACGACATTAACGACAAGAACGATTTTGTATTCCGCTCCGGCGGTTCGTCAGCCGGCAGTATGATGCAGTTTGTAAGTCTAATCCTTGACAACGACAAAGAAGCGCGCCATCAGCTCAGTGTGATTTGGTCGACATTACGCAAGTATGGTGATTTTAATGCAGAGTATTTTAATTCGCTTGTCGATAGTTATGCTGCCGAAATAAATCAATCTCAAGCGCTGAATTTTACTCGTTGGCCGATTCTTTCGACCTATGTTCATCAAAATCCTCAAGCGCTGGGCTCGTTTGAGGCAGAAGTGAAGGTTGTAAAAGATTACATTTCGAGACGTTTTGATAAGCTAGACCAACTTATCGGCATTGTCGAAGTGTCTGAAGAATCTGGTGTTGAGGCTATCACAGACAACACTCTGCAATCCGATGAATATTTCACTTTGCAAGGCGTAAAAGTTGAAACACCTCAGCAAGGTGGCATCTATATCCGTCGTCAAGGAACCGCTGTCTCAAAAGTAGTGATTAAATAGGCTACGATTATCGAACTTCTAATAGCGTGTCATAAAAAAATGGCACGCTATTTTTTTACATTTAACAAATGTTATTTGCATTTTATTTAAAAAGCCTTAATTTTGCATTTTGTAAGATAATCCGTAGATAAATCTACAAAGATAAACATTGTCAAACTTAAAAGTAATACTACATGAGAGGAAAGTTTCTTTTGGCTACATCTCTGGCAGTCTTTTTGCCGTCTGTAGCGCTGTCCTCCGCTCGAGCCGCTATTCCCGAGGGAATGTGTGAAGTCATTTTGGAAGCACATGATGTGTTTGGTCCGGGAGTCGCCGGCTACCAACTGCTGTTGGATGCCGATCATTCAACTTATGGCGAGGTCTTTTGGGGACCAAGATCAGCTTATTTTGGTAATTATACTCATTTCGAGTATAAGCTGCCGGAAGATGCTGAAGCTGTAAGAGGTACTAAAAAGTGTCTATATGACGGCACACTTACTCTTCAAATTCCTGCCGGAACTTACGATTACATGATTGTTCGCCCTGACTACGAAAGCCTTGATATTCTTGGCGACACTTATGGCGCGGCAGATGATTTTATCTTTAAAGAAGGTGAGACTTACCATTTCTTGATTAAGCAAGTTGCCCAAGAATATGGAATAACTGATATTGCCGATCTTATTGTCAATTCAGACATTGCGGTTACTTCTCTGACTATCCCTCAAACAGCTTTGGCGTTGACAGCCAAAGAGCCTATCTCTGTAACTATCGAGAATAAGGGAACAACCTATGCTTCTGGCATTTCGTTGTCTTACTCAATCAATGAAGGAGCAACTGTTACCGAAGATATTTCTGAAACCATTGCTCCCGGAGAAAGCCTCACTTATCAGTTTAACCAAAAAGCCGACCTTTCTCAGCCCGGCTCATATACAATTAAGGTTACTGCAAAGTATGATGCCGACTTAAAGTTGGATAACAATACTGTATCGGCTGTTACGCGTCATCTCGTTGCGAAAGACTTGCCGTTGGAATACGTCTTTGCAGATAATCAAGCTACTTTCGATCAAGATTGGATTATTGTAGACAATAATGGAGACGGTGCGACATGGGCATATAGTCAGTGGATTGAAAATTCAAACAATCAATATGGCGTCGCGGGTTGTAATGGAGCAACGTCAGGCACCGGTATTGGTGATGATTGGTTGATTACCAATCCTTTGAATATAAAGGCCGGCGTCAATCATGTTGCATTCGATATGAAAAGTGTTTTGGCGACTAAGGCTGAGAAAGTTGAGGTCTGCATCGGAACATCTCCCTCGCCTGCTGATATGACAGTTGTAGCTTCATTTGAAGTCGCATCAGAACTGTGGGTTAAAAAAGCTGCAAACTTTACAATCGACACAGATGGCGTCTACTTCGTCGCTCTTCATGCTGTTTCTGAATATGGTTATAATCAATTTATCGGACAAATCGCGGTTGAGGAAGGCGAATTCGTTGGAAAACCGGATATCATCGTAACTCGCGCGATTGCTCCGATTTCAAATTCAAACCTCCCGAGCGATGGTAAGGTTGGTTTGCTTATCGAAAATCATGGCACAGCTGACCTTAAAGATTTTACACTTTCTTGTGAAGTAACCGGTCCGAATGGAATGTCGACGACTGTTTCGACAGCATTTACCGAGCAACTTGCGATTGATGGTGTCGGCGCTTATACAATAACCGAAGGCGTTGATTTCTCAGCTATCGGCTCATATAGTTTGGTTTACACCCTTACGGCGGCTGATGCCCATGTGACATATGAGCATCAACTTAAATGTTCAGAGCCGATATCTACTCCTGACTTTTATACCAATTTCAGTTTCAACGAAAATACTGAAATGTGGACTCCAATTACAGCCGGTGGATGGACATATAATGAGATGTTCTCAGATTATACCGCCGATGCTCATGGAGTTGAGTATGGTATTATTAGCCGCGGATTTTCAGCTTCAACCTCTTTACGCGCCAAAATTTCTTATGTAGTATCCGGATGGGGACAATCTAAGATTTCGATTTTGTGTGGTAAGGCTGGTGCAGACCTCTCAACCTATGAAACTGTTTATGAAGCGGATGTCACCAATGTTGCTGTCGAAGAAGAATTTGACGTAGCAATAACCGAAAGTGGCAACTATAGTTTCGTTATTGCCGACACCGGTGAGGATTATGCTTTCTTGAGAATCAACGACTTCTTTGTGTCTCCGATATGTGAGCATGACATCAAATTGGTAAGTGCTTACGGCTTTATCGCTAATTATGTCCCTGCAAAAATACTGCAAGCAGAAGGAACCATTAATGCCGTAGTGAATAACCGAGGCACTAAAGATATGACCGGTATAGTAGTTACCGCATATGCTAATGCCGGAGAAGTTGGCTCTTCGGAATCTCCGATTTCGCTTAAACCGGGAGAAACTGCGACTATCCCTGTGAAAGTTGCGTTGGATGAGTTTGCTGTTGGTGATGAATTTATTCTCGAACTCGATGTAATGTCGACCGAACTCGACCAATATGTTGTTGATAACGGTTATACATTCAGTAAGTGTATTGTTACGGAAGACACTTTTGCTCACGAGAATATTTCTGAAATCATCTATGGCACAGGTAATTATGGTGAACCCCTCTATGTCGGAAATATTTATGAGATTAATCAACCGGCAGATCTTACCTCTATTTCTTGTGCATTTAGTCCGACAGATGATACTGTTGTTACTGAATCTGCAATTGCTTTCAGTATCTATAGTGTTGACGGCGATAAGGTAGGCCGTTGTCTATATACTGAAGAACGAACTCGCGGTAATGGTGGCGTAATTGATGTTGTTGATTTCGATGATATGAGATTGCCTGCCGGTAAGTATTATATCGAAGTTGCTCAGCTTGGTGCATACAACTATGGTCTTGCTTATGATGATACTACTATAGCCGATTGCTATCAGCGCATCGGTGACACCTTGAATAAGGTTACCTCATATGCGCTTGTAATTCGTGCTCAATTCGCTGATGAATCAGTTGTTTATGAAAACAATGCAGCTGCCGTTAGAATTACATCTCCTTCGACTGCTTACTCTCTCTTTTCTTCAGATGAAGTTGTTGCCGGAGTGGTAAGAAATAGCGGATATGAAAACGCCTCATTCGATGCTCAGCTTTATGTTAATGAAGAGTTGACTGCGACTCAAAAACTTACGAATTTACTCCCTTATAGTTATGCCGATGTTGAGTTTGAAGGTGTAGACCTCTCAAAGCCCGGCACCTACACTCTTGAGATTCGCACTCTGCTTGCCAATGATGAAAACACAGCCGACAATAGTGCCTCTCTGACCGTTGAATCTGCTGTTGAGCAAGATCCTTATTACCTTGATTTTGAATACTGCAACGACTTCGATGCAAATGGAGATCGCTTTAATCCAAAATGGACAACTTATGACCGCAATGGAGTTGATACTGACGGATGGTGGAGGTATCAATATGACAACCGCTACGAGCCTAACGGATTTATCGCATTCAATCCTTCGGCTACAGTTCCCAGCATGGATGATTCTCCGCTTGAAGGAGCTGTCGCGTATGAGGGAAAGCGTTTCGGCTTGGCTTTCGTTTACGACCTATTCGCAGATGGAGCAGAGATGTGTTCTCAGAGCGACGTATGGTTGGTTTCTCCTCTCCTTCAGTTAGGCACAAACTCAATCTTTAGTCTTTATGTTAAATCGATGCCCTACGAAAACAATGACCGTAAGGCTGAGCCTTACCGACTCCTTGTTTCTGAAGAAGGGTATGATAACTTCGTAGTTCTTGGAGACGATACACGCTATGCAACTCCCGACGCATGGAAACTTGTGGAAGCTGATCTTTCGGAATATGACAACAAACAAGTCAGAGTAGCAGTGCAGTATATCGGTGTTCCTATCGAAAACGTGTGCTTAATGGTTGATAATATCAGGGTTGCGACTATGTCGGGTATCGAAAATGTTGCTTTGCAAACATCTTCTTTGAACTACGATTCTGCAACTCAAAGAGTTGTCTTAACCGGAACTGACGCTGCCGATATCTATGTCTACGCAATTGATGGTACAAACATTAAGCATGTCAACGGCACCTCTGTAGATGTGCAAGACCTCTCATCTGGTATCTATTTCGCAAAGAGCCAGGCTGCTACTATTAAATTTGTCAAATAAGATAATAGTCACAGTCAATAACTAATCTGAAATCTCCCATAGAGCATCTATGGGAGATTTCTATTTATTTACTCAATATTATCTAATCACAGCGCCACCCGCTCCGTGGGCTCATTTCTCAGTGCTTTGGGGGCTCCGCGGGCTCGGCTAATGTCATCACCCGCGGTTAAGAACTGCCACCACCCGCTCCGCAGGCTCTCTCGCCCAATGCTTGAGGGAAATCCGTGGGTTATTTATTACGATTGAAGTGATGACTGTCGGGTATAGGTTGTGGCTTAAGGAGGGGAGATGTTAGTTTGACGCCATGTCGATTTCTTTATCCGATGAGATTGTGCGGATTGTAAATTTGTCTATTTTTCAGATTGCAGAGCCTGTTGGATTGCGTTAACGAAGCCCGCGGTCTATCGCTTCAGGCGTGATAAAGAGCCCGCGGAGCGGGTGGTGATGTTTACTATTAATCATCGCTTTTGTTTGGTATTGTATTGATGTGAGTTTTCGTAATAAAAGCTCCCCAACAGCATCATAACGCTGTTGGGGAGCTTGATTATCGATTATCGAGCTATTATAAGCTCATCGTGTTATATGTGTGTGTGTTTATAAGATGCGACCAATTTGTGCGTTATTAACGCTTGTTCCTACGCAGCCAGCCAATGTTGACACTGTTACATTATCGACAGAGCAGTCGATAACTTGTTCTTCCCTAGCAGCGCCTACGATTTGACCGGCGTCGCGACCTGCTTCAACTGAGCTATCTTTAGCAACGCAGTTGCGGATTGAACCGGTAGTGGTGTGACCGGTAATCACACCGGCTTTGTCGCCGCAGGCTTCACTGTCTAGGTGTTCGCACTTGATTGTTGCGTTAGTTACTTTACAGTTTGAAATAATACCCTGTGAGAGGAAGCCAACAACAGCGCCACACCAGTGGTGACCTTCAACGGTTACCTTGTCAAGATTGAGGTTGACAATGTTTGCAGTACCTGCGTCAAGGAAGCCGAAGAAACCGCTTGCGTATGTACCGTCTGCGCGGTATTCATAGTCAGTAATTTTGAAGTTGCTTACAGTATGGTTGCAACCATCAAATGTGCCGTGGAAGTATGCGGAGCCATGGCCGGTTTGACCGATGGGTTTCCATTCTGCGCCATTGAGATTGATGTCTGCACCAAGTACGACAACTTTGTTGGCATAAGTGTTACCTGAATTAACGTCGTTAGCAAATGCAACGAGTTCTTCAGCAGTAGTAATAGTAACGTTTGCGATAACGTTAGCTGTGCAAGAACCGCCGTTTACAATTGCGCTACCGGTGATTTGACCGTTAGTTCCGCGGGTAGCAGCAACAGCGTTGATAGAAGTTGCAGGACGATTGTGTTCTTCACCGGCATAAATACCGAGGATAGCGTTGTTCTCAAGTGTTACGTTAGCACCAATTTCAAGATTATTCTGAACAGCGCCAACAAGACCGCATACATAGCCTGATTCTTCGGCTACAGAGTAGTTGTGGATGTAGCTGTTTTTAACGGTTGTGTTGCTAACTACAACTTTGTCGCAAACACCAATCATACCGATAAGACCGCCAATTTTGCTAACGCCTTGGATGTCGGCGTTGTCAACGGTTACGCTGTCGATAGTCAAAACTGTGCTGGGGTGGAAGTTCGCTGCGCCAAGAAGAGCACCGAAGGTGTGGTTTTTGCTGTTTGAATCAATCTTAATATTCTCGATTGTGAGGTTTTTAATCCACGCATCAGCAACGCCAATACAATCTTTGAACAAACCGATTCCATTCTGAGCACCTGTTCCGTAGAGAGTTTTGTCGATAGAAATAGTAAGGTTGCTAATAGTCTTGCCGTTACCATCGAATGTGCTAAGCCAAGGCATAGCGCCTACATAGTTGCCACCGAAGTCGAGGTCGTTGAGCAACTTAATGCCTTTTCCAGAGGTGTTGTTCTGAGTAAGCCAAGCCCATTCGTTTGCAGACTTAACCTGATAAACGCCTTCAACAATTGCGGGTTCTGTCATTGTAGAGCCGTCCCATGCAGTAACAATGTAATCCGGGTCGAGGAAATCAGGATTGATAGTTACATTGAAGTCGTTCAAGCTTGTGAGAAGCGCACCATAAATATTTGTGCGGTAGTTGCGCTGCAAGGGAACATTGGCGAATGTACGTTCGGGAACGCCTGTGTTGTCGTATGCGATAGTTACGTCGCGGAGCTCCTTTGATGTAGGCATGAGTACATAGTTCATTGCCAAGTAATCATAACCTTCTACAGGGAAGGTTTCGCCGGGAAGATCGGCAAGAGCGAATGTTACTTCTTCTTCACCTGTTACGTTGCCGTCGAAACCAAGTGTGTTATAAGTATTAACCTTTACGCTTGCTTTCGAAATTGCGCAACCTGCATTGGCAGAAGCTGTGAGGTCGTTAGTACCGATATTGAGTTGGGAGAACGGACGAGTCAATTTAACATTGTTGCTTGATGCACCGTTAACAGTGAGTGTTTCTACGGCGAAGAATGCGTCGAGAGCTTCATTGCTTGAAACTACGCCTGCGTAGTCAGCAGTAATATTACGGTTATCCCAATTTGTAGAGTAGATAGAGTTAGTAGCATCTGCCCAGAAAACAATCTGATAAGTTTTACCATTTGTCAAACGCAAATTAATTGTCTTTGACATATTGATGGGCTCGTCAGTGCTAACTGTGTTGGTGAGTTCCCAATTTTCGCCATTTTTCAGATAAACGGCATAGCTAAGAGTATTGGCAGTAGTGCCGTTACCATAAGCACGTGATTGCAATCCTTCGGGAAGTTGAGCTGTTAAAGAAACTACTGCTTCTGCACCATTTTGAGGACTGTCGAAATCTTCATTTGAACAAGATGTTGCGAATGCCATTGTGGCGATTGCTGCAACTGATAACCACTTGTTAATCATGAGTGTACAGTTTAGATTAATAGGAATTATAGATTTATGTTAAATGTTTGTTTCTTGATAAGAGTGTTTTTAGAATAGGAGTTGTTGAAACGTCTCTTAGTAAGAGATGTTTAAAAAACGATAAACAATAGTAATTCAGTGTATTAGAGCATGTTATAAAACACAATTTGTTAAACAAATCGGCTAAATGAAAAACATTATAGAAATTTTTCGTGCTATGATTGCATCAATTAGAAAAATTTTACTAATTTTGTCGCATTAATAACATCTCTTACTAAGAGATGTTTCTTTTTTTTATAGCAATTCCCCATATAAAACAACGCTATTTTTTCACATTTAGATCGCGCAGTATACTCTAATAGTTGGGCTCAATAATAAATTAGGATATAAACACTTATCTGAGTGTTTATATCCTAATTTGTTTTTTGATGTTAGATTGTTTAGTTATACCGATTTTTTCGATTTTATAGCACCACCCGCATCGCGGGCTCGCGATATCATGGGCCGAGCCCGCGGAGCGGGTGGTGCCTTGGTGCCTCGATAGGTTTCGGATGTTTATGCTATTTCGAAGTCGGTTCTCATATGCATCAGGGGGGGGCATTCAATGCCAAAACTTAAACTTTCAGAGTCTCGTTCAGTGGAGTCGGAGACATCAAGTTCAAAAGGATGATGTCGGTTACTTTGTCGTTGCTTATATTCCGAATCCTCCAGCCACTCATGTTGCAGAATCTTGGAAGTCACGGAAGTTTTGCCCGACCCATTGGGGCCGGCAATCACAATAAGAACAGGCTTGTGTTCACTTGCCGCCATTGCGAAGTTTGTTTAAAGTTTCTTCTACTCTTACGCGAGCCTCATGCGAGGCTGCCTCAATTCCGGCAGCCACGCGCTCGGCAGCCCGGCGGGTGCTTTCGCGGGCATCCTCGGCAACCTCACGCATAATCTGAGCCATGCGCTCATCTCCGGGCTCCTCCATCGACGTCAGTCGATAACGATTCATTTGGTCTTCCGACATAATATAATCTTTTCTTATTCAACGCCAAAGTTACGAAAAAAGTCTGAACAAAGCTCAAATTTGAAGCACTTGCTTGTTGACTATACAGAACGAGACACAATCCTACTCAGCAGACTTGGAGTAATCACAGCACCACCCGCTCCGCGGACTCATCCCATGATGTCGCGATCCCGCGGTATGGTCGGAGGGAGAGGGGCCGAGCCCGCGGAGCGGGTGGTGCTGTGGGAGACTCGATAGGTTTCGGATGTTTATACTATTGATAGTCTGCGCTTGTGATATAGTGTGAAATTCGCGGCATTGAGGTCGTTGAGAGTGTAAGAAATTCGCTGACCCCTAAAAGTTCATTGAAAACAAGTGTTATTGAGCACCGTATAAATAAAAATAGGCTGTAACTTAGAGGGTACAGCCTATTTTTGTTATAGTTGTTTGGTGATTTACTTCACTTCTTCGAAGTCGACATCGTCGATGTGGTCGCCGTTGGCGTTACCTTGCTGAGCTCCGGGGTTCGCGTTGGCTCCGGGGTTGGCGTTGGCTTGAGCCTGAGCTTGTGCGTTGAGGATGTCTTGTTGTGCGGCGCCGAATGCAGTCTCGATTTCTTTGATTGCGGTTTCGCAAGCAGTTACGTCTTGAGCTTTGTGAGCGTCTTTGAGCTTGCTAACGGCAGCTTCGATAGTGCTCTTCTTGTCAGCGGGAATTTTGTCGCCGAGTTCAGAGAGTTGTTTCTCTGTCTGGAAGATGATTGCGTCGGCTTTGTTCAGAGTGTCGATACGCTCTTTCTCTTTAGCGTCGGCAGCGGCGTTGGCTTCTGCTTCAGATTTCATTCGTTTGATTTCTTCGTCGGTGAGGCCGGAAGAAGCTTCGATACGGATGCTCTGTTCTTTGCCGGTTGCTTTATCTTTGGCTGATACGTTCAAGATACCGTTGGCGTCAATTTCGAAGGTTACTTCGATTTGCGGGATGCCACGAGGGGCGGGTGCGATGCCGTCGAGGTGGAACTTACCGAGGGTTTTGTCATCTTTCGCCATGGGGCGTTCGCCTTGGAGAACGTGAATTTCAACTGAGGGCTGGTTGTCAGACGCGGTTGAGAAGGTCTCGCTCTTGCGGGTCGGGATGGTTGTGTTTGCGTCGATAAGTTTTGTCATTACGCCACCGAGGGTTTCGATGCCGACTGACAGGGGCACTACGTCGAGAAGAAGTACGTCTTTTACGTCGCCAGAGAGGACGCCACCTTGGATTGCTGCACCTACAGCAACAACTTCGTCGGGGTTTACGCCCTTAGAGGGAGCTTTACCGAAGAATTTTTCAACGATCTGCTGGATAGCGGGGATACGGGTTGAACCGCCGACGAGGATTACCTCGTTGATTTCCGATGCGCTAAGACCGGCATCTTTCAATGCCTGCTGGCAAGGAGGAATGGTTGCGTTGATGAGGCGGTCGGCGAGCTGCTCAAATTTCGCACGGGTCAAGGTCTTCACAAGGTGTTTTGGAATACCATTGACGGGCATGATGTAGGGGAGGTTGATTTCGGTAGAAGTTGTCGAAGAAAGTTCGATTTTCGCTTTTTCGGCAGCTTCTTTCAGACGTTGCAACGCCATAGGATCTTGACGGAGGTCAACGCCTTCTTCACGGAGGAATTCTTCAGCCAACCAGTCGATGATAACGTGGTCGAAGTC
>CAZXAZ010000030.1:0-15564 GCA_964638475.1 uncultured Alistipes sp. | reverse complement strand
CACACCGCCTAAGTGGCTTATTATAAGGGATTATCTCTTAATCTTCGATGGCTGCTTGGGCCGCAGCAACGCGAGCGATGGGAACGCGGAAGGGTGAGCAGCTTACGTAGTTCATGCCGAGTTTTGCGCAGAACTTAACAGAGCTGGGTTCACCACCGTGCTCGCCGCAGATACCCACTTTGAGTTCGGGACGAGCTGAGCGGCCTTTCTTGACGCCCATTTCTACGAGTTGACCTACGCCTTCTTGGTCGAGTACTTCGAAGGGATCTGTCTTGATGATGCCGTGTTCTTTGTAGAATTTGAGGAACTTGGGAGCGTCGTCACGAGAGAATCCGAAGGTCATCTGGGTGAGGTCGTTGGTTCCGAATGAGAAGAATTCTGCAACGGATGCAATCTGATCAGCTACGAGGGCTGCGCGGGGAACCTCAATCATTGTACCTACGAGGTAGGGGAGTGAGTCGCCCTTCTCTTCGAATACTTTTGATGCAGTAGTATGGATAATGTTTGCTTGGTTCTGGATTTCTTTGAGTGAACCAACGAGGGGGATCATGATTTCGGGCTTAACATCGATGCCGCGTGATTTAACGATGAGAGCGGCTTCAATGATAGCGCGGGTTTGCATTTCGGTGATTTCGGGATATGTAATACCGAGACGGCAACCGCGGTGACCGAGCATGGGGTTGAATTCTTCGAGTGCGTCAACTTTTGCTTTTACTTCAGCGAGAGTGATACCCATCTCGTCTGCGAGTTCTTTCTGGGTAGCAGTCTGATGAGGTACGAATTCGTGCAATGGGGGATCGAGGAGGCGGATTGTTACGCCGTAACCATCCATAGCGGTGAAGATGCCTTCGAAGTCGCCACGCTGCATGGGAAGAAGTTTTGCAAGAGCATTCTTGCGACCTTCTACGTCAGAAGCGAGAATCATTTCGCGAACAGCTTTGATGCGGTCGCCTTCGAAGAACATGTGTTCTGTACGGCAGAGACCGATACCTTGAGCGCCGAAGTTGCGAGCTTGTTTTGCGTCGCGGGGAGAGTCAGCGTTGGTGCGAACGAGAGTCTTGGTATATTTGGCAGCGAGGTTCATGATTGCTCCGAAGTCACCGTCAAGTTCGGGCTCTACGGTTGCAACTTGTCCGTCGTAAACGTCTCCGGTAGATCCGTTGAGAGAAATCCAGTCGCCTTCTTTGTAGGTCTTGCCGCCCATTTCAACGGTGCGAGCTTCGTAGTCAACTTTGATTTCACCGGCACCTGAAACGCAGCATTTACCCATACCGCGAGCAACTACGGCTGCGTGGCTGGTCATACCGCCGCGCATGGTCAAGATACCTTGAGCGACAGCCATACCGCGAAGGTCTTCGGGAGATGTTTCGATACGAACGAGAACTACTTTCTTTTTCTTTTCAGCCCATGCTTCTGCGTCGTCGGCGAAGAATACTACTTGGCCGGTAGCGGCACCGGGAGATGCAGGAAGACCCTTAGCTACGACTTTAGCGCGCTTAAGAGTTTCTTTGTCGAATACGGGGTGGAGAAGTTCGTCGAGTTTCTGGGGCTCCATGCGGAGGAGGGCAGTCTTTTCGTCGATTTCGCCGGCACGAAGAAGTTCCATTGCAATGCGTACCATGGCAGCGCCGGTACGTTTACCGTTACGAGTTTGGAGCATCCAGAGTTTGCCGTCCTGGATTGTGAACTCCATATCTTGCATATCTTTGTAGTGGGCTTCGAGCTTGTTTGCGATTGCGATAAGTTCGGCAGCGCAAGTGGGCATCGATTCTTCCAAGGCGGGATATTTAGATGCGCGTTCTTCTTCTGAGATGCCTTGGAGGGCAGCCCAACGACGTGAGCCTTCGATGGTGATTTGTTGGGGTGTACGGATGCCGGCAACAACGTCTTCGCCTTGAGCGTTGATGAGGTATTCACCGTTGAAGATGTTTTCACCGGTAGCGGCATCACGAGAGAAGGCGACACCGGTAGCTGAATTGTTACCCATGTTACCGTAAACCATAGCTTGAACGTTAACAGCGGTTCCCCATTCTTCGGGAATCTGGTTCATGCGACGGTAGAGGATAGCGCGTTCGTTCATCCAAGAATCGAATACGGCGCAGATGCCACCCCAAAGTTGATCCCATGCAGAATCGGGGAAATCTTTACCGGTGTATTCTTTAACAGCCGCTTTGAAGCGTTTAACCAGTTCTTGCAAGTCTTCAACGGTAAGTTCGGTGTCGAACTTAACGCCTTTTTCTTCCTTAACAGCGTCGATGATTGCTTCGAAGGGGTCAGTTTCGGTTTTGCTTTTGGGCTTCATGCCGAGCACAACGTCACCATACATCTGTACGAAACGACGATAGCTGTCCCACGCGAAACGGGGATTGCCGCTTTTTTCTGCGAGGGCCTGAACTGTAGCATCGTTCATACCTAGGTTCAGCACTGTATCCATCATGCCGGGCATAGAAGCGCGAGCTCCTGAACGGACAGATACCAACAGCGGGTTGGCGGGATCGTTGAATTTCTTACCAGTAAGAGTTTCAACGTGAGCGATAGCCTTCTCAACTTCAGCTTTAATGTCGTTTACGACATGTTCGCGACCATATTGAGTATACTCAGTGCAGACTTCGGTAGTAATTGTAAAACCGGGAGGCACGGGCATCCCCAAGATGTTCATTTCAGCGAGATTGGCACCTTTACCGCCGAGGAGGTTGCGCATTGAAGCATCTCCTTCAGCCTTACCATCGCCGAAAGTGTAGATTTTTTTTGCCATGGGTTGTTTGACTTGTTTAGATTACAGTTTTTAACCGTTCTGGTCAAATATTTAATTTTGTTATTGATATATGCAAAAGGATTGTTGTATTTGCAATATTTGTATAGCTCTTGGTTTTTGAGGAAACCTGAGCGTTCTGCAAAGTTACAAAAAATCGGTAAAAAAAGCCAATTTAGCAAATATTTTTTTGATGCGAAATATCTTTATTAAGTGTGGAAAAATCGTAACTTTGCAAAGTTGTTCGTGCTGTATGATATTTTTTTGCAAAGAAGGCATGCTCACGAAGAATTCCAATAAATTTTTAACGAATAAATTTTCCAATCCTTTTTTTAGGGATATACTCTATAATATGGGCAGAAAGAAAAAAGAATTACCATTGCTTGAAGGTCTTGAGATAACCTCTGTCGCTGCTGAGGGTAAAGCTATTGCTCGTCACGGCGAAATGGTAGTGTTTATACCTTATGGAGCGCCGGGTGATATTGCTGATGTTAAAATTGATCGAAAAAAACATTCTTATGCTGAAGGGCATATTGAACGCCTTGTGAAGCCGTCGGCTATTCGTGTAGAACCGTTTTGCAGTCATTTTGGTGTTTGCGGAGGATGTCGTTGGCAACATCTTCCTTATGAGGAGCAATTGAAAGCAAAGCAACAGCAAGTAGAAGATGCTTTGCATAGAATCGCAAAAGTAGATTTGCCTGAGATTACTCCGATTCTTGGCTCAGAGACAATTCGTGAGTATCGCAACAAGATGGAGTATACATTCTCTAATAAAAAATGGCTTACTTGGGAGCAAATGCGTTCCGGAGAAGAATTCTCAGATCGAAATGCTGCCGGATTTCATATTCCCGGGGCGTTTGATAAAGTGCTTGATATCGAGAAGTGTCATTTACAGGATGATCTTGGTAATCGATTGCGTCTTCATGTTAAAGAGTATGCAAAAGCAAATGGCCTCACGTTTTTCGATCTGAGAGCTCAAGTTGGATTGCTTCGCACGATGATGATTCGTATAGCTTCGACCGGAGAAACTATGGTTGTTTTGTCGTTTGGAGAGGAGGATTCGGAGGCAATTAAGGGGTTGCTTGATGACTTGCGTGCTAATTTCCCAGAATTGACGTCGATAATGTATGTCGTCAATACCAAGGCAAATGATACCATTGCAGACCTTGATATTTTGCTACATTCCGGCAAATCTTATATCGAAGAGGAAATGGAGGGCTTGCGCTTTAGAATCGGGCCGAAGTCGTTCTATCAAACCAATTCTCGCCAAGCGTATAATCTTTATAAGGTAGCTCGTGAATTTGCGGGTTTAACCGGAGATGAACTTGTTTATGATCTTTATACCGGTACAGGCACGATTGCTAATTTTGTCGCTCGTCAAGCTCGTAAGGTTGTTGGTATTGAATATGTAGAGCCCGCAATCGAAGATGCCAAACTCAACGCTAAAGTTAATGGCCTTGATAATACGGAGTTTATTGCCGGAGATATGAAAGATGTCTTGACGCCGGAATTTATTACCGAACATGGTCGCCCTGATGTGATGATAGTAGATCCGCCTCGCGCCGGGATGCATGCTGATGTCGTTAATGTTATCCTTGGTGCCGAGCCTAAACGTATTGTTTATGTTAGTTGTAATCCGGCAACACAAGCGCGCGATTTGGCAATGTTAGATGAAAAATATCGTGTTACGGCGGTTCGTCCGGTGGATATGTTCCCTCATACACATCATGTTGAGAATGTGGTCAAACTCGAACGTCGCAATGTTGATTAATCGTTAGCTTATAGGTTGGAATAAAAGATAAAATCGAACCAATCGTTTTTGGGGACAAGTCTAATTGACTTGTCTCCTTCTTTTTTGTTGGATAGCTGCCTGTCGTTTGTGGGAGAAATCGACATAACACCTTCTGTGCCTAGTTTTGTAAATACACCTTTGGCGATAAACCCCATAGTATAACGAAGATTGATTTCTATACATGGGTTGAGCCATGCATTTCCATCTTCGCCGCATATCATCATATCGACGCCAAGCGGACCATTGTAATTGTCGCCGAGCACTTCTGCTAATGTTTCGGATACGAAGTTTTTAGTTTCTTCTATTTTATATGGGGTAATCCATTGGCTTAGTCTTTTTAGGATTGATTCATCAGATGCGACAAAATTCCCTCCATAATTGGTGCTTGTTGAGTTGAAAAACAGAGAGTATCCGGCGAAATGGGCTGAGCCATTACTATAATTGAATAGCATGGCAAAGTCTTGAATTTTCGGCAATAGGGGCTCAACGATAATAGACCCTTGATTTTTAATTATTCCGTTGATGCGCGGTAATGATGAGAGTAGTGTTGAGTTGGTGATTGGGAAAACACCTCTTCCGCTTGATGACCAAGGAGATTTTAGGATCGAGCTGCCGTTATCGCTAAGGTATTTAGTTACTTCTTCAGGTGATTTTGTTTCTATTGGTAATGGGAAATTTAATGGAGAGATTTTGTTAGACCATTGAGTGAGAAATCGTAATGCGGTTCGACGGTGTGATAACGCGCGTCTTATAGGCATGATTTCTTGAAGGTGAGCAAAAGCATTATCTTCTATTCCGAATTTCTTAAACTGCGAGATGGCGTCGAAGCTCCATCCCCAAGGCAATAAAGAATAATTCTCGTTAGTGTTGACTTGAGAAATGGGAGTAGGTCCGGAAATTCCTGTGTTGGCAATCAATTCATTGCGCCATTCGTTAGCTTTTACAATATCGCAAGAGTTAACGAGTATTGAATCGTTTATATTTCCGAGCCAAAACGGGAGCATTGCTCCGGCTTTGTGTAACAATGTAGCCTGACGGGGCGGTGTTATGTGAGGTAAGCCCAATCCGAGGGCAATATCATTTTCTGGATTAAATAGGAATAAATGCTTCATTAAGCGAATTTAGTAAAAACGAGAAACACTAGCAAATAAATATTGTAATCTCTGTATCTTTGTATATAAATTATTTGATTTTCATTGACGTTTTTTTTGTAAAACAAAATCCGAAATATATGTTCTTTTAGTTTATTGAGACTTAAAATTTACTTGATAATTTCTTATTTCGGAATTAGAATAGAAGAATATAAAGTATGTGAAGCGGTTATTTTGTGGCTTTCTGATTTGCGAAAATAATAGGGGAGAGGTGGCCATGTTACTCGGAATAGGGCTATTTTGAAGTAAAATTGGAAAATCTCATCAGAAAAGATGATAAAAAAAAGCTGAAAATTTGGTCAATTATAGGAAATTACGTAACTTTGCAGTCGCATTTCCCGGTCACGCGATGGTCGGGAGACGCAATACAAACTCATTAACAATTTTTATTTAATGGCAACAAAAATCAGACTGCAACGTCATGGTCGCAAGAACTATGCGTTCTATCCTATTGTAATCGCCAATAGCAGGGCACCACGTGATGGTAGGTTTATTGAAAGGATTGGTTCTTACAATCCCAACACTAATCCTGCTACTGTTACTCTCAACTTTGAGCGAGCTTTGTATTGGGTCAATGTAGGTGCGCAGCCTACAGATACTGTACGCAGCATTCTTTCTAAAGAAGGAGTGATGTTGATGAAGCACCTCCAAGGTGGCGTTAAGAAAGGCGCCTTTGACGAAGCTGAAGCACAGCGTCGTTTCGATGCTTGGAAGGCAAATAAGCAGAAATCAGTTGAGGCATTCAAGGCTTCTAATGCCGACAAGAAAGCCGCTGCCGATAAGGAGCGTCTTGCCGCAGAACAGGCTAAGAACGCAGCTAAGGCTGAAGAAGTAGCTAAAAAGAAGGCCGAAATCGCTGCCGCTAAGGCTGCAGAAGAAGCTGCTAAAGCTGCTGCTGAGGCTCCTGCAGAGGAAGCTCCCGCTGCTGAAGAGGCTGCTGCCGAATAATCGACTCCGGCTGACAACTTGCTTAACAAATAACAATCCCGGAGGGACTCCAATGAAGAGCGCTTCCGGGGTTGTTCCTTTTATATAATTTGTACACAAATTCGCTATATAGACATAATGGAAAATCCATTAGTTACGGTTATAATCCCTAACTATAATTATGCACGTTATCTCACTGAAAGGCTAGATTCGGTGTTGCAACAGACATATCAGAATTTTGAGGTGATTATACTAGATGATTGCTCAACAGATAATTCTCGCGAAATTATAGAACAATATCGCAATCATCCTAAAGTAAGCCAAATTCTCTATAATGAAAAGAATAGCGGAAGCCCGTTTGCTCAGTGGGAGAAGGGGCTTGAAGCTGCTCGAGGGAAATATGCATGGATAGCTGAGGCGGATGATTTGGCAGAAGCTACATTCCTTGAAAAGACCGTAAATGCGATGGAGTCTGATGAAGAGATTGCCGTTGTTAGGACTATGTCTCATCTTATAGATTCAGATGGACATCCGTCGCCACGTGACTCTTTTGATGATTTTCAGCCTGATAAAAAGACTTATGTTTATGATGGCTCTGATTATATTCAAGCTCGATTAGTTCATTGGAATCATATATACAATGCTAGTATGGTTTTAATGCGAATTGACTTTTGGCGAACCCTTTCAGATAAGACTTACATGAAGTTTCGCTATGTCGGAGATTGGCTGTTTTGGGGTTTGTTAATATGTAATCATAAGGTTGCTGTTGTTCGGGAATGTTTAAGCTCGTTCCGCCTTCATGGTAAGAGCGTGACAGATGGAGCGAAGTTGACGAAGAAAGCAGGTGCAGAATGTGAAATTGTTAAGCAGTTGTTTGGTAGCAAGAATCCTCACATTTCATATGGCTTAAATGTGTATAACCGTTACCATTTATATAAGATCTATCATGGTGATTCTACTTCAGAAATTGGTCAACAGATTGAGAAGTTATATCCCGATTTTTGGAAGAAGATTGGAATCACCCGTTTGACCTATCCGTATTTTTGGCTATATAAGCATACGATATGGTTGATTAATAAGAGGTGTTTGCGCCATAATAGTCTTCATTTACAGCCGTTGGCTGTTTTTGATAGTTAATGGGCTGGCGTATGTCTGACTTTTTTTAGCGGAGCATAAATTCAAAGTCGTAATGTAATTTAGCCAAAATCATACAGATAAAATTAAAAATAAATTTGAATAGTCATTCGATTTTTGTTAACTTTGCATTACCAAGTCGGCAGACTAATTGCCGATATTCGGAATTTGATTCGTAAATATATCTTTTCATAAACGTTAAAGCGCTGTGAATATATTAATTGACCATCTTGAATATCTTCTCCGCCGTCATGATTGTGTGACGGTGCCGGGAATTGGTGCCTTGATGGTTCGTCACAAGCCGGCTCGCTTTGATGAAAGGAATCCGCTTATTTTACTTCCTCCTTCGAGAGAATTGGTGTTTAATGGCGCTATTGTTGAGTCAGACGGAGTTTTGGAGAACTCGGTTTCACGTCGTGATGGCGTTTCTTTTGAGGTCGCTCGTAGAATCGTAAATGAGGAAGCAGAGGTGTTGCTTCAACAGCTTAAAGCTTTCGGCTCATTGGTCCTCGGCCATCTTGGCGAATTGACATATACCGAATATGGTACGATTATCTTTAATCCCTATGATGTCTCTGGTTGGGATTTTAGATATTATGGATTATGCAAGCTTGAATTGCGTGCGGCCGATAGTAAGTCTCTTAGTGAACCAGAGTCGATTGTTAATAGTAACACAATAACAGAATCATCTGACGTTAGAATGTTGCCTCCAGTGCAAAATTGGCGTGGTAAATCTGAACGAGAAGATGAAGTTGCTGTTTCCGGTCGTCGTAATCGATGGACGCGAAGCGTTGTTGGCATAGCAGCTTCTCTCGCTGTAATTGTGACATTGGCTCTGTTTATTTTGAATCCTATTAAGGTAGCAAATGAACCATTGAAGGCGTCGCTTGCCCCTACCGATAGTCAGCAACAAACCGAGCTGGTTGTTGTTGAGGATAACTATTGCGTTGAAGAAGAATTAGCTGTTAATTCAGATAGTGTTGTCGCGCTAGTTGATACTCTTGAAATTGTTGCCGATGTTGTTGCGGAGTCAAGTGATGAAAACAAATCACAACCAGTAGAGAGTTCTGAAGCGAAAATCAGTTCGCCGTCAGATTTTATTGCAAGATTTCAAGTAACAGATCCCTACTGTGTTATCGTTGCTTCTTTCCCTGTCGAAGAGCAGGCTAATCGTTACATATCCGAAAATCAAGGAAAGAAATTGGGCATTCTGCAGAAAGACGGCAAATATCGTGTTTATGCTGCAACCGGTAGTACATACAAAGAGGCTACTGCGCAGAAAGAGCATGCGGGTAATCCGGATGCTTGGATTTGTAGTCGCTGAGGTCAAGAAAGCCCTTAGTTGCGCAAGTATGTTCGTTTACAGAATATATTCCGCGCGGTAAATCCATAAACAACTTACCGATATGGAAAACTTCCATGAACTTTTAATTAATCGCCGTAGCATACGCCGTTATACACCGCAGCCGGTTGACCCAGATGATGTTCGCTTAATCATTGAAGCAGCATTAATGTCACCGTCGTCGAAGAGTGTTCGTCCTTGGCAATTTGTTTTAGTTGAGGATAAAGAAATGCTCGAAAAGTTAAGTCAGTGTAAATCGAATTATGCTACATCGATTGCATCTGCTCCGTTAGCGATTGTTGTTACAGCGGATATTACTCGTTCGGATGCATGGATTGAAGATGCATCAATCGCAGCTATGCTTATGCAATTACAAGCTCAAGATTTGGGGCTTGGTAGCTGTTGGATTCAAGTGAGAGAACGTTTTCGTGAAGATGGGATGCCATCAGAAGAATATGTTCGTGATGCTCTTGGAATACCTGAAGAGTTCGCTGTTTTGTGTATTCTAACCGTCGGCTACAAGGATGAGGAGCGTAAGCCTATTAATTCAGAGAAGTTGCTTTGGGAAAAGGTACATATCGGATCTTGGAAACCAACAGTTGAATGAAAATTGCCATCATAGGAGCCGGCAATGTTGCTACTCATCTTGCCAAAGCTCTTCACCAACGGGCGCAGATTTGCCAAATTATAGCCAGAACAACGGAGTCGGCGTCGCGTCTAGCCGAATTGGTTAATCGAAACTTCGTAGATACGTCGAGTCAAATTAAATCTTCGTCGGGAGCCTCTCTTTCGTCGGGAATATCGCATTGTGACGCAATAACCGATTTTCATAATTTGCGCTCAGATATGGATTTATATTTGATTGCCGTAAACGATGATTCGGTTGTTGATGTTGTTGAGTCTACTGAAGATTTTCCCGGAATATGGGCCCATACTTCTGGAAGTGTCAGTGTGGATGTCTTTTCGGGTAAAAAGAGCAATTATGGTGTATTTTATCCATTACAGACATTTTCGCGTGATGTTGCCGTAGAGATAAGTAATGTGCCTTTTTTGATCGAGGGATCGTCGCCAATAGTTGCCAAGCAATTATTCGATATTGCAAAGGATATTTCTAATATGGTTAGATTGGCAGATAGCGGGCTGCGTGAGTCAATACATGTCGCTGCGGTGTTTGCTTGTAATTTTGCTAATTTAATGTGGGCTGAGGCTGATAGACTCTTGCAAGAACGCGGAATTGATATCCGCTTTATGTTGCCATTACTACAGGCGACCCTTGATAAACTAACTGTTAAATCGCCTGTTGATGCTATGACCGGTCCGGCGCGACGTGGTGACATTGACGTAATTAATAAGCATATAGCATCGTTGCCGGAAGATTTGAAGCCGGTTTATACGTTGTTGACCGAAAAGATATTAAACCTATACAAATGATTTTTTTCTCTAACGTATGAGTAAGATTTCATATGATTTGACAAAAATAAAGGCCGTCGTTTTCGATGTTGACGGTGTATTATCTACGTCAACTATACCATTGGGCGATAATGGTGTGCCACGCCGTACGGTGAATACAAAAGATGGCTTTGCTATGCAACTTGCTGTAAAGCGAGGTTTGCGTCTTGCGATTATTACAGGGGCTGTTTCTCCAGGTATTACTGAGCGATTTGAAAAGTTGGGTATTACAGATATTTTTACCGGAGTCGGCATGAAATTGCCTATTCTTAAGGAATGGATTGCAAAGCATCAACTAAAACCTGAAGAGGTTATCTACGTTGGTGATGATATTCCGGATTATGAATGTATGATTCACGCCGGATTAGCTGTTTCACCGTCAGATGCTGCCATTGATATCATTGATATTGCAGGATATGTTTCACCGTCGGTTGGTGGTCATGGTGTCGCCCGAGATATTCTTGAGGAGGTCATGAAAGCCCAAGGAATTTGGGCCTTAGGAGATAAGGCATTCGGTTGGTAAACTCAGTGAAATAAGTATTAAACTGATTTTTAAAAGAGAATCTATAAAGATGGAAACCAAATTATACCAGCCGCTTGATGGTTGCAAGATTTTGCTCGCATCACATTCTCCGCGTCGTAGAGAGTTGTTGGGAAAACTCGACGTTGAATTGACAATTTTACCTTTGATTGAAGTTGAAGAGTCATATCCTTCGGATTTGAAATCGGAAGATGTTGCAGCTTTTATTTCGAGAAAGAAAGCAAATCCGTATATTGAGCAGTTGAAGAAGAATGAAATCCTTTTAACCGCAGATACGGTAGTTGTATGTGGGGGAGAAGTGTTGGGTAAGCCTTCAGATAAGCAAAATGCAGTAGAGATGTTGCGATTGCTTTCTGGTCAGACACATAAGGTTGTAACCGGAGTTACGCTTGCTACTCAGAATCAGACGGTGACATTTTCAGAAATAACCGAAGTAGATTTCGCTATGTTATCGTTGGATGAGATTAACTACTATGTCGATAAATATCGTCCGTTTGATAAAGCTGGCGCTTACGGTATTCAAGAATGGATTGGATATGTCGGCATCTCCGGTATTCGTGGCGATTACTATAATGTAATGGGATTGCCGCTACATTCGCTTTATAATCGTCTTGTTGAATTGGCAAACGGAGTTTCTCTGTAACGGTGAGAGCCGAGCCGTTGTTGTGTCTATAGTCTGCGGGCAATTTCAGCAGTCGGAATTTGTAGGATGATAGCTTTGCCGTCAGGAGTGTATGACGGATCGGGCAATGCGAATAGTTCAGCCAGCATTCTTTCTGCATCTGCCGATGATTGGCTTTGATTGGCGCGTATGGCGGCAGATTGGGCAAGAGATAGTGCCAAACGACGATGCATTTCTTCATGGGGAAGTCCGCTGCCATCTTCGGCATCATCAATTATTTTAAGAAGGGCTTCTGTGGCGCTACCGTTTCCTAATATTGCCGGCACTCCGAGCATTTCGCAACGACAGATCCCTTTATCTGTCGTTTGAGACATCGATAATTCATATCCGAGGGCTTTTACATCATCGAGAATACTATCAAGAATTCCTTTTTGAGCTTGGGTGAGTTCGATCTGTTCAGCGAACAATACTTGTTGTGATTCGCCGATTGATGATGATGTATTTGAAAGAAATCGCTCAAAAAGAATTTTGATGTGGGCACGGTGGCGGTCGATAAGTATCAAGCTGTCGTTGCCAATAGTGACTAAATAGCGGTTAGATAATTGTAATAAGCCACAGGATTGAGTAATAACATCAGTCTCCGGTAATATGTTGAGCATACTTGCTTCGAGGCCTGACGTTTTGGGCGTTTCGTCTGTAAGGAAACTCGCCGGAGTGGATATAGATGAGTCAAAATTATCGGTCGAAGTTGCCGCTTGAAAATCGGCATAGAGTTTATCCCAATCATTAAAATGACTACTTTGGGGCGTCGCGCCCAAAGTGGTGGCAAATCTCGGATCTGAGAGGCTGTTTAGGCGAGAAGGTTCATTTTTTGAAGAACTATTGTTAAGAATAGAATCTTCAGAAGTAGTTGTTTTTGGTGTTTTTGGTGTTTTTGGTGATTCTTGAGCGAATGGATTGTATGATGTATCGAGGTCGCCTAGGTCTAATTTTTTCGACATATTCGGATCGAAAACCGGAATCTCCGGAGCGTCTTCTTTGTCAAAATCGAGAGAGGGAATAGCATTAAATTTGCCGAGCGATTCTCTGATAGCAGCAGTCAGAATTTGCCAAATAGGCTGTTCATTTTCAAATTTGATTTCGCTCTTGGTCGGATGAATGTTGACATCAATTGTCTGAGGATCGACCTCAAAATTGAGAAAATAATTTGGCAAATGTTCTGATGCAATTATATCTTCGTAGCAGTTCATGACTGCTTTATGAAAATAGGGGTGACGCATATTTCGTCCGTTTACGAAGAAAAATTGCTGTGCGTTACGCTTACGGGCAAATTCAGGAAGGCATATAAAGCCACTAATTTTGACAAGCGGTGTTTCAGTCTCAACCGGAATGAGTTGCTTGTCGAGGGCTTTCCCGAATAAACCAGCAATACGTTGGCGCAATGTGCCGGGAAGTAATTGATAGAGATTTACATCGTTATGGTATAACTCAAATTCTACCGACGGATTGACGAGAGCTAAACGTTCAAATTCACGAATGATATGCCCAAGTTCGACCGCATCTCGTTTGAGAAATTTGCGTCGTGCGGGAAAATTGAAAAATAAATTCTTTACCGAAAGGTTGCTGCCGGGGGCACAAGCGTCAGGTGTTTGGCTGACAAATTTCGATGCTGCTAATTCAAGGTGAGTGCCGATTTGGCTATCGCGACGCATCGTTTTGAGATCAATTTGGGCCACAGCGGCAATAGACGGCAACGCTTCTCCACGGAACCCCATCGTATGGAGCTCGAATAAATCAGACGCTTGACGAATCTTTGATGTTGCATGGCGTTCAAACGCTAAGCGGGCATCAGTGTCAGTCATGCCACATCCATCATCAACAACCTGAATGAGCGTTTTTCCGGCATCGCGCAAGATGATTTTGACTTGCGTAGCACCGGCGTCAATAGAATTCTCCACTAACTCTTTAATAACAGAAGCCGGTCGTTGAATGACCTCGCCGGCTGCAATTTGGTTAGCAACAGAATCCGGAAGAAGTTGTATTACATCACTCATTTTGGTCGCTGATTTTCAAACTGTTTTTCGCCGACAAAGTTACGCAAAAAAACTGAGACATTAAATAAAGAAAATATTGTCACGTTTATTCAGTCGGAATATCAACAAATGTGTCATTGCTATGTAGCTTATCTAATATTAAATATTAACTTTGCATAGAAACAGCTATGAAATCATAGCCTTACCGATTAAACTAATATTGAGATATGGGAAGAGATATATACACCTTTATTGAAAGACGTAAAGGAAATAGTAAATGGGAGTGTATAGCAACAGATAACGATATTATGGCATATCGTGATCCGACGTTATTTGCAATTCTTTCGTATAATATGTATGAGGGAAACATCGGTGTTTCTCAAAAAAAATTAAAAGATTGGGTAGCTACTCTTTCTGCGCCTACAAGAAATTATTTATTTATTAGAGTAGAAGGCTTGGTAACTGAGATTGAACCATTATTCGGAAAGGATCAATTTGATTACAATGATTTTGTTGAATCATTAGAAATAGAAAGAGTAACCGTAGCAGAATCTAGGGAATGGATAAGTAGTAAATTGTCATTCTTGCTTACCGGTGACATTGTGTCAAATCCTGATGCCTGTTATTGGAATTGGTGCTCAGCTGACGAGTTAGCGTGGGCACTATGTCGATTGGAGCGACAAGAAAAGATAAAGTTAGATGACAATGATGATTATCGCGAAATACTCTCTTTGATGAGAGAAAACGAAGATTTAGGATATGAAGTTAGATTAGTATATTCATATGACAACTCAACGGAATGGGTAGGCTGTATGAATGAAGCCGAGCCTACATCCGAACTAACCGAAATTAGAGAAGAATCATCTCAGAGTGGCGAATATACAGATAATAAGTTGATGCTGTATATCTTACAATGTCGTTCGACTGATTTTATTTCACACTTCGAAGCGCAAAATAATCGTTGCTTCATGGGTGTTTATTCGCTATATCTAATAGCGTGGGCTAACTACAAAATATTATCGATAGATTCTTGGACACCTTCGTTTATGGAAGTTGTCAAACCATGTAGAGTGGGATGTGAAGAAATTATACATTATCTTAGAACAGTAGTTGCAATTCCTAATACTCTAGATAACTTAAAGAGGCATCTAAAATCATTCGCAAACTATGATGATTTCGACGCCTTATATCTTATGTTGGATGGCGAACTTTCTCAATTAACAGACCTTGGCTATCGCGAAATTGATTGCCGGTTATACGAGGCCGGTATGAAATTAGACTATGATAAGGCTGAAAAATTACTAGCAATGGGGGCTAATCCGAATATATTTATTTCGAGCTCTCTATCTCCATCAGAAGCTGAAGATAACGAGTCTGAAACATATTGTTTAAGTAGAGAAGTGAATTCAATCGTGTTTGATACAGTAGATATTGATAATATAGATCGTTATTGGATAGCCGGAGTTAAGAACGAACCCCAGAAAGTGAGATTGCGAGATATTGAAGCTCTATTTAAAGGAGCTGCATATCGACTAATGGAAGAGTTGTTATCTAAACGTATACCGCAATAAAGACGGCTACATAGCAATTTTTTTGAGTCGTTTGTTATTCGCATTTTACTCGTCAATGCGAGAGGGTATAAGTATGACGCTTTCGACACTATCTACATCGGCTGAGAAAATTTTTTCCATACCACGACTCTTTTCCCATTTCAATGTCGGGCGTTATCTAACAACTTCTGATGTAATATTATTGGTTTATTCTTGAAATCGCCTTGCCAATTTTTATATTCAACTACATTATTATTAACAAGGACTGTTA
>CAZXAZ010000029.1:0-17335 GCA_964638475.1 uncultured Alistipes sp. | reverse complement strand
GACTTCAGTTACCATTCCCGACTCGGTAACTGAGATTGGAGAGTCTGCATTCAATCGTTGCTCAAGCTTGACTTCAGTTACCATTCCCGACTCAGTAACTAAGATTGGAGAGAAGGCATTCACAGATTGTACAAGTCTGACGTCTGTAACAATCGGAGAATCGGTATCTGAAATTGGAGATTATGCATTCACTGGTTGCTCAAGTCTGACGTCTGTAACAATCGGAAAATCAGTAACCAAAATTGGGGAGTCAGCATTCTCAAATTGCTCAAATCTGACGACTGTATATATTTCAGACCTAGGAGTGTGGTGCAATATCAATTTCTGCAATGCATTGTCAAATCCGTTATACAACGGAGCATCGTTATATCTCAATGGAGAATTGGTAACAGACCTCGTAATCCCTGACTCGGTAACTAAGATTGGGTATAGGGCATTCTCTTCTTGCAAAAGCTTAACCTCTGTTACCATCCCCGACTCGGTAACTGAGATTGGAGAGTCGGCATTCAGTGGTTGCTCAAGCTTGACGTCCGTAACAATCGGAGAATCGGTATCTGAGATTGGAGAGGGTGCATTCCATGGTTGTAAAAGCTTAACCTCTGTTACTATCCCTAACTCGGTAACTGAGATTGGAGGGAGTGCATTCAGAGGTTGCTCAAGCTTGACGTCTGTATATATTTCAGACCTAGGAGCGTGGTGCAATATCAATTTCAGCGATGCCGCGGCAAATCCGATTGGCGACGGAACATCGTTATATCTCAATGGAGAATTGGTAACTGACCTTGTAATCCCCGACTCGGTAACTAAGATTGGGGATAGGGCATTCTCTTCTTGCAAAAGCTTAACCTCTGTTACTATCCCCGACTCGGTAACTGAGATTGGAGAGTCGGCATTCAGTTATTGCGAAAGCTTGACTTCTGTGACTATCCCCGACTCGGTAACTAAGATTGGGTATAGGGCATTCAGATCTTGCAAGAACTTAACCCATTTAACAATCGGAGAATCTGTTTCTGAGATAGGAAGCGAAGCATTCAGTTATTGCAATAATTTAAGCACAATCTACTCCAAAGCTAAGACTCCTCCGACAATTACTATGGGAGGGTATGGCTTGGCATCACCCTTTGAAGATGAGACTTACCGGAATGCAACATTGTATGTCCCGGAAGGCTGTGGCGAGGCATACAAAGCAGCTCAATGGTGGTCTAATTTTAACAACATTAGCGAATATGAATTTAGCGGTATCGATGACGTAACATCAGAAGATGCTGTCAACGAAGTTGTTGGTTACTATAACGCACAAGGCGCAATGTCGACTGAGCCATGGAAAGGCTTAAACATCGTCGTTTACAGCGATGGCTCTATCCGCAAGATTGCCTACTAAACAAAATAACATCATATTAATTGCAAATGGACGTCTCATTGACGTCCATTTGTGTTATAAACAACAACGGGTCAGCAATTTTTATCCGCTGCCCTATTAAAACCGTACGCGATTAACAAGGCGGCGTAAAAAGCGAACCACCCCAAAAGTTAAAGACAACTTTTGGGGTGGTTCGCTTTTTGGGGAACTCGTCGAAATGACCGGTTCTCTTCGCTTATGAGCAATAACTTAGTTACCCATTTCTGAAAGAAATTTGATTCGCATTAGGCGAATCTCTTCTTCAGAATAATCATTGCCGAGTTCTTTGATTGCTTCGTTGAGCGAATCGGTATCGGTCTCTTTGAAGTAATCGAAAATATCATCTTGATGGTCATCATCAATTACCTCATTGATGAAGTAATCGATGTTGATTTTTGTTCCGGCATAGACGATTGCTTCAATCTCATCTAGCAACTCACCAAACTCCATACATTTTGAGTTTGCCAACTCGTCGAGATCGATTTTGCGGTCGATTGCTTGGATGATTGAAATCTTGATACGGCTCTTATTTGCTACGGAACGAACACGTAGGTCTTCCGGACGTTCGATTTCGTTATCTTCAACGTGGGTCTTAATAACTTTGATGAACTCTTCTCCATAGCGTTTGGCTTTGCCGGCGCCTACTCCGGTAATATTTCCGAGCTCCTCGATCGTAATCGGGTATGTCGTAGCCATTGCTTCCAACGATGGGTCTTGGAAGATTACATAGGGAGGGAGGTTGAGCTGCTTCGCCAATTTCTTGCGAAGGTCTTTAAGAATTGAATATAACTCGGGATCGACCGCACATGATGCGCCGCTCTTGACTACGATTTCTTCCTCTACTTCCGAAAAGTCGTTATCTTCAACGATTTTGAAGGCGGTTGGCTTTTTGAGATACTTTTTCCCTTTATCTGTAAGTCGTATGAGACCAAAGTTTTCGACATCGCTGGCTAAATAGCCGGCAATGGTTGCCTGTCGGATTACGGCATTGAGAAATTTGCGGTCTGAGCCTTGGCCACAGCCGAAAACCTCAAGCTCATTATGTTTGTATGTCTTAACGTCGTTAGTTTCCCTTCCGACAACAACATCGATAATGTGATCTGCCTTAAATTTTTCTTTTAGAGCCACAATGGTCTCCATCACTGAGCACAAATCTTCTTTAGCGTCCACTTGTTTCTTTGGGTTTAGGCAATTGTCACAGTTCCCACAGTTATCTTCAGTATATACCTCGCCGAAATAATGGAGTAGCGTCTTGCGACGACAAACAGAAGACTCGGCATAGCTGGCTGTTTCCATCAGCAGATGACGACCGATTTCTTGTTCGGCGAGCGGTTTGCCTTGCATAAACTTTTCAAGCTTCTTCAAGTCTTTAGCGGAATAGAACGTCAAGCAGGCGCCTTCTCCGCCGTCTCGTCCGGCTCTACCGGTTTCTTGATAGTAACCTTCAAGCGACTTTGGCATGTCGTAATGAATAACATATCTAACATCCGGCTTATCGATGCCCATGCCGAAAGCAATCGTCGCAACAATAACATCAACTTGTTCCAATAGGAATGCATCTTGATTTGCTGATCTTGTCGCAGAATCCATGCCGGCATGATATGGCAATGCTCGAATATTATTCACCTTGAGCAGTTCGGCAAGTTCCTCAACTTTTTTACGGCTGAGGCAATATATAATACCCGACTTTCCTTCTCGGGCTTTTATATACTTTATGATATCTTTATCTATGGCAGATGTTTTCGGACGAATCTCGTAGTAAAGATTCGAGCGATTAAACGACGATTTAAAGACTACAGCCTCAGTCATCCCGAGGTTTTTCTGAATGTCGTGTTGAACTTTTGGCGTAGCCGTTGCTGTCAATGCAATGACCGGGCGTTGGCTAATTTCATTGATTATCGGACGTATTCTTCGATACTCCGGCCGAAAGTCATGGCCCCACTCCGAAATACAGTGAGCTTCATCTACCGCATAGAATGAGATAGGAACTGTTTTTAAAAATTCAATATTCTCTTCTTTAGTGAGCGATTCCGGAGCTACATACAACAATTTTGTCTTGCCTGAGATAACATCGGCTTTTACTTGATCTACCGCCGCTTTATTAAGTGAGGAGTTCAAGAAGTGGGCAACGCCATCGTCTGCCGAGAAATTGCGCATAGCGTCTACTTGATTCTTCATTAGGGCTATTAAGGGGGAAATCACTATGGCTGTTCCTTCCGTAAGCAATGAAGGAAGTTGATAGCATAATGATTTACCGCCCCCGGTAGGCATAAGGACGAAGACGTCGTTGCCGTCCAAGAGAGATAACATGATTTCTTCTTGGTTGCCTTTAAAATTATCGAAGCCAAAGTGTTGCTTTAAGGCGCGGGCAAGTTGTTGTTTAGTAGTCATGTAGAATCTTAAGGTTAGAGAGAAAGACTATCTAATTGGAGAGATGTTATAAAGGTAACGTTGCTATTATGCTTCTTTAACAACATCCTTATTTAGTTCGAAATGAGATTGTTGGAGTTTCTCAACCACATATTCTGCCGTTACATCAAAGCTTTTGACTTTTCCTGACGGCAATTCATACATGGCGTCAATCATTACTGTCTCAACTATCGACCTCAATCCGCGGGCTCCAAGCTTATACTCGATTGCCTTATCGACAATCATATCAAGGGCTTCCGGAGTAAAGGTTAGTTCGACCTCATCCATTGCGAACAATTTTTTATACTGGCGTGTTATCGCGTTTTTAGGCTCTGTCAACACTCGGCGAAGAGCATCTCGATCTAGCGGGTCTAGATGAGTCAGAATCGGAAGACGGCCGATGATTTCGGGAATCAATCCGAATGACTTCAAATCTTGCGGCGCAACATAAGCCAAATAGTTATCGCGATCTACTCTATGACGTTCTCCATCGGTTGAATATCCGACAACATGAGTGTTCAAGCGTTGAGCAATTTTTCGTTCTATTCCGTCGAATGCGCCACCGCAAATAAAGAGGATATCCTTTGTGTCTACCGGAATCATTTTTTGCTCGGGATGTTTGCGACCTCCTTGTGGGGGGACATTTACAATGGAGCCTTCGAGCAATTTGAGCAATCCTTGCTGAACACCTTCGCCTGAAACGTCGCGAGTAATTGACGGGTTGTCGCCTTTGCGAGCAATCTTATCGATTTCATCAATAAAGACGATGCCTCGTTGCGCTTTTACTACATCATAATCGGCAACTTGCAATAAACGCGTCAACAAACTTTCTATATCTTCTCCAACATATCCGGCTTGAGTCAAGACTGTCGCATCGACGATTGTAAAGGGCACATCGAGAAGTCGCGCGATAGTTTTTGCGAGAAGAGTTTTACCCGTACCGGTAGGACCGACTAGTATTATATTACTCTTTTCGATATCAACATCGGCAAGCTCTCCCTCTCCGCCTTTTTCTTGAGCAAGACGTTTGTAATGGTTATAGACAGCTACTGACAAATATCGCTTGGCGCTATCTTGACCGATTACATATTGGTCGAGGATTTTACAAATTTCTTTGGGTTTTGGTAGCTTAGCCAAATCAAGAAGACCTTTATCTTCTTTTGCTAGAGCATCTGCAGAACCGCCCTTCCCTACCTGATGACGATAATCAGTGAGCAGTTCGTGAATTTGGTCGGCACATTCGGCACAGAGATAGATCTCGGGATGAATGCCCGAGGGTATCAATACCTCTGAAGACGAGCCAGGCCGCCCACAAAACGCACAAGTTTCTTCTTTCTTTTTTGCCATTTGGAAATTTACCTACAATTTTTCTGCAAGCTAGAGCGAATTCGCTTATTTATTTTTAAAGCTAATCAATCGCAATAGTCTATTCTCGAAAAATCTTTAACGCTTAGTTCTTAGAAGGACATCATCAATCATGCCATATTCCTTGGCTTCTTGAGCTGTCATCCAATAGTCGCGGTCTGAATCGCGCTCAACCTTATCAAAGGGCTGTCCGGAATGATCGGCGATAATCTGATAGAGCTCCTTCTTAAGCTTGAGAATCTCACGAGCTGTAATCTCGATATCAGATGCCTGACCCTGCGCGCCGCCCATCGGTTGATGAATCATAACGCGAGAGTGACGCAAAGCGAAACGTTTGCCGGCGGCTCCACTTACGAGTAATACAGCTGCCATTGAAGCTGCCATACCTGTACAGATCGTAGCGACGTCGCTTGAGATATACTGCATTGTGTCATAGATTCCGAGTCCGGCATATACTGATCCGCCGGGAGAGTTGATATAGATTGAGACATCCTTTCCGGGATCAGCAGAATCTAGATAGAGGAGCTGAGCTTGGATGACATTTGCCGTATAGTCATTAACGTCTGTGCCCAAAAAAATAATTCTATCCATCATAAGACGAGAGAATACATCCATCTGAGCGACATTAAGCTGACGTTCCTCAATAATCGTGGGAGAGATATAGCTTGAACGGATGGCCGCGTCGGAGGCAGAGATATACTGGTCAAGCGCCATGGAATTCATTCCGAGATGCTTTACGGCGTAATTGCGGAAATCGTTATTCATATTCTGATTATTCTGAATGTTTGTTTTCTAATTCAAAGATACGAATTATTTCCCGTTTGCCAACTATCTTGCAATAAAAAAAATTCGGGCTATTTTAATTTTCATTTTTACCCCAATGTTTACCGCAAAAGAAACCGCGATTTCGGAATCCGAAACCGCGGCTTATTATTTTCGGTTTATAAAACCGTTTTTTGCTTTAATTATTCAGCAGCGCCAACAAGTGTTTTAAACTCATCGAGAGAAATAGTTTTCTCTTCAGCGTCTACAAGAGCACGCAAAGCGTTGAACAACTTCATTTCAGAGGCTTGTTCATGAATCTGACGAGCATATTTCTTATCTTCGAGCATACGCTTAGCATAGTCGGTGATAATTTCGTCTGTCATGTTCATCATGCCATACTGAGCAAACTGACGAAGAGTTGCACCCTTAGCGAAGTTAATCAAGTCTTCTTCTGTAACCTTGATATCTTGCTTAGCCGCAATCTTGCCGCTGATGAGTTCCCATTTGATTGAAGGAATCATCTTGTCGAATTCAGCGTCGACTTTCTCAGCGGTGAGCTCTGCATTACGAGCTACCATCCATTTCTTCAAAAATTCTGCAGGAAGATCGAAGTTGCCGAATTTCTCAACCAGCGCTTTCTGAACATCCATGTTGAACTTGAAGGTTGAATTAGGAGCGAGTTCGCGAGCGATAACCTCTTTGAGTGCTTCGAAATACTCTTCTTCGTTCTTGATTTCCTTGCCGGCGAATACTTCTTTGTAGAATTCTTCACCATGTTCGGCAGGCTTAAGAACAATGATTTCTGCGATTGTCATCTCGAAATCAGAGGTAACGTTTTCAGCCACTTCTTTATCTACGTTGAGCATAGAAGCGAGGGCTACCTTGTTGTCACCTTCAGCCTTTGCGGGATTGAAGACAATCTTGTCGCCTACTTTCTTACCAACGAACTTAGCGGCTTCTTCTTTATCCTGGAAGTATTTGGGAGAAACAATTCCGTCAACAACTTGGATTGCATCTTCGGTTGAGAGCACGTTGCCTTCAGCGTCAAGCTGCATGATAGTACCCTTAACGAGAGCATCTTCGTTTGTTTCTTCGCCGGGGATCTGAGAGCCGAAACGAGTGCAAAGAGCCTTGTCTTGCTCGTCGAGCATTTCCTTTGATACCTCGATGTTGTAGAAAGGAATCTTAATGTCTTTGTTTACCTCAACGTCGAATTCAGGAGCCAAACCGACTTCATACTCAAAGGTATAATCAGCCTGCTTCATGTCGATTTCCTCTACCTTTTTGGGAAGAGGCTCACCGAGAATATCGATTTTATTGTCGCGGAGATATTCAATAACTGCTTTGAAAACCTCGTCGTTAAGCACGTGGCTCTTTACGTCGCGACCGAAGAGGCGACGGAGGTGTTCGATTGAAACGTGACCTTTACGGAATCCGGGGATTTGGCGAGTACGGCCAAGTTCGCGAAGGTCTGAATCAACCTTCTTTGCGTAGTCTGCTTCAACTACCTCTACCTTAATAACTGCAGCGAGGTCGTTGTTCTTTTCAAGTGTGACTTGCATTTCTTGTGTTTGGACTTATATAATTTTTGTATGATTTTTCAAACTGCAAAATTACACCTAAAAATTCGACTCCGCAAGACCAAACGCCCCAAAAGTGTTAAAATATTGTTAATAATCATCTACTCAGCCTTTGTAATCTATAATATGGTGTAATTTTGCATTACTGAAAGAGAGTGTAATATGAGCATACTGAAATATTCCGATGTCGAGATTCTGCGTAAAGAGCTTGTCGTGTTAAAGCATGTCAGCTTCTCGCTTGAAGAGGGGGAATTCGCCTACCTCATCGGGCGTGTGGGCAGCGGCAAATCAAGCTTAATGAAATCAATCTACGCTGAAATACCTATTTCGGTAGGAGAAGCTGAGGTTATGGGTTCTCGTCTTGATGGAATTCGACGAAAAGAAATTCCTATGTTGCGGCGCAATATCGGAATAGTTTTTCAAGATTTTCAATTGCTCACAGACCGCACAGTCTATGACAATCTCAAATTTGTGCTTGACGCGACCGGGTGGCACGACCGTATAGCTATTGATGACCGTATTGAGCAAGTATTGCGCCAAGTCGGCATGCAAAACAAAAGCTATAAAATGCCTCACGAACTTTCCGGCGGCGAGCAACAACGTATCGTTATTGCCCGAGCTCTACTCAATAAGCCTAAACTAATTTTAGCTGACGAGCCTACCGGAAACCTTGACCCGGAAACAGGACAACTTATTGTTGACCATCTTAGAGAGATTTCTCGCCAAGGGACAGCCGTATTAATGGCAACCCACAACTTGCAACTTGTTGAGCAATATCCTGCTCGCGTTTTCCGTTGCGAAAATAAACAACTTATTGTTGAAAATCAAACCAAATAACGAAATATGAAAGTACTGAAATTCGGAGGGACTTCCGTTGGGTCTGCCGACCGCATCCGAAATGTCGCCAAACTCATCTCCGAAAGAGGCCAAAATATCGTAGTTCTGTCAGCTATGTCCGGGACTACCAATACGTTGGTTGAAATCTCTGACTACCTCTATAAACATAACATTAACGGCGCCAAAGAAATCATAAACGAACTTGAGCGCAAATATCGCCAAGTTGTTGCGGTGTTGTTCGCTCAAGTTGAAATCCGTATGGAGGCTGACGAAGAGGTAGAAGCGATTTTCTCTCTGATCCGTTCTCTCGCCCGCGACAGTTTTACATCTTTTGAAGAAAAAGAAATTTTAGCTCAAGGCGAACTTTTGTCTACTAAGTTGATGCACCTTTATCTTCGTCAATGCGGCATAAATTCCGGATTTTTACCCTCGCTGGAATATATGCGCACTGATAAAAATGGTGAAGCCGATATGGATTACATTCGCGAGCATTTACAGGCGTTGCTCGAAGAGAATCCTGACGCTGACCTCTATATCACCCAAGGATATATCTGTCGCAATGCTTACGGAGAAATCGACAACCTTCGTCGTGGCGGTTCTGATTTAACTGCTTCAATTATCGGAGCGTCTATCATGGCTAAGGAAATCGAAATCTGGACCGACATTGATGGTATGCACAACAACGACCCTCGCTTTGTTGAGGGCACAACTCCGGTTGCAGAACTCCATTTCGACGAGGCTGCCGAATTAGCTTATTTCGGGGCTAAGATTCTGCATCCTACTTGCGTTTTGCCAGCGAAAGTCAACAACATTCCGGTAAGATTGCTAAACACAATGGAGCCTTCTGCGAAAGGCACTCTGATTTACAATACCGAAATTGCGCATGGCATCAAAGCCGTTGCCGCTAAAGACGACATTATTGCAATTAAAATTAGATCGTCGAGAATGATGCTTGCGTCTAGCTTTATGCATCGCGTTTTCGAAATCTTCGACAACTATCATCGTCCGATTGACATGATTGCAACAAGCGAAGTCGGGGTATCTGTCACTATCGACAATCCGCTCAAACTCGAACATATCGTTGACGAATTAAAAGAAATCGGCACGGTCACTATCGACCGCGATATGGTAATCATCTGCGTTGTCGGCGACTTGGAATGGCACAACTCCGGTTTCGAGGCAGAAGCCCTTGATGCGTTACATGACATTCCTGTCAGAATGATATCTTACGGCGGAAGCAACTACAACATTTCTTTCCTCGTAAGCAAAGAAAACAAAGTTGCTGCCCTTCAGGCACTCCAAGAACGTCTTTTCAACAAAGAGTAACAATCTATCAGCATTATCTTCAAACTATAATATTACACCCATGAAAACTATTAAAGAGTTATTTCCGACTCCCATTGGAGATGCGACATACTTCACTCTTACTAACGACAATGGTCATCAAGTTGTACTCTCTTCATTGGGAGCCGCTGTTATAGCTATCACTGTTCCCGACCGCAACGGCAACCTCGCCGACGTCGTTATCGGCTATCCCGATGCTACATCTTATATCGGTGACGGTCCTTGCGCCGGCAAAACTCCGGGTCGTTACGCAAACCGTATCGCCAACGGTATCTTTACCCTTGAAGGCAAGACTTACAATCTACCCATTAATAACGGTCCGAACCACCTTCATGGCGGTCCTGACGGATATCAAAACCGCATTTGGCAGGCTGAAGAAATCGCTTCAGGCAAAATTCGTTTCTCAATTGAGAGTTGTGATGGTGACGCAGGATACCCCGGAAAACTCAAAGCATCCGTAACCTACACTTGGGATAACAACGACAACTTAACAATTGAATATGATGCCACAACAGATGCACCGACTATCATCAACCTCACGAACCATAGCTATTTCAATATGGCAGGTCACAATGCCGGTGCTACTAAGGCTATGGAGCAGTTGTTGAAACTTAACTGTTCTAATTGGTTGCCAAACGATGAGACATCCGTACCGATGGGTGAAATTGCGACTGTAGAGAATACGCCAATGGATTTCCGTGTAGCGCGTAAAGTGGGCGAATCTATTTTCCAAGCCGGCAAAACACCATGCACTGAAACTCTGATCACCGATTTCTTCGCGATCCGCATCGGAAAGGGATATGACAACTGCTGGTTAGCTGATAAATTTGACGGTAATGTTAATGAAATTGCAACCCTTACAGACCCTGAAAGCGGACGAAAATTGACCGTATCTACCGACCAGCCCGGAGTTCAAGTCTACGGAGGAAACTGGGTGTCAGGTTGCCCTGTCGGAAAAGAGGGAGCAGTCTATACAGATTATTGCGCCGTTGCAATCGAATGTCAAGGCTGTCCTGACGCTCCAAACAAGCCCAACTTCCCCTCACAAATTCTAAACCCCGGTGAAACATATCATCGTGTAATTCGTTTCACTTTTACAACCGAATAACCCTCTTAAGAAACGTACATATAAACAAAACGAGTTCCAAATCACATTGGAGCTCGTTTGTTTTATACGGAGCAGCAACTCGCTTTACTGAGAATCGACGAACCGCTCTTAATTCAATTCCTGACGGAGGTATGCTGATGTCGGAGAGTCTGTTGCAGCAACCTCTTCGGGTGTGCCGGTGGCGATAATTCTTCCGCCATTACGTCCTCCTTCTGGTCCCATATCTACAACATAATCGGCGACCTTTACAATATCGAGATTATGTTCGATCACAAGAACTGTATTCCCTCTATCAACCAAACGATTGAGCACTGTCAAGAGCGTATTAATATCTTCAAAATGTAATCCGGTAGTAGGTTCATCGAGAATAAAGAGAGTGCGACCCGTATCGCGCTTGGCAAGTTCGGTTGCAAGTTTAACTCGTTGATTTTCGCCGCCGGAAAGAGTCGAAGACGGCTGTCCGAGCTTAATATATCCAAGACCGACATCTTGAAGCACCTTTATCTTCTTCAGAATCGAAGGTTGAAACTCGAAAAACTCCACAGCTTGATTGATTGTCATATCAAGGACGTCTGCTATCGACTTTCCCTTAAATCTTACTTCAAGTGTTTCGCGATTATAACGACGCCCCATACACTCCTCACACGGCACGAGTACATCAGGGAGGAAGTTCATTTCAATCGTCTTGTAACCATTCCCTTTGCAAGCTTCACATCGACCGCCAGCCACATTAAAAGAGAATCTACCGGGCTTATATGCTCTAATCTTCGCTTCGGGTAGCCCGACAAAAAGGCTACGAATATCGGAGAACACTCCGGTATAGGTCGCTGGATTTGAGCGAGGTGTACGTCCGAGCGGAGTTTGGTCAACCGTGACAACTTTGTCGATATTTTCCATACCGACGATTTCGCGATATGGCAACGGCTCTTGAGATGAGCGATAAAACTTTTGTGATAAAATTGGTTGCAAGGTGCCATTCACCAATGACGATTTACCGCTACCAGAAACGCCACAGACGCATGTCAACGTTCCTAAAGGCAAAGTAAAATCAACATCTTTCAGATTATGTCCGCTACAACCAAGAAGGCTCATGGTTTTTCCATTACCTTCTCTTCTCTTTTCCGGAATTTTTATCTCGCGCTCACCATTGAGATATTGAGCTGTCAATGTGTCAGTCTTGAGCATTTCAGCCGGAGTTCCGGCAAATACCACCTTTCCCCCTTTTCTTCCAGCCTTCGGACCTATATCAACAACATAATCAGCCTCAAGCATCATATCTTTATCATGTTCGACAACGATAATTGAATTACGAGCATCACGCAGTCGTTTCAGCGAACTGATTAATCGATGATTGTCGCGCTGATGTAATCCGATAGACGGCTCATCAAGAATGTAAAGCACATTAACAAGCTCCGAACCAAGTTGTGTTGCCAACCTTATACGCTGACTTTCACCGCCTGACAAGGTTCCAGAAGCTCTATTCAGTGAAAGATATCCAAGTCCGACATCAACAAGAAAGCGCAAACGCGAACTGATTTCTTTAATAATTTCCGTAGCTATTACCTTCTGTCTAGAATCTAAACGCTCTTCAACCGAGCTAGACCAGTCAAGCAATTCCGAGATGTCAAGCTTTGAAAGGTCTGCAATATTTTTTCCATCAATAAAGAAATGTAATGCCTCTTTATTCAATCTGTCACCATTACATTCGGGGCAACATTTACGAGAAAAGAATTGACCACTCCATTTCTGAGCAGCAGAGGTCGCATCCTCTCCCTGTTGCATCTCGATATATTTCAACAAGCCGTCATAGCTCAAGAAATAATTCGATATAGAACTGCCCTCTGAACGTACGTTTAATCTCTCTTCTGTTCCATTTAGAATATCTTCCAACGCCTCTGCCGGCAACTCGCGAATAGAAGTTTTCAACGTCGCTCCATATTTCTCACAAATAGCTTGCACTTGCCAAAATATCGTAGTATTCTGATATTTTCCAAGCGGAGCAATACCTCCGGCATAAATCGACAATGAGTCATCGGGAATTACCTTATCTCGGTCGATTATATTTACTATGCCCAACCCTTTACAACTACGACAAGCGCCTAATGGGGAGTTAAACGAGAAATTATGCGGAGCAGGTTCTCGGTAAGAGATACCGCTTACAGGGTCCATCAACGATTGTGAATAATGACGAGCTTGCTCCGATTCGAGATCATACACCATCAATTGACGGTCGCCTAATTTTAGCGTTTTTACGACAGAATCTTGCAATCGGTGCTCATCCTTATCTGATACTTTAAGTTTATCAACAACCAACTCTATCGAATGGTTACGATAACGATCGAGTCTCATTCCTTGGGATAACTCCATAATCTCACCGTCTACACGAACAGTAAGATACCCCTTCTTCATCAGATTCTCGAACAGTTCTTTATAATGGCCCTTACGATTATGAACGAGCGGAGCAAGAAGATAGATTTTATTGCCACCATACTCCTCGAGTATCAGTTCGACTATTTTTTCAGGCGAATATTTAACCATCGGCGCTCCCGACACATAGCTTCTCGCCTCTCCTGCTCGAGCAAACAATAGGCGTAGATAATCGTAAACCTCGGTAGTCGTACCGATAGTGCTGCGGGGATTCTTATTTACGGTTTTCTGCTCGATAGCTATCACAGGCGAAAGCCCCGAAATTTTGTCTACATCGGGGCGCTCCATATTGCCAAGCATATTACGGGCATATGATGAGAAGGTCTCGATATAACGTCGCTGACCTTCGGCGAAAATCGTATCAAACGCAAGAGAAGATTTCCCCGACCCACTCAGCCCGGTAATCACAGCCAATGTGCCATGAGGTATATCTACATCAATATTTTTAAGGTTATTGACTCTCGCGCCAACAACCGACAAATTACCCGGCAATCGTTTCGCCAAAGATGAGGTTATATTGTGTGAAGTGTTTTCCTTATTCATTATTAATATCCCTTGTTGTAATTCACGCGGATAATGTTGATATCTCCCGAAAGGTTATATTTCTTTCCATCAGCACCTTCGGCTTGAATAACATAATAAAACACTCCAGACTTAACTAACTTACCATTATGATGACCATCCCACCCTTGCGAAGGATCTGTTAAATGGGCAACTTCGACGCCCCAGCGATTAAATATATGACAATCAAAATCTATAATCGATTTATATGACACCTTCCATTCGTCATTACATCCCTCAGACGAGCCGGGAGAAAACGCATTCGGGCATTCAAGTTTCGATTCTCCAATATAGATAACATACGTTTCTGATGTCCAATCACAAAGCCCGGAGTTATCACCGGCGACGAATCGAGCATAAATCGTTCCGTATTCTGTAAATACGCGTGTACACTCTGTCGAATTTACTCTCATATCGATTATATCGAATTGAGGGTCTGAGGCGAATTGCCATTCATGATAAATAGCGGCATCGGTAACCGAAGCAGAAAAGGTAATCTCAACCGGAGCCGAGCCTCCATATGATGTTGAAGATCCGTTACCACTATCATTCAGTTCATTATCAACTGACCGAGAACTTTGAGTTACAGTGGTGAAGGCCTCAATAGCCTTCGGTTCTAATGTAGGCGAGGAAATCGTTTTACTTCTTCCCCACTCTCGTTGAAACCTGTCGCCGGTCAATAAGAAGTCGGTCTGACATAGCGGAGCTGTTACATGCAGTTCGTTTGACAAAAACTCCAACTCGTCGGTTATAATAACCTGCTCAAATAGATTGCGATCGCTATTAAAAGTCAATGTAGAATATTCTAGAGTCAACCCTCTAGACAACGTTCGCGGGACACCATTTATAGTATAATAACCAATCTTATCTGCTTTCCCGGAAAACAGCAATGTTGCCGACATGCAATCTTGTTCCGTTGCAATAGAAAGGTCGCGCAGTTCACATGTATGGTTGGCATAATTTACAATCCAATAACACTTTTGAGATGTACCCTCTTCTACGATATACCCCATATCTTCGCCGGTCAAAGTGATAGAGCTCACGTTGCCCGATTTGCTCGAAGAGACTTCCTCTGCGTAACCGCCTCCAAGCGCACTAAATTTCAACCAGCGCACTGAAGCAGACTCATTTGTTGCCGTATAACTGGCTATCACTCCTTCAGCTCGGTCTAGGACATAAATCATTGACAAGCCCGACGATGCATCGGGTGTCTCAGTCAACACTCGATTAATAGTCCCGGAAAAGCTCAATTGGGCCTCGCAGCGAAACACCGACAAGACCATTATCAATACAATAAAAAATAAGGATTTAAATCTCATTATGCGAGAGGTATTTGTCAACTTACAAAGTTACAAAAAATCCACGTTCCAACAAGTCAATCGCCAAATGGCAGTCTTGATTTTTTATTTCTTATACAAATCGGCCATATTACGCCGAACTAAAAATGATTATTCTTTTAGACGCGAATCAATCATTATGGTAACTGGCCCATCATTCACCAAGCTCACTTTCATATCCGCCCCGAATCGTCCTCGTCCGACAGCTTTCCCGGTTTGTAATTCTATACGCTGACAAAACTCTTCATACATCGGTACCGCCAAATCGGGCGTAGCTGCTCTGATGTAACTCGGACGATTCCCCTTACGAGTCCCGGCAACAAGAGTAAACTGACTGACCACGAGAATACTGCCATCAACAGCATTGATATCAAGGTTCATAACGCCATCCGCATCATCAAAAATTCTCAACCCAAGAACTTTCTTGACTAGCCAATCTAAATCAGCTTCCGTATCTCCATTCTCAACACACAACAAAATCATCATGCCTTGATCAATACGGCTAATCTCCTCTCCGTCGACTTCAACATTTGCTTGAGAAACTCTTTGTATAACGACTCTCATATATTCTTATTTATGGTGTTATAATTATTATTTGACGAACTACAATATTCTAAACTATCGTATATCAATGATGTTTAACAACATCAACTAGATGTTGCGAAAGTTGATACAATTCCTTTTCAGAATTCTCTTCAAGACGAGTGTGAATAGTTACTACCGGTTTCACAATACTGATATCTTTCATATCTTCGAGTTCTTTTGCAATCAGTTTTGCGGATATAGGCGCCCAACTACCATTTTCGACGATACCAACGAAACGCTTCTGCCAATTCTTTGATTTTAATTTTGAAAGCAGTTCTCGCATTGACGGCACTAACGATGCGTCGTATGTAGCAGACATCAAAACAGTAGCGCCGCATGCAAAGGATAGGCTTACTACTTCTGACAAATCCACCTCAGACAAATCTATTACAGAAACATCAGTGTGTCCATTCTCTTTAATCATTTCGGCTAATTGATAAGCTGCCGAGATTGTGTTCCCATGAAGCGAAGCTGCCAATACCAATATACGCTCGGGGCATTCAGCTTGATAACTACTCCATTTATCATAAAGGGGTATCGGATTATATTGAGAAGGCGAAATTACCGGACCATGCAACGGACAGATACTGGCAATTTCTAGTGCTGCCGCTTTTTTCAACAATGCTTGAACTTGAGCTCCATATTTACCACATATATTAATATAGTAGCGACGAGCCTCTGACTCCCACTTTCCAACAAGGGCTGTCGCGTCGCATTGCCCGGATGAAATCATCATTGCTAAGCTGGCACCAAACGTTCCAAAAGCATCAGCAGAAAAAAGCACTTTTGAGGACGAATCATAGGTCACCATCACCTCCGGCCAGTGAACCATCGGTGCCATTACGAATTCCAATTTTCGAGAACCGATATCAAGTTCATCGCCCTCTTTTACTGTAATTACGCGTGATATATCAATCCCTCTCGCAAATTGCTTTAACATTGAGGCCGCTTTTGTCGAACAAACCAACCGACAATCGCTATAAATTGACATAACTTTCTCTACAGCGAAGGAATGATCAGGCTCAAGATGTTGCACTATCAAGTAATCAGGCGTGCGTCCTCCCCTATCATTAAGAAAAGACGCAAGCGTATCAAGCCAAAGCGCAGAGACAGATTTATCAACCGTATCGACTATGACCAACTTCTCATCCTCTATTATATAAGAATTGTATGTCATACCATCTGTCAATGGATATTGTTTCTCAAACAAACTTAGGCTAAGATCGGCGCAACAAAACCAAGTTATCCCGCAGCTCTGATTTCCTACATGAGAAATATTTATTTCTATCGAATCAACCATTTGTGTTTGTCTTTCGTTAATTTCATCAAGAATTATCTGCCTGGAAAAATTCAAAAATAGCAGATATCCTGAGAACGCACTACTATACCACAAATTTAGCAAAAAAATCAATGTACAACACTCTTGTCAGACAAAATCGAGATTTTTTAAAAAAAAAATCAAAGTTTTAATCATTTGAAAATCACAAAGGTAAGCCAACAACATCGCCAAAACTTTCAATTTTGCAGATTTTTTTCTTTAAAAATATTTGGTCAGTTCAAATATTATGCCTAACTTTGCAACGCAAACGGGAAAAACGACCTCTAAAAAGTTAACAAA
>CAZXAZ010000028.1:0-19775 GCA_964638475.1 uncultured Alistipes sp. | reverse complement strand
ATGAGCGATTACCCAATGCTCATTTCCAATAAATTACACTCTTTTCGTAACTTCTGAATGCAAATATACTGAATTATTTTGGAATGCAATCAGTCAAAAGAAAAATAACGAAAAATTTCCTCAATTAACCATCTTCCATTTTTTATTTATGACCGAGATAAGCGTATTAGTTCGGATAAAAATGAGTAATTTTGTAGGCTAATTAGTGAAAAAGAGATTATGAAGTATACATATATGACTCAAGGAACCTGTTCGCGGGTTATTGAGATTGAAATCGAAGATAACGTTATCAAAGATGTTGCTTTTACTGGTGGCTGTCATGGTAACTTGCAAGGAATTGGCCGTTTGGTCAGAGGGATGAAGGCAGAGGATGTAATTGCTCGTTTGTCTGGCATCCGTTGTGGGGCGAAGGCAACTTCTTGTCCAGACCAATTGGCTCAAGCTTTAACTGAGATTCTTGCTCAATAAGCATAAATTGTTGCGACGAAGTCTGCTGATTAAGGTAAAAAAGGTTGATTTGCGAAAGGATAGTCGGCTTATTGCTATCACAAAGTTGCGAAAATGTGGCTTCTCCACGGAAGATTTTTTGTAATTTTGTAGACTGAACCAATGACTACACTCGACGTTATCATATTAGTTGTGCTCGTAGGCTCGGTGGGCTATGGCTTTTACCGAGGAGTTATCGTGCAAGTAGGCGCTGTTGCTGCGATTATCTTTGCAGTAATAGTATGTCGCTTGGCCGGCTCGCCTTTAGCGGAGTTTATAGCCGGCAATGAAGCTCCGACGACGCTCGATGTTGTTGTGGCAAAAGTGATTGCTTTTGTTGCCGGATATTTGAGTGTAAAACTAGTGGCGTCGTTATTTAAAAAGATAACCCATGCATTGTCGCTTGGCGGGCTCGACCGTCTTGGAGGGGTTGTGTTTAGCCTATTCCAATGGATGCTGGTGTTGAGCTTGTTTATTAATTTGTGGCTTGTGATAAAGCCGGATGCCGAGTTGTCGGCGATGTCGACCTTAGCTAACGGTCATTTGGCTCCCGCGATAGCCCGTCTCGCCCCGGCTGTTTTGGGGTGGGCGTTTGGGTAATACATTTCCGATTTTCCGTAATAGAGAATTATGGATATAGAAAACAGAAAAGAAGATAAAGATATAGTTTCACGCAGCGATTCTTCGGAACGTAGCGAGGGCGCTCGTGTTATAGATGATGTGACTACGGGCGATTATAAGTATGGCTTTGTAACAGATGTCGACACCGAGGTTATTCCTATCGGTCTTAGCGAAGATGTCGTTCGACTCATCTCGCAAAAGAAGAATGAACCGGAATGGCTGTTGGAGTTTAGATTGAAGGCATATCGCTATTGGCTGACTTTGACTCCTCCGAAATGGGGCCATTTGAAGATGCCTGATATTGACTTTCAAGCAATCAGCTATTATGCCGCTCCTGTTAAAAAAGAAGGGCCGAAAAGTCTTGACGAGGTTGATCCGGAAGTGTTAAAAACCTTCGACCGACTAGGAATTCCTTTGCAGGAGCAGAAGATGCTGTCAGGAATGGCTGTAGATGCCGTTATGGACTCAGTTTCTGTAAAAACGACTCATAAAGAGGCGTTGGCTGAAAAAGGAATTATCTTCTGTTCTATATCAGAGGCTGTTAAAGATTATCCCGACTTGGTGAAGAAATATCTTGGGTCGGTTGTCTCATATAAAGATAATTTCTATGCGGCATTGAATTCGGCAGTTTTTTCTGACGGATCGTTTGTTTATATCCCGAAGGGGGTACGTTGTCCGATGGAATTATCTACATATTTCCGCATCAATGCAGCCGGAACCGGTCAGTTTGAGCGTACGCTAATCGTTGCCGATGATGATTCGTATGTTAGCTATCTTGAGGGATGTACGGCTCCGATGCGTGATGAGAATCAGCTCCACGCAGCTATCGTTGAAATCGTCGTAGAGGAGCGTGCAGAGGTGAAATACTCAACTGTGCAAAATTGGTATGCCGGCGATGCCGATGGTCGAGGCGGGGTCTATAATCTTGTGACCAAGCGTGGGCTATGTCGAGGCGATTACTCAAAACTATCGTGGACACAGGTTGAAACCGGTTCGGCGATAACATGGAAATATCCCTCATGTGTGTTGGCTGGTCGCGGTTCGACAGGCGAATTTTACTCGGTTGCCGTAACCCGCAATCATCAGCAAGCCGATACCGGCACGAAGATGATTCACCTCGCGCCTGATACTCGTTCGACGATTGTGTCAAAGGGTATTTCTGCCGGTTATAGCGAGAATTCATATCGAGGACTCGTTAAAGTAACTCCGGCGGCAGAGGGGGCGAGAAACCATACTCAATGTGACTCGCTATTGTTGGGTAATAACTGTGGGGCACATACATTCCCCTATGTCGATGTAATGAATCCGACAGCGGTTGTTGAGCATGAAGCGACGACCTCTAAGATTTCAGAGGAACAATTGTTTTATTGTAATCAGAGAGGCATCCCAACCGAACAAGCCGTTGGTTTGATTGTAAACGGTTACGCTAAAGAGGTGATGAATAAATTGCCGATGGAGTTTGCCGTTGAGGCGCAACGATTGTTGCAGATAACCCTTGAAGGGTCAGTTGGCTAATCAGTCTGTTGGAAAGAAATAATTATTTTGTATAACACGCTCCAATTCAAGAAAAAGAAATCATATGAGCGACGAGATATTGTTGGAGGTAAAAGACCTTCGCGCAAAAGTTGAGGAGAAAGAAATCCTCAAAGGAATTAACCTTGTAATTCGCCCCGGAGAGGTGCATGCCATCATGGGTCCTAACGGTTCGGGAAAATCTACCCTGTCGAGTGTGTTGGCAGGCAACCCGGCCTTCACCGTGACCGGCGGTTCAGCCGATTTTCATGGCGTTGATTTGCTCTCGCTCTCTCCCGAAGATCGTAGCCATGAGGGATTGTTCCTTTCATTTCAATATCCTGTAGAAATCCCCGGGGTATCAATGGTCAACTTTATGCGTGCGGCAGTGAATGCTAAGCGCGAATATTTCCATGAGCCCCCAATGTCGGCGAGCGACTTCTTGAAGTTGATGCGTCAAAAGCGCGCAGTTGTCGACCTTGATAATAAACTCGCGTCTCGTTCGGTAAACGAAGGTTTCTCAGGAGGCGAAAAGAAGCGCAATGAGATTTTCCAAATGGCAGTGCTAGAGCCTCGTTTGGCAATCCTAGATGAGACCGACTCAGGTCTTGACATTGACGCATTGCGTGTAGTAGCCGGCGGCGTTAACAAACTTAAAACCGACCGCAACGCAACGATTGTGATTACTCACTACCAGCGCCTACTTGATTATATCAAACCCGACTTTGTTCACGTGCTTTACAAAGGCCGTATCGTAAGAACCGGAGGTCCGGAACTCGCTCTGGAGCTAGAAGAGCGTGGCTACGATTGGATTAAAGAGGAGGAAGATAAGAAACTGAAGGAGGATTAAGGATGTCGTCGCTTAAGCAATACACCGAATTATTTAGTCGGGAGCGTAATGCCATTGATGCAAACGCCCCTGCGTCGCTAAATGTTGGGCGAGACCGAGCGATGGCGTTCTTAGCTGAAGCGGGTCGCTTGCCCGTTAAATCAGATGAGGGATATGAGCAAACATCTATCGATGAGATGTTTGCTCCCGACTTCGGTATCAATGTAAATCGAATTAACATTCCGGTAAATGTCGCAGACAGCTTCCGTTGTGATGTTCCCAATATAACGACATTGTTAGCAATGGTCGTAAATGACCGTTTCGTGTCGACGACGACGCTATTGAAGAATTTGCCGGAAGGAGTAACTGTTTGCTCATTGCGTGATGCAGATCCAGAGTTGCTCAAACGCTATCTTGGAAAAGCGCTTGCAAAAGAAGATGTCGCTTTAGCGTTTAATGCCCTTCTTCTACAAGATGGAGTCTTTATCCATATTGCAAAAGGTGTAAAAGTCGCAAAAGCGATTCAACTTGTTGATATTTTCAGCGGTCAGACTCCGCTGTTTGCTTCGCGTCGAGTTTTGCTTGTCGCTGAAGAGGAATCAGAGGTCAGTGTTTTGAAATGCGACCATACTCAGACAAAGGATGTTGCGTTTGCATCATCTGAGATTGTCGAGATAATTGTCGGCAGAGGAGCTAAAGTTGATTGGTATGATCTCGAAGAGTCGACCCCATCAACTTCGCGTTGGTGTCAGTTCCGCTGTCGCCAAGAGGCAGACTCGTCGCTCAATATCTGTGGAGCGATTTTGACTAATGGCGTGACTCGTAACGAATATTTGATAGATGTCATAGGTGATAACTGTGATACTCGATTGTCGGGTATGGCGATCGGTTCGGGCAATCAGCATATCGATAATAGCTCGCGATTGACACATTGTTCAAATCATTCCGCTAGCGACCAGTTGTTTAAGTATGTTCTCGACGACAACGCTTCCGGCGCGTTTGAGGGCTTAATTGAGGTTAGTCAAGGAGCACGCTTTAATGAAGCGTATCAAAGCAATCGCAATTTATTGGCATCAACCGGAGCGAGAATGCATACCAAGCCTCAACTGCTTATTTATAACGATGACGTCAAATGTTCTCATGGGGCAACGACGGGCCAGCTTGATGCGTCGGCATTGTTTTATATGCAAAGTCGCGGCATCGCCTTGGCAGAGGCTCGCAAGATGTTGATGCAAGCATTTATGGTAGATGTTGTAGAGAAAATTCGCTTGGAGAATCTTCGCGATCGTCTGCGTCATCTGCTCGAACTTCGATTCTCCGGCAGTTGTGGAGATTCAGCGTGCGCAACTTGCCGTATGACAGATAAATAACTATTTAAACAGACAATAGATTATGCTCGATATCGACGCGCTTAGACGCGATTATCCAATACTCTCTCGTGAGGTCTATGGTAAGCCATTGGTTTACTTCGACAATACGGCGACATCACAGACGCCACGTCAGGTTGTTGAGGCTATCGAGAAGATGTATTTCGAGCATAAAGCAAATGTCCATCGTGGGGTTTTCTTCCTCTCGCAGGAGGCAACTGATATGCAGGAGGCGACTCGCGATAAAGTAGCTAAATATATCAACTCGCCCTCGCGAGAGGAGGTTATTTTTACTCGTGGCACGACCGAAGCGCTCAACCTTGTTGCGTCGTCGATGGGCGCTCTGCTTGAAGATGGAGATGAAATCATCCTGACAGAGATGGAGCATCATGCCAATATCGTGCCGTGGCAGTTGTTGCAATCACGAAAGAAGATACAGATTAAGGTCGTGCCGATTCTCGCTGATGGGTCGCTCGATATAGAGACGTATAAGTCGCTGTTTAGTGAAAAAACACGTTTAGTGTCATTCTGTCATGTCTCGAATGTGCTAGGAACTGTTAATCCGGTTCGCGAAATGGCAGATTATGCTCATGCACGCGGAGCAGTAGTCGTTGTCGATGGTGCACAAGCATCGCCCCATATTTCAATAGATGTTGAAGCGCTTGGCGCTGATTTCTATGCATTTTCATCGCATAAGATGTATGGCCCGACCGGAGTCGGTGTGCTCTACGGTAAGCGAGAATGGCTCGACCGAATGCCTCCGTATCAAGGTGGGGGAGAGATGATAAAACATGTTTCGTTTGAAGAAACAACTTTTGAAGAACCTCCGTTGAAATTTGAAGCCGGTACGCCTGATTTTGTTGATATTGCCGCCTTTTCGGCATGTCTTGATTATATCGAGTCAATCGGCTTGAAAGAGATTGAGGCTCACGAGTTAGCGTTGCTTAATTATGCTACTGAGAAGATGATGGAAATCCCCGGGATGCGTATCTTCGGTACAGCGCCGGGAAAGACGCCCGTGATTTCATTCTTGATGGGGAATGCTCACCATTATGATACCGGAATGTTGCTTGATAAACTAGGTATCGCTGTGCGCACCGGTCATCATTGTGCGCAACCGCTGATGCACGCTCTCGGGATTGAAGGCACTGTTAGAGCTTCATTCGCTCTCTATAATACCTTTGCTGAGGTTGATAGTTTTATCGCAGCCCTTCGCCGTATCCAACCATTGTTGGCTTAATTTTCGAGATTCGAGAGGCTGATTTGAAGGGGGATTATTGTTGGATTTCGTGGGAGAGCATGCGGTGACCGAAGCGGCAGAAGATACATTTATTCTTTTCGCAGTATTCGCGACGCAGCTCGATGATTGCTTGACTATCTAATGCGTCTTTACAATTAATGCCGGCAGTGGTGAATAACCTTACATCTTTATTATCTTCGGCGCGGAATGTGCGAAGTATTTCCGGTATTATTTCGATCGTTTTGATGTCGCCTCGGGCTGTTGCTCGGGCAAGAATCAGAGGAATTACAGTGTTGATTAATATGCGGTCAATAGAGCTGTCTGATAGTACTTTAGGCGAAGCTCCGCTTGAGTTTCGGTCAAAAGTATAGTGAGTGGCCCAAAATCCGGTAAGTTGAAAACTGAATTCTTTGCGAATTTCGTTGAGGTCAGGAATTTCGGGCGTTGCAGGTTCCGGCATGTGGGGATAATACATGCGGGTTTCGTAAAAAGATTTTTCTCTTTCGCGGTAGAAATTGGTTATGATATCGTCGAGACGTCCGATTAGAAAGAATCCGCGATGGATTTTTTCAGCAAGTATAGCGAGTCGGCGATGAGGAAAATTTTGAGGGCGAGTTCGCGATAGTTTCCATTGCATTGCGATAGAGCGAAGGCTGAATTTATGGGCCATGAATTGATATTCTTGGCGCAGTCTGGTGACATATCCATCTTCGCCGATTGTCGGCTCCGGGATTAATCCGGCTTGACCGAAAATCAACGCTTCCATTGTGACCAATTCGTCGCGGTGGCGATTCAGAAATTTAAGTGGTAGGTTTTTCGCCAATACCTCAAAAGGTTCTGCATTTAAACCGAATCCGAGAGCTCGAGCGAGAGTGATATAAGCAGCTGCTTCCCAATCACCTTCGGTATATTTAACGAGTTGCAGAATTCGGTCGCTTTTGTTGTATAGACGTTCGAGGGCGAGGGCTGACAGCCACTCGGTGTGGTAGACTTTATCGAGAGAGGCAATTGTTTTTGCGCAAGGTAGCGAAGCTGCCGACCCCAACATAAGCATATTGCATCGCGCAGCGCCTTGGGCTGAGCATCTCACTGTAATTTGTGGGATAATCGAGCCGTCGCGGCGAGTGATTTGAGCGTCATCTTCTTGAACAACATGCAGAATGACAGAGTCGTAGGCTTGGTCGCGGTCATGACCATGTCGAAACCAATCAGAGGCTTTGACGTGTATCTCAATATTGCCGGCCCAACGTTGTCCTTCGATTTCGATAGAAGCATTGAAAAAGTCTGGGCCTGAGTCAGAGTTGAGTGTGCCGGGATTTATAATCCTGACTCGTTTACCGTCGGCGGTCGTTAGCGGTGTATAGTCCCACAGACGGTGTTGCTAAACAAACTGCATCAGTTTTTCCATTGGCGGTAGCTGACGTCAATGCCGATAAAGCGAGTTGAGAGAAGTTTGCGAAGTTGAGAAATGATAGAGGATTTCCCTCCATTGTCAATGATGTGAAGAGGGATTGGGATGTCGTTTTGGAGGATCCTCTGTTGGTTGTTCATTCGCGCTAGTATTGATTCTTTCGAGGCGTTGTCTCGACGGCATGCGCGACTGAGTCGAATATCTTCAGGCGCGTCGACCAGCCAGACTTCGTCTACTTCATGTTGTAGCCCGCTTTCGAGGAGTATTGCCGTTTCAACAAAAAGTATAGGTTGTCGGGCGTGTGTGAGGCGCCAATTGCGGATGTCTTCCTTGACGTGATTGTGGACGATGCTGTTTAATGTCTTTAGTTTTGTTGCGTCAGAGAAAACAATCTTTGAGAGTAATTGACGGTTAATGACCCCGTCTTTAACTATCTCGGGAGATATCTTATCGCAAAGCTGGCGATGAATTTCAGCGTTGTTGTCCATCAGAAGTTTTGCGCGTGAGTCACAGTCGTAGACTTCCATGCCCCAGGCTGCCAAACAACGGCAAATCGCAGATTTTCCGCTTCCGATTCCTCCTGTTATAGCTATAAGGGGTGTCATTCTTGTTCGATAAGATATTCGACTTCGGCGGTTACTAATCGAGCACTTTGATAATATTCGGGGATTCCGATTAGTTTTACAGGTATTGTATGTTCTCCGGCTACGATGTCGTTATAATCAACGACTGCACGGAGCGAGGAATTGCTTAACGAGTAGGTGCTTTTGGGAAGTAAGTATGTTGCTTCTGCTATTGCCGGGAATGTAAGAAGTTTCAATCCATCCGGCACATTTGTTGTTTCGATTTTCAGCTCTTTACTTTTTGTAACTAATGGCTCGATAGGGAAGGTCACTGTTACTTTCGATGGCTCGGCTTTCATTCCATCCGGCACGATGATGCTGACTTCTACAGATGTGGTGTCGGAAAGTCGAGATAGTGATATTGGAGCGGTTGAGAGTTCTTTGATTTGTAATCTTTCCTTTAAATTGGAATATAGCATTACAGAGTCGATCGAGATCATTGTCTGACCGAAAATTTCATATTGAGGGAGAGTAGATATATCGGCATCGACAGAAACTTTTACGGGGATGCCGGGGTTGTTTGTGTAGTAAAGATGAAGCGAGTCTGGTTTGATAGCTAAAATAGAGGCGCTTGAGCCGAATACGCTCCTGACGGCTGAGTTGAGCTGCGCTTCATTTAGCAGTAGGTTGTAGTCGCTTGGTTTTGAGAAATTTTCGTAGCGAAGCTTTAAGACCGGATTCGAACCCCATGCGAATTTGGCTAATGCGGAGCCCTTGTCTTTGATTGTTACATTTACGGTCGGCACATTTCCGGAGATGATTGTCATCTCAGAGGGGAAATCGTCTAATTGGAGAGGTATTTTATAGTCTTTCTGAATTTCGTCGTTCAGAGCCATTAGCAACCAGAAGATGGTTGATATCAATAGGAATACAAGAAAAGTGAGGACATTGCGCCCCGTTGTGGTGCGCAAGTCCTCTTTCAGTTTCTTATAATATTTCTTATATTCGACCATAGTCTGTGATGCGGTTTTTCTTATTCCGGATTAATCCGGCGTAGATTCCCTGACCGGGGCCGATAGAAATCAAGCGTTGGCGTTGGGAGCTCCCTGTTCTTGAGCGTCAGCAGCATTGGGGTAAACAGAGCCCTTGTCGATGCGGATGTCGGTATTATCAGCGATAGAGATGAGGAAATAGGTGTCTTTTACATCTTTGATTTTGCCATGGATACCGCCGGCGGTGATGATTTTGTCGCCTTTTTTGAGCCCTTCGCGGAATTTGCGAATCTCTTTTTGTTTCTTCTGCTGAGGACGAATCATCATGAAGTAGAAGATAGCGAAAAGAGCAACAATCATAAAGATTCCGCTGTAGTCGACTCCGCCGGTTGCAGCTTGAAGGGGAATGAGGTTTGTAATCATTGTTGAGATTATTTTCTGTTAATATTGGGAGGAGAATTGAGTTTGTCAAAAGAGACACACTCTGTTTAATTATTTTGTTAGTTTGCCCTCTTCCTTAAGGTAGTTTACAATCGAGTAGAGGACGCCGTTTATAAATTGGCCGCTGCGCGCGGTTGAATAGTAGTTGGCAATCTCAATATACTCATTGAGGGTTACGGGAACGGGGATTGAGGGGAAGTTTAGAAGTTCGGTTATCGCTGTGATGAGGATAACGATGTCGGTGAACGCCAATCGTTCGGGATCCCATTGTGAGTCGTTGATAAACTTATCAATGTAAGAGCGATATTCCTCGCGGTTGTTTATAGCCTTGATGAAGAGGTCTGGACCGAAGTTTGCATCATCGTCGTTTTTGTAGACGGGGAGAATATCAACGCTTCCGTCGCCGGCGTTAGCCATCTGTTTGATGGTCTTGAGGGTAAATGTTCCCATCACGGCGAGGTCATCGTTCCAATAAACCGACTTGTTTTCCATGCCTTCGGCGAGAGCGTCGGAGGGGAAGATTACATTTTTCAGAACCTTGCGCCAGAATTCGCAGTCGTCTTGATATGTAACCGATTCAGCTTCCATATACTCTTTATATGTGTCGCTCTGACGAATGGTGTCGAGCAACTCTTTGAGCATATAGTAGTCGCCATCCCATGCAATTGGGTGGTTCTTGACGTAAGCTGCGATTTCTGCAGATTCGCGAATTGCTAATACGTAGCGGTTGTCGATGAAACGAGTGTTGGGGTTTAGCTCTTCATCTGTGGGGCAATATTTCTCTTTCGCTGCTTCGATGCGCTCAACTTCTAAGTCGGTAAGGTAGCAGGGGAGCAAGAGCATTGAGATGTAAAGCTCGTAAGCTTTGTTGAGAGAGTCGTCGAGCGATTTCTTCGCTTGAGTTAGCGAAGATTTGGTGTCAGAGAAATCGTTGAGGGTGTTAGCCGCCATGATGAACGCTTGACGGAAGCCGGCAGAAGTAAAATCTTCGTGACTTCTAGCTTTTTCGAGCAGGGTTGCATCTTTAGCGAGTACGGTTGAAAGGAGTACTGACCAGAGCTTGACGTCGTCGGCTAATGTTTTCTTGCCTTTTTTCTTGCGGTAGTCGGCGTAAACAGCAGACTCTACAATTTTGTGGTAAAGACCTTGCAAGGCTCCGTCGAAGCTGTCAATCGAAGGAGAGCCCTTGCCGATAAGTTCGCGAATCGACAGGTCTGACGACAATGCCTTGGCCAAAGCAGTGCCGGCCAATACATTTGAATCCCTCAAAGAGTCAAGCGAGCCGCGGAGATTGCCGGGTTTAATCTTGCAACCTGACAGTTGTAGAATCATCAACAACAAGTCGAGGTAAAGACTGTAGGCGTACCGCGCGTCGCGGGTATTCTTTTCCGGGGCGCTCTCGATATGGAATTCGCTACGGGTAAGCAGGTAGGCGTAAAGCATCTGCACTACCTTGATACGTATTAAAATTCGATTAATCATCAGTTGAAAATGTTCTTCTGTTCGGGGCGTATTTTATTCGCTCCGTTTTGACTGGCAAAGTTACGAAAAAATTTGCCAACAATCTCAACGGGGAGGGTAGTTTTTTATGTTACTCTTCTGTCTCGGTCGCAGATTCTGGTGTTGTGCGGGCAATTTGGTTGCGCGCGACCTGTAAAGTAGCTTCGAGGCGTTGGCGTTCAACGGTGAGTTCTCGGGCGCGTTTGACGGCGCGGGCGTAAGCGTATGTGTCGGCAATGGCATCAACTTGCGAGGCGGAAAGTTTGATGTTGCGGGTTGATTTTCCGCGGAACGATAACGTTAGCCCTTTGCCGGCGTTCTCTAGGGCGAACGCACCGATGGTGTCGCTTTGAGCCGGTGAGAAGGTGATAATTTCACCGCCGTTGATGCGATAGTTGCTCTCTCCATCATAGGCAACGTCGGGTGTGGCTGCTGATGCCGTGCCGGAAGATAGTTGGATTGATGTATGGTTTACCAATGGTTTTGCTGAGGATACGATGTAGAATTCTCCGATTTCGGAAACTCGCGGTTGTATTGCGGTCTTCGCCATGAAGTCGGGGTCATAGCCTTTAGCTGCGACCCAATAGCCTTCAATCATTCGTGGCGTTTTTATCCATTTGAGGCGAGGCTTGATTTGCTCGGCTTCTACTTGGCCGTAAACCATTAGAGAATCGTTGGTTGAGATAGCTAGCAGTGTCGCTTTTTCGATTACTTTCGGCCGTAGCGCCATGCCCTCTTTTTGTAATGATATTTCTGAGGGGTAGCTCTTTTGAAGAGAGTCGAGAAGGATTTTGGCACGAGAGTAGTCGGCTACTTGATATGCTATCGATGCTTCGTCAAACAGCGCTTGCGCTTCAGGGGCGGGCTTGTTGCCGGAGCAGCCGGATAGTGCCGCGATTGCGCATAATGCCGGAATAATTCTCTTGGTTGGTATGTTGAATAGACTCATGTTGAGAGGTGTTATTGTCGAACTTGTTAATTATGGTTGGGGTTTCGGAAGGGTTAACGGGCACGAGTGACATCTTTCACGCCTTTGATTGTTTTGATTTTGCGAATCAAGGCGTTTAGAGAGTTGGTGTCTGAAACTCCTACGGTTAGATGGCCTTGAAAAAGACCGTCGTTAGAGTCAATTGAGATTGCTCTGAGCGACATATTTTTCTCTTTGTTGATTACGGAGGTGATATTTGTTACGATTCCGATATCATCATGGCCGACAACGCGCAATGTGACGCCCATTTGTGAACCGACTTTGCCTGACCAACGGGTTGTGATAACGCGGTAGGGATATCGTTCGCGAATGTTGGCTGCATTCGGACAATCATCTCGGTGGATTTTGATGACTCCTTCTGCTGAAATAAATCCGAACACATCGTCGCCATAAATCGGGTTGCAACATTTGGCAAAGCGATAGTTGAGCCCTTTTATGTCGTTGCCGATTACTAATACATCGCTGCTCGAACCGTGGTTGGCTTGGTCTTCGCCTTGGGCGGTTTGAAGGTTGAATTCTTCGGCAGATACGCGCTCAGAATGACCGTCATGGTTGGCAGTGTCGAAGTTGATGTATCGGTCGATAACGTCGTTGACGTCGAGACGTTCTTCGGCAATTTCGTTGAAGAAGTCGGTCATGTTGCGGTAACCCATCTTTTTGATGAGTTTGCTGACTGCCGCTTCGTCGAATTCAACCTTGCGGTTTTTCAAGCGACGCATCATCATTTCGCGACCGAGTTCCGCCGATTTGTTTTGGCGTTCTTTTAGGGTCTGACGAATCTTAGTGCGTGCCTTTGATGTGACTACGATGTTTATCCAGTCGGGTTTGGGCGATTGGTTGGCTGAGGTCTGTATTTCAACCGTGTCGCCACTGCGTAAGCGATAGGTGAGTTTTTCGTTCTTGCCATTGACGCGACCGCCGGTGCATTGGCTGCCGACGTTGGTATGGATATGGAAAGCGAAGTCGAGCAATGTTGCTCCGGCGGGAAGACGGAAGAGGTCGCCACGCGGAGTGAAGACAAAGACCTCTTTGTCGTAGATGTCCATTTTGAAGTTTCGCATCAATTCCATCGGGCCGGAATCAACATCTTCAAGGAGGTCGCGAATTTTGTTCATCCAAGAGTCGAGAACATCTTCGCTCTTAATACCTTTGTAGCGCCAATGGGCTGCGAGACCCTTTTCGGCAACGAGGTCCATCCGTCGAGTGCGGATTTGCACTTCGACCCATTTCCCTTCAGGCCCGGCGACGGTAATATGTAGCGATTCGTAGCCGTTGCTTTTCGGCACCGAAATCCAATCTTTCATTCGAGAAGGGTTCGGTTGATACATATCTGTCACTACGGAGTATGCCAACCAACAATCGCTCTTCTCTTTTTCGGGAGGGGTGTCGATAATAATTCGGATAGCAAAGAGGTCGTAGATATGGTCGATGTCGTTTTTCTGTTTCTTGATTTTGTTCCAAATTGAGAAAATCGACTTTGTGCGTCCTTTGATTTCAAAATTCAGCCCGAGGGTGTTGAGCTTTTCACGAAGAGGGGCGATGAAAGCTGCGATATAAGCGTCGCGAGTGTTTTTGCGTTCGTTGAGTTGTCGGGCAATGTCGGTGTATGTCGTGCGGTCGGTGTATTTTAGCGACATATCTTCGAGATCCGACTTTATCGAGTATAGCCCGAGGCGATGGGCTAATGAAGCGTAGAGATAGTTGGCTTCTACGGCGATGTCGCGGACGAGGCGTTCGGCAGGGTGGTGATTAATAAGTTTCATCAACACCAAACGGTCGACAATCATGATGATAATGACTCGAATATCGTCGGCAAATGCCATTAACAAACGGCGGAAGTTTTCAGACTCGGGCACTGTCCCGCGGGAGTAAAGCGAGGCAACGTTAAGGAGACCTTTGACCATTTTTGCGACATCGTCGCTCCATTGCTCTTTGATTTTTTCGAGCGTAAGGAATTCTCCGTCGCATAGGTTGTAAAGGAGTATTGCGAGGATGACATTCCTATTGGGGCTGACGCGGCGACAGAATGTGTCGGCGTTTTGCAAAGCTCTAATTAATGAGCTGAAGCCGAAACGGTCGCGTTGAAAAATGCCCTCTGCAGCTCCGCGTGATATTAGGTCGCGCAATTTTTTGTCTTCGGTGGGCTCTGTTACTTCGCGAGCCGACCGACAGAGAGACATATAAAGAGAAGGCAACGAAGCGAGTTCTGCTTCGGTTAGCAGATTGGCTTCGCGAATGCTGTTTGGCGGAGTGGCAGTTTTTTCTTTGATGTTGTTTTTCTCGTCCATAAGCGCACCCGAAAATGAAAAGTGGCTGAATTAATCGCAAAATTAACAAAAACGGCTTGAAATCCAATGCCTGAAATGTTGTTATAATGAAAAAGTTGCCGTTTTTTACCAAATTTCACTAATAACATCGATAGTGGATAGATGATATGGTAAGGAGAGAAATCTCTTTTTATAATATTTAACAACAAAATTTGCGAATGCGGAGTTTTCGGTAATTTTTTTGCTTTGTTGTAGTCTGAGTTTGATGTATCTTTGCAATAAAGATCCGAATCTTATTTTATCTAGTATTTAAAGATTAGTTGTCTATGGCTTTTGAAGTAGGAAAGCTTTATACTTTCAAGGAAAATGAATTTGAAAAATCGCGAGAATCCGGGAAACTTGTTTTTAAGGTTAGTGATCCGGCTTCGGCTACGCCTTATATTATTAAACCATTTGAGTTTCAGATAACAGATATACCAGATAAGATTGTCTGTATATATAAGGGTAATGATAGATTTGAACAAGATCAAAATTCGGTTGTCCCTGATTTATATGAGGTTGGGAAGGAGTATCGATTTAGGGTAATGAGGCAGGATAATAATGCTGCTGCTCATGTTTCGATTAGAGATGATGCTCGTGGATTGACGTTCTTCCCGATTGATCTCGGTCGAGTTAAATTTGAACGTTTTCAGCGAATTACTTGTCGAGTTTTATCGACTGAGAATGGTCAGCTTAAATTGGAATATATACAGGAACAGGAGACAACTACGGCTAAGTTTTCGGTAGCTGATATTAAGAAGTTAAAGGGAGCGAGGTTAATATCATGGAAGGGTTGGATTAATCGATTGAAAGATAATCCGGTCTTTGATGACGCGCGCACTCGCTTCGATGAAGATAATCCGGTTTGGGTTGTGGTCGCGATGGAGGCTATTACTCATAATATACCGATGTGGTTTAGAAGCCGTAGCGGATTTCGAGAGCCGTTGTTGCGTCAGGTTAAAGATTTGGCATTGAGCCTTATTGAGAGATCGGAATATTTGAATGTTTTTCCGATGGAGGAGCGTCGCCGGATGCAGTCGCGTCTGTCTGACGTGATTATCGATTGTGAGAGTTATCTCTATGTCGCTCGTATGATGCGAAATGGAGAGGATGTCGAGTTTATCAACGAGACTATGGCGTCGTTGCGTTCGACGGGGTGGCTTTATAAGCCTGAAAAGAAGATGAGGCTCATGATGGCGTTGTTTAACTTGAAGAATTCTTATGTGCATGATTACATTTGGGAGATTTTCAAGATTATTCGCGATCATCACGCTGATACTCGTTTCTTGGGCGAGTTTGGCGAGAGCTTTATTATGATGCTCCGCATTTTTATTGATAATGAGAGTAAGTTTGTCAATACATCGAGTCGTGATGCGTTGCGCGAACTTATAGAGGCGATGGCTATTCAGTTGTTGCTTACTCAAAATAAGGAGTATGCACGTTGGAATCTCTATCGCGGACGTCTCTATACCTTGGCGATGCTGCTGATCGGTAAGCCGGTTGAGGTGTTGGCTGAGAAAGCTTTCCTTGCGTTGACAGAGAATCTTGACATTCCGTTGGAGTATACTTGGAAAGATCTTGACGACGTCAATAGGCTTTGTCATGGCGTATTGAGTGGCATTTACCGCACAAATCTAACGAAGCCGCGTCAAAAGTTGGTTAGCTCGTTTGAAGGACAGAATGCGTCGTTGATCATTAGTGACGGAGAGATGAGGGTCTCACCGGTAATGACCGGTTCGGCAACAAAGCCTGTAATTTCGTTGCCGTTATCCGGAGGGACGCTTTTCTCAGTGCTGCTAAATGGCCGTCTAGAGGACCGTGTCGCGGCTGATGATCGTAATTTGTCGAATCATCGTGTGATGTGGCGGGAACTCGAAAATAGCCTTTTTGACGCGGAGCAGAATGCAACTGTTGCGGTTATGCCGAAGGTGACTGAAACGATTAAACTTGTGCCGTCGATTGGTGACGAGGTTATGTTTAGAGTTATCGGACGTGAGGATGTTGACCAATATACGTTTAGTTGTCAGATTGAGACATCGGGATATCAAGGATTGGCAGTGATCAATACGCGCGATATTGTGTTGTATCCGGTTTTGGCATATCCCGAAACTTTCTGGACGAATAATGGGCAGATGCTTTTTCGTGGCCGCGTAATCGGAGTGCAACCCGATGGCCGTTTGCGTCTTTCGATGGAGGATGAGGTTGATGAAGAAATTCAGCGCTTGGCTCAAGAAGATTGCAACGAGAATGCGCAGATGGAGGCTATTATTACCAAAGATTTGGGTGAGTCTTGTCTTGCGGTTTCTGATGGCGGTTATCCGGTGTTGATTTATAAGAAAGGAGAGAGCTTACATCAGGGGCAGCGAGTAGTCGTGACGGTCGCTGAAGTCGGTTGGAATAAGAAGAGTAATAAGCCATATATTGCAGCTGATTTTATTGATTATGCCGAACAAAATAATCCTGTAGAAAATTATCATACGGTTAGAGAGAGTTTCCATTATTTGTTGTCTGTGATGTCTGGCGACAGAGTTTGGAAGGCGCCGGAAGTTAAGCCCGAGGATGTTGAGATTGTCGAGTCGGTAGCCGAAACATCAGAAGTGCCGGATGTTTATTTGACGGCAGAGTCTGTAAACGGATTGTCGCGCCTTCTCGATGCGATGGCGTTTGTTTCGCGTGAGAATATTACGGTTGTTTATACGATGTTGGCATCGGCAAGGCTGTTGGCGCTTCTAATCGGTGACACTTACCGCGCGCAGTTCTTGGCTCTTAAGCAGGCAATGGTTGAGGGATTGTCGCGATTTGCGATTGATGGCCATGTCGACCGCAATGGGGTTGCCGATCTAGATCGTCGGGTTAAGCAGTTCCCCGGTTGTGACTCTGATTTTTCTCGTAGGATGGAGATTCTCAGAGTGTTGTCGATGCTTGATGCTCCGACGATGGGTGAGGCTGTTGCGTTGCCGGATGAAAGAGATTCTTCGATGATTGGTTCGCTTCGTCGCATGGTGGTATCGTATAATATGCTTCGCGGTCTGAAACTCAATTCGTTGCGTCAAGAACTTAAACGCTCGATATATGATTTGTTGAATCTTGAGATGCCGGATATTGATGTTTCAAGAGTTAATGCGTCGGAAGATCAACATCATGAGTTTAAAGAATCGCTTATTTTCCCGGCAGGAAATAATATGAAGCCTGACGATAAGAAGCAGGGGCTTGAAATTGCCCAAGTTATTTGCGGTATGTTGAACTCAGAAGGCGGCACTTTGTATATCGGTGTGGCTAACTCAGGTGTGCCACGTGGGCTGACGAATGATTTTGTGTATATAAATAATGGCTTTGAGGCGTATGATCTTGAAGATGTGAAAGATAAATTTAGTCTGCGTTTCTGCAAGATTCTGCGCGATCAGTTTGGATTGGCGATTAATGGCATTCAGGTTTATCCGTCGTTAGTGTCGCTCGAATTTGATGATATTGATGATCATTGTTTCGCTGTTGTTACAGTGAAGCCTTTCCGTGGATTGGTTCGTATGGCTGACGGAGCTGTATTCGTGCGTCAAGATACATCGACTCTGCCAATGAAGAAGAAATCAGACCAGGCGGAGCTTGAAAAAGCGCGTCAGTCGATGAAATTTTAATTGAAATAATATGTCGTTATGAAAAAATATAATAAGGTTCTTTCTGTTGCGGTTACCACTTTGGGTTTGGCGGTTTGTCAACAAGCCGAATCAAGAGAACTAGTGATAATACAAACGAATGATACCCATAGTCAGATTGATCCGACAGACAAGGGGTATGGTGGCATACAGCGTCGCAAGGTTTTTATTGATAGCCTGCGCCAAGCGCGCCAAGATGTCTTGCTTGTTGATGCCGGCGATGCCGTTCAAGGCACACTCTTCTTTACTCTTTATGGGGGAGAGGTTGAAATGAAGGCGATGAATGAGCTGGGCTATGATCTTGCAATTCTGGGTAATCATGATTTTGATAATGGTGTTGCGGCGATGGCTCGCAATGTTGATATGAGCAATGCAGATTGGTTGGCTACTAATTATAAGTTTGCCGACCCGGATGTTGCCAAGCTATTCAAACCATTTAGAATTTATGAGTATGGCGATAAAAGAGTAGGATTTATTGCCCTAAATCTAAATCCCGAAGGGATGATCGCTCAAGGTTGTGCCGACGGGGTTGAATATCTCGATGCGGTTGAGGCTGCGAATTCTGCCGCCTGGTGGCTGAAAAATCAAGAGGGAGCAGATGTTGTGGTTGCCTTAACTCATATAGGATATGAGGGTGTGCCGGCTCCGTCTGACCAAGATCTGATTAAGAATACACGAAATATTGATGTGGTGCTCGGCGGTCATTCACACACTCTTCTCAAACCTGGTAGCGGTCGTGAATGGGTGCTGAATCTCGATGGCGACTCGGTGCTTGTAACCCAAAACTCGAAGTCGGGCGAATATCTGGCAGAGGTGACGATTGACCTTGATAATGTGTCAGCCGTGCCCCGTTATCGTCAGATTCGTCTTGGAAAGGAATATGATCGTAAACTTGACGAGAAGTTGGTTGATGTTATTGCTCCCTATCGTAAGGGTGTTGATGAATTGATGGGGACGGTGATTGGCAAGTCGGCAAGAGAGTTGCCTAATGACCAGCCCGGACTCCTGAATTTTGTTAGCGATTTTGTTGAGGTTAGAGGCAGTCAACTTGTTGGTGGACCTGTTGATTTGGCATTGATGAATGTTGGAAGCCTTCGTCGTGGACTCCCGAAGGGCGATATTACTCAAGGCATGATTATATCGATGCAGCCTTTTACGAATAAGGTCTTGGTGATGGATTTGCTTGGCAAGGATCTTCTGGAGGCGATGGATGTTTTTGCATCGCGTGATGGAGATGGCGTTAGTCAATCAATGCGAGTTACTTATGATCCTGAGATAGATAAGGCGGTTGATGTAATTGTTGATGGAAAACCGGTTGACCCGAATAAGATTTATCGTGTTGCAACGATTGATTATCTAGCTGGAGGCGGTGATTATATGGTGCCCCTAAAGCGAGGGAAGATTATAGCAAGGTCTGAAAATATAGTCTATGATGATTTGATTGACTACATTAAGCAGAATTTTTCGAAGAAAAAGATTAATCCTTCGGATCAACGACGCTTTTGTCCGATTGATTAAATATTAGGATTTGGTTGATTGGGTGATTTTTTGAGCTAAATTTCCGATTAGGTTGAATCTGCTGATAATTAGGGCGTTATTCTAATTAAGCGTCGAACTGTTAGAAAATTTAGTTGAAAAAATTTTGTTGTTTGCAAAATCTGTTGTAAATTTGCACCCACAAAACCAAACGAAGGTTGGTTCGCTAGCTCAACTGAATAGAGCATCTGACTACGGATCAGAAGGTTACAGGTTTGAATCCTGTGCGAATCACGATAAATCTTGAATTCAGAGGAATTTAAGATGATTAAACAAGGATGGTTCGCTAGCTCAACTGAATAGAGCATCTGACTACGGATCAGAAGGTTACAG
>CAZXAZ010000027.1:0-23025 GCA_964638475.1 uncultured Alistipes sp. | reverse complement strand
AATGCCATCGGGACTGATAAGAATAAAGAGTATGAGGACTACTTCTACGATTATATGACAAATGTAGAAGATCGCTCGATGGTTTCTTTCTCCCACACATTCTTTCTCGCCGGTCTCGGCAACAAGACAATGGAAGAAAATCTGTTGGGGTTATCCGACCCGGCAAATACGGGACAAAACTATTGCCCGACAACTGAAATAAGCGATGGCACAGGTGGGTTTATCGGAGCATTTAGAAATTCCTCTGACAACTGGATGAGCGGCTGGACAAACTTCGATCCCCAGAACACCATATACTAAAAAATTACCATGATTGTGTGACAACCATAGCACCACACTCGACTGTAACATAAATTCCCAATATTCAAGGGCAGACTTCCTATTGCGGAAGTCTGCCCCTTGATTTTTATCGAAATTTCAATAATTTCTCTTATTCAGCAGTCTAAAATCGTATCCGTCCGAAAAAAGCCGACCTGAAATCAAATTTTCAAGTCGGCCTTTTTCGGACGGATACAAAAAGCCCGCGAATGCGGGCTTTTTTATAACTGATTCGTTAGAATTAGATCCAACGAGTGTAAGCGAAATCCATTCTGTGAGGGAGAGCGGGGTTGACAGGATAGAGACGGTATCCGAAACGGAATACACCGGCATCTTTCAACTTTGTATTGAGTTGGTAGGTCAATACGTTGCCCTCTTCCTTGATTACATCAAACGCCTTGGTGCTGCAGAATTTCTCCTCGCCGTCCATTGTCTTGTAGATAACAAGTTCAAGACCGAGATCCTTTCCGAGACCATTGGTGTCAACAATCGCACGTACGGTGTAGTCTGTTCCGGTTGTTGAGTTTGAGATGTCTGAAGTTTCGATATCGAACACCTTGATACCATCCCAAGCAGCAGCAACTTTTTCTTTCCATGCAGCGATTTCTTTTGCTTTTGCGTAGTTGTCGGCTGTAAGAAGTTTGGTGCGATCTGCTTCTTTGATGTAGAAACGATCAATATAATCGTTGATCATTCGGGTCATTGTGAAGTGGGGAGCAATCTTGGCGATTGAACGCTTGATATACTGAACCCACTCAGGTGAATAACCCTTAGAATTCTTCGCATAGTAGAGAGGAACGATCTCGTTTTCGAGCATTGAGTAGATTGTAGCTGCGTCGAGCTTATCTTGCTGGCTCTGATCGGTGTATGTACGCTTGTCGGTAAGCGCCCAACCGGCGTCTTCTGCAAAACGATATCCTTCATACCACCATCCATCGAGGACTGAGAAGTTGAGTACACCATTCATTTCTGCCTTTTCGCCGGATGTACCGGATGCTTCGAGAGGACGAGTAGGAGTATTCAACCAGATATCAACACCTGTTACAAGGCGCTTAGCGACAATCATGTTGTAATCCTCGAGGAAGATAATCTTACCAAGGAACTCGGGCATGCGAGAGATTTCCATGATGCGCTTAATCAAGCCCTGACCTGCGCCATCAGCGGGGTGAGCTTTACCTGAGAATACAAACTGTACGGGGAATTGCTCGTTGTTAACGATCTTAGACAGACGTTCGAGGTCTGTGAAGAGAAGATGTGCACGTTTGTATGTTGCGAAACGACGAGCGAAACCTATGATAAGAGCATTGGGGTTGATCTTGTCAACAATCTTCATTACAGAAGAAGGATCACCCTGATTTGCGAGCCATTTTGCTTTGAAATCTTTCTTAACGAAATTGATGAATTTGTTTTTCATCGTCATTCGCATGTTCCAGATTTCTTGATCCGAGCATTTGAGGATGCCTTTCCAGTTTTCTGTATTGGCCTGGTTTTCAAACACCTCATTGCCAAGTTTCTCTCCGTAGAATTCTTTCCACTCAGAAGCTGCCCAAGTAGGCATGTGAACACCATTAGTTACGTAACCGACATGGCTTTCCTGCCAATTGTAGCCCTTCCAAATGCCGGCAAACATTTTCTTAGATACTTCTCCGTGAAGCCAGCTTACGCCGTTAGCCTCTTGACAAGTATTAAGCGCAAATACGCTCATAGAAAAACGTTCGTTGGTATTGGGATTCTCGCGACCCATGTTCATGAGGTCGTTCCAAGAGATGCCCAGTTTTGCGGGGAAACCACCCATGTATTTGCCGAAGAGGCCTTCGTCAAAGTAGTCGTGACCTGCGGGCACGGGGGTATGAACGGTATAAAGGCTTGATGCACGGACCAATTCGAGTGCTACCTGGAAATCGAGGTGTTGCTCCTGAACATAATCAACGAGGCGCTGGAGGTTGAGAAGGGCTGCGTGACCTTCGTTACAATGGAAGAGGTCGCTCTTGATGCCAAGTTTTTTGAGCATCAATACACCACCGATACCCAACAAGTATTCTTGTTTGATACGGTTTTCCCAGTCACCACCATAGAGTTTGTGGGTAATCGGACGGTCAAATTCCGAGTTCATCTCGAAATCGGTATCCATCAGATAGAGGTTCATGCGACCTACATTGACACGCCAAACATGGCTGTAAATAATTCGGTCATGGTAGGGCACTTCGAGAATCATCGGACGACCAGATTCTTCCATTACCTGCTCAATGGGGAGCTGGTTGAAGTTCTGAGATTCATAGTTAGCAATCTGCTGACCATCAACGCTTAGAGTCTGCGAGAAGTAGCCATAACGATAGAGGAAGCCAACAGCGGTCATGGGGACACGAGAGTCTGAAGCTTCTTTGATGTAGTCACCGGCGAGTACACCGAGACCGCCTGAATAAATCTTCAAGGCGTTGCAAAGGCCATATTCCATTGAGAAATATGCCACAGAGGGAAGATCGTCACGCATCGGTTTTGCCATGTATTCTTTAAACATAGCATAAACGTGTTCGATACGTTCCATCATTTTCTTGTCGGCGATGACCTCTTCAAGGCGCTCTGAAGACAACTGCTGCAGAAGCATAACCGGGTTTTCGCCTGTCGCACGCCAAAGGTCTACATCAAGATCGTGGAAGACTGCTTTGGCCTCGCTGTTCCAAACCCACCAGAGGTTTTTAGCAATCTCTTCAAGAGATTTAAGCTTAGAAGGAAGGTCTGATTTCACTGTAATGTCACGCCATACGGGGACATTAGTGTTGCTGACTTGGAGTTTCATTAGTGAAAGATGTATTGTTTTGTGTGATTGTTTATATGATAGATGATGAATGTAATTCAAACAGCATCAAGGCCACGAATTATGCCTTAGGCATCTCGTTGCGTCGTTTATCTGCTGCGGTAAGAGCTGTCCGGAATGCCTCTACATAATATGAGATGAAGCAAGTCCATTCTGCCTTATCAGCAGTTTCGCGCGCTATCTGAGAATCAGCGACAGCTACTTCTGTAGATGCTTTTGAAAGTTGAATCATCGAATCGGCAAGAGCTGTTACGACATCTTGATAGTTAGAGTCATTACGAGGAATTACCACTACACCACTCTTATCGAATCCGTTCTGACCGGATGAAAGCACCCACTGACCGAAACCGGAAAGAGTTGTTGTTACAGTCGGCACTCCGAAAGCAACACTCTCAAGAGGGGTATAACCCCATGGTTCGTAATAAGAAGGGAATGCTGTCAAATCTAAACCGGCCAACATATCGTAATAGGTCATATTAAAGATGCCATCATTACCTGTGAGATAACACGGCACATATACGACATGAACTTTCGAGCCTGCTGACTGATATTGGAATCCAAGCTGACGAATTCTATTAATAATTACGTCATCATAAGGATTATTTAATTCATGCGTAATGACGGGCTCTGAAAGAGAGATCTGACTTTGTTCGCCTGACTCGATTGCTTTAATTGCCTCTTTAAGATCTGCTCTGGGAGCTTTAGGCCATGCAGGCACTAATATATAAAGGAGCAGATTTCGTTCCGGAGCCATACGACGAAGCAAATCCGCAGAATCAAGGAATACATCAATTCCTTTATTACGGAATTCGCAACGGCCAGATGTGGCGATTATAAATGTATCTTCGGGAAGTTTTTCTCCGGCTAGAGCAGATCCGACATTCAGCATTGCTTGGCGGGCGGCTTGACGAACTCGCTTTTGACGAAGTTTCGTAGGAGCCCAATCTGCAGGGAAGCCATTCGGAGTTACAACATCGGGACGACGATCAAGAAGTTGTTCACACTCGATAGCTGTAACATCGCTTACTGTTGTAAAGCAATCGGCGGCATGAGCTGCGGCTTTTTCGAGCGAATGTTTCGATTCCATATTAAGCTCACGAGCCATCTGATCGCCATTATATCCTGCTAAATAATCATACAATGGTTTTCCGTTACCGCAGATACTACGACCGATTGATGTCGCATGGGTAGTAAAGATTGTTCCAACAAATGGCACTTTCCACTTTGTATATAACAATCCCATGCCGGTTGTCCACTCATTGAAATGGGCAAGAACATTCTTATGACGCATCCTTTTATAAGAACAGATGCTTTCAATAACCGCTCCGGCAGCTAACGCAAAGGCACAACCTTCATCGTAATCGCCATAAGCATGTAAGGAATCAACTCCAAAGCGATTCCACATCTCACCATAATAATAGTCCTTGAGCCTATACATTCCGTCGAACTTCACCAAAATAACAATTGGCTTGCCGGGAATATTCCATCTGCCGACTCTGACAGAAACCCCTTCTGGAAGTTGAGCTTTCTCGCGCCACGGCTTTAAAATCGAAGGCACTTCCGAGAAATAAGGGGAAGGATTATCTTCAGTCCAAACATCCGGACCGATAAATATCGTTTTATCTTTATATAGACTTTGGAGCGTTTGGGCTTTTGTTGATAAAACAGTATAAATACCTCCTATTTTATTACAAACCTCCCAGCTTGTCTCGAAAATCATATCAAGATTAACGGGGTCAAACTTCATATCCAAAATTCAGTTTGTTTGAAATTATTTTATTTAGAGTGCAAAGGTAATCAAAATTTTCTCATTAATGCAAATTCTATCCACAAAAGTCCCAATCGAGCGAAAAAATAACGCTAAGCGTTTTGGCTCTTTCTTCTCAAATATTTGTTTTTTCAAGCATTTTTTGCTAATTTTGGGGATGAAATATTAAGAATATGCCAACAAATAAAAATATTTTCATTTAATATTTCCAATGCTATTTTTTAGCTAAAAACTGATGCAGATTTTTCTCAAACAGAGTTTGGGTGATATAATCTATTAAACTTTTCCGCTACTATTAATTAGCTTAATGCATCATCCTTAAATTTCATCAATGAAAAAAGACAGAGCATATTATTTTGACACGTATATTGCCGGGCGCCTCTACGGAGATGCGGATATCGCATGGCCCAACTTGAAAGTTGGTCAAATAGTCACTCTTGTCAGGGAGCCTGATAACGAAAAAGACCCGTCTGCAATTGCTGTTTACGCAAAAATCGACGAATCTGATCTAAAACTCGGTTACATTCCCTTTCGCAAAAACCAGCCCCTGGCGCTATTCCTCGACATGGGATGGGAGAATGCATTCCTAACAACAATATCAAGGCTCGACCCAACCGCTCCATACGATCGTCAAATAGGCATAACTCTCAGAATATTACGCAATGACAACACCAAAAACTAATTGTAAATACTCCCCTACTCATAAGTTGCGCTCGCTGATATCTGATAACGCATTACTGCTGATGACACTGAGCCGCTTCGGCATTCCATTGGGATTCGGCGACAAAACCGTCGAGGAAGAATGCAACGAACTAGGCATCGATTGCCAAACGTTTCTGACAGTTGCCGATTATATATCAGGCCACCCCTACTCCAGTGAGGATATCAATTTAGAGCAATTGATGATTTATCTCAAAAGAGCTCACAATTATTTCCTTGATTTTCAGCTTCCGATGATCCGACGCAAACTCTTGGAAGCAATAGACATTTCAAGCGTAGACTCTATCGGTTTCCTTATTTTGCGTTTTTATGACGATTATGCAACAGAAGTAAGGGCTCACATGGAGGCTGAAAACGACCATGTATTTCCTTATGTGAATGCCTTACTTGATGGCACTTATAATAAAAACATCACAATCAAGACCTTTGCCCAAGGCCACACTCATATTGCTCCAAAGCTCCAAGAACTCAAAGATTTGATTGTCAGATATTACCCCGAGAACAGCAGCGACCTGCTCACTTCGGCGTTATTCGACATCATGACATGCGAACATGACCTTCAGTCTCACTGCATGGTTGAAGATGATCTCTTCATTCCGGCAGTAATGCGTCTTGAAGAAAAAATTGCCCAAGAAGACTCCCTTCGTTGCGACAACGAGTCTTCGTTGGATAAGACTCTTGACAAGGGTAATATTCAAGACAATATTGACCAATCGTCTGACATTGAAAAAATCAATTCTTTATCAGATAGAGAAAAGGAAATAATCTGTCTGATCGCCAAAGGATTAACAAATAAAGAAATTGCAAATCAACTCTTCCTGTCAGTGCACACTGTTGCAACTCATCGTAGAAATATAAGTGGCAAACTGCAGATTCATTCTCCGGCCGGTCTCACAATTTTCGCGATTGTCAACGGTCTCCTTCCAATGACCGACATCCCTCGAGCAACTTTGCAGTAATATCAGCATTTTTCCGACGGATTATTGTCGTTAAACAGATTTCAACCACTCCGAATCCATGAAATTTTCCGAAATAATTGGCCACGACGCCGTTAAAGAACGTCTTCAGGCGATGATTGACGACGACCGTCTTCCACACGCATTGGTTCTTGAAGGCCCGGAAGGTGTCGGCAAATTTGCGCTGGCAAGAGCGACCGTTCAATATCTACATTGTCAAAATCGCCAAAACGGAGACTCGTGCGGACAATGCCCTTCATGTATCCAACATCAATCGTTTAACCACATAGATACGATTTACTCTTTCCCGATATTAAAATCAGCCGGGGGAGCTGTAAGTGACGATTTTATACCTTTGTGGAAAGACTTTCTGCAACAAAGTCCGTACATGGATTTTGAGTTATGGCAGAAGCTATTAGGTAACCCCAACGGCCAACCAGTCATCTATGTTGACGAATCTCAACAAATAATCCACAAACTGTCTTATACTTCTCACGGAGCATCTTGTAAAGCAGTCATTATGTGGTTGCCGGAAAAGATGAACACTCAATGCGCAAATAAGCTGCTCAAGCTTATAGAAGAGCCACATCCCGGCGTGAAACTTATATTCGTATCCAATACTCCCGGAGAAATATTACCTACGATTTACTCTCGATTACAACGTATCGAAATGAAGCGCATATCCGATGACGACGTGGTTACATACCTTCAATCTCGATACACTATCGACTCAACAGACGCAATGGCTATTGCCCATCTTGCCGAGGGAAATATTTTAAGCGCGGAGAAAAACATGGCAAACAATAGCGAAACCCATGCCTTTCTTGAGTTATTTCAAATTCTAATGAGACTCGCCTACCAGCGAAAAATCGGGAATTTAAAGAAATGGAGTCAAGACGCCGCAGCTCTCGGTAGAGAACAAGCATCTCGGTTCTGCGACTATTGTCAACGACAAATTAGAGAAAACTTTATTGCAAATTTAAAAATGAGCCAACTCAACTATCTAAATCGAGAAGAGATGGCTTTCAGTCGCAATTTTTCTCCATTCATCAACGAGCGTAATGTTGAGCAACTATCCTCTCTTTTCGGCAAAGCTAAAGAAGATATAATTGCCAACGGCAATGGCAAGATTATCTTTTTTGACGTTGCTGTAAAAGTCATCTTGCTCCTAAAAAAATGAGACCATTTTTATATAGCATAGCGGTAGCATACTTACAAAATGAGCCAGACAATCTTGTTGATTACTGCTTTGTGTTTCCCAACAAACGTAGCTGTGTTTTCTTTCACCATGCGTTTGCTCGCGCTTCTCATAAATTAAACATCAATCGTCCACATCCGGCCTCGACAACAATTTCGGAGTTTATCGAAGATATTGTAAGCGGGAAACCCGCTGAACGCCTTGAGATGATTTTAATTTTATATCAAGCTTACCAAGAAGTTATATACCGTCATGCCGGCGCCAATCAAGCAGCACAAGCGACGGCTGAATTGGTTGATTTCAACAAATTTCAAAGATGGGCAGACATCATCATTGGCGACTTCAATGATGTCGACATGTATCTCGTCGATGCGGCTCAGTTATTCCCGAATTTAGAACACTACCGAGAAATCTCGGCTAACTATCTCGATCCGGAAGTTATTGAAGAAATCAAACGCCATTGGCGTATCGACCGTATACCTGAGTATAACGAATCTTTTTGGAACCATATCGTCCATTTGACAAACATAAGCCTCAATGACGACCACGTCAGCGAGACTGATGCAGACTCAAGGGGCCAAGCCATCCGTTTTTTCCATCTTTGGCAAGTTATGCTCGAACTTTACGAGACTTTCAGACGAAAACTTTCAGAAGCCGGATTATTCTACTCTGGGATGGCATATCGAGAAGCTACAGAAGCTATAAAACATCTCAAACGCGATAATTTTAGTTTCAAAAGATATATCTTTGTCGGATTCAACATGCTTTCAGCAGCTGAAGAAAAAATATTCAAGCTAATGAAAGAAAAGCGCAATAATTTGCAACTTAATAACGATTATTTCGCCGATTTCTATTTCGACAATGCATCTCCGGCATTTTCAATGCCGGGCAATACGACTGCTGGCTTTTTACAACATTATACCGAAACTTTTCCCTCTCTCTATAATTGTATCGAACCGATAACACGATTCCCGAAAATCGAAATTATCGGCATCGCGTCAAAGTCGGGGCAAGCGAAAGTTGCCGGTGGCATTGTCAGACACCTTTACCCTGAAGAAGGGAATTGGAATGCAGAACTTCTCCGCAATACTGCAATAATTTTACCGCAAGAAACCATGGCTCAATCTGTCGTTGCCTCATTACCCCCATGGATTTCTCCGGTAAACCTGACGATGGGCTATCGTTTACGAGATAGTCGTGTTGCAACTCTCATTAAAGATATAGTTTCGATGCATCTTCGTTCAAGAAAAAGCAAAGGACTTACCCCGACCTTTTTTTATGAAGATGTCTTAAAGGTGTTAACTCATCCCCTTATTCGCCAAACTCATTCCGAGCTTTGCAGTCGCATCATATACGACATTAATATCAACCGTTGGTATAATATTGATAGTTCGTATTTAACAGAAAAACATTCTGAGTTATCACCTTTGTTTAAATATGTTGAAGACTCCGGTTCGACCAATGAAGTTTTCTCTTATTTTGAGAATTTGTTTAATTGGTTATTAGCGCAATGGGGCAACGAAACAACAACAATCAACTCCAATGAACACGCGTCTATCGACATTGACGGAAAAGAACTTATTAACGTAGAAAGAGTTTCAGCTGATGCGGTCGTCGATCGCATGCTCATTCGTGCCTACCAACGAGCGCTATGTCGATTACGTGTACTTTCATCTCGCTACCTCAACGAGCGAGACATTTACCTATCCGATTCAACGATGTTTCATTTGCTCGAACGGCTTGTCGGCGGAGAAACAATCAATTTTGAAGGCAGACCGCTCGATGGTTTACAAGTAATGGGCGTTTTAGAGTCTCGTAACCTCGATTTCGAGAATATCATTCTCCCATCAATGAATGAGAAGATATTCCCGCGAAAGCACTATCAGAAGTCGTTTATTCCGCCTCATTTGAGAAGCGCCTACGGAATGTCGACCCAAGAACACCAAGAGAGCATCTACTCTTATTATTTCTATCGAATGATTGCCAGAGCGTCTAGAGTATTTCTTCTTTACGACGCACGAACGCAAGGCGTTGGTGGAGGACAAATGTCACGCTATCTTAACCAACTCATTCATTTATACCACCCCCAAGGGCTATCAAATCGAATCATTGGCTATTCCGTTGAATCCAAAAGCGATATAGACATTCATGTAAAAAAAACGCCAGAAATCATAAAGGAATTACAACGTTACAAAGCAACCGAAAATCAAAAATATTTATCGGCTAGCGCTATTAATCTTTATATTAACTGTCCGCTTTCTTTTTACTTGACATATATTGCCGGATACAAACGAGAAGATGAATTCCACGACTACATGGATGAAAGCACATTCGGCACGATTATCCACGGCATTTTCGAAGATATTTATAACGCAGAACGAGCTCAATTGAATCATCAATCATTCTCCCGCCAAGTTCTCGAATCTTTGAAGAAAAAAGAGGTTCTGATTGAACAAACCATAACTCGCCGCATTAATCGACACTATAATCATCTTGGTAAAAACAGCCTTGCGCCTCTTAAAGGGGATGCCGAAATTTTCGGAGAAATCATTAAGAAATATATCCTCTTGGTTTTAGATCGAGAAATCGATGCTGGCGAATTCTCATATATAGCAAGCGAGTATGGTTCACCAATGCGACTCTGCCTAAAAGGTTCTAGAACCTCAACAGAAATCAACTTCACTTATTCCATCGACCGTATTGATTACCTACATCACGAAGATGGCACTCATGTCTTACGAATTATCGACTATAAAACCGGAGAAGATGATACGTCTATTGTTGAATTAAAAGACATGTTTGAAGAGCGAACGAAATCCGGCAAACGCGCAAAAGCTATGCTACAACTCTTCCTATATTGTCAAGCTTTAGCCCAGGAGAAGAACTATAAATTCGCAATACAGCCATGGATCTACTCTATTCGCAAGGCTGCGACGACACCATTCTCCCCTTTAAAGATTTCGGGAGCTAATGCGAGAAGTAAAATCACTATTAACGACTATCGCGACTATGTCACGGAATTCAACGATTTAATGCTAGACGTGCTTCGCGATCTTTTCGACCCGGAAGTGCCATTTTATCCGGCAAAGAATGATCATGCTTGCTCATTTTGCAACTTCTCCGCAATATGTCGTAAGCGTTCAAGATAATATTTCACAACGAGACTAATTCGTTATAGCTATTAAACAACCTATTATTTCTAATAAATGGCAGGGTTATATATCCACATTCCTTTCTGCAGAAGTAAATGCGCATACTGCGACTTTTTCTCTCTTCCAATCGGTTCTATTTTAAAAAATCGACCAACAGTTATGGAAGAATATTGCCGAGCCTTACTGACTGAATTCCAACTTCGAAAATCTGAAATCAATGAACCTATCACTACAATATATATCGGTGGTGGGACTCCAACAACCCTACAAACTGAGCTTCTAACCCAACTTATATCCTCGCTCAAACTTGAAGTCATAAAGTTTAATTCACGATTCTCAAGCTACAAAACAAAGAGTATTCGAGAATTTACCATTGAAGCTAACCCTGAAGATATTTCCTTCGAAGCAATAACGCGACTTAAAAAGGCCGGCATAACCCGCATTAGCATTGGAATTCAATCGTTTGACAACTGCCAACTAAACTCAATAATGCGTCAGCATGGCCCATCCGCCTCGCTAAAATCGCTGTCGATTTTGAACAGTTCGGGCATAAACTATTCCGCAGACTTGATTTATGGTCTTCCAGAACAATCGATCGAAAGCTGGGAAACACAACTTACAACTCTGTTAGATTTCAATCCTCCTCATTTCTCAGCATATCTTCTATCTTACGAGCCCGGGACCTTGCTCTACGCCCGAAAAGAGAATGGTAAAGTAACAGAAGCAGACGAGGATACAGCCAATAAGATGTATGAAATACTCATCAAAACAGCGTCATCTCGGGGTTACAACCATTATGAAATTTCTAACTTTGCCCAACCAGGATATGAAGCTAAACACAACTCTTCTTACTGGAATCTGACTCCATATATAGGGCTTGGCTGTAGTGCCCATAGCTTCGATGGCGATAAAAGACGCGTTAATCCGGCAAACATACGCAATTATATTGAACATCTATTAAATGTAACGCCATCATCTTACACAAGCGAAGATGAAGAAACAATAATAAACAAAGTCAACGACTACATTATAACATCACTACGCACCATCGACGGCATATCTCTATCTCGTATTGAAGAACGATGGGGCAGCCAAATCAAGTCACTTGTAATTAAGAATATTCAAAAGATATATCGTGAGGGTAGACTCGAAATTCAAAACGACAACTATCGTATACCTGAACATTTATGGTTAACATCAGATGCAATTCTAAGAGAACTAATCCTCGACGCATAGTAGTACAAATAATACCTATAATGAGTTCCCTATATAATTTAAATTAGAGCACAAACTCTCTAATGACATGTGAATCGCCTAAAGTATTATACTTTTAGGCGATTATTATTTATTTGGAACAGATCATTTGACTACTATTTACGGTTTGTCAGCCTATTTATGCACCTCTATATCAAAACATTAACCGTGATTAATGCACTATTTTTGCATATTTAGAGGCTCTGAGAATTGAATATTCAGGTAAGCACGTAGTACTGACAACAAATATTCTAACAATTTTCTGTTTAGACCAATAAAAGGGGACATAAGTCTATATATACTTGAATATTAAAGAGTAGAGTTAAAACATAACGATTCTCAATTTACAAAATGGAATTTAGCTAATAGCAATATGAATTCCTAAACTCCCTCGATCTAAATCTTTTGCATTTGCAAACATGTTATTTAGTTTTATTAACCATAGTTTTATTTTGAAACATAATTATAAAATTCAAATCGAAATGTTTACAAACTGCTCTGTGTTTACAATTCTAAACACACAAGTCGCATTTCTAAAACTAAACTACATTAGACACTTTTTTATAATAAATTTTGATATTTTTAATTCAATTTTCAGTGTTTATAAAATTGAATTTATATTCACATCTCAGTTCGCGTTTCTAATTACTATTCCAATAGTCAAACCGCATGCCGGTTTTTAACATCAACTTTTATTAACCTTTCTCATAACACCCTAATATTCATACATATTACATAATTATCTTCAAGCAAAACATCAACCGCATCAACAAAATTCTTTAAATTCCGACTTTATTCATCTATCAACGCACATAACACCCTCTACATCAGAGCAACTAAAAATATTTCCAAACTATCACTTTAATAAATACTCAAAAATATTAGTTTCCAACCATAACCAAGAATTCAAATATTTATAAATACAAATCACCCTCAAATCTACTCACTTTGTGTTTATAAATTTACATTACAAAATACCTTTCCCAAGTTCTCATTTTTAATCTTCGCCGTTTGCTTATACAAATTTTACGACAATTTACTTTTTCACCACCTTTTTAGTCCATGAATTTGCATTTTTCAATTTTACTTATTAAATTTGCAAAAAGAAAATCTCTAAATTTTCATAAAACTCATACATTTTTTTAGAATTTAGACATATGGATTTGATTAATCGCCTTAAGCATTTCATGGGCTCAAGCAATGTTACCATTTCGCAATTTGCCGACAGATGCGGAATTCCCCGCCCTACGATGTCACAGCTAATCAATGGGCGCAATAAACGTATCTCTGACGAGGTGATAAACAAAATTCATAATGCCTACCCCAACTTATCCATTTTATGGCTAATGTTTGGCGAAGGAAGTATGGAGTCGGCGTCAAATATTCAAACCTCAGAGCCTCAAAACGCCGAAAATCGCACCTCGCACTCACCGCAAGCCGTTATAGATCAAGAAAATACATTTCCGAAAACGACGCAAAATATATTTTCAAATAATGAAGCAAATAGCGAATCATTTGAAAATTTGCTGTTTGATACCCCACAAACCGAGGAGATTCGATCTGATTATGCAATATCCGACGAAATAGCAGTCAAAGATCATAATATTTTATTCGAGACATCAACATCTAGCGAACAGCCGACATCACAACCCTATCAACAATCGATTTTTCAACCGCAGCAGTTAACACAAACTGACAGCACTCCCACAATACAACCTCAAACAAACTATCCATCTTCATCGGCTACACAATCAAAGGTCGCCGACGATAGACTCGATGATAAAAAAATTTCAATATCTCCCGACGCTCACAAAAAGATTACAAATATAGTCGTATTCTACTCCGACAACTCATTCCAGTCTTTTTTACCTGATGCTTAATTAAGCGCAACAAGACTATAAAACAACAACTCCAAGGCAAACGATTATAGTCGCCTTGGAGTTATTATTTTTTTTGCCTTAAAACGAAGTTTAATGCCTCTGGAGATTATACATATCCTCTTACAATACCTCGCTTAGAATTACGGATAAATTCAATAATCTCGTCACGCTCTTTAGTCGCAGGAAGCTCAGCTTCGATACGATCTACGGCATCTGTTACATTCAAACGCGATAAGTAGAGATAGCGGTAAATCTCTTGAATTTCGCGAATCTGATCATTCGTAAAATTGCGACGACGCAAACCGATTGAGTTAATACCTGTGTATGCGACAGGATCACGACCTGCCTTTACAAACGGCGGAATATCTTTATTGATTCGTGAGCCACCTTGAATCATTACATGGGTTCCTAGATGGCTAAATTGATGGATCAACGTACCGCCACCAATTACTGCAAAGTCATCAACTTGCACCTCTCCGGCGAGCTGCGAAGCATTCGAGATAATAACATTATTACCTACAATACAGTCGTGAGCAACATGAGAATAAGCCATGATGAGGCAATTTTTACCTACTTCAGTCTTACCTTTTGCTAATGTGCCACGATTAACTGTTACACATTCACGAATGGTCGTATTGTCCCCAATGATAGCAACCGTGTCCTCTCCTTGAAATTTTAAATCTTGGGGAACACCAGAGATTACAGCTCCGGGGAAAATCGTACAATGCTTACCGATTCTTGCACCCTCCATAATTGTAACATTGCTACAAATATGTGTACCTTCACCAATTTCAACATTTTGGTCGATAGTAACAAAGGGATCAATGACTACACTGGGATGAATCTTTGCTGCCGGATGGATATATGCAAATGGCTGTTTCATGTTTGAAAAGCGTTCTGAGCGATTACTTATTTTTTACTATTTGAGCCATGAATTCACACTCACATACCACCTTGTCTCCTACAAACGCAACTCCCTTCATCAGCGCACAACCGCGACGCAATGGAGTCATAAACGATACGTGGAACAACAATGTGTCTCCCGGCACTACTTTCTGACGGAATTTCACATTATCGATTTTCATGAAATATGTTGAGTAAGTTTCAGGATCTTCAACCGTACCAAGTACCAAAAGACCACCGGTCTGAGCCATTGCTTCAATAAGCAACACACCGGGCATTACAGGCTCTTGAGGGAAGTGACCTTGGAAGAACGGCTCGTTAACTGTTACATTTTTTACACCAACGATATATGTTTCACCCTTTTCGATGATTTTGTCAACCAAAAGCATCGGATAACGATGAGGCAAGTGTTCACGAATATCATTGATATCCATCAACGGAGCTTGCGAAGGATGATATGTCGGCGCTTGAAGTTCTTGACGCAAAATTTCCTTACGGATTTGCTTCGCGAAAGTTGTGTTGATCTTATGACCGGGACGACACGCAATAATTCGACCCTTCAACGGACGTCCAATTAGAGAGGTATCTCCCAAGACATCAAGCAATTTGTGACGTGCCGGCTCATTATCAAACTGTAGCGGTCGATTATTGATAAATCCGAGTTCACTAACCTGCTTATGCTCAACGCCCATGAGATCTGAAATATGATCAAGTTTTTCTTGAGTCATCTCTTTGTCATAGATCACAATCGCATTGTCAAGGTCTCCTCCCTTAATCAGGTTGGCATTCAATAACGGTTCAATCTCGCGAACGAAAACAAAAGTACGGCTGGCACTGATTTCTTCCTTAAAATCCGACATATTCTCCAATCTAGCAAACTGATTGGTAAGAACTGACGAATTAAACGATATCATAACGTCTACAGAGAAATCGCTATCAGGCAACACGGTCAAATGAGCACCAGTCTGAGGATCGCGGACTTCGATCTTACGCTTTACAACGTAATAATTTTTGTCTGCGTTCTGCTCTACAAGCCCTACCTTTTCAATTGCTTCGCTAAATTGTCGAGCACTACCATCAAGAATAGGAATTTCAGGGCCGGTTACTTTGATTAGACAGTTATCAACGCCGGCTGCATAAAGAGCTGCCAAGGCATGTTCGACTGTGGAAACCCTTACTTCACCACGAGCGAGAACCGTGCCGCGCTCTGTGTCTGTTACATTTTCTGCAAGAGCATCAATTGTCGGCTCACCCTCTAAATCGAGACGCTGAATCTTGTATCCATGGTTTTCAGGTGCAGGCAAAAAAGTTGCCTCAATCTCCAAACCGGTATGGAGGCCTTTTCCCTTTACCGAGAATTCGCCATTAAGAGTTTGCTGTTTCATTATTTTTGGTTGCTGTTATTTTCAAGTTTCTTAACTCGGTTAAATAAGTCGCCGAGATTCTTTTGATAAACGACATTACGCGCAAACTGTTTCGCATCTACAGCCGGAGTGCCCATCACTTTCGAGTCTGAAGGGATACCGGCTGGAACTCCTGTTTGCGCCCCTATCTGCACTCGGTCGCCGACCGTAATATGACCAGCCAATCCAACTTGACCGCCAAACATACAACGGCTACCAACCTTTGTTGAACCGGCGACACCGACTTGCGCTGCCATCACCGTATGCTCACCAATTCGACAGTTATGAGCAATCTGCACAAGGTTATCTAGCTTTGTGCCCTTGCCAATAATCGTAGAGCCCATCATAGCTCGGTCTACGGTCGTATTTGCGCCCAACTCAACGTCATCTTCCAAGACAACATTGCCGAGTTGCGGAATTTTCTTGTAACCATTTTCTGTCGGAGCAAAGCCAAATCCGTCTGCGCCAATTACGCATCCGGCATGGAGCACGCAGCGCTCCCCGATTTTACAATTATGGTAAACTTTGACGCCCGGTTTCAATACCGCGCCATCACCGATTACAACATTGTCTCCGACATAAACTTGAGGGAAAATTTTTACCCCCTTACCGATTTTCGCACCTCGACCAATATAAGCAAATGCGCCAACATATACATCATCAGGCAATTCTACACCGGCAGAAATATAGCTCGGTTGTTCAATGCCATGATATTTCGGCTCTAGGGCTTCTGCTGCCAAATCGAGCAATTGCGCAATTGTAGCATACGGATCTTCAACTCTAATCAGAGTTGTCGTAAGAGGATGCTCAACGACGAAATCTTTTTTCACCAGAACAACTGAAGAGCCGGTCTGATAGATATAATGCTCATATTTCGGATTCGCTAAAAAAGATAAAGCGCCGGGGTGTCCCTCCTCTATCTTGGCGAACGTAGATACGACGGCTTGGCCGTCTCCTTCAACTACACCGCCAACCATGGCGGCTATTTGTGCTGCTGTGAATTGCATGTTTGTGTATAAATAACATACGCGCCTAAGCACCACTATTTTGTGATGCCAAATCATTTTAACATAGCTTCCGAAGAAAATCTATTGAATATACTTCGGTGGCACGCGGCACGCATAGTCTTACAATTTGCAAAGTTGGCAATTTTTTTCGACATAACCAAAAATCGGCCAAAGGTTTTGCGGCTACAGCTTTTTATCTTAATTTTGCATCGAATAATCCAACCAAACGACTATGAATCAAACCTGCTCGTCTGATATAATCTACAAATATTTCCCAACTCTCACCGCAACGCAACGAGAGCAATTCAATAAGCTCGGTGATCTTTACACATCATGGAACGAGAAGATTAACGTCATTTCTCGTAAGGATATTGAAAACATTTATCCCCACCATATTTTACACAGTCTTGCTCTCGGAAAATTCATCACTCCGGTTGATGGCACCGACTTTCTTGACTTCGGCTGTGGCGGAGGTTTTCCCGGCATTCCATTAGCAATTTTATGGCCGAATTGTAATTTCCACCTCATCGATCGCATTGGCAAAAAAATTCTCGTTGCTACTGAAGTTGCAAAAGCTGTAGGGCTAACCAATGTTACGTTTCAACATGGCGATGCCGGTGAATGTCATCGTAAATTCGACTATGTCGTTAGCCGCGCTGTCATGCGCCTTGAGACTCTCTCACCTTTAGCTAAACGCAATATATCATCAAAATCACGCAACAAACTTCCAAACGGGCTGATTTGTTTGAAAGGTGGCGACTTATCGTCTGAAATGGAAGCAACTAAAGGCGAAATATTAGAAGTGCCACTATCTGATTTTTTTGAAGAAGCGTTTTTCGAAACAAAGAAGCTAATTTACAAGCCTCTTTAATTCCATCAATCAACTACGTAATCAACAATGATGAACGTTGACAAATTCGAGTTTAATCCGTTCGGAGAGAACACCTATATTATCTGGGATCAAACGACATTAGAAGCAATCGTCATAGATCCGGGAATGTCGTCTGAAAATGAAAATAAACAATTCGACAGATTTATTCAAGCTAAGAATTTGTCGCTTAAAGCTATTCTCCTAACCCATATACATATCGACCACACTTTTGGTGTAGACCATCTGAAAACAAAATACGACATTCCGGTATTAGCAAACCAAGCAGACGAATTTTTAGGTCAACGTCGCATGGAGCAAGCGGCTATGTTTCACCTCCCGTTTCAACTTTCTCCGCTGTCAATCGATCGTTTAATCGAAGAAGGCGAAGTAATGCGTCTCAATAACAACACCATTTATGCGCTTCACGCTCCCGGCCACTCCCCCGGTAGCCTATTATATTACATTCCTACTGCCGAGATTCTCTTTTCCGGAGACGTATTATTCCAAGGCAGTATCGGCAGAACTGATCTTCCGGGCGGAAACTACGGCCAACTAATCGCAAGCATTAATACAAAAATCGCTGAGCTCCCGCCAACAACTCGCGTATATCCCGGACATGGTCCGGCAACAACCATAGCTGAAGAACTCCGCTCAAATCCATATTTCTAACAACGAAAGAATCTTCAACTCGACTTGCAACATTACTATAAACATACAAAGGCGCCAATAGGTTTATCCCCTATTAGCGCCTTTGACGTTTAACCTATATCGTTTAATTTTATGCTCTCAAATTACAAGCACACCTTTTGAACGTGAGTTCCCACCTTAACGATATACACACCATGAGTATATTCGGTCGGCATTGTAAAGTAATCAGCAGTTACAGTTGAGCTACCAATCAAGCTGCCAGACAATGTGTATACTTCGCAAAGTAGGCCTTCGCCATTCAAAATTACAATAGCGTCTGATTGAATAAGAATTTCAACATTATCAACCATGTCTACTACTGATTCTTCAATACCGGAAGTACGACCACCCTGAGCAAAGACTGGCAATGACGGGAACCAATTATGCTCAATCATAGGATATTCCTTAATCAACTCACCCTCTGACGTATAACGACGGACGTAGTAAGGTGGAGTCCAACCGCTATTCAGCGACATATAAAGTTCGTCGGTAACAGGATGAACTCGCATCGAACATCCATAAATCGACAACTGATCATCTGTCAAATTAATAATACGTTTGAATTCATTCTTGTCAATGTCATATTTGAAAACTTCATATCCGCAAACCCAGCTTGATGCACCACCCTTCCAGTAAAGAGTATTGTTTTGCGCAGATGCACAGAATGCATCCGGAGTCCATGCATACCAAGAATTCGCAGGAGCATAGAAATCAGAGGGAATCTCAACCAACTCGGTTTCAAGCGTCTCAGGATTTACCTTCAACAAATAGGGCAAAGCCGTACCATTTGCATCCCCAGCAATGCTACACCACAGCGAGCCATTCTTAGCCAAAACGACTGATCCGATTGTTGCTCCTTCAATTGATGGATCTGAAACATTAATTTGTTCTTTTATTGCGTCACACGAAATTGCGTCGACCAACTTATCTTCTTTCGGGTCAATCACAAGAAGGCCAAGCCCAAAATGAGCAACAAACACCTTGTCTGCAGCCATGACCATAGATCCGGACTCCGCCCCTTCATCTGTTCCTTCTATACATTCGGTAATTGACTGTGTAGCAAAATCAAGCACCCATACACCTTTGCTTGTTGAAACATACCCCTTGCCTTCGGTCACACCAATGAACGAACGACCATCAACATTTGCAACCTCTGTACTTATATCGGCAATCTGATACTCAACTTTCATCGTAGTAGCATCAACGACTGTTATACGGCCTCCTTCGATACTTGCCCCGGGGTCTTTTGCTTGTTTAGAAATGATGTAAAATTTTCCATTCCAGATTTCGCCTGATTGAGCGGTGCAACCAAGTTGTTTATCTTCATTATTAGCCTGAATAACTCGATAATGCCAGTAGTTTTCATCTGAGGCATCCGGCATAAGGTAATTCACAGTTGAATTACCCTGACCATAACAATCTTCATTGATAATGAACACACCGGTCGTAAAATCGACCTCTTCTTGACCATTCACGCGCTGAGCGGGGATAAGCAACGCAACAACAGCTGCGGCCTTAACAAGCCCGCCGAAAAAAGTAGCTTTTTTCATAATTGCAAATTTGAGTTCAATTTTAGTTTTTGACTTACTGACACCGCTCCGGCCGGGAATAGCAATGTCATCAAATCATATTGTTAAGATTCACATTTATTTTGACGATAAAAAATTGCAGTTGATATTTCTCACATTTTCTAATGCTTCAATTATATTCTCAAAACTTTCCCACAGAAACATGTAAATCTTGAGCCCTTGTTATCTCTGTCGAAGTTTCGCCGATCCAACCACAATATTGGTTAACCCCGGTATAAACTCTAATAAAATCTACACCCGGAAGATTCACGGAACGCCCTTCAGAATCGACCGCCCATGAAATATCGAAGCTATTTAAATCTAGATAATCATTGGGATGATTATCAACATAGCCCCAGTCAAAACAATAAAGCACATAATATGCTCCGGTACCAGACGAATCTTCTCCATTTGCAGGCAATCGCGATCCGGAAAAACTGAGAGATTCTTCTTTAACCCATTGTGGATAATAATCGTTTCGATGGAAACTATTCTTGGGCATATACGATCTTACGCCCTCTGAATCTTCCCATGCAATATAGTTGACATCCGAAAGAATTCCGTCTGAAACCTTCTCTCTATCAGGATCTGGTCTATGATAAGTTATCGTATAATTTCTTAAAGTTGCAGGATTATAATAATCACTTCCCGCAAGTTCATACCACTCATCATCGGGAATGCCGTTACAATTGCGATCGTAGCTCACCATAACAATGCCAGGCTCTGATGACCCGCCTTTACGTTCTGATGTAGACGATAATTGGTAGAAACTATTTCCTAGAATCATAAAATCTTTTTCCCCGGGACGATTAACTACCGTATGATCAAATCCAAATGTCAAATAGCCTCCAAATCCGCCCAAAGATACGACATCATCATTCGTTCCGGAAATTGACTCTTCAACTTTCTTCAACATATCGGCATAATCATCTCCTTCCTCATACTCCGGCATCGTATTTATAAACTGTCCCGGAGCAGGACAATATTCATATACCTTTGAAATATACGGGCTATAATCTACGTCCTCATGCAACACCGTTACCGTAAACTCAAAATGATATGGCGATTCATTATCAATTATATCAAAAATGATTCCATAGACTCCCTCTTTTTCGGCTAAGAAGATATAATCTTTCTCGGTCGAAAGAATTTGTCCATCAGTCGTAGACCAGCGATAAGACTCTCCGGTCAATGCAGGCGTCAACGGCAATTTCTGCATACGATAAACTCGATAATAGTCATCAATACCGAGACTAACCGTTGGGATGTCTTCCGAACAACCAACAATCAACAACGATATTAATGGCAAAACCCACCGTTTATCCATAATATGATTTATGCTATTTGACAATTTCATTTTAATCAATGTTTACAACTCATCGAGGAAGGAAACAGATATGTGCAGGTATATCTCCGGCACGAACACTCCATTTCTTTCGTCCGTGACGATCGAAACAATACAATGTCCCAGATGAAACATAATTTTTGGCATCAGTAACAAACAAATCACCTGTTTCTGGGTGGATTGCGATACCGTATGGTATCACTATTTCCTTGTCTGTGCCATCGGTAATGAAATTTTTTGAAATAATTTCATGAGTACGGACATCTATGATACCATATGATATCGCGTTAGACGAACTATATTCATTCCATTCCGTGGCATAATAATACAATGAATCTCCTTTAATTGCCATATTAGAACAAGCAATATCGAGTTTGTCAACTACCGACATTTTACCTTGCATGCCTTTTTTAGCGAGGACATATAGCCTTGACGGACGGGTTCTATAATCTCCTCGAGAATTAACCCACAATTGGCCATATTGATCTTTCCTTACTCGATGGAGATTTATGTCAACTTCAATTTGCTGAACTTGCTTAAAATCAATCATCTGAATAACTGATAATGTATTATCATATTCAGGAGCTCGATATCCGCCGGAATTTGCGACATACATATAATCATCTACGACTTCCATCTCTTCCGGTTGGTAACCAACCGAAACTTTTTTGGTGATATTTAATGAAAGAGTATCGACCTCATATACAGCCCCTTTAGGAGCATTTACATCGATTAACACCGGGCCAACATAGCTGCTTACATAGGCCTTACCGCGATGAAATTTAATATATCGACAATTGGGAATATCAACCTGGCCGATCCTGACGCCGGTATGGCTATCCAACACCTCTACTTTATGAGAACAGTTGACAACAATGTATAATTTAGAACCATAGATAGCTATATCATTACCGACATCACCAAGTTCCTTAATTACATTCGGATTGCGTTCTGCATAGATATTTCGAGCATAAAGCCCGGTGAAATAATCAAAATAATCAAGACTACATTTATTCGAGCCCATATTCCCTTCATTGACTAAATACAATCCTCGAATAGAAGTATCAGCCAATGACGTTTCCGGGATAACATCATACTCCGTTGGCACCACGAGCTCGTCTTCACGACAGCCCGTGATGCACAATAGGAGCGGCAGAAAATAAAAGAATAATTTATATGT
>CAZXAZ010000026.1:0-24031 GCA_964638475.1 uncultured Alistipes sp. | reverse complement strand
GGGTATTATTTTGGCGGAGCGCCGGCACCATCGTCGATGCTGCGTCAGGTAGGTAGTCTGTTAGAATTTCAGCCGTAATTGTTTCTCCCGCTTCAAATAGCGCCATCTGCTCGATGACATTTTTTAGTTGGCGGACATTGCCGGGCCATCTGTATGTCAATAATCGTTCGCGAGCGTTGTCGTCGAAAGAGATGAGCGGGGTGCGGTTTTTTTCGGCAAAGTCTGATGCAAACTTGCGGGCTAAAAGGGCGATATCGTTTCCGCGGTCGCGCAGAGGCGGCACGGTGATTTGAACCGTAGAGAGTCGGTAGAATAGGTCTTCGCGGAATCTTCCTTCGGCAACGGCGCGCGCCATATCAACATTTGTCGCAGCTACGACACGGATGTCGGTTTTCTGCACTTCCGACGAGCCGACTTTCAAGAATTCACCGCTTTCAAGCACACGCAATAGGCGTGCTTGAGTTGTCAGTGGAAGTTCGGCAACTTCGTCGAGGAAAATCGTGCCACCGTTGGCCTCCTCGAAATATCCCTTTCGAGAGGTCACAGCGCCGGTAAATGCGCCTTTCTCGTGACCGAACAATTCTGAGTCAATGGTGCCTTCGGGAATTGCTCCGCAGTTGACGGCGATATATTTGGCGTGTTTTCGAGGGGAGTATTGATGGATGATTGCCGGGAAGAATTCCTTGCCCGCACCGCTCTCACCGGTAATCAGTACCGACAGGTTAATCGGGGCGACGCGCAAGGCGCGTCCGACGGCTTTTATTAGCCCCGGGGCGTTACCAATAATGCCCAACCGGGCTTTTGCTTGTAAGATTCTCGCTTCGTCCATCTAATTGTTTTGCGGCTGTTGGTTAGTCGACGATTTTTTCTACGTTATCGGGAGTGATAACGAGTTTTTTGCGACTGCGGAATTCTTTGTCATCGCGTAGGCCGTAGGTTTTTTCGCGCAAGAAATCGCCGAATTCTTTCTGGCTACCCATGTGGGCTTGTTGTTCTTCTACAGAAATCGGATCACCGACGGTGACGGTGAATGTTTTATGGCGTTTGCGGAATACTTCGCGAGGGTGGAGAAGGGTGCGTAATTGCCAACATACTACGCCGAGGAAGTTGAAGAACCAAGATTGACTGCCATGGAAGAAGATTGGCACTACGGGCACTTTTAATTGCTGGGCAAGGCGGATAATCGACTCTTGCCATTCGCGGTCTTTAAGGCGTCCGCGCCAATTAACTTTGCCAACAGCGCCGGCGGGGAAGAATCCGACGGGCTCGCCCGAACGAACGAGTTTTATGGCTTCTTTGATGCCGGCCATAGAAACGGCTTTCTTCTTTGGGTCGGCTGAGGCTGATTGGTCGACGGCGATGAAGTTGGGGCGCATAGCCCAAATATAGTTTAAAAACATGTTGACCATCACCTTATATTTGGGGCGGCGACGGGCAATTAGGTCGATAAGAATAATACCGTCGAGCGCGCCGTAATGGTGGTTGCTGACGGTGATGAAAGCTCCTTCGGGAAGATTGCGCAATACTTCGCCGTTTTCGGCAACGACGGTGATATCGAGGTCGTGGAGACAGCCTCTAACGAATCCCGGGCCGGGAGTCTTACAGTTGTCGACATGGAGTTTATTGACCTTGTCTAACTGTAACATCTTCATCAAGCTGTTAAGCAGACGAGGGTGTTTGCCCAGAAACGGCACCATCTTGCTGATATCCTCAGCGTCGAGGACCGTCGGTTTCTGTTGCGGGGTTTCTGTTGCGGGCTCGGTTGTGTTGGAAATATTATTTATATTGTCTGACATAAAGTTCGGTTCAAATTAATTGTGACCAATTAGTTAACTTGCAAAGTTACAAATTTTTCGACAATTGTCAAATACGATTCCGAAAGAGCAAGATGGGAAATGGATGAGCTGCCGGCATCGGAGGAAAAGCTAGGGGGGGGGAAGGGCATTTACAGTTCTCCCTGCTCGACCATAGTGCAGACGCGTTCGATGATTGCATCTTTTTCGTCGGTATCCGGGGAATATTTCCCTTTTAAGTTGACACCGAATAGTTTGCCAAAGCCTTGCCAAAATGTTGCGCGGAACGAACCGAGAAATGCTTTAAGGATGTCGTAGCTGCTCTGATTTGTTTCTCGCTGGATAAGTTTGACGAGCATTTTTGCTTGGTTTTTCGAGAATCTTTTGAGGGCAGGTTTGTATTGCTCGAAGACCGCGCTTTCCATCTCTTTTAGATAGCGTTCGCGCTCCTCTTTTGTTGGGAAGGTCTCGATATACTCGTAGGTCTCGAGCATTGTTTCGCAGATGAGTTTTGCGTAGGGGAGGGCTTTCTTGACGTCGCGCACGGTGCGCCAATAAAATTCTTCTTGTTTCTTGTTTTTGAATTTGAGCGGCGGATATACCGTTATTTCATTGAAGATTACGACTAAGACGGTGTCGCCTTCTTCGGTGACGGTGTGGTATTTCCCTCGAAACACTTTTCGCATTCCGCTACCGGGGTTGTCAATGTCGCGCACTTCGGTGTTGGCGTCGACTAAATCTCCGACTTCAGTGGTGATTATTTCGTTGGGGAGAATGACGCGAGCATTTTTTGTTGTTTCGACGTGTGTGGCTGTCTTGTGTTGTCGATGGGTTTGGGCATAAAGAGTTCTCCCGCTGACGAGCAGCAGGAGAAGGAGTATCACAATTCGGAAGTATGAGAGAGGGCTTTTCAATGAGTTGTTGTTGGATGATTAAACGGTTCGTTATGAATTGCCCGGGGGATAGTCGAGGGTGTAATGTAGTCCGCGCGACTCTTTGCGCTCTTTAGCTTGGCGCATAATGAGATAGCCTACGTTGATGATGTTGCGTAACTCACAGATTTCGCGTGAAACTTTTGAGCATTTGAAGAGCCGTTCGGTTTCTTCGTAAAGAATGTCGAGGCGATTCCAAGCGCGATCTAGGCGCAGGTTTGAGCGTACGATGCCGACATAGCTTCCCATAATCTGATTTACCTCTTTGATACTTTGGGTAATCAAGACCATCTCTTCGGGATGGCGAGTGCCGTCGTCGTTCCAATCCGGGACATCGCGGCGGAATGTATAGTGGGAAATCTGTTCGGAAGCGTGGCGCGCAGCGGCGTCGGCGTAAACGACAGCTTCAATCAAAGAGTTTGACGCTAAACGATTGCCGCCATGCAACCCGGTGCATGAACATTCGCCTACGGCGTAAAGACGTTGGATGCTTGACTCGCCGTTAAGGTCGACTTTAATACCACCGCAGAGATAGTGGGCTGCGGGGGCAACAGGGATATAATCTTTTGTTATATCGATGCCTAAAGATAGACACTTTTTGTAGATATTCGGGAAATGGCGGCGGGTCTCGTCGGGGTCTTTATGGGTGACGTCAAGGAAGACGTGGTCGTCGCCGTGGAGTTTCATTTCAGAGTCGATAGCGCGAGCAACAACGTCGCGAGGGGCGAGCTCCAAACGTTCGTCGTAACGCTCCATAAAGCGTTCGCCCTTGAGATTGCGCAAGATTGCGCCGTAGCCGCGCATTGCCTCAGTGATGAGGAATGAGGGGCGGTCGCCGGGATGGAAGAGGGCGGTTGGGTGGAACTGGATAAATTCCATATCCTTAACCGTGCCTTTAGCGCGGTAGACCATTGCGATACCGTCGCCGGTTGCGACGAGCGGATTCGTTGTCGTTTGATAGACAGCTCCGACTCCGCCGGTTGCCATCAATGTAACCTTGGCGAGGAAGGTGTCGACAGACCCTTCGGGGGTCAGCACATATGCGCCATAGCAAGTAATATCGGGTGTACGTCGAGTGACGAACTTGCCGAGATGGTGTTGGGTGATGATTTCAACGGCGAAATGGTCTTCGAGCACGTCGATATAGGGGTTTTCATGGACCGCCTGTATCAAGCTTTCCTGAATTTCAAAACCGGTATTGTCGGCGTGGTGGAGGATGCGGAATTCAGAGTGGCCTCCTTCGCGGTGAAGGTCAAACGAGCCATCTTCTTTTTTATCGAAGTCTACGCCCCACTGAATCAGTTGGTTGATTTGAGCTGGCGCCTCTTTGACAACTTTCTCAACTGCTGCCGGATCGCTAATCCAGTCGCCGGCGACCATTGTGTCGTGGATATGTTTTTCGAAGTCATCGACTTCGAGATTTGTCACAGATGCGACACCACCTTGGGCGAGGGCGGTGTTGGCTTCTTCAAGTTTTGATTTGCAAACCAAGGCGACCCTGTGCTCAGCGCAGGCTACTTTTAGGGCAAAGCTCATTCCGGCGATGCCACTGCCTATAACAAGGTAATCATATTCCTTTGTCATTGGTGATGAGTCTTTTTTTGTTACCGCAAAATTACCCTTTTCCCGTCAATTGTCCAAAAAAACGGCTAACTTTGCGAGTGGAATTAAGTATTCTCCGAAAATCGGTGAAATTCGCTATTGATATTTTCCGGAGAATTATTCAATCATGAGAAGAATGGAAATACGCCGCTATACCCCCGATATGAAGCTACTTTGGGACAAATTTGTCCGTGAGTCGCGCAACGCAACTTTTTTGTTGACGCGCGACTATATGGAATATCATGCTGACAGGTTTGTAGATAACTCTTTTGTTATTTTCGGTGATAACGGCAAGGTTGTTAGCTTGTTGCCCGCGTCGCGTCATGGCGAGGAGCTGCGTTCTCACGGCGGTTTGACATATGGCGGTTTCGTGTTGGGTCAGAACTCTTCGGGAGCAGCTCCCGCTAATCCGATGACTTGGTTTGAGGCGTTGCGTCTCAAACTTCGTGAAGATGGTGTCACTCGCTTGATTTACAAGACCATACCTCATATCTATCATCGTTATCCCTCTGAAGAAGATTTATATGCTCTTTGGCGACTTGATGCCAAACTTTATTGCCGAAATCTCGCGACGGTTATTGATGTGAGCAATCCGATGCGCTCGTCAAGACTTGGCAAGAGGGCTGTCAAACGTCGTGACGCTGCCGGAATCAGCGTTAGGCAAACAGTTGATGTTAAGGAGTTTTGGCAGATAATTGTTGAAGACCGTCGTTTGCGCCATAATACTGTGCCGGTGCATACGGGTGAAGAGATGCAGATGCTTCGCGATAAATTTCCCGACGAGATACTTTTTTACGTCGCTGAAGCAGGCGGAGATGTGCTTGCGGGTGCGGTAATTTATAAGGCAGGGGGTGTGCTTCATCTTCAATATGCCGCAGCAACCGACTTGGGAAAAGAACTATATGCTGTTGATGTTATTTATAATGCGCTAATCTTTGATATTTTGAAAGATGCTCGTTGGTTTGATTTCGGGACATCTAACGAAGATGGCGGTCGCTATCTAAATGAGGGAATGGTCAGACATAAAGAGGAGTTTGGAGGAAGAAGCATAGTGTATGACCAATATCTGCTTGAAATATAACGACGCAGAATTGAGGCGTTTTTAGCTCGCTAATTATGCTCGGCGAACCGGACGGGCTAGCCATGCCCCGACGGCAGAGATAATTAGAGCTGTCAGTATGATTGCGATGGAGACCGCAATGAGGTCTGTAACCTGTAAAGAAACCGGATAATAATTGATTGACATCATGGCCGGGTTGCTCGAGCTGAGCTTTATCCATCCGAAATGTTGTTGTCCGAGTGTTAGTAATGAGCCAATAATCAAGCCAATAGCTCCACCGACGATGGTTATTAACCACCCTTGATTTGCAAAGATACGTTTTGCAAAACTTGGTGGCGCGCCCATGGCAGCGAGTACCCCCATATTTTTCTCTTTTTCGACAATCATTAGCGAGAGTGTTGAGATGATATTAAAGGAGGATATCGCCAAAATAAATAGCAACAATAAGAAGGTAATCCATTTCTCAATGGCAATCATGCGATATGCATCCGCCTCTTGTTTCATGCGGTCAAGAATGACCATATCATGGGGGAGTGATGAGGCGAGTTGTTGCTCAATCAGTTGCAAGTCATCGCTATATGTTGCTGTAGGATAGACGGCAATAGCTGTTGCCTCGGTAGTGTAGTCGAGTAAGTCGCGAGCAACAGATAAGGGGATAACCAGCATGTCGCGGTCTTGCTCCTCTTGTTCAACTTGATAAACTCCGGCAACGCGTAGCGAGTCGCCGCGGAATGCTGTTGTCGGGTTTGCGGGATTGACGCGCCCCATGCGGTTCGGCTCGAAAATTTGAATCAGGCCAGAGTAATTAGCGCTTGTCGGGAGAGCATCTAAAGGAATCGGTCTGACGTTTAGATTGAGAGCAACACCAACAGATACAATCGCTTGGTCGTAAACCAAATCTCCGTCAATAATGATGTGTTTAAGTTGGGATGCGTCGAGCGCAGTCGGCTCCATTGCTCGGATATTGACCGGCATTTGTCCTGTTTCAGAAAGGGCGAAAGCTTGTTCTTCAATGATAGGTGATGCAACAGATATTGATGGAATTTCTTGTATGACAGACGCCAACGAGTCGGCATTTGCGATGACCGTAGAGTTCGCCATCTTAATCATCAACGGCGGGTTGAAATTAGAGGTCTTCTTCTCTACGAGTTGTGAAAAACCGTTGAAAACAGATAGAACCACAATCATTGCAGCGGCGGCTACGGCAACTCCAGCCATTGCTACTGCCGATATTATATTGATAGTGCTATGGCTTTTGCGTGAGAGCAGATAGCGCAATGCAATTCTTAGTTGTAGCATTCTTAATGATTGTCGGTAATGTTGTTAGCGTTGCATTTGGAAAACAGTTTCGCAGCGTCGCGAATCCAAATTGCCGCCTCCGGACCGAGACAGAATATCAAGTCGAGAATCGACAGCCCTGAAATAAATCCGAGTTTCTCTTGGCGCGGTTGCCAATAGGGAGCAGTTTCGATAGGTGGTGTCGCGAGCCTATCTTGTAAAATGGTCGAAGAAACCTCGATGTCGCTATCCGGAAGTAATAATACGTTCTCAATCTCTTTCTCTATCGCAATATTGAGGTCGAGAACTGATGAGAACCTGTCGACGGTTTCGCTCGATATAAAGGGGCGAAAACGGTCGATATAGAACTCAAAGAAAGGGGTGCGCCCATACGCCGATTCGAGCGACACGCGGTGTACATGCCACCATTGACCGTGGTCGCTGACCTTTACGTCGCGCCACGTTGCTTTTGGAATGCCGTGGGGCTTTACGATAGGTAGGGTAAGGGTCAGCTGACCATTGACGTCGGCAATTGTGTAGCGGTGGATTTCTTTGCGTCGTTTATCGAATAGCGCGTTGTTAGCCACTGGCATGCCGGCGGCGCGACGTATCCAATAATCTACTGATCCGAAGTATCTCGGTAATTCTCCTTCCATAATTTGAAATCCGATAGTGGCTTAAGGGAAAATTACTTATCAGGATTAGCGTCTTTAAAGATGCGGTTCCAACGGATGCTCGACAAAAAACTCTTGTCGGGGTCGAACGAAATCAAGACAATCAGCGGGGTGCCGACAATATGGTCTTCAGGCACGAATCCCCAATAGCGCGAGTCGAGCGAGTTATCGCGGTTGTCACCCATCATGAAGTAATAGTCCATTCTAAAGGTGTAACTATCTTGGGGCTTGTCGTCGATATATAGTTGTCCGTCGTGGAAAGTTGCCGAAGGGTTATTTTCATAAACGCGGATAACGCGCTCGTAGATATTCCATGCGTATTGGTCAATCTTTAGTGTCATACCCTTTTGCGGGATAAGCAAGCCGGCTTCTCCGCCGTAATTCGCGCGAGTCCAATCTTTTGATATCTTTTCGGGGTAGAGCGAATATATGGTTTCTGGAGCTGGTTGCTGACGCTCAATTTTGCCGATGCGGGGGTTGGCTTCAGCTGCCGCAACCATAGCTTCTGTCATTGGGGAAACATAAATCGGAGGCACACTGCCATCTGCGTTGACGTGGTAGCCGATATAGGCGAGCTGTTCGGGAGTGGTTTGGCTCAAATCGGCAACACCTCGGTCGAGAGTGGGGATGCCCATTTGTTCAAACTCGTTTTCGGTAAGTGGCGAGCCATTAACCTGATAGAAGTAGTTAAACTGCACATTCTCCGGCACAATCTCGAAGGGCTTGTTGTCGATAAAGATAACTCCATCAATGATTTTGATAGTCTGACCGGGCAAACCGACGCAACGCTTGACATAGTTTTCTCTACGGTCGACGGGACGCCAAATTTTCTTGCCGAATTGAGCCGTCTCTTGGTTAAGAATGCGTTCGCCATGCATCCTCTTGAGGGTATAGTAGTCGGGATTTGCGACTTTCGACATTACGGTATCGCCGGCGGGGAAGTTGAAGACTACAATATCTCCGGCTTCAATGTTTCGGCGCCCCTTTAGACGATGATATTCGTTAGAGGGGTGGTCGAGATAGCTTTTCCCGAGTCCGAAGGGCATTTCGTTATGGACTAAGGGGAAATATACCGGTGTCATCGGCACACGCGGTCCGTAGACGGTTTTGTCGACGAAGAGATAGTCGCCGGTGAGGAGCGTTTTTTCGAGAGAGGAGGATGGTATCTGATAGTTCTGTCCGATGAAAGCGAAGATAAAATATACCAAAACGAGGGCGTAGACGATAGCGTCAACCCACGACATAAGGCTCTTTACGGTGGCGCTTTTCGAGCGTTTCCACCATGTAAAGGGTATATATCCGGTGATGTAGATATCAAAAAGCAGGGGGGCGCCGAGGAGCAACCATGGGTTGCCCATCCAGATTACCCATAGAAGGAATATCGTAAAGACGATGCCAAAACGCGCCCAACGGGTTGGTTTGTTATCTTTAACGCGACGGATAAAATCGGCTGTGTTCATTGGTGGAAGGTGAAAACTGAAAGTTGAAAGAGCGAAGATGTGTCGTGATTATTTTTTGGAGAGGATGTCGCGGTAACGAGCGAGATTGTGGAGCACAATTGCCGCTGAGTCAATGTCTTGGTCGGTTTTGAGGGTCTGGATGATTGAGCCTCTTGTGCCGTGCCATCTCATTACCATTTCCGGGCCGAGGTATTGGGATATCATTTGACGGTTGAGGTTGAGGTCATGCTCTAAATCGTGTTGCAACAAGGTGCGCAGTTCATTGATGCGAGTTTGAATAGTGTCGTTGAGGTAGCCTTCGGTTTTGGCCGATTTCTCAAGTTGGTCGATGACTAATTCGCAAGCGCGGTCATATTTGAATTTCTGCGGGTCGATGAATCGTTTAAACTCGGCGAATATCGAGTCGGTTACTTCAAATTCTTCAGCGGGAATTGCTTCCGGATGATGGGCAACATAGCGGTTGGCGAAGTCGAAACTCCAACCATCGCGCACGATGTTGAATACCAGGCGATTGCCTTCGGGATATTCACCTTTGATATCGGGGGTGATGCCACCGCCGTCTCTAACTTCGCGCCCGGCGCGTGTATGCCATACGGTTGTCAGTGAGTCGGGGATGCGGGCAACCGAGCCGTCGGGGTTGCGATGGCTGTAGTCAATAGCTTGGATTAGGCGTCCGGAAGGTATATAATATTTTCCGGTGGTCACCTTTAGCATACCATTGTAGGGGAGTCCGCGGGTCGACTGCACGAGGCCTTTTCCAAACGAACGTTCGCCGACGATAACTCCGCGGTCGAGGTCTTGGATTGCTCCGGTCACGATTTCAGCGGCAGAAGCAGAGGCGCCGTTGATGAGTATTGCTAGAGGGATATCTTTGTCGACCGGTTTATGGGTCGTTTTATAGATTTTTTCGTTGATAAGACCTTTGCCGCGGGTGCGGACAACTTCTGTGCCTTTGGGAACGAATAGACCGACAATCTGTACGGCGCTTTCGAGCAGTCCACCGCCATTGTTGCGGAGGTCGAGCACGATTGATTTGACTGCGGGATTCGCTTTGAGCGAGACTAATGCGTCTTTGACGGCTTGGAAGCTCTTTTCGTTGAAGGTTGTGAGCTGTATGTAGCCGATATCGTTTCTTACGACTCCGTAGTATGGAACGGGGTCGACGTCGATTTTCTCGCGAGTAATGTCGAATGAGAGGGTTGTGTCAGAGAGGGCGACAGAGCCGTAAGGGCGATTGACGGTCACGTTTACCGTCGTCCCGGCTTGACCGCGGAGACGTTTCGAGATTAGGTCAGATGTTAATGATGTTACGGAGTCACCGTCGATGGTGATAAAGACGTCGCCGGGGCGTAAGCCGGCTCGTTGAGCCGGACTCCCTTCGCGGGGCTCGGAGATGAATGTTTTTCCATCTCGAGAACCGATATATGAACCGATACCGCCGTATTCGCCGGTAGATATGGTCATAAACTCTTCTTGTTCGCTTTCGGGGATATATTCGGTGTATGGGTCAATCTCGTTGAGCATAGCCCCGATGGCTGTGTTCATCGATTTGTTGGCATCGATAGAGTCTACATAGCTTGTTTGGAGATTTTTGTAGACTGCGGTGAATATCTCGAGATTGCGGGTTATGTCGTTTTTAGAGCTACGGGTTGCAGCGCCTGCAAAAATAGCTGCAGCGGAAACCCCGAGTAGCAGTAAGGGGAGTTTTCTCATTGATAGGTGACGTCACTATTTGTAACGCGAAGTTACAACAATTTGTGGCAATCCTACAAGAGGATTGCCACAAATTAAGTTAAATTGGTTTCAGTTAACGGAATAATCAATGACAACCGCCGCAGCAGCCGTCTGAGCAACCGCCGTCGTCGCAGTGGTCATGGCCGCAACCACAGCCACAACCGTGAGCGGGTTGTAGTTCTTCGGGCGTAGCGTCGCGAACAGTCAGAATCTTACCGTCGAAACGCACTGATTTGCCTGCGAGGGGATGGTTAAAGTCCATCTTAACTTTGTCGGAGGTTACTTCTTTTACCAATCCGTTGATTCGAAAGCCGTCGGCAGTCATCATCGGCACGAGGGCTCCGGCTTTGATAGCTTCGTCGTCGAATTTGTCGTCAACGAGGAAGAGGTCTTTGTCGAGGGTTACGATTTGGTCTTCGTCGTAGGGGCCGAATGCTTCGTCGGCGGTAGCGGTGACGTTGAAAGTGTCGTTAACCGAGAGTCCTTCGATAGCTTTTTCGAGAGGAACAATCATGCCGGGTGTTACGCCGAAGACGATTTTTTCAGGGTCTTCGTTGTCGGTTTGGTGGACGAGCTTCTCGGTGCCGTCAGCTTCGATAGCGTAGAGGTCATAGCCGAGCTCGACATATTTTCCGGGTTGGATTTTTTCCATGATGTAATGTATTGATTAGTTAGTTATTTCGAGTTTGAGGATTTCCGAGAGAATTGAGACGGCGGTTTCTACGTTTGGCACATTGCTGAAGGCGAACGAGCGTTTCTGACCGTTCTCGCGGATTTTTACGGTTGACAGATGGTTTTGTAGATAGGTTATCATTCTGCCGAACATTGGCGACTGATAGTAGGCTACGTTTTGAGAGTCAACGAAGTAGGTATACATCGTTTTCTGCTTAAGGGCAACTTTCTCGATGCCGAGTTGGCGGGCGAGGCGTCTTAGTCGGGGCACACGAGTGAGCTCTGCCGCTTCCGGGGGTATCTTTCCGAAGCGGTCGATAAGACGCGAGCGGAATTCTTGGATGTCCATTTCGCGCTCCATCGAGTCGAGTTCTCGGTAGAGCGAAATACGTTCGCTTTCTTGGGGCACATACCACGCCGGCAGTAATAGTTCGAGGTCGCTTTCGATTACACAGTCGGCAACATATTCGGTTTCATCTTCGGGCGAATTGCCGTGCTCCTCTTTAGTAAACGTTCCGGCAAACTCTTCGGTTCGGAGTTCGGTGACCGCTTCTTTGAGGATTTTTTGGTATGTTTCATATCCGAGGTCTGCGATAAAGCCGCTCTGTTCGGCGCCCAAAAGGTTGCCGGCTCCGCGGATGTCGAGGTCTTGCATTGCGATATGGATGCCTGACCCGAGGTCTGAGAACCCTTCGATGGCTTGCAGGCGACGTCGCGCGATGGGCGTTAATGGTAAGCCCGGCGGCACCATCAAGTAGCAGAATGCCTTGCGATTGCTGCGGCCGACGCGTCCGCGCAGTTGGTGGAGCTCTGAAAGACCGAAGTTTTGGGCGTTGTTGACAATCATCGTGTTGACATTGGGCATATCGATGCCGCTTTCAACGATTGTTGTTGCCAACATTACATCGTAGTCGTGGTTGGTAAAGTCAATGATTGCCTGCTCGAGCTTTTCGGGAGGCATCTGACCATGGGCAACGATGGTGCGGGCGTCAGGAACAACGCGTTTAACCATCTGTTCGAGTTGCATCAATCCTTCGATGCGATTGTTGATGATAAATACTTGGCCATTGCGCGACATCTCGAAGTTGAGCGCCTCGGCGAGAAGGTCGTCGGTCAGAGTGTTGACCGAGGTCAAAATCGGGTAGCGGTTTGGCGGTGGTGTGGTTATCGAAGATAGGTCGCGAGCGCCCATCAGTGAGAATTGAAGGGTACGCGGTATGGGAGTCGCCGACATTGTAAGGGTGTCGACAGATATTTTCAGCTGTTTAAGTTTCTCTTTTACGGCTACACCGAATTTTTGCTCTTCGTCGATGATGAGTAGCCCGAGGTCTTTAAAGTTAACATCTTTGCCCACAAGACGATGTGTGCCTACAAGAATGTCTATTTTCCCGTCAGCGAGGTCTTTGAGTATCTCTTTGACTTGCTTGGCAGTGCGGGCGCGAGAGAGGTAGTCGACTCTGACGGGAAAGTCTTTGAGGCGGTCGCGGAAGGTGTGGAAATGTTGGTATGCCAACACAGTAGTCGGCACGAGTACAGCCACTTGCTTGCCGTCAGTTGCGGCTTTGAAGGCGGCTCGGATAGCGATTTCGGTTTTGCCGAATCCGACATCACCGCAAATCAAGCGGTCCATCGGTCGATCACTCTCCATATCCGCTTTGACGTCGCGAGTTGCGGTTAACTGGTCTGGAGTGTCTTCGTAGATAAACGAAGCTTCAAGCTCATGTTGTAGGTAGCTGTCGGGTGAGAAACTAAACCCTTTTTCCTCTTTGCGGGCAGCGTATAGCTTGATTAGGTCGCGGGCAATATCCTTGAGCTTCTTCTTTGTCTTCTCTTTCATTCGGTTCCACGCGCCCGAACCGAGTTTGTTAATAGTCGGTTCTACACCCTCTTTGCCACGGTATTTGGCGAGTTTATGGAGGGCGTGGATTGAAACAAAGATGCAGTCGTTGTTTTTGTAGATGAGTTTAATCATCTCTTGGGTGGTGCCGTTGACTTGTGTGCGCAACAGTCCGCCAAACTTGCCGACGCCGTGGTCGACATGCACGATGTAGTCGCCTGTTTCGATTGACGATAATTCTTTCAGCGACAAGGCTAGTTTTCCCGAACGAGCACGGTCGCTTTTAAGCGAATATTTATGGAATCGGTCGAAAATCTGATGGTCAGTGAACAGACAACGTTTCATCCGATGGTCAACGAAACCTTCATGAAGGGTTGCTGAAGCGGGAGTGAAGGGTATTTCATCTTCTCTTTCGGCGAAAATTGCATGAAGTCGTTGCGATTGCTTTTGCGAATCGGTCAGAATATTTATTCTGTATCCATCGCTGAGCAGTTTGATGAATGAGGCTGAAATGAGGTCGAAATTCTTATGGAATAGACCTTGGGGCGAGCAACCGAAGTCGAGTGAATTTTCCGACTCTTTGGCGGGAGTAGCTGCGGAATATTCCAAGGTGGCAAATTCGTGGAATTTTTTTGCAAACTTGTCGGGATCGATAAGTTGCTTCATAGCTTGTAGGTCGCCCTCTCCGGCGATAACCGCAGAAGATGAGAAGCTATCGTGAGCGATTGCCTCGATGCGACTGATTAGATGGTTGGCATCTGCAGTCGCAATCAATGTGTTAGCCGGGATGAAGTTTAGCAGACTTTCTCCGGCGTCGCCATCGGCTGAGATGTTGGCTGTAATTGCTACAGTTTCAATCTTGGTTTCTGAAAGCTGAGTCTCGATATTAAAGGTGCGGATAGACTCAATCTCGTCGCCGAAGAGGTCAATACGATATGGGAGTTCTCCGCTGTAACCGAAGATGTCGACAATCGAGCCGCGAATAGCGAAATGCCCCGGCTCGTAAACATAATCTACGGCAATGAAACCATTGTCGATTAACCAACGGCGTGTCTTTTGGAGGTCGATTTCTCCGCCGACGGTTAAGCTAATAGTCTTGTCAGTTAAGTCTTTTCGCGATGCAACTTTTTCAGCCATCGCTTCGGGGTATGAGACAACGAAACGTATGTTGGGGTCTGTTGTCCAATGGCTTAGCGTTTCGGTGCGAAGAATCTGTTGAGGTGGGTCAACCTGACCATATTTGATGTCGCGGCGATATCCCGACGGGAAAATCATTACCGCGTTGTCGCCCATGATTTTTGCGAGGTCGTTATAGAGATATCCCGCGTCGTCCATAGAATCGGCAACAAGCAACATTGGCGAATTTTCTTTGCATAAGGCATCGCTCCCCGAGCCATTGCGCAGAGCCATTCCCGCAAAAAGCATTGCCACAGATGAGCCCGCCAAGCCGCCCAACGAAACCGGCGCCCCGTTTCGCGCCAATTCAATCGCTCGGAGCATTGCCTTTTCTCTTACCGGAGTCACGAACTCACGAGCAAGAGTATCTAAAGCAACAACCGACTCAGGCATTGCGGCATTATCTGCTGTTGTGACAGCAGATTTCTCCCTTTTTGCAGATGAATTAGTTAATTCGGCCATATACAGCTTTCTATATCGTAGCTTATCAAAACAGACACAACTGCAAAATTAGCAAAAAGTTATCACTCTCCCAATCAGATTTCGCAACGAATATCTACATTCATAAAATGTAGAGTGTGTCTCTTGTTGCGTTTCCCCGCAATATGAAATGCCAATTACCGCGTTCTCCCGCAACTTTGAGCGATGATTTTAACGCTTTTGCGGGGGTGTAATTTCAATGAAGGTTAGATGTAGCCGAGTCCCTCGTCGTAATCTTTGATTTGTTTGCGTAATACTACGATTTCGTTGTTTATGAGTTCATATCGTCTTGAGCATGGCGGGTATTGATCGCGGGTGCGAATAAGAGCATCAAGTCGGTTTTGAAACCCGATTCGCAATTCATCATTTTCTTTAGTAAAATTATATACACACCCATTCTCATTTGCGTCAATAGGAACTTGGGTCACTGTCGGCTCTCCGAAAAGAGCTTTACGAACCTCTAAAAAAAGAGCGGCTTGTCCGAGAATATTAAAGAAGTTCATAGGTGAGGCAATTAAGTTGTTAGATAAAAGATGGTCTGACTTTCATAGGCAAAGCTATCGAATCTTTGGGCAATTACGTTGCTCTATATTGTTAAATAATGTTATTTGCTTGTGAAATGTGTTGAAATATAGTCGGCAATGATAATATGGTCGGTCGTCGAGTTGTAACCACACCAATAGCCTAAACCTCCATCGATGTTAGAATTGAGGTTTGTAGAAGTGGTGCAGAATATATTGTTTGACAACGACTGATTTTTGCTGAAGCTATCCCAAAAAGAGAATGATTCGTTATCGATTTGTGACCATTTGACTGAGATGGTGTCGTTGACGCTAAAAAATAGAGAATAATCTTTCTCGGTTTTGTAGCGACCGCGATAAACGGGGATAGATGTGTGTTGCGGTAATCCGGCGGTTGAGATAGTGCCGAGATATGATGCGAGGAATTGTCGCGAGGTTGTGCCGCTACGAGTGAATAGTTGGTAGTAATGTAGATTTGAGTCGGTAAGCGAAAAGTCGGCAAATACTTGGTAAAGAGTGTCTGAGTTGTTACATTTTTCAACTCTAAAGCAACAATTACCCGACTTCTCGGGGATCGTAGTTGTTGCCGACGCTTGAAATTCACCATAATCGACATTCAGAGTATAGCTCTTTCCGGCTTGACCGCGCATATGAGAAGTTGTGTAGATATAGGGAGGGAAATAACGAGAGTCGAATTTGCCCGTTAAGACGACAGATTGGTTGCCATCGCTGACGGTCACTTTCGCCCAGCGAATCAGGTATTTGAGTAAGTCATCTTCCGAGAGCTTGTCGCTGCTTGGGGTAAAAGATTTGGTCAATAAAACAATTGGGAAATCGCCATCTTCGATCCAACCTTCGACAACGATAGAGTCGTTACCGATAAACTCGATATCTTCGCGACACGACGATATCAAGTAAGCAATGATAATAAGGGGCAGAAATATCAATAGCTTTTTCATCGGGTTAGAATTTATAAGTGTAGCTCAACGATGGCAATATGCGAGCGAAAAATGAAACCGGCGTATAATAAACTTCGTTATATTTGTTTACGCTCAGGTAATAGAATAGGTCATTTTGGGTTGCTGTCGCATTATAGACCGAGAGATTAATCAAATGTTCGCGATTTTCGCCGGCTTGCCAACGATAGTTTGCCGACAAATTCAGACGGATATATGGGCGCAAACGGACTCCATTGTATTCGCCATATTGTAGCACGACGTTGTTGTTTAGTAGATAGATAGCTTTGGCTGCAGTAAAGGGTGTGCCGGAGGCGTAAACAAAAGTGCCGCCAAAACTCCAATGCTTGTTGAGATTATATGTCGCGACAATATTCAGCTCGTGAGGGCGCTCATGGCTTGCCGGATAACTGCCCGACATGTGTCGCTCATTAAATTCTCGACGCGCCTTTGTATAGGCATATCCGAGCCATCCCGACAACTTCCCGTAACATTTGTTGATAGTAATTCCGAAGCCATAGTTATAGCCTTCTCCGTAAATAATCGACTTGTATAAGTCAAAGGTTGTATCTGTGTAATCTAAAATCGAACCGTTATAGGCGGTCTGATTGAAGAGTCGTTTGTAAAACAACTCGGCTGACAGCCGATAACGTCGGTTGAATAGAAAGATATCACCGGAGAGCGAGAATGTATGACCATATTGCGGTTTCAATCTATCGTTAGCCGCAATCCAAAACTCGGTCGGGAGCCCGAAATCAGAGAAGCCGGTTTGAAACAGATATTGATGTTTCATAGCATATGCCGCTTGAAGACGCCAATCATCTTTCGTCAGTTCTACTGATAACGAAGGGTCGGCAGCGCCATAAAGATTGTTGCCATTACGGAAAATCGAGCCGCGAATGCCGGGCGTAATCCCGACTATGTCGTTAATTGGATAGGTGTATGCGCCATAGAGGTTTCCCTCAAATGCGTCTTGATATTCGTTTGGAGTGGTGAAGTCGTTATAGCTGCCGGTGCGCTCAACCCGTTGGGGCATAATGGAATGGTAAACGCCCTCAACGCCAAACGACCAATTGCGCCAAGAGCAATCACTCTTAATTCCGATATCTGAAATTCGAGACGGGGTTAGATAAGAAATGTCGGTTATCTTGATTTCTAAATCATTATGGAAAGAGGTGAAATATAGCGCCGACTCAATATTCAAATCGTCGCGATTATGTAGCCAATGTATCGCTCCCAAAATATTTCCCCACTTGGCATGAATGTTTGCCAAATAGGAATCATCTTCAAACGACGCCTTATCTTGTCCGATATAGAAGTCAGCCAAAAGAGTATTCTGCTTATCAATTTTATGGCGAAGGCTCGCATTGAAATCGCCAAAAGCGTAGTTAAGAGATTCGCCGTCAAATTCAAAGAAATCGTGGTAAAGCAGATTAAGATAAGAAATACGAGCCGAAACTTTTAGCTCTGTCTTGCTACTGACCGGCAAACTTGCTGTCGCCTGCGACGACATCATGCCGACTGTCACCGTCGCATGAATAACCGAATCTGTCGTTTGCTCGGAATGAGTCATATTCATCATGCCGCCCAAGCGGTTTGGTGAACTTGCCGAGACGGTTGATTTCGACAATTCCATCGCTCCGAAATGCGAAGAATTGAAAATCGAAAATAAACCTAAAAGGTGGGTTGCGTTGTAGATAGGAATACCTTGAATCGAGATTATGTTATGCTGATTATCACATCCAGCTATATTCAGTCCGCCATGATACTCATTGTTAGTTTGAATTCCGGGCAACATTTGAGCGTAGCTAATCGGGTCGGCGTTGCTCAAAATTTGGGGCATTAATTGGAGGTCTTTCATGCTCCATACCGTCGCCCCGTTAGAGGCAACTTTTACCGGGGAATTATATCGATAAGCCTTGACAACAATGCTGTCAAGATTAATATTCCATGACGCAGGGTCGTCGTCGTCAGCCGACGCCCCTGCGACACAGAATAATAATAGTATGAAAATTATAAGTTTATGTAGATTCATCCGTCGAATCGACGCGATTATTCAAACATGGCGGCGTAATCGTCGACCAAGTTTTCAAAGATACGAATAGTTGTTTTGAAATCAACATCGTTAAAGAACGCCTCGAAGGTGCTGTAAGACGAGCCGTCGTAGAATTTCAATACAGGCTCAGCAGTCCAGTAAGTGATACCGTTCCAAGTGTCGTCAACAAATGCTTCCATAGCAACATCAGCTTGCTTAACCTCAGAGTTGTTGTAATACAGATAGATACTGCCAAGAGCGTTTGCTTGATTGATATATGACTTAAACATACTCTCGTTTTCTTCGTAATCGTAAGCGGCTTCGAGGTAATCGGCAAACTTAACAACATCGCTCAGACGACCTTGAATCTGAAGCTTGCCCATAATGTCTACCTTTACGTATGCGTTCTTGCCATTTGCATTGTCCCAGTTGTAGTCATCTTCATCGAAATCTTCGCTGAAGAATGCGCTAACATTTACTGAGGGCAGACCATTGACATCGCCGGATACGCCTGTTGTCACGAGATCTTCGCCATTCTTGCTAATAACGACAGATGCTGATGCCTTAGAGTTGCCGGTGTAAGCAACTTTAGAAACATTGACTTTGTAGCCATTGCTTAAAGTAGTTACGGTTGAGAGAGAAATACTGCTCTTGCAGATATCAAACTCTTCACCGCTAATGCTTGACAAGTCGATGTTAACCGAAGTATTAATGATTTCGTTACCGCCTTGAGTCAAGCTAACAACAATTTTAGAGGGGACACCAATGGTGTAGTCGTATACATCGATGTAATCGTTATAAGTAGTGTTATTGTTTGAAGAAGAATAGTCATAGTCAACCCAATCTTCAAGTTTGAATGCATGCACCTTCTTTACATCGCCGCTTGTGGCCAACTTCAATACACACTGGCGACCCAATTGGTCATTAAAAATAAACTGCAAATCGTCAGCCTTCGAGTATTGCCATTCGCCGTTCTTTGCCGTGAAATGGCCGGTGAAGTTAGACGCCATCAACAGAGCTGAGTAGTCAGAATAAATATAGTTATAGGTGTAGGTGTAATTTCCATAAGTCTTTTTCTCTGTTTCTTGGTGGGTGCCGATTGCTTTACAAGAAGCGTCGAAAGCCTCAGATGCCCAATCTTCTACATTTTCCCAATCGTAATCATCGGTGTAAGTGCGAGAAATATAATTGCCTAAATTTTCGTATTCAGAGAATTCGTTTGACGGCAATTTTTGCATAAACTCAACGGCAATCTGGTCTAATAGTTCCTTCTGTTCGAGCGGAGACATTGCCGAACCTGAAGGCGGAGTTGTAGGTTCACCACCTTGGTTGTTGTCATCGCCATTACCTGGGAGCTCGATTTCGTTGCCATCGCCATCTGAAGATTCCGGTTCATCTGTTCCGCAAGCAGAGAACATAAAGCATACTGACAGCGGTAAAACCAAAGCTGTCAACTGACGACCTACTGATTTGATAAACATAGTTAATCGTGTTGAAAAAGTTAATAATAAGTCTATAAAGATTTGGAGATATTGATTATAAATGATTTGTTTTTGATTGCGACGCAAATTTACGAAAATTCAATGAAACAAAAAGATGTTTCATTAAAAACTTTTTCAATCATTGATGTCAATATATTCTGCTGACTTTTAGAGGGGATGCTAACATAAAGAATCGTGTTTCAGAGAGCCGTAACTAACTCTGCGGTTGGTGGCGTTCGGTAGGCCGGCAGAAAACATGTTGGCATAAACAAGGGGGAGTAGGAGATAGTGGTGTGGTGTGTGTATGTATCGTTGGCAGACGAGTAGCGGAGTTATTTGCGCGGATAGCGGAGGTGTTGAAGACGATTGATGATAGTGCGGATAAATGAAGGTGTGGGAGCCGGACCGGTTCGTAGCGGGTCGGCAAAGGTTGTCAGTGTGTTGTCAAATGTAGAGATAGTGTCGTCGGAGTTGAGGCGCGATTCGCCGGCTGTTTGGGCGGGATAGATAAGCAAAAGGTTGTTGCGGTCGAAATAGTGCTGTAAGAACATTACAATATCGGTCATTTCGGGTGTATAGCTGACCGAATCTCGGCGCGCTCCGATAACAACGAGTAAATCGTCGTCGAGCACACGGTTTGCCAATAACATAAAATCGTCAATACCCTCTGCCTGACGATATTCGTGGCGAATACCGAGCTTTGTTGTCGATATTACGTTTGCGATAAGAGAGCGCCCTTGGGTGTTGGCGCAGAATATCAGTCGACATCCAACCTCTTGCGCTAACGAAGCTAGCGATTCAACCCAATGTCTGAAGCCTGTCTCATATTCCGCTTTGGCGGGCACGAAGACAACGATGCGGGTCACTGTGTTGACCGGTATGTAGCATCGCGACAAGACAATCATTTGGTTGGTGCCTTTGATGAGTTGTTCTACTTTCGCTCCGAGGAAGGTATCGATAACATTCGCCTTTCGGTGCATACCCATCACGATTGTATTGATGTCGCGTTCGTTGATTGTGTTGATAATTCCCGCAACGGTGTTGAGGTCGTAACGCTCAATGGTTTCCATCGCAACGTCAACTCCGGCTGCTGCCCCCTTGGCTAATGCCAACGAGTTTGCACCCATCTCTTTTGATGCTCTTGAATTGTCGTTGCGCACATGCAGGGCGAAGAAGCGGTCAGCGCGTAATCCGGCTTTGCGACGCCTTATCAATAATGCCAACTCAGCCAACGATGCGGCTGTAATCGGGTTCGCTACCGGCACGAGAATGTTTCCCACAACCGGAGTTGTCGATTCAGCAGCGGTATCGGGGGAGCCGAGCATGCGAAGCTTGATTTTGGTTGCCGATTGCGATGTTACGATTGGCGCGATAGCGCAGGTGACTAGAATGACAAGCACTGTGCCGTTGAGGATTGTTTCATCCATCATACGCGACCCATCGGGTAACACCATGTTATATCCGATAGTAACAACGGCGAGGGCGACAGCCGTGTGGGCTGTTGTTAGTCCGAACATTACTCCTCGGTCTGAGGCGTCCATACGGTATGCCTTCTGGGCAACATATGCCGCCAACCATTTGCTGGCGAGGGCAACGATGAGCATCACAGTTGCAACCCAGAGTGTATTTCCTTTGACAACGACCCCTACGTTAATCATCATGCCGACTCCAATCAAGAAGTAGGGAATGAAGAGGGCATTGCCGACGAATTCTATCGAATTCATAAGCGGAGAGTTTGACGGCACATAGCGATTCAGCACCAATCCGGCGAAGAAGGCGCCGAGCACAGGTTCAAGACCGACAACGCCTGAGAGCCATGCCGATAAGAAGACCATCGCGAGAATAAACACATATTGGGTGACTTTCTCGGAATAGTTCTTGAAAAACCATCGAGTTACGCGGGGATAGGCATATAAGACTATGCCGCAATATATGCCTGATTTGGCGACAAGCCATGCTAAAGCTGCCAGACTGAATTCTCCGGTCTGCTCGATGTTTACGGCTGCAGCCAATACCAACAACGCTCCGATAACGCAGACAATTGTCGCTACGACAGAAATCAATACTGCCGGCGACTTTGTGATGCCCAAACGTGCGGCGACGGGGTAGGCTATCAATGTGTGTGAAGCATACATTGAAGCCAGCAAAAATGCTGTCAGCCAAGGGGTATGGAGAATATAAACGCTCGCCGCGACTCCCATAACCATTGGTATGATAAAGGTTAATGCTCCGAAAACTGCTCCTCGCTTAAGGTTGAGCCGCAAATGGAACATGTCAATCTCTAATCCGGCGAGAAACATCAAGTAGAGAAGCCCTACTTGACCGAAGATATTAAACGAACTGTCGCGAGCGAGGATGTTGAGCCCGAAGGGCCCGACAACCACACCCGCAACAATCATGCCTATGATATGCGGAATCTTTAGCCTATTCAAGACGACAGGCGCAAGCAGAATCATGACCAACACGATAAGGAATATCGTGACAGGATTGGTCACTAACGGTGCGGCGGCTATCGATAAGAGGGGAGGCATCAGCGTTTCGCAAAATTACATTTTAAGAATGAGCCATCAAGTATTCGGCAATCTGAACGGCGTTTAGAGCGGCGCCCTTGCGAATTTGGTCGCTGACAGTCCAGAATGCCAACGAGTTGTCGCCGGCGAGGTCTTGGCGGATTCTGCCGACATAAACGGGGTCGCTACCGGCGAGACCTAACGGCATCGGATAAATTTTTTCAGAGGGGTTATCCATAACGACAACTCCGGGAGCTGCAGCGAATGCTTCGCGAGCTTCTTCAACGGTCAGCGGCTTTTCGGTTTCAACCCAAATCGCTTCAGAATGAGCGCGAAGAACCGGCACTCTGACGCATGTGGCGCTTACGCGGATATCTTGATCGTGGAGAATCTTGCGAGTCTCGTTAACCATCTTCATCTCCTCTTTGGTGTAGCCATTGTCGGTAAAGACATCGATATGGGGGATGACGTTGTAGGCCAACTGAGTGACGAATTTCTCAACTTTCGGCTCGCGACCGGCAGCGAGGTCGGCATATTGGTTGACCAGCTCGTCCATCGCGGCAGCGCCGGCGCCTGATGCCGACTGATATGTTGCGACATGGATGCGACGAATTTTTGCCAAGCGGTTGATAGGCGCAAGGACAACAACCATCTGAATAGTCGTGCAGTTGGGGTTTCCGATGATTTTGCGGGGGGCATTCAAGGCGTCAGCTCCGTTAACTTCGGGAACAACCAAGGGCACATCGGGGTCCATGCGGAATGCGCTTGAATTGTCAATCATCGTAGCTCCAAGAGCGGTGATTGTTTCGGCATATTCGCGAGAAGTGCCGGCGCCCGCCGAAGTGAGGGCGTAATCTATGTCGCGGAATAATTCCGGATCATGAGTTAGCTCTTGGATTGTAATCTCTTTCCCTTTAAACAATACTTTCTTGCCGGCTGAACGAGAAGAACCGAACAGGCGGAGTTCATCGATAGGGAAATTGCGTTGGTCGAGGATTTTGAGCAACTCCTGGCCTACGGCGCCGCTGGCGCCAACTATTGCTAATTTCATTGTCTAAATTGTAAGCCTAACGCTATATGATTGGGTATATCAATCGAGTTTATGCGGCTGTTAGTCTGCCATTAATTTGCGGTAGCGACGGCGAGGCAATTCTTTGCCGCCATTTTGTGACTTCTTATATTCCTCATAGTCTGAGTATGAGCCTTGATAGAAGACAACTTTGCCGTCACCTTCGAAAGAGAGAATGTGGGTGCAGATACGGTCGAGGAACCAACGGTCGTGGCTGACAACAACTGCGCAGCCGGCGAAGTTCTCAAGACCCTCCTCAAGGGCGCGCAAGGTGTTGACGTCGATATCATTGGTCGGCTCGTCGAGTAGCAATACGTTGCCTTCTTCTTTTAGCGCCATTGCTAAATGGAGACGGTTGCGTTCGCCGCCTGACAACACTCCGATTTTCTTCTCTTGGTCGGCTCCGGCGAAATTAAATTTCGACAGGTAAGCTCGGGCGTTTACATCGCGACCTCCCATGCGGAAACTTTCGACGCCTTGAGAGATTACTTGGTAGACGGTGCTCTCAGGAATCAAATCATGGTGGCGCTGGTCTACATATGCAACCTTTACGGTTTCGCCTACTTCAAACGAACCTGCGTCGGGCTTCTCTTGGTCCATAATCAGACGGAAGAGAGTTGTCTTACCGGCGCCGTTCGGACCGATTACGCCGACAATGCCGTTAGGCGGCAGGGCGAATTCCAAATCCTTGAACAATAGTTTCTTGCCGAAAGATTTTTCGAGACCTTTAGCTTCGATAACCTTGTTGCCCAGACGCGGAC
>CAZXAZ010000025.1:0-25966 GCA_964638475.1 uncultured Alistipes sp. | reverse complement strand
TTACTCCGAGTATCATCTGAATAAGTGATGTCATTCTCGGAGTAACCTTTTGCCAATTTGTGAAAGAATTGCCGGGCAGACAGGCATGATATTCTAAGAGATTATCCCAACACTGACTCATGGAGTCAATGATTATAACCTCCATACCAGCCTTTTCACCTACCTTGATGGCATCAATGTATGTTTCGGGGTCATACTTTCCCTCCAGAGGGAGCACATTGTATTGTCCTAAGTGAGCATATAGATCAGCAGAGTTATTCTCGCTGTCTATTACTGCAATCTTAGTCCAATCGCCACATAGCCCATAGGCTAAAACATGTCGCCTGTTTCTGGGGAGCATACCTGCGAGATTACAGGATTTGTGAGTTTCCCTTTGAGGAACTTTTCGCTTACTGCACCTACTTCACATCCATATACGAAGAAGCATTTGCCATTGTAAGGATTTTGTTTCACCTCAATCTTCTGCACATTTTTCTGTGCTTTGAACTCTGCTACAGACAGAGTTTCAACGAACTTTAGATTATCCATTTGTTTGATGATTTACTGTTGTACAGCGGATTATCCAACTGCGTGGTTTGTCAGCTACAGAGGAGGAGTAATTAGCTCCACTCGTAATTAGCTTAGGGGAGTATCCCCATTTGCTGAGGGCAGGGTGAGGTACAGTTGGAGTATTCTACGCTTGTAATATTTCAATCAAACTTCAAAAAAATTTCAGAAAATTTTATTTTGGAGAGTATTCCATGTAATCTTCATGTGCTGTACAGGTCTATCTAAAGTATTATAAAAGAGTATGTATTCAGTAAATTTAGTTATACTATTTAATATCTGCATATATACCAATCCCCTAAGATCTGTGCAGAAATCAGGGGATTTTGGATAAGTGCTTATTCGTAGGTCTTTTCTACATTCAGCATTTCTTTCTCTATAGAGGCATCAAGGATTCTTGCGTAGTGTTGCGTCATTCTTATGCTTGAATGACCTAACATTTTGGATACATTCTCTATTGAAACATGATTGGCGAGTGTTACTGTAGTGGCAAAGGTATGCCTCGCAAGATGTGTAGTTAAATCATTATCAATCCCTACTATAGCTGCAATCTCTTTCAAATATGCGTTCATTTTCTGATTGGATAGCACCGGGAGCAACTTCCCAGTAGCCTGAGCCAAAAGTGCATATTTGTCAAGTATCTCTCTTGCAGGTTTTATTATAGGGATATGGCACATTACATTCGTTTTATGTCTTGCTTTTCTTATCCAAAGCCTATCCTCTTCCTCGACAATATCATTTGCGGTTAAAGAATGAACATCTACATAGGCAAGACCCGTATAGCAACAGAATAGAAATACATCTCTCACTTGTTCCAATCTCGTGACTTCAAACTCTTTCGTGGCTAGCTTTGACAGCTCATTCTTATTAAGAAAACCTTTGTCAACAGCTTCTATTTTGAGCTTCAGCTCTTCCAACGGAGAATTAGTTATCAGCTTTCTTGACACTGCCATATTAAGTACCTTGCCAAGGTTTCTGAGATACTTAACCGTGGTATTGTTATTATTGTGTCTTACAGTCATCAGATAATGCTGATATTTCTTCAGCATCTCCACATCTATTTCATTTACAGGGATATCTTTCACTTTGTATTTATACATCAGAAACTCTTGAAAGAGTTTCATAGAGGTCTCGTGCCTTTTATAGGTACCTTGTGCTACAGATATGCCTATCAGCTCTTTTTGCTCTTGATTGTGTTCAGCATATAGAGCCAAAATACCAATCTTCGGCACATTGAGATTTTTATATCTGCTCAAAATCTCTTTTGCGCTTACCTGCTTACCCTCTCTTTGAATTTGGAGCGTCAAATCATGGAGAGTGTACTCCATTTGATCAAGAAAGGCGTTCACCTACTTTGTTTTAAGAGTATTGCCTTTCGCTCTGCCTTTAGTTGCCACCCATTGGGAGGGCAGAACACTCTTACCCGTTGCAACTTCGGCTGAAAGCCTGCCAAATGTCACCCTTACAAAGATGGAAGCAGTCCCATCCTTGAGGAGCTTTTTCCTTTTGATAAAGAACAAAATTGTTTCCATTACACTATTTTTATTTGTTGATTTCAATAGTGCAAAGGTCTTGACAATTAGCAGATTACACAAGTGCAAAAGATTGAATATCAATGAAATACGAGGAAGTTTGTTGGACTTGAGGGGTGTGGTATTGTAAGTCCAACGGAATGTCCAACAGACATCTTTCCTCTATGTTCATTTTAGTTCATTCTATTACATACAAGAAAATCCTGCAATTCAGCGAGTTGCAGGATTTTTCGTTGTCTTTCATCAGACTTTTGTGGAGATGGAGGGGTTTGAACCCTCGTCCAAACGCGGAACTAATGAGCTTTCTACATGCTTAGTCTTCTGTTGGTTTTCGTCAATAGACAGGCTGAAGACTGCCAATCTAAAGCTTAGTTCCTAATATCTCGGAAGCTTCGCGGAACAACCGGCCTCCCATTCCCGATTTATCTGCACCGTCTAATCGATTAGTCTCGGGAAAATGACAATCGGACGATGTCTCGTCTACGCCACTTTGGCGCGGATAAAGCTTAATTTACTGTGCTTCGATTAAGCAGCGAGAGCGTAGTTAGTTTCGCCATTTAAAATTGCGGTGTCCCAGATTATAGAGCGTAGCCACCATTGCTCTGCATGCTTACTCACCACCTCTACACGCTGTCAAAACCAGTCATCCCCGTTTTGATTCACTACATTATTAGTGATAAGATTTTACAAAATTATGTTGGGATTCTTGATTTTGCAAATCATACGTCGATATTTAACATTTATTAAACGTTATCAATTCTCCGTATAACTGGCTCTGCCATTAATTTACGCCATTTAAGATAGCCAAAGACTGCTATTACAGTATAAACTCCATAGAGTCCACAATAGAAATATATCCCTTTATAGAAATATAGTCCGCAACAAACGACGTCGACTATTAACCACACAAACCATTGTTCGAGATATTTCCGAGCCATCATCCACAAACCAACAATTGACATGGCAGTTGTAAACGCATCTGCAATCGGCACTGTGGAATCTGTAAGATTTTCCAATATCCACCAAATACCAAGCCATAATAAACCGGCAGAAAACAATGCGGTCACCCACGCCCATAATGGAGTATAAGCAATCTGATTGACTTGTTTCTCTACGCCATGATTGTCTTTTGTCTTCTTAGTCCAAGTGCGGAAGCCATAAATGGCGATTAGTAAGTAGTATATATTGATTCCGAAATCTGCATACAGACCTTTGGAAAAATATATCCACATTGAAATTGCAGGCATAATTACCGATGCCAACCATACCCTCGAATCGGCATGATATTCCCACCATAAGTAAAGTAATCCGACTGAAAAGCCGGTTATCTCGAGTAGCGAATCAACAGACATTATAGTTTGAAGTTATTGCGAGAGGCTAACGCAATAGTCAGCCTCTCGTAATATTATGATTTAAATTAGAATTTCATTGTTGCTGTTGCCATAACGTGAGTGGGCGCCTGAGCAGCATATCCTGAATAGCGATAGATTACGTTCTGTCCATCTTCAACATAGTAACCCGCACCGGTATATCCATTATTAAAATACTGTTCATTAAACAGATTGTAGATGGAGAATCCCAAGCGGAACTCTTTCATTCCAACAATATGTTTAAACGAATATCCCAAATGAAGATCAGAAACGAAGTAGGCATCAAGAGCCGCCTCCTCTGTTTTGGCATTATTCATATATTGCTTCCCCACAAAACGACTTTGTAAGGATGCATCAAAACCTTTAAACGAGAAATTAAATTGATTGTTGAAAATCACATCCGGAGAAAACGCAATCGGCGTATCTCCCCTATCGAAGGCAATCGGATTGGTCCATTCATCCTCATAAATATATTCCACAAAATTCTTTATTCTGTTGCGAGACAAAGTCATATTAAATTGCCATTCAAACCAATTGCATGGATGCAATCCGGCTTGCAGTTCGATGCCCATACGGTATGAATCAGGAACATTTACGCTAAGTGGATTCCCGGTATCAGACAATTGGCCTGTCACAACAAGCTGATCTTTATACATCATGTAATAAAGATTCACTCCTAATGAGAATAGTTTATGATTAAAGCTGTAGCCTAGCTCAAAATCATCAAGACGTTCGGCTTTAGGATAGCTCTCGGGGGTGCCATCCGTAAAGTTATTTCGTGTAGGTTCTTTATGCGCAACCGCCCATGACGCAAATCCTCGATGAGCGCCGGAGGTAAAGTTAACACCAACTTTGGGATTAAAGAAATTCCAACGGCGATCTACATCAAGAATAACCGCAGATGATGTATTCCAATCCCAATCGTCAGATTGACCATCAATTGTATAATGAATATGTCTGTACTGAAGATCCGCGAAAACCGAGAATCGGCTATTAATATCATAATTACCACGCAAATAAATGTTCGAGTCGAATTTACGCCCGGTATTGTCATAATATTTCTGCAACGGATCAATTTGTCCGACGTAATTACGCACCCACTTTAATTGGCCAAAATGGTGACCATCGAAATCAGAGACTGCGCCGCCTAATGTTACATTCCAACGATCTTTGCGGAAATTAAACGTAGCTTGACCGCCACCGAAACCGTTAACATTATATTTTAAACGAATCAAATCTGATTTCTCAACAGTATTGCCTTCAATATCAACGAATGGGAGCAAACCATACTCAATCAATGTCCGATTTGACTTGTATTGGTCATAATAGCCATCATCTTTAGTATAAAATAATGCGGCATTTACATTAAACCACTCCCCTAATCGCTGAGAAAAAAGGAATTGGAAATGATGCTGAATAAAATTATCATATTGATTCGGATAATAGGCTCGATTACCATCCTTATCAATATACTCACCGCAAGGATTATAGCGACGACCAAACTCTTCCATTTGCTCTTTAGACGCATAATCCCATGCCATATATGTTTGTTCCTTTCCCCCAAACGCAACCAAGCGCAATGATGTATTATAAGCTTGATATGCGACTTGTCCGAAATAGCTCCACAATTTAGATGATGCTCGGTCGATGTAGCCGTCTGAACCTAAATGACTCAATCGAGCATCTATCATCCAATGATCGCCTAACAAGCCCGAACCAACCCGTAAGGTCTGACGATTTGTGCCATACATACCATACGAACCGGACAGCTCTGCATATGAATCTTCAGAAGAAGCATCGGTAATCATATTGATACTCGCGCCAAACGCGCCGGCTCCATTTGATGACGTTCCTGCGCCGCGTTGAATCTGCACATCTCGCAACGATGATGCCAAATCAGGCATATTGACCCAATAGACTTGATGACTCTCCGGATCATTTAACGGAAGGCCATTGGCTGTAACATTAATTCGAGTTGGATCTGTTCCCCTAACACGCATTGCCGTATACCCCATACCGGCACCAGCATCAGAGCTGATCGTCACCGATGGCGTCATGCTTAACAAATAAGTCATGTCACGACCATCATTATTCGCCGTCAACTCTTGTTTCCCCACATTAGTAAATGCTACCGGGGTCTTTGATGTCGCTCGGTTAGCAACGACATCTACTTGGTTTAACACTACAGCCATGGAATCTTGTTCCATGCTGTCAACTGATGCCGCATACATATCGGCATTAACAGCTACCCATCCTATAAAGATAGCTGTCAGAAGATAATTCTTCCTCATAACTTTTTTCACTACGCCGGTATTAACCGGATCAGGTTCAAAGGGTATAATCTCAGCCTGCGACCAATTCGACACTTCGAATCTTTTTCGCAAGCACCCCTAAAATTTGTTGTTTGCGTGGCAAAGTTACAATAAAAAAATGATGCACACAAATAATAAAACACTTTCTGTCTTATCTCCTCAACTTAAAGAGCATCTGAATAATTATCGGAATAGGGCTTTGAAAAGCAGGGGATTTTCGTTATCTTTGCCGATATTATGTGGACACTGGTAGACTATATCAACACAACATGGCTTTGGTGGACCGTTACTATTGCTTATGCCGCAATCATCTTTGGGGTGATTGCCGTTGTTATATCTGAAAACCGCAATCCCGTAAAATCGCTCGCATGGGTTACTGTGCTACTTGTCCTGCCGGCTGTCGGGCTGATTCTATACATTTTTTTTGGTCGCAACATTCAAAACAAGCGCATCATCTCTCGGCGTAATCGCCGAAAGCTCAAACGGTTAGAACGCCGGGGAAAAGTAGATGCTTCAAAGGTTAAACACGCTCCTATTGCATTACAATACATTACATTGGCAAACGCTCTTCAAGGCTCCACTTATTACGATGGGAATAATGTTGAGATATTCAATAACGGCAATGATAAATTTACATCACTGCTTGATGACATTGCTAATGCCAAGAAATATATTAATATCGAATATTACATCTTTGCAGCTGACAACATCGGTAATCGGGTTGCAGATGCGCTAATTGAACGCGCACAAAACGGAGTTAAAGTCAGAATTATATATGATTCTGTAGGCTCTTTCAAAACTCCTAATAAGTTCTTCAAAAAACTAAAAAAAGCCGGCATTGAAGCTTATCCATTTTTCGAGGTCGTATTTCCTCCGTTTGGCACACGCGTCAATTGGCGTAATCACCGCAAGATTATTATCATTGATGGCAAAATCGGCTATATCGGAGGTATGAATATTGCAGACCGTTATATCGATGGCGGAAAAGCATTCAATACATGGAGAGACCTTCATCTTCGAATAACCGGGCCGGGCGTAGCGGCTTTACAACAATCATTTGCGATTGATTGGAATTTCATGGGACAACCTCTTATTGAGGAGCCTATAAGCAACGCTCAAGAAACGATTTCAGATGAGCGCCATAAAATGGGCATTCAGTTGTTAACCGGCGGGCCGGTTAACCAATGGATGAACCTCACATTCTTATTTCAACAAGCAATATCAACCGCCCGCAGTCGCGTGTGGCTTCAAACGCCATACTTCCTACCTACAGAGGGGTTGCTTCACGCCCTACAGATTGCGTCTTTATCTAAAGTCGACGTACGCATCATGCTACCTCGCCAAAGCGACAGCGACATGTTACGTTGGGCATCATTTAGCTACATTCAAGAGTGTCTTCGAGCCGGAATAAAGGTATATCTTTATGACAAGGGGATGTTACACAGCAAAACAATCATCATTGATGACGAATTTGCGACCGTAGGTTCTACTAATTTTGATTTTCGTAGTTTTGAGCACAACTTCGAGGCCAATCTATTAATATATTCTAAGGAATTCAACAGTTCTTTAAGAAATCGTTTTTTGGAAGACCAACGTGATAGCATAAGAATTAATAATGCGGTATGGAAACAACGACCATATCTTGAAAAGGGTTTAGAATCTGTTATGCGCCTTTTTGCGCCTATACTTTAATTTTCCATACACACAAGGTTTAACTACTTTTTCCGGTTATCATATGTCTGACTATTCTAGAGCTATTCATGACATATTAAAAAAATATTGGGGATACGACTCTTTTCGTCCGATGCAGGAAGAGATCATAACCTCTGTGCTTGAAGGCCATGATACACTCGGACTGTTACCTACAGGTGGCGGAAAATCTATAACATTCCAGATCCCGGCATTAGAAATCGAAAATGGCTTAACTGTTGTAATCACACCTCTGATCTCTCTAATGAAAGATCAGGTTGATAACCTGCGCAAACGCGGTATTCGTTCCGCTCAACTCAATCACGCAATGAAAAAAGCGGAGAGCGAGAACATTTTAAAAAGGTGTGAATTGGGCAAAATAAAGATCCTATATCTTTCTCCGGAAAAACTACGTTCGCCAAATATGGAAGCGTGGTGGAATATCCTCAACGTTAAATTAATTGTTGTGGATGAAGCCCACTGTATATCACAATGGGGATATGATTTTCGTCCGTCATATCTGCTGATTGGGAAATTACGAAAACGATTTCCGAATACACCTATTCTTGCCCTTACAGCCTCGGCTACTCCTGAAGTCGCAGCTGACATTATGGATAAGCTCGCATTCCGCGATAAGACCCACCTCTTTCAACTAAGCTTTACTCGCAACAATATTTCTTATATTGTCCGCCATTGTGATTTCAAAGAAAACGAGCTACTCCATATTCTATCGCGAGTCAACGGGTGCGGAATTGTCTATACCCGTTCTCGCAAACGTACCCACGAATTAGCCTCATATCTGGTTGCGAACGGAGTGTCTGCCGATTATTACCATGCCGGTCTTTCTCCAGAAGAAAAGAATGACAAACAAAACAAATGGAAAGAAGGCGAAACTCGTGTTATTGTTGCAACAAATGCCTTCGGAATGGGTATTGATAAGCCAAATGTTAGGATTGTTGTTCATTATGACCTCCCCTCTTCTTTAGAAGAATACTACCAAGAAGCCGGACGCGCAGGGCGTGACGGTCTTTCTTCTTGGGCAGTTGTATTAGCCACAACGGCCGATAAGGGATTACTTACTCGACGTTTATCGGAATCATTCCCTGATAAATCTTTCATTCGCGATATCTATGAGAAACTATTTGTGTTTCTCGGAATCGGCATGGGCGAAGGGTTCGGCAGAAATATTGAGTTTTCACTTGAAAAATTCTGCCAACGCTGGGAGCTTCACCCAACGATGACTGATAGCGCTATCAAAATACTTGCCCAAGCCGGTTATTTTGACTATACCGAAGAATTAACAACCCCTGCTCGGCTTTATATAACGATGTCACGCAGAGATCTTTATAGTCTTAATTTAACCGAAGAGACTGAGCGGATCTTACAATTCGTTCTGCGCACATATTCGGGCATTTTTGCCGATTATGAGTATATAAATGAAGCGTTTATTGCGTCTTCTCTCGAGTTCACAGAGCGCACTGTTTATGAAGCTCTTATTCGTCTTAGAAAGATGCATGTCATTGATTTCGTACCACGCAAGCGCTCTCCTTATATCTATATATTACGTTCTCGAGAACCGATTAGCGATATCGTATTGCCTAAATCTATTTACGAGAATCGTCGTAAACAAATGGAGTTGCGGCTCAACGCAATGAAGCGGTTCGTGTTTGAAGATTTTAGTTGTCGCGTTGAAACCATGCTCAAATATTTTGGAGAAACGGTTTCGCCTTGCGGCACGTGTGATGTTTGTCGAGAGCGGCACAAATTAGTATCACGTCAAAATCGCCATTCTAACAACATTGCTCCGGAAATAATTTCGGAGGCAATTCTACATGTTACAAAACTAAATCCGGAAGGAGTCTCACTGCTTGAAGTCTCTCGGCAATTATCACTTTCCCCGGCTCAATTATTTCATCCGATAAGACAATTGGCGGATTCGGGCATGTTGTCTTTACAAGAAGACATTCTATATCCCAACGAAACAAACTGATTATCGGCAATCCTATTCCTCTTTATTTTGCTTAGTTACTGATATCGTTTGGGAAGAACCGAGCGAATAGCTTCTGCCGACAATTCTGAAACTCGACGTCGATCAGCCTCATCTACCGGAGGGGTAATCGGCTTATGTATAGTGAGGATAATTTTGCCGAACATTGGCAACCATTGACCTCGAGGCAATACATCATACGCCCCGTCAATTGTCAACGGCACAACCGGTAATTGAAATTCTTTTGCTAACTGAAATGCTCCGGTATGGAAACGCCCCATTCTTCCGTTACGCGAGCGCGATCCTTCGGGAAATACAACGACAGACATTCCATCTCGCAGTGTCTTTTCTGCTTTAGCCATAGTCTTTCTGATAGCAGCCGGAGATGAATTATCAACAAAAATATGCCCCGCCGCTTGACAGCTCACCCCAATCACCGGGAATTTACGCAACCCGATTTTCATCATCCATTTAAAATTATGATGAAGAAAACCATAAATGGTAAATATATCATATGCTCCTTGATGATTGGCAACAAAAACATACGATGTTTTCTTTTGGATATTCTCTCGCCCCTTTACCTCTACTTTTACCAACGTCAGCCAAAGACATAGCTTAGACCAAATATGCGGAGGCCAATACCCCCAACAACGTCCACCGCCAATCAGCGAGCCGAATACCGTAAAAAAGCCTGTTATGATTGTCAAAATAACAATCATAGGCAACATTACCACGATTTGGTATATACGATATAGAATAAGAAGCAGTGTTTTCATTCCGAGTTAAAGTGAGAGAATTCTAAAAAAATGGAAGAAAATAGGTCGAACAAGAGACTATAAGCCTCATGCTCGACCTTGATTATTGCGTTATTACCATGCAAACATAGGTCTGTCTGCCATCATGGCATTGACCTTTTCACGCACAGCCTTTATTGTTGCTTCGCTTTCAGGAGCGGATAGCACGGTATCAATCATTTCAACGATACATCCCATTTCGTCTGCTTTCAAGCCGCGAGTTGTAATCGCGGGAGTTCCAAGGCGAATTCCTGATGTTTGGAAGGGTGAACGAGAGTCGAACGGCACCATATTCTTATTTGCAGTAATGTCTGCATCAACAAGCACCTTTTCAGCAAGTTTACCAGTCAAATCGGGGAACTTAGAACGAAGGTCGACAAGAATACAATGGTTGTCTGTTCCGCCGGAAACTACATGATACCCCTTGTCTGTTAGCGCTGCTGCCATAGCAGCGGCATTTTCTTTAACTTGATTCTGATATACTTTATATTCGGGTTGCAAAGCCTCGCCAAATGCGACAGCCTTTGCTGCGATTACATGTTCTAGCGGGCCTCCTTGTACTCCGGGGAATACTGCAGAGTCGAGCAACGACGACATCTTACGAATTTCGCCCTTCTTGGTAGCTTTACCCCATGGATTCTCAAAATCTTTACCAAGCAAGATTACGCCTCCTCGCGGACCACGTAGTGTCTTATGAGTAGTTGAGGTTACAATGTGAGCATACTTAACAGGGTTATCGAGCAATCCAGCAGCAATAAGTCCGGCAGGGTGAGCCATATCAACCATAAAAATAGCACCAATGCTATCGGCGATTTGACGCATACGAGCGTAATCCCATTCACGGCTATAAGCACTTGCTCCACCAATAATCAATTTCGGCTTTTGCTCATGAGCTAGAGCCTCCATCTGATCATAATCTACGCGACCTGTTTCTTCATTGACATTGTATCCGATAGCATTAAACACAAGTCCTGAAAAGTTTACAGGGCTACCATGTGAGAGATGACCTCCATGATCAAGGTTCATTCCCATAAAGGTATCTCCAGGCTTCAGGCAAGCCATAAATACTGCCATATTAGCTTGTGCGCCAGAATGAGGTTGCACATTAGCATATTCTGCATTGAAAAGCTGTTTGAGACGTTCTTGAGCTAGGGTCTCAGCCTCGTCAACAACTTGGCATCCGCCATAATAACGGTGGCCGGGATATCCCTCGGCATACTTGTTTGTCAAACAAGAGCCCATTGCCTCCATTACCTGAGGAGATACAAAGTTTTCCGATGCGATAAGTTCAATGCCTTTTTGTTGGCGCTGATGTTCGCGGTTAATGATGTCAAAAATGACGTTGTCGCGTTGCATAACGTTTTTATATATAAGTGGATGTAGTTTTTACTTTAAAGTAGCTGAGACTCTTGGTCATTTCTTGTTTTTCTTTACCGAAAAGCCGAATCTACCAATTTCTTCTCCTTGACTATAATAATGTCCGTGAGTGTAATTCAACAATCCGGCTTGTCCCAAATCAAATCTATCTGTTTCCGGGTCGATATATCGCTCATCTGCCAATACATTAACAACCTTGGCTAAAAACATATGATGCGAACCGAGAGGAATAATTGTTGTCACTTTACATTCTATCGACAACGGAGATTCGTCTATATATGGGCAACTCACCATCTGTCCTTCTACAGGAGTAAGTTGAGTTTCTTTCCATTTATCAAAATCTTTCCCGGAACGAACTCCCGCCCAATCTGTTTGACGAGCCATCTCCGCAGTTGTCAAGTTTATAGTAAACTCCATCTGCTTTTTAATGAGTTCATAAGAATGACGTTCGGGACGGACTGAGATATAACACATTGCCGGCTCTGTATTGGTCGTGCCGACCCATGCAACGGTCAGCATATTCGATTCCTCGATAGATGAACCGCATGTCACCAATACAGCAGGTAGAGGATATATCATCGTACCCGGTTTCCAACTGCGTTTTTTATTATGTCGTTTGGATTGCATGCGTTAGATGCGTAGTAATCAATTTTAATTTTCAGCAGCTTTAATATCCTCGATCTTGATGCCCAACGCACGACATATTAAGGCTTGACGTGCAAAGAGGCCATTGCGCGCTTGCTCAAAATAATAAGCTTTAGGATTTTCATCAACATCTTCGGATATTTCATTCAAGCGTGGCAGCGGATGAAGCACACGCAAATTATCGCGCGAACCATCAAGCATTGCATTATTCAAACTATAGAAATCTTTGACACGCTCATATTCTGCCAAATCGGGGAAACGTTCGCGCTGTACGCGAGTCATATAGAGAATGTCTGTTGAATTAATCACCTCTGCAGACAACTCTGTATGTATTTCATATTGGATTCCCAGATTTTCACACAAGTTAATATATTCTTGAGGCATCGCCAGCTCCGGACAAGAAACGAATCTGAATTTCGGATTGAAATATCTCATCGCCATAAGCAACGAATGGACGGTTCTCCCATATTTGAGATCTCCGACCATTGTTATTTCAAGATTATCCAACTTTCCTTGAGTCTTCATTATTGAATAAAGGTCAAGCATGGTTTGAGAGGGATGCTGATTAGACCCGTCTCCGGCGTTGATAATCGGTGTTTCTGTAACTGTAGTTGCATACTGGGCAGCCCCTTCTTGATAGTGACGCATGATGATTAGATCAACATAATTCGACACCATCTTAATTGTATCTTTGAGCGACTCTCCTTTTGAAGAAGACGATGTATTTGCATCAGAAAAGCCTATTACACGCCCACCGAGGCGGTTTACCGCAGTCTCGAAACTTAGTCGAGTTCGGGTTGACGGCTCAAAGAACAAGGTTGCCACAACCATTCCGTCAAGAATTTTATGGTTGGGATTTTCCTCAAAGAAACGTGCATCAGCAAGAATATCAAGGATTTCCTTCTTGCCGAGATCATCGATTGATACGAGTGAATTGGGGTTCATCGGACAACAGTCTATATTTGTTATCGTATCCTGCCGGTTTAACGCATCCAGGCGGGTTTTATCACTGCAAAGATAATAACTTTTCCTCGCCCTCACAATATCCTCGGTTATTAAATATCGCAATAAAATTGCGTCAATATCTTTACCAAAGATCCTTTACGCTTTATTTATAAAAGCAATTGCCGGTGTTAACGCGATGCCTTCAAATAGAGCAAAAGAGCGATGATGGCGTATATTATATTGGGAATCCACATTGCGACCATCGGCGACGTCATGCCAGACACAGCAAATGAGGATGTTACAGTCATAAATAAAATATATGAAAAACTCAGCAAGAGTCCGATGCCGATATTTACCCCCATACCGCCCTTGACCTTTTTCGAAGACAACGACATTCCTATAACAGTCAGAATAAATGCTGCGGCACACATTGCATATCTTTTATGATATTCAATTTCAAACGCTTGTATATTAGCTACACCTCGTTGCTTCTGTCGTTCAATATATTGACGCAATTGCGGTGTCGAAAGCGTCTCTTGATCGTTGCGAGAAATCAAGAAGTCTCGGGGTTCAAACGGAATTACAGTGTCTAATTTATAGCCTCGCTGTATCTCTTCTCGGTTTTCTTTAAAATCTCGAATTACATAATCTCTGACTTGCCAGCGATAAAGCGTATCCCATTTAATTGACTGAGCTTGCATTCTTGACACAAGCTTTTTATCCTTAAATAAGTCAAGTGAGAATCGATATCCGGTTTTAGTTGTGTTATCGTAACGACTCATATAAGCAATCTGCCCGGGAGCAACTTGCATCATAATATTGTCGCCATAATCGACACGTCGGTTTTTAACGTATGTATTTGTATAAGCAATTCGCTTAACATTTGCCGGCGGAATAACATATGCCGATAAAACGTATGTCGCCATTGCTATCACTGCTGCCGAAATAAGATATGGTCGCAATAATCGCCTAAAACTCATACCGGATGAGAGCATTGCGATTATCTCTGAATTATCGGCAAGCTTTGATGTAAAAAAGATAACCGCAATAAAGACAAATAGCGGACTAAACTGATTGGCGAAATAAGGAAGAAAATTTAGAAAATAATCGAAGATTGTTGCCTTCAATGGGGCCTCCATAAACGCATCGAGCTTCTCGTTTATGTCAAACACTATCGTTATGGCCAAAATCAAAATAATGGCAAATATATACGTACCCAGAAACTTCTTGATAATATACATATCAAGAAGCGATAGTAACTTCAACCCCTTCATTGGGTTTAACTTCGATAATCTCCTTGGAAATTTCATCTCACCTCCGTTATAACGCTCGATTAAAGACGGCGACTAACTCTTTCAACCATCTGCGGTTTCCAAATATGGAAATCTCCGGCTATAATATGTTTACGCGCCTCTCCTACAAGCCAAAGATAGAAAGCAAGGTTATGAATAGATGCGATTTGCATTGCCAATAATTCTCCGGCGATAAACAGATGGCGCAAATAAGCCTTAGTATAGACTTGATCAACAAAACAATCGCTTTCTTCATCAATCGGAGAGAAGTCATCAGCCCATTTTAGATTGCGCATATTCATCACGCCATTACGGGTAAACAACATTCCGTTACGCCCGTTTCGCGTCGGCATTACGCAGTCCATCATATCAACACCTCGATCTATAGCTTCAAGAATATTGACCGGAGTGCCAACTCCCATAAGATACCTGGGGCGATCTGCCGGAAGAATATCATTAACGACCTCGATCATTTCATACATAACCTCGGCAGGCTCTCCAACCGCGAGACCTCCAATCGCATTTCCTTCTGCGCCCAAATCGGTAACCTGCTTAGCGGCTTCGCGACGCAAATCGGGATATGTGCAACCTTGAACAATCGGGAAAAATGCTTGTGAATAACCATACAGCGGCTCGGTTGAGTTAAAATGATTCCATCCTCGACGAAGCCACTTCATAGTTAAGTCAAGAGATTTTCGAGCATACCCCCAATCAGATGTGCCGGGAGTACATTCGTCCAACGCCATCATTATGTCAGAGCCAATCTCTCTTTGAATATCAACAACTCGCTCGGGCGTAAACAGATGCTTTGAGCCATCAATATGGCTTCTAAACCAAGCTCCTTCTTCGGTTAATTTACGTCGTTCCGACAATGAAAACACTTGGAAACCACCCGAATCTGTCAGGATCGGACGCTCCCACCCTTCAAACTTATGAAGACCACCGGCCTTACGCAAGATGTCTGTTCCGGGACGTAAATAAAGGTGATAGGTATTTCCCAGAATAATTTGAGCTTTTATATCATCGCGAAGTTCTCTAGCATGAACGCCCTTTACAGCCCCGACTGTGCCAACCGGCATAAAAATCGGAGTTTGTATTTCACCATGCCCTGTTGTAATCTTACCGGCTCTGGCAGCTGTACCGCTAGGAGTTGCTTCAAGTTTAAATTCCATTTGTGAATATCAGAATAGATAGATAACAAACAATCAGCCGTCTTCCTTGTTATAAATCTACCAAACATATATCCAACACTTTGGTGATTTAAAGATCAGACGGCTCAGCAAAACAATGTTTCGTATAATTTACGAAATCGTTTTGCCATGCAAAGTTAGTGATTTTTTCCCGAAGGAAAAAGGCATCTCTCTCGACGTATTACATTCAGAAAAAATTTGTATCTTTGCAAATTAAGAATACTCCGACATTAGTCATTGTTTTAACTACTTAAATATGAGTTTCAAAGACAGACTCCTATACCTACCTCCGGTAACAAAGAATCTATTGATTATCAATATCATCATCTTTCTGTTTCTCGCTCTTGCGCCTCGTTTTGGAAGCCAACTTGAGCAATATGGAGCTTTATATTATTTCACATCTGACCAATTTCGTCCGTGGCAACTAATCAGCTACATGTTTATCCATGCTAATATTTGGCATCTTTTCTTTAACATGTTCTCGTTATTTATGTTCGGAGAAATTGTAGAACGAACTCTCGGGTCACAGAAATTTTTGCTCTATTACATCAGTTGCGGACTCGGAGCTGCATTTATTCAAGAAGGCGTGTTCGCATTGATGATTAACCATTACGCCAGTCTTTTTGATTGTGGCGACCAACTGTGTCACATCTTACAAAGAAGCACTGCTACATATGGACAATTATATGACATCGGTGTTAATCCAATTGAGCCGGCAGTTAATGCTATATTAGGGCTATACCACACCCCTACCGTCGGCGCTTCCGGCGCAATATATGGCATTCTTCTCGCCTTCGGCTTTCTATATCCGCAAATGCGTATATATCTGATGTTCCCACCTGTTCCGCTTAAAGCTCGTACGGCTGTTATTCTGTTCGCCGGCATAGAATTATTACTTGGCATTTACAATAGTCAAGCTGACACTGTTGCACACTTTGCACATCTCGGCGGCATGTTAATCGGTATTTTAATACTGCTGTGGTGGAAAAAATCAGGCACACTCAGAAGTCTATATTAAGTCTAATTCTTTTAGCCCTATTCAGCATATTATAAATGACAAGGACAGCTCGCGCTACATTAATACTTGTAGCAGTCAACTTGACGGTCTACTTTTTGATGCTCGTCTGTTGGCTTGTCAGAGAATTGTTTCCGAATCTACCGGAAACAATGACCGGATGCTTGGCTTTGGGCGCATCATTTGGCGAGCTCTCACATACTCCATGGACATTGGTAACGTATATGTTTACCCATCTTAATTTTGTCCATTTAACAGTTAATATGTTGTGGCTAATCGGTTTCGGACCGATGATAAAAGGCGATTGGCAACACACAATAGCCACTTATCTAGTCGGTGGGATTTGCGGTGCTATTGCCTATTTAGCGACATCAATCAATGCCAACAATCATATTGAACTAGCCGGAGCATCCGCGTCGGTGCTTGCTGTAATTGTAGCTACAGCATGCTTAGCTCCAAATCGCCAACTCAATATGATTATATTAGGCGCAGTAAAGCTTAAATGGCTTGCCTTAATTGCAGTAATTACCATTTTTATCGATGGTGATTTGTTATCTCCGGTTACTGTTGCGCATCTTGGAGGAGCAATCGCCGGAGGTATTATCGGTCTTTCATTGCATTATCACGACCACAAACTCTCTCAACAAGCATTAGAAACTGCTCGGCGCCACACTCGACGTCAATGGTTACTACAAAAAGTTGATCAATCAGGATTCGCCTCACTATCCGAAGTTGAAAGACTCGAATTATTCGACATGCGTAATCGTCTTTAATAATTCGTCATATAGGACTCTAGTTATATTCGGCAAAACTATCAACGTGAAGAAAGAGAAGATTCTCAAAATATTGACAATCTTAGGCTATATAATCAATAGCCTGCTTGCCATCATGACAATTTCGTCTGCATATGGAGGAATGGTATCACCCGCCATTTCTTCCATTCCGGCTATTTTGGCTATGACCTTTCCGTTATGGCTGTTGCTCTCTATTCTTGCGCTAATTTGTTGTTTATTTTTTAATAGGCTGATGGCATTAATACCCGGCGCAACGTTGATTATATGTTTCGGGCCAATATTAAGCTTCTGTCCGCTAAACTTTACCAAGAGCAAACTATCAAGCCAAGATGAAGCGCGCAGTTTTACATTCATGAGCTACAATGTTTATGGACTAAATGATTTTAGAGAGCCCCTACCTTCTCCCCACGACTCGACGCTTTTATACCAAGATGCAATGGCCGGACGCTCAAATCCGACACTATCTTTTATTCTCAAACAAAATGCCGATATTGTTTGCCTACAAGAATTCTGGTGGAATTTAAAGCCAAATCACCGTATCATATCACCTGCACTTCTCGATTCGGTTAACGCTCAATATCCCTACCGAGTGATCGGCGCTGGCAATAGCATATTCTCAAAATATCCTCTATACCATATCACTTTGCCGAAATTCGAAGATCAATCAGCCTTTCATCTAGCTGCTATTGCTGAAATTCTCGGCCACAGGACACTCATAATCAGTGCCCACCTTCAATCAATCGGTCTCGACAATTCTGACAAAGCGCTTTACCATGAGCTTACCGAAGGCGAAAGCAGTCGAAAAGCCATATCCGGAGTACGACATCAATTGCTATCGAAATTATCTATCGCTTTTCGCAACCGAGCACAACAGGCTGAAATTATTCGCCAACAAATAGATTCATTAAATGTCGAAAACGTCATCATTGCCGGAGATTTCAACGATATCCAAGATTGTTATGCAATCCGAACGATGTCTCAAAATGATTTTAAAAGCGCTTATACTGAGGCTGGATGTGGGCCGCTAATCACCTATCATGCAAACCGTTTTTATTTTCAAATCGACCATACATTGTATCGAGGGAAACTCAAAGCAATTGATTTTAAATGTTACGATTTCGATCGTTCGGATCATTATCCAATCGAAACGCAATTTATTTGGTCAGAAAATGCGCCCTCCGTTAATCGCCATTTAAAAGGGATCGACCTAATAAATCGATAATATTTATCATGCAAGATTTTTATTCACGCCAAATATTCACCCTAACCTAATACATTAGTTTATGAAACCAATCATTTTAGGATTTTGCTGCATGGCAGCTGCCGGGTCGATCTTCTTGACCGGCTGTGGTAAACAAGGAAGGGAAAATCCTTTCACAAAAGCCTACGACACGCCCTACGGCATTCCTCCGTTTGAAGAAATTCAAATTTCTGATTACGAACCTGCATTTGATGCAGGTATCGCAGAAGCGAAAGCTTCGATCGACTCAATTACTGCAAACACCGAAGCTCCGACTTTTGACAACACAATTCTCGCGCTTGACAACCTTAGTCCGACCCTCGACAGAGTTGTCTCTGTAATGTTTGCTTTGGCTGAAGCAGATTCATCTCCCGAGCTTACAGAGGTTACAGAAAAACTCATGCCGAAATACACCGCGTTCACCGATGAAATGATGATGAACGCTCAGCTTTTCGAACGTGTAAAATTTCTGTATGAGAATATTGACACGGTAAACCAACCGTTAGACGAGCGTCGCGCAATCACAGACACCTATGTTGAATTTGTGCGTCGTGGCGCATTGCTTGATGAAGAAAAACAAGCAGAATTGAAAGCTGTCAATGGCAAACTTACGGAATTATATCTCCAATATAACAAGAACTTGTTGAATTCCAACAATACATTCGAGATTGTCATTGAGCAAGAAGAAGAACTTGCAGGGCTTCCTCAATCAACGATTGATAATGCAGCTGCCGAAGCTAAAGAACGTGGTAAAGAAGGGAAATGGGTTTTCACGCTTCATGCTCCAAGCCGTCTTGCTGTGCTTCAATATGCCGATAATCGCGACCTCCGCGAACAGATGTGGCGTGGCTACACAACAAACGCAACTATCGGCGAAAACGACAACCGTCCCTTAATCAATCAGATTCTTAAAGAACGTTCAAAGAAAGCGCAGTTGCTCGGCTACAAAGATTTTGCCTCTTATATGACTGCTGATAAGATGGCAAAAACACCCGAAGCTGCCGAAGATTTGTTGATGAAGATTTTTGTCCCGGCAAAAGCTAAGGTTGCAGAAGAAGTTAAGGTTATGCAAGAGTTGAGCAATTCTCTCGGGAATAACTTTGAAATTGCACCTTGGGACTATTACTATTTCGCCGAAAAGGTTCGTCAACGCGATTTCGCTCTCAATGAGGCAGAAATCCGCCCCTACTTCGCGGTTGATTCTGTGTGCAAAGGTATTTTTGCTATGGCAAATCGTCTTTACGGCTTGTCTTTCGAGGAAATGCCTAATGCGCCCAAATATCATCCCGACGTAAAGGTTTACGATGTTAAAGATGAAAACGGCGAACACCTTGCTGTCTTTATGACCGACTATTTCACACGCGCCTCTAAACGTCAAGGAGCATGGATGGAAGAATTGAAAACATCATGGGTAAACCCCGACGGCACTGCAGAACGTCCGATCATCTATAATGTCGGAAATTTCGCGCCCCCGACAGCAGACGCGCCGGCATTGCTTTCTATTGATGATGTACTTACTATGTTCCACGAATTTGGCCATGGACTCCACGGAATGTTGTCTCGCGCAAGACTTAAAAGCCAAAGCGGAACATCTGTTGATCGCGATTTCGTTGAATTCCCCTCTCAATTCCATGAACATTGGGCATTCGACCCCGAAATGTTGAAAGTTTACGCTCATCATTATCAAACCGGAGAACTTATTCCCGACTCTCTTGTGCAGAAAATCAATGCCGCGTCAAAACATAATATGGGCTTTATGACAACAGAACTTGCCGGAGCGGCGCTTCTCGACTTACAGTGGGGGCATCTCAATCCTACCGAAGATGTCGATGTTGACGCTTTTGAAAAAGCGGTTGCCGACAAACTCGGCATGCCTTCTCAATTGACATTCCGCTACCGTTCTCCCTACTTCAAGCATATCTTTGGCGATGACGGCTATGCTTCAGGCTATTATACTTATCTTTGGGCTGAAGTTTTTGATGCTGATGCATATCAAATCTTCTGCGAGCAGGGCGTATTCAATCCCGAACTTGCAGCAAAAATCAAGCACATTCTTGAAAGCGGTTCTTCTGAAGACCCAATGATATTATATGAGTCATTTGCAGGTCGCAAACCGTCGGCTGATGCCATTCTTCATCAGCGTGGGCTCTTGAACTAATAACTCATCAAAACTTGTTGGATGAACTTCATTAACAATTATGGATTCATCCAACAAGTCTTTTCTTATCACATCTATCAAATCTAAACAGTGAAACTGACCTATCTACTTTCTTTAGCTGTTTCTTTTATATTCGGATGCTTATCTGTATCTGCCGGATATAAAAGTGTCGTATTTATTCGACATGATGCTACTACTCTTACGGTTGCTATTGAAGATGATTTCAATGCCACTATCAATGATGGAAATATAAATGTAACCAGTTCTAAAGGTATAATTACAATGCCTGTCGCCGAATGCGACAAATGGCAATTCAACAACAATGAGGCTGATGAAAACACCTGGCAATCAAGCCTTGAAAGCATCAACTCGTCAAACGTAACCATTGTGCACGAACTAGATAAGTTAGTGCTTCGTGGTGTAAAAGATGGAGAACAAATCTTATTCTCGTCTCTTAATGGGGATATACTCGTTGCCGATAAAGCCATCGATAATACTGATTTCATTATTAACATCGCAGATATTACCTCCGGTATTTATATCGTAACATATGGTAACCACTCTGTCAAGTTCACCATTAAATAACCCATGAAAAGCGTTTTCAGCCTTATTACCGCTGCCCTATTGGCAGGCACTGCTATTGCCCAAGACCACGAACATATCCATATATTTCACACTTCAAAGCAATTCGAGACATTTAAAGGAACTGATATCGAATCAATCTCTTTCGACGGGGCTCGCAACGGATATAACCGAATCATCATAAAACTAAACGATAGTTCAACAAAAAAATATAACTTGAGCTCTATCGATAACGTAATGTTTCGCACAACAGCTCTACCTGAGATACACGTCGATCTAATCGACTATCCGGAATGGACAGAATTGCAAGGTTCAAAGAGCGACATTCGTGCAGCAACTCTCTATATGGATGGTAACGGCATGTATGACGATTTAGAAGTTCAAGAAGTTGAATTTCGCGGTCGCGGCAACTCAAGTTGGGGTTTTAAGAAAAAGCCTTATCGCTTTAAAATGAATAAAAAAGCGTCTGTTTGCGGTCTGCCCAAAGCGAAATCATTCGCCCTCATTGCCAATTATCTCGATTGCTCTCAAATGCGCAACGCTATCGCTTTATGGCTTGCCAACTATTTTGAAATGCCTTATGCTAACCATTGCATTCCTGTAAAGGTCTACTTAAACGGCATCAACAAAGGTCAATATATGCTTACCGAGAAAATCGGTATTGGAGGTGGCAGTGTTGACATCGACGAAACAAAAGGTATGCTCTTCGAGCTTGATAGCTATTACGACGAAGACTTTAAGTTCACTTATAAATTCACCAAAAGCAATAGCTCAACAACATATCGCTTGCCGGTAATGGTTAAAGACCCCGACCTGACTGAACTTGCCGAAGACCCGGAAGTAACTAACATTACCAACGCAAATGAATACTTAAATCTTTGGAAAGAAGATTTCACAAAAATGGCAGATGCCATTACTAAACGAGCAGCCTCAGAAAGTCTTAGCGACGTTATTGACCTCGAAGATGCTGTTAACTTCTTTTTAGTTAATAGTCTCGCTAACAACCATGAAATGAATCATCCCAAAAGCCTTTATATCTATAAAAAATCGCTTGATGCCGGAGAAGTATATCATTTCGGTCCGGTTTGGGATTTCGATTGGGCATTTACTTTTTCAGGAAGCGAAGGAGCTTCTGCGATGATACCGCTTGTCACTAATGATGGAGACTACTCCGGTGCAACATTCTTCAAACTACTCTTTGCGAATACCGAATTCCGCAAACTATTCAAGGCGAAATTTGACGATTTCGTTAAAAACGGATATCCAATGCTCAAAGAATTTATGGAAGAATATGCAACTCTTATCGAACCGACATCTATTGAAAACGGAGTCCTTTGGCCAGAAGATGGTATGGCAATCGGGTCATACAACTTCCGTAGCAACTTCGAGACCCTCAAAAAATGGATCGAAGATCGTATCAATTACATGTCGTTTCATTCAAACTTCGGCTTATATTAACGTGAGTTCGATATAAGAATTAGATTTAAAACAATAAAACAATCAGCCACTTAGTGTTATACTAAATGGCTGATTGTTTTATTGTTTTATTGTTAAATCATCGATATTCTTATATCGAACACACGTTAATTTATTATTACATTTCTTATTGGATAGGATTCTATTGTCATTGACTGCAAGATTGAGCAAATAACAATGTGTTGCATTTAATAAAAGTTCTTTTTTTTAGACATAATCATGCAATATGACATTACTAACTTTGCCTCCGAAAAAGAAACAGATATGATATTTAGCCAAAAGATTAGCCTTACATTTTTGTCTCTTGCTTTGGCATCCTTTTCACTACAAGCCGGAATAGTTAGAGGCACCGTTTTCGACAAGACTACAAAGGAACCACTCATCGGAGCTACCGTCAGGGTTCAATCAAGCCAAACGGGAACATCAACCGACATAGATGGTCATTACTCCTTGAATATAACTAATGGTGTCCACCATATCACGGTAAGCTATATTGGCTATGCTGACACGACTGTTGTAGCCAACATAGTAACAAGCGAGGAAGTTGCAATTCTCGACATTTCGTTATCACCTGATGCAGCATCCTTATCCGAAGTAACAATCACAGCAGTTGCAAGAAAAGATACAGAAGTCGCAATGATTGAAGAGGAACGTCAGAGCGACGTTGTGCAGAGCGGCGTTTCAGCTCAGCAGATCGCCAAAACGCAAGACAAGGACGCTTCTGAGGTTATAAGACGCGTTCCCGGTATCTCGATAATCGACGACAAATTCGTAATGGTGCGTGGGCTCTCTCAGCGATATAACAATGTTTGGCTTAACGGAAGTGCCGTACCGAGTTCGGAAGCGGATTCACGAGTGTTTTCATTCGACATCATTCCCAGCTCTCAGCTTGACAACATTGTCATCGTGAAAAGTCCGGCTCCGGAATATCCGTCAGATTTCACGGGTGGATTCGTAATGATCAATACGAAATATCAGCCCACTCAGTCCGGTTTTGACATTTCTTTGGGCACGTCAGTCAACGACAATACCCATTTCCGCGATTTCAAGTATTACAAAGGAGGTGGCAGATATTACTACGGACAATTTGAAACTCCTTTGGTAACATATCCGGGCTATTCCAACAGGATAGACGTTTTGGGAAACGGTTTTAGTAACGACTGGGAAACCTATACACGCAAGCCCATAGGCGATCTTAAACTCAACGCAAGCTATAGCAACCGCTGGAGTTTTGAGTCAGCCGGCACCCTCAGCCTTTTGGGTAGTTTCAATTTCTCGGATTCCTACCGTACAATGACCGATATGGAAAACTCACTCTACGGCCCCTATGACATCACAAACGATAGCCCCATATATCTGCGCCGTGCGACCGACAACCAGTATACCAACGACAAGAAATTAGGCGGAATGCTCAATTTATCATTCCTTCCGCAAAATATTAATCATCGGTATGAATGGAAAACCATCTACAACCGCATCGTAAAGAACCGCTACTCCGACCGTGTCGGATTCAACGCCCAGCCTGACAATATTGAGGAGATGGAATATTACTACTCGACAAGAAATACACTCAACACACAGTTTACGGGACGTCATGAATTCACTTCATCGTCGCGTTGGGACTGGAGTGCCGGATATGCCTACTCTGACCGCGATATGCCTGACCGCCGTCTGATACAGCTTTCTGACCGTACTGACAACCGCATGGGCATCTATCGAATAAACCGTGAATTTACCCGCCTGCGCGAACACACCGCCTCCCTTAACACCAATTATCGTCAGGAGATAGCACTCGGCACGTTCAAGCCTGTTGTTAAAGCAGGATTATATGCCGAATACCGTGGACGCACATACGATGTCCGCGAATTTCAATATGGCTGGCAACCAGACAATAATCTGCCATCCGACTTTGAGTTCTCTGACGACATTCCGGGCGAAGTCCTTATTTCAAACAACTTCGGAGCGGACAAACTGTATATCTATGAGAATGTTAATTTCCTCAACAGCTATAAAGCGAACAGCAAGCAACTTTCAGGGTATGTCGGAGTAAACATTCCATGGGAAGCATTGACCGTTTATGGCGGTGTCAGATATGAATATGTCGATCAGCTCCTGCAAATGAACACCCGACAGTCGGAATCAAGTTTGCAAGACACGCATTATTACTATAAAGATCTCTTCCCATCGGTAAATCTTAATTACAGATTCAGCGACGCCCATCAGATGAGAGCAGCGTATGGTCGCACAATCAATCGCCCTGAGTTCCGAGAACTTGCGCCGACCGTCTACTATGACTTTGACCTCGGCAGCAGCGTCATGGGAAATTACGACCTCAAAGCGGCATACATTCAGAATTTCGACCTTCGGTATGAATGGTATCCATCAAAAAGAGAGATAGTGTCAATAGCACTCTTTTACAAAAAATTCAAGAATCCCATAGAATGGACTTATACCGTAGCCGGTGGCACGGATCTCGTTTACTCCTACATCAACGCCAAAGGTGCTAACAACTACGGCATTGAGATTGACATACGCAAAGACCTGAGATTCATCGGCTTGGAGGATTTCAGTCTCTCGTTCAACGGCTCTTTCATCAAAAGCGAAGTTACATTTGACGGAGGTAACAATATCGACCGACCGATGCAAGGGCAGTCGCCATACCTGATAAACACCGGCATATTTTACAACCGCAACGAGTGGTCGGCAGCCATTCTCTATAACCGTATAGGCAAACGCATTGTCGGAGTCGGCAACAAATACGGCACAGGAGCCGACGGATCGTCACGAAACATACCAAACTCATACGAGATGCCCCGCAATTCACTCGATTTGTCGTTCGGCAAGAAGTTTGGACATTGGGAAGTGAAAGCCTCAGTGCGCGATGTACTCGCCGAACGATACCTTTTCAAGCAAATCGAGGACATCACCATACTCGACAAGACAAAACACATTGAAGAAATCACCCGCAGCTATAAACCGGGACGAAACTTCAACCTATCAATAGCATACAATCTCTAAAACG
>CAZXAZ010000024.1:0-28931 GCA_964638475.1 uncultured Alistipes sp. | reverse complement strand
CAACGCGCCACCAATCTGCGCTCACGCGCATTGATGACGAATATATTCATATCCACATAAGTCATCTACTGTCTGCTTCATTCTTGACTCCAATTGAAATTTACCAGATTTCCGATTGTCAAGAAAGAGCGTCAAAGTAAACGCTTTTCCATAAAATTTTGTTGCTGACCCTCCCGCATTGCCCCGTGACCGGGTCTCTGCGTTTCGGTCTGCACAGCAAAGGTATAAATATTATTTTACAATGGCAATATTTCCCTTCAGAAAAGAGGATGAGGGCGTGAAATCATCATAAAACTTCACCGCAAACTTCACCGCAAAATTCACTGCAAAATTCACTGAAATCAGTATATCCACAGCACCATCCGCTCCGCGGGCTCACTCGTCTAACGTTATATAGCACGGGAGGCTCTCAACTTATGATACAAACCATTGGTAGACTTTGTTTGATGGGATGTAGGCGGAGCGATAACCCTATCGGAGCGCGCGGTATTGTGGGGCAGAAATGGGATTGAGCGTATGGTATTCGCTAAAAAAGCTGTTGAATGACAATTTACCCGTTAAAAAATTCTCTATTTTAACGGGGCAATTTTAGTATGTTTAGCTCAATTTGTTATGATAAGCGAGCTTTTAACTCATCATGGTCTTGTGATGCGATTTCCCATAGCGACATGGCGTTTTCAAGGTCGCGATTGAGCTTCGCATGAGTGTTGAAGATGTCGCCTTCGATTTCTCCGGCAGCAATCTTTGCTTCGGTTGCCGCAATCTCGGCTTCAATGCGACTGATTTCCGCCTCTGCTTCTTCAACTTTTTTTGCAGATCGTTTCAGCATCTTGTCGCGTTCTCGCTGTTCGGCATATGTCAATTTGCGAGCAGATTGACTTCCATTATTCAGCGGGCTGTTAGACGAGGGGTTGCAAGTCGTAGTTGAGTTGAGGCTCTTATCAGCTTGGCGCGATGTCGACTCTGAATTTGATGGTTTATTACGTTCGAGTTCGCGAAGGTTGTCGAGTTTCTTCTTCTCGAGAAACTCATAAATGCCACCGAGACATTCTTTGACTTTCCCACCACCGAACTCGTAGACTTTTTCAACTAAGCCGTCGAGAAACTCGCGGTCGTGACTAACAACGATAACTGTGCCGGTGAAATCTTTGATGGCTTGTTTGAGAATGTCTTTTGTTGCCATATCGAGATGGTTGGTCGGCTCATCAAGAATTAGTAGGTTGACAGGCTCGAGCAACAATCGAATCATTGCTAAACGTGTCTTTTCGCCACCAGACAATACTTTTACTTTTTTATCAGATGCTTCGCCACCAAACATAAACGCTCCGAGTATGTCGCGGATTTTTGTGCGGATATCACCGACGGCAACTCTGTCGATTGTGTCAAAGACCGTGATATCTTCATCAAGAAGTTGGGCTTGATTTTGGGCAAAATATCCGATTTTGACATTATGGCCAATCTTTAAGTCTCCGGTGAAGGGAATTTCATTCATGATACATTTTACCAATGTTGATTTTCCTTCACCATTTTTTCCTACAAACGCAACTTTTTCACCACGTTTGATTGTGAAAGTAGCGTTGTCGAATACTTGGTGATCGCCATAAGCTTTACCGACATTATCGGCGATTACCGGATAATCGCCTGAGCGTGGGGCAGGGGGGAAACGAAGATTTAGTCTGGAGTTGTCGACTTCATCAACCTCGATGCGCTCAATTTTAGCTAGCTGCTTCATGCGACTTTGCACTTGCACCGCTTTCGTCGCTTTGTAACGGAAACGCTCGATAAATGCTTCTGTGTCGGCGATTTCCTTTTGTTGATTGATGTATGCTCGCATCTGTTGTTCGATGCGCTCTTTTCTCAATTCAACGAATTTTGAATAGTTGACCGAGTAGTCATAGATTTTTCCGCATGAAATCTCGATAGTGCGGTTGGTAACGTTGTCTATAAACGCGCGGTCGTGGCTAACTAACACAACTGCGTTTGCTTTTGTTGCCAAGAATTGCTCTAACCATTGTATTGACTCGATGTCAAGGTGGTTGGTCGGCTCGTCGAGAAGTAATACGTCGGGGCGGCGAAGCAATAGTTTGGCAAGCTCAATTCTCATTCGCCATCCGCCTGAAAATTCAGATGTCATGCGATTGAAATCAGAGCGTAGAAATCCAAGACCTGTTAGAGTCTTCTCCATCTCTGCTTCTGCATTTTCGCTTTGCTCCATGACTAAGCGTTCAGATAAATCGGCGATATCGTCGATTAATCTTTGGTAATCAGGCGACTCATAATCAGTGCGCACTGCCAATTCCGCGTTCATGCGATCAAGGCGTTCGCCCATCTTGTCAACGTGAGAAAACGCCTCTCTAACCTCCTCAATAACAGTCTTGGTGTCAGACAGCTTCATTTGCTGAGGCAGATAACCGATAGTAGTGTCTTGAGGGACGGCAACTTGACCTGAGGTCGGTCGTTGTAATCCTGCTATAATTTTTAGCATAGTCGATTTTCCGGCACCGTTTTTCCCGACTAGGGCAATGCGGTCGCGTCTGTTAATGACATAGCTAATATTATCGAAAAGTGATTTTGCGCTGAATTCTACGGATAGGTTCTGAACTGAAATCAAGGCTGTTAGTGTTATTATAATAACCGCAATGGGTTATTAATGTGTTAAGTGATGAATAACAAGGCGGCGTCTATCGGTGATTACTATATCAACAGCAACGTCGTGGGGCTCGGCTGGGATTTCTTCGTCAATTAATTGGAAATCGTAACCTACACCGACTTTTGTTGCTTTGGTCTCTGTCAACAATCGGTCGTAGTAGCCTTTACCGCGTCCGACGCGATTGCCGCGACGATCATAAGCGATAGCCGGCACGATGATTAATTCAATCTCGGAAATGTCGGTTGTTTCGTCTCCTTGAGGCTCTTCGATTTGGAATGCTCCAAGAGCCATAGATGAGCGGTCGTATGGGAGAATTTCGAGATTTAAGCCGTTAACGCGAGGCAGGTAAAAATGTTTGCGAGTTGCCCAGCGGTTTAGAAATTCGAGAGTCGAGAGTTCGTCGGGGAGGGAATGATACAGCAGTATTTTTTCCGCTAAGGCAAATGCAGCTGATTGCTCCAATCGATTGAAGACTTCTTCTGCCGCTTTAGTTTTCTCTAAAGAAGATAGCAGACTCTTCCGAGCTTTTACTTGGCTACGAATTTCATCCTTGTTCATGATTATATTTCGTTAAGACGGTTGTCTCGAGTCTTCGGGGGTCTCAAGCTCGTTATTAGCGTTGGTCGGCATAATCGGGAATGCTGCATTGCCGTTGAGCAATTCTTCAATAGCTCGTTTGACGTTAATGTCATCCATATTTGAAATTTCGAAATATGCGCCATAACCAAGAGCATCGCGAGCGATAAGAGCTTTTAGTTGATTAACAAGCAAATCATGCGAAATGTTGATGTAATACCATCTTGCCGGGAATCCGTTGCGCGAAGCGTATAATACGAATTGGCGTAAAATTGCATCGTCGTTAGGAAGCAAAGTGAGCAATTCGTCGACGTTCTTGGCTTCGCTCAATTGTTCGCGATTGTCGTCGACATAGTCAAACGCATAGCGTTGGAGAAGTCCGGCGTTTGCAACATTAATGTAGTATGAGCTGATACCGGAAGTGTCGTTCGGAACAAAAATGTCTGGCATGATACCCCCACCGCCGTAAACCGTACGGCCATGAATGGTGGTGTATTTCAAATCGGTGTTGAGCTTGATTGAATCTGCCGAGAACATTTCGCCTCGTTGATAGCGGTCAAGAATGTCATGCTCATAAACTGACAGATTTGAATAATCTTTCTGGATGCAGCGCCCTGACGGTGTGTAGTAGCGTCCGACGGTTAAACGGATTGCCGAACTATCCGGAAGAACAGATTGTCGCTGAATTAAGCCTTTGCCGAAGGAACGTCGACCTATGATTAGAGCGCGGTCGTTGTCTTGAAGGGCTCCGGCGAAAATTTCTGATGAAGATGCTGAGAATTCATCGAGCAATACTACGACTTGGCTTTCGCGGAAAAATCCGGTGCCATCGGCGTTGATAATTGTGCCTGAATTTAGGTCGCGTCCTTTGGTGCTTACGATTGTTTGTCCGGCTTCGAGAAATTCATTTGCCATTAAATAGGCGATTTCCATGTATCCGCCGGAGTTTCCGCGCAGGTCTACAACGAAATCTTCGGCGCCTTCGCGACGCAGTTTAGAGAGACCTTGGAAGAACTCATCGTAAGTTGTGCGTCCGAATTTATTGACTTTGATGTATCCTATGCCGGGAGATGCGATATATGTTGCGTCGACGGTGTTAATCGGAATATCACCGCGGGTTACGTCATATGTCAGCAACTTCTTAGAGTTGGATCGTTTGATTTGGAGTTGAACTTTTGTGTTTTTTTCGCCACGAAGAGTTTTCAAGACTTTTTCTTGACTAATGCCGATGCCGGCAAAATTCTCTCCGTCAACTTTTACGATTCGGTCGCCGGGGAGCACTCCAACTTTTTCAGACGGTCCGCCGGGGATGACTTCCAATACCTTGATTGTGTCGTTGTCAATCATAAATTGAATGCCAACACCGCTAAATGAGCCGTCAAGAGTCTCGTTTACGGCTTGAAGATCGCTCGCCGGAATATAAGCCGAGTGGGGGTCGAGATTTGTCAGCATGCCGGGGATGGTTTTCTCTAATAAGCTATCGAGATCAACCTCGTCGACATATTCGTTTCTGACAAGATTTAATATGGTCTGAAATTTCTTTTGGGCGGCTGTCGGCCCATTTCCGCGATTAATAATGTCTCCGGCAAGGAATCCGGTTATAAACATTGCAGCGGCGACTACCGGAGTCCAGGCAGAGAGTCTGTTATATTTTGACATGATAGCAAAAATGCTTGAATCTTTAGTTGGCGTGTTAAACGAGGTCGGGAATGTGGACACATTCGATGCCGGCACGGCGCAGAAGGTCTAGCCCGTCAGTTATTCGATAAAGCTCATGATATACAACGCGTTTGATGCCTGCTTGGATTATAAGTTTTGAACATTCCATACATGGCGATGCTGTAATATATAACGTTGCTCCGTCAGAAGAGTTGTTGCTTCGGGCGACTTTTGTTATTGCGTTAGCCTCGGCATGAAGAACATAAGGTTTTGTCGTGCCTGACTCATCTTCGCAGACATTTTCAAATCCCGACGGTGTTCCATTGAATCCATCGGAAATAATCATCGAGTCTTTGACGATTATTGCTCCAACCTTACGGCGTTGACAGTAAGAGTTTTCGGCCCAAATATCGGCCATTCTGAGGTAACGTCTATCGAGAGTTTCTTGCTTATGGGATTGTTCCATATCTCTATCCATGCAAAATAGCTTGCAAAGATACGAATTTTATCTTTATCGCACAATAGACAATAAATTATATCTTTCACGTTAAAATTGCTGTAGTCTATTTACAATTAGATAAGAACGGCGATTGAGGTTGCATGGTTTGTGGTAACTAAAAAATCAGAATTTTCGATATTATTTAAAGTGGGAATTTTTGCTAATATATGGAAATTTCGTAATTTTGTTGGCAAAACAAGCCAGATTATAATATGAAGTATGTAGGTGCTCATGTTTCCGCTAAGGGTGGGGTCGCTTCGACTCCGGTTGTTGCCTCTGAATTGGGGGCAAAGGCTTTTGCTTTATTTACGCGTAACCCATCTCGATGGAAATCGTCGCCAATATCAGACAAGGAAGCTATCTTGTTTCGCGAAAATTGTGTCGCCTATGGCTATTCTCCGGAATTTATTTTGCCTCATGATAGCTATCTGATTAATCTTGGCTCGCCGGATGAACAGAAGTTGGCTCAGTCGCGAGAAGCGTTTCTTGATGAATTTAGACGTTGTGAGCAACTAGGCTTGAAGATGTTGAATTTCCACCCCGGTTCTCATCTGAATTTGATGGAGGAGGATGATTGTCTTAAGCGTATTGCAGAGTCAATAAACCTTGTTTTGGCGCAAACTACGGGCGTGACGGCGGTGATAGAATCTACGGCCGGCCAGGGTTCTAACCTTGGTTTTAGATTTGAGCACTTGGCTCGTATCATTGAACTGATTGATGATAAAAGTAGGGCAGGGGTATGCGTCGATACTTGTCATTCTCTTGCTGCCGGATATGATTTCACTACGCCTGAAGCATATGAGGCTTCTTGGAAAGAATTTAGCGATGTAGTCGGTTTTGAATATCTCCGAGGTATGCATATCAACGACTCTAAAAAAGGAGTTGGCTCTAAAGTCGACCGTCATGCTCAGATTGGAGAAGGGGCTCTCGGTAAGGAGTTCTTCACAATGTTGATGCGCGACCCGAGAATGGATGACATACCCTTGATTCTTGAAACGCCTAACGACACATTGTGGAGTAGTGAGATTGCATGGCTTTACTCTCAAATTAAAGAATAACAATTTGTTAACAATAGAAAAAACTCTTATTTACATTCTTACTTTAAGATAAATTGTCAATTATCATGAAAACAAAACCCGACCTAAGTTTCTGGAAGCTTTGGAATTTGAGCTTTGGATTCTTCGGCGTGCAGATCGCATATGCGTTACAAAGCGCTAATGTGAGCCGTATCTTCGCCACACTCGGTGCCGATCCCCATGATTTGAGCTATTTCTGGATTCTTCCTCCGTTAATGGGCCTTGTAGTTCAGCCTATTGTTGGCACTGCTTCAGATAAGACATGGACTAAGATTGGTCGCCGTCTTCCTTATCTGATATTCGGTGCGGTTATTGCCGTGCTTGTTATGTGTTTGTTGCCAAACGCCGGTAGCTTTGGCCTTGCTGTTTCATCTGCAATTCTGATTGGCTTGATTGCCTTGATGATGCTCGATACATCGATCAACATGGCTATGCAACCGTTTAAGATGCTTGTCGGCGATATGGTTAACGAAAAGCAGAAAGGTTTGGCTTATTCAATTCAGAGTTTTCTCTGTAATGCCGGTTCGATTGTTGGTTATGTATTCCCCTTCTTGCTGACATGGATTGGGTTTCGTAATACTGCAGCTTCTGGTGTTATACCTCAAACCGTTGTGTTCTCGTTCTATTTTGGAGCAGCCATACTTCTGATTTGTGTTATTTATACCCTAATGAAGGTTAAAGAATGGCCGCCGGAAGTTTATCGCGAGTATAACGGTGGCCCGGAGGTTAAGGCTGACGGAAAGAAAGAAAAGACCAATCTTTTCAAACTTCTGGTTAATGCGCCTAAGACATTCTGGACAGTTGGTTTGGTGCAATTCTTCTGTTGGTTTGCATTCCTCTTTATGTGGACTTATACCAATGGTACTATCGCTAAAAATGCCTTTGATTGCCCTGAAACAACAACCGTTGTAGGAATTTCGCAAGAGGGAACAGAAGATTTGCTTTCAGCAAAATATATCCTTACTTCCGATAATAAGGTTATTGTTGACCATGGTAAACCTTGTGTTGCCGGCATTATTACTGCAGATGGTGAATTCGTAGAAGCACGAAACATCGCTTTTGCTGACACGAATGTAGAGTCAGTAGATATAGAAGCCGGAGGGCTAAGTATAAACGTTCCTGCTATAGGAATTGAATTTCTTTCTCCGGTTGTTAAAGATGGTATAATTAACTCAGTAAACGGTATTGCGTCTTATGAGTTTGGTCAGCCGATAGCGACCGATGGCAGAACAATCATTGTTGATGGCGCTCGTCGAGTAGAGACCGAATCATTTGTGTTGGTAGACTATCTGTCGTGTATGGAAGGCGAAACGGCTATTACGTTGGCTGATATTTATACTCATGATCCAAAGACCGGAGAACTGTTTGTTGACGGCACGACTAATGCCGTTATTAATGAGCCCTCAAAAGCACGTTTTGAGACATCGGTTGTTTTGAATACAGAATCGCCGGAATATAATGATGCCGGAAACTGGGTAGGTATTTTGTTTGCAGTTCAAGCTATCGGCTCAGTCCTTTGGGCAATTGTCCTTCCGTTGTTCCGCAGCCGTAAGTTCTCTTATTCTCTTAGTCTCATACTTGGAGCTGTCGGATTTATTTCTGCAGGATATATAACAGATCCATATTTGTTGTTCGTATCCTTTATCCTGATCGGTTGTGCATGGGCGGCGATGCTTGCTTGGCCTTTCACAATTTTGACTAATTCGTTGAAGGGTGGCAATATCGGTGCATATCTCGGTTTATTTAATTGCTCGATTTGCATCCCGCAAATTGTCGGAGCATTGCTTGGCGGTGTAATCTTGTCAGCAATTGGTGAGGCAGATCAGCTTGCTCCGCAGTATATGATGATGGTGATTGCCGGTATCTCACTCTTCTTGGGGTCGGTTGCGGTTGCATTTATTAAAGAGAAAAACGACTAAAATGAAAAAGACAATATATTTCATTCTATTGGCGTGTGGTATGATGATGACTATATCGTCATGCTCATCTCAAGAAGAATATGACGCATATGTGGCGAAATTGACAGCTCAGTCAGAAGCGATAGATACGATTTCTACTCGCGCATCTTACGCTGCCTGTCTCGATGCATTGTCAGAATCAGCTAATGCTTTTGAGCAGTTGGGCATTGAGTTATATCGCGATCAAACGATGCAATTGTCATCATTGTCCTCTGATATTCAGAAGAAGCTACAAGCAAAGTATGAGCAATTGTCAAATCAATCCGAGCCGATTTGCGGTGATGAAATTGATTGCGCTTCTGAAGTTGTTGAGAATTGAGAAGTCGCAATAAGTAATTGCTCCCGAATTTTATAAGATTTTGTTTTTCGACGTGAGTTCATATAAGAACATGTGAAACAGAACTCTTAAATCTATAAAACAGAGCTACCTATTAAATTTGAGGTGGCTCTGTTTTTTGTCTTATTATTTTATCGTATCCGCCCGAAATAGGCCGAATTTTCAATGGCGTTTTTGAAAGCTAAATTTGCAATCAAAAACGCCATGTTTAATTTGAATGAAAACAACCGCATAGTCATGGCGCTGCATCAGACGGATACGATGATTTGGATTTCAAAAATAAATCAACCTAAGACCGCGGAGAAAATTAAACTCTTTCAACTTCTATGGTGAAATCCTTTAAATAAATCACTAATTTTGCACTTGTAGGTTGAATCTGCGTTAAACCGACGTCCTCGTGAAAATCCAACTTTGCAACACCAAAAAAGCGGTTTTTTGCTCTTTTTTCGTTGACTTTGCATTTGCTGTTGGACTCTACATTTTTTTGCGGGGCTGAATCTTGAAGAAAAAAGTTGCGTCAAACGACTTGAAAATCAGAAAAAAGTGTTAACTTTGTGCCGAATTTTGCGCTTTAACCTCTTGATGTCCCCCCTCCCTTGTTGTTTTTGAGGAGAATCTAGAGAAGTTTTAGTGTGAGATATAATGTTGTTTGGTTGCCACGTTGTTGGTGGCAATTGCTTGATAAACAAAATATAACATGATTAACATTACGTTTCCCGATAATTCGGTTAAACAATTTGAAGCAGGGGTGACTCCCCTCGAAATCGCTCGTAGCCTTTCGCCGCAACTTGCTCGCGAAGTGCTTGCTGCATCTGTAAACGATCAAGAATGGGATCTGAGCCGTCCGGTCAGTGAAGATGCTTCAATTAGACTTTTCAAATGGGATGATGCCGAGGGTAAGCATGCTTTCTGGCATTCATCTGCCCACCTTCTCGCAGAGGCTCTTCAAGAGCTTTTCCCCGGAGTGAAATTTGGTATCGGTCCGGCAATTGAGAATGGTTTCTATTATGATATTGATCCTAACGGTCACAATATAACCGCAGCAGATTTCTCTGCTATTGAGGCGAAGATGCTAGAACTCGCTCGTCGTGATGAGCAGATTGTTAGAGCAGATATTTCAAAGGCTGATGCCTTGAAAATGTTTGGTGATCGTAACGAAGAATATAAATGTGAGCTTATCTCAGAGTTGGAGGATGGCTCAATTACCACATATACACAGGGCAATTTTACAGACCTTTGCCGTGGCCCGCACCTTCCTTCAACCGGATTAATCAAGGCTTGCAAGGTAATGTCACTAGCCGGAGCTTATTGGCGTGGTGATGAAAAGCGTAATCAACTTGTTCGTGTATACGGTATTACCTTCCCCAAGAAGAAGATGCTTGATGAGTATCTCGTTCTTCTTGAAGAAGCGAAAAAGCGTGACCACCGTAAGCTTGGTAAGGAAATGGAATTGTTTGCCTTCTCAACCAATGTCGGTGCCGGACTTCCTCTTTGGTTGCCGAAGGGGGCAGCCCTTCGAGATCGTCTCGAACAGTTCTTGCGCAAGATCCAGAAAAAATATGGTTACCAACAGGTAATCACTCCGCATATCGGTAATAAGCAACTTTACGTTACTTCAGGCCACTATGCCAAGTATGGTAAAGACTCATTCCAGCCGATTCATACCCCGCAAGAAGGAGAGGAGTATATGCTCAAACCGATGAACTGTCCTCACCACTGCGAAATCTTCAAGACATCACCTCGTTCATATCGTGAACTGCCTCTTCGTTTGGCTGAATTTGGTACGGTTTACCGCTACGAGCAGACCGGAGAGTTGCACGGACTTACTCGAGTTCGTGGATTTACTCAAGATGACGCTCATATTTACTGCGCTCCCGAGCAAATTAAGGATGAGTTCTTGAAGGTAATGGATATTATTCTCTATATCTTCAATGCGTTGAAATTTGATAACTACGAAGCTCAGATTTCACTTCGCGACCCGAAGAATAAAGAGAAATATATTGGCTCAGACGAGAATTGGCATCTTGCAGAACAGGCTATCATTGAGGCTTGTGAAGAAAAGGGTTTGAAGGCTCGTAAGGAACTTGGCGAAGCTGCGTTCTATGGTCCCAAGCTCGACTTTATGGTTAAAGATGCTATTGGTCGTCGTTGGCAGCTTGGCACAATCCAGGTTGACTACAACCTTCCCGAACGCTTCCAGCTCGAATATACCGGCGCAGACAATCAGAAGCATCGTCCGGTGATGATTCACCGCGCTCCGTTCGGTTCGCTCGAACGTTTCGTTGCGGTGTTGTTGGAGCATACAGCCGGAAAGTTCCCTCTCTGGCTTTCTCCTGAGCAAGCAATCATTCTCCCGATCTCTGAGAAGTTTAATGATTACGCATACGAAGTAGCTCGTCAACTCAATGAACTTGATGTTCGCGTAACCGTTGACGATCGTAACGAAAAAATCGGTCGCAAGATTCGCGACAACGAGTTGAAGCGAATACCTTATATGCTTGTTGTCGGAGAGAAAGAAGCTGAAAATGGCGAAGTTTCTGTTCGTAAGCAAGGAGAAGGCGACAAGGGCGCTATGAAGGTTTGCGACTTTGCAGAAGAAATCAACCGCCTTGTAAAAGACCTTCAGTAAAACAAAAACGAAAGGTTAGGCGTTAAAAGAAAGAATCACCAACCAATAATTAATGGATAAGAAACCCATGAACTCCGGAGGCGCAAGACCCTCCAATTATGGTGGAGCTAGCCAAAATGGTAGCGCTCCACGTCAGGCCGGAAGCGGTCAAACTTCATCATCAACCCAAGGCGGCTATGGTCAGCGCGCAGGCACTACAGCGAGCCGTCCCGGCGGTTTTTCCGGTTCTCGTCCCGGCGGTTCTCGTCCCGGCGGTTTCAGTGGTCCTCGCCCCGGAGGTTATAGTGGCCCCCGCCCCGCAGGAGTACGTCCCCCTCTGACAGGTCCCCGTCCCCCTCGTAAAGAGGAACCTTATAATATCAATGAACGCATACATGCAAAGGAAGTGCGTCTCGTTGGCGATAATGTCGAAAATGGAGTCTACTCAATTCAAGAGGCTCTTAAACTTGCAGATGATCTAGAACTCGATCTCGTTGAAATTTCTCCGACAGCACAGCCTCCTGTTTGTAAGATTTTGGATTACTCCAAATTTCTTTATCAGCAGAAAAAGCGTCAGAAAGAGCAAAAGGCTAAAGCAACTAAGGTCGTAGTTAAGGAGATTCGTTTCGGTCCGCAGACTGACGACCATGACTATAACTTTAAGCTCAAACATGCTCAGAGCTTCTTGCAAGAGGGGTCGAAGGTTAAGGCTTATGTATTTTTCAAAGGGCGTTCGATTCTCTTCAAAGAGCAAGGAGAAGTTTTGTTGTTACGTTTTGCGAATGACCTAGAAGAACTCGGTAAAGTTGAACAGATGCCTGTTCTTGAAGGAAAGCGTATGACAATCATGCTTTCGCCCAAGAAAAAAGCGTGAAAATCACCGAAAAAAGCAAATATTCTAAAAATAATGCTTTTTTTTAAGGCTAAAGACAATAAACAAGGCGCAAGCTCGTTTAATAAGATGGTGTTTTACCATCACACTAATCTAATTATAATTTAATAAAAATGCCAAAGATTAAGACTAATTCCGGTGCCAAAAAGAGGTTCGCCCTTACCGGAACAGGAAAGATCAAGAGAAAACATGCTTACAAAAGTCACATTCTGACGAAGAAGACCAAGAAGCAGAAGAGAAACCTCACTCACTTCGGCACAGTCAACAAAGTAGACGAAGCCAACGTAAAGGCATTACTTGGCCTGAAGTAATCAACGCTAAACGCGTATTGATTCTTCAACCCGAAGAGCCTGAGGGTGTCTAACCCCAATCAACAATTCCCCGACAGTTCGCGCTACTCTTGACGCCGGGCGTCAGGGCGAAGGCAACCGGACCGGCCTGAGCAATACCAAGTGGTCCGAAATCTACTAACCGAGTGTCATGCTTTAAGAGCAACGCTGACAAATATTAAATGACGTTGCCGCTGACATTCAAAACTTGTCAAAAAAATGCCAAGATCAGTCAACCACGTAGCATCACGTGCACGTCGTAAGAAAATCCTGAAACTCACCCGCGGTTACTTTGGTTGCCGTCGCAATGTGTGGACCGTTGCCAAGAATACTTGGGAAAAAGGTCTTACCTATGCTTACCGCGACCGTAAGAACAAAAAGCGCAACTTCCGCGCTCTTTGGATTCAGCGTATCAATGCTGCAGCTCGCGTAGAGGGTCTTTCTTACTCTCAACTTATGGGCCTCATCCACAAAGCCGGCATTGAAATCAATCGTAAGGTTCTTGCTGACCTCGCCCTCAACAACCCCGCTGCTTTTAAAGCTGTTGTTGACAAAGTAAAGGCTTAAATTAAGTTTTAAGGCAATACACACTCTGAATTATATCAGAGAGAAATATAACGGGATGTCGCAATAGCGACATCCCGTTATTTGTATTCGAACGAAGAAAAAGCCGACTTGAAGAAGAATAAGGGTTCAACCGGGCTTTTTAATGGTAATGTTTTAAATGACTGCAAGCCCTCCTTGTGACGTCTCTTTATATAGAGACGGGATGTCATGACCGGTTTGCTTCATTACTTCTACGATTCGGTCGAAATCAACTCGATGATGACCATCAGAGAAGGCAGCGTATAGGTTGGCATCTAGTGCCCTGGCTGCAGCGTAAGCGTTGCGTTCAATACAGGGAATTTGCACGAGACCGCATACCGGGTCGCATGTTAGTCCGAGGTGGTGTTCAAGACCCATTTCTGCAGAATACTCAATTTGAGCCGGTGTCCCTCCGAATAATTGTGATGCGGCGGCAGCAGCCATTGCGCAAGCGACGCCTACTTCGCCTTGACATCCGACTTCAGCTCCGGATACTGATGCGTTGAATTTAACAACATTACCAAATAGCCCTGCAGTTGCCAGTGCTCGTAATATACGCTCTTCAGAGAAGCCCTTAGAAGTATGGAGATGATATAATACAGCAGGTACGATTCCGCAAGATCCGCATGTTGGAGCAGTAACAATTTCTCCTCCGGCGGCATTCTCTTCGCTGACGGCTAAAGCGTATGCATAAACTAGTCCGCGGCTTTTAAGAGATGAAGTATATCCGGCGGCGTGTACATGATAGCTAACGGCTTTACGACGGACGCCTAAACCTCCGGGTAGCACGCCTTCAGCTTCGATTCCTCGTTCGACGGCGGCTTTCATTACATGCCATACTTGGCGTAGGTAATCCCAAATTTCCGGTCCTTCAGTTTGCCCGACATATTCCCAATAGCTACGTCCGGTTTGTTCACACCATTCCAAGATGTCTTTAATTTTAGTCATGGAATAGATTGAGTCTGCCGGTTGGCGGCTTTCTCCTTCGCGCACAATATCCCCTCCGCCAATGGAGTAGTAAGTCTGTGAGTGAAGATTTTTACCATCGTATGAGAAAGCCTCAAACTTTATGGCATTTGTATGAAAAGGCAATACGGTCTCTGGTTGCCATATGATTTCAGCGGGAATAACGGGTGTTAGTATTTCCAACACAGCTTTATCGGTAAGGTGACCTTTTCCTGTTGCCGCTAATGAGCCATATAGTGTTACCTCTATTCGGGCTGTCTCTGTCGGCATTTCTGTGAGAAACATTTGCGAGGCTTTGCGAGGTCCCATGGTGTGAGAACTCGACGGGCCGTTGCCGATTTTATACAGTTGCCTTAGTGATTCCATGAGAATATAGAGAGAAATGCAGGTTGTTGGTGTTAATCCTCCTTTTGACCTGATGAGATGATATAATTCTTGACTTTTTGGAAAAGTCGGGTCGCAAAAACGAAATCGTTAAGAGGTTCGTTTTTCGTCGTAAAGATGCGATCTTTATCGCCTACCCATTCTCGATGCCCCTTGTTGATAAACACAATATTTTCACCGATACCGAGTACGGAGTTCATATCATGAGTGTTGATGATTGTTGTGATTCCGTATTCGTGAGTGATATCGTGGAGAAGTTCGTCGATAAGGATTGATGTGCGAGGGTCAAGACCGGAGTTTGGTTCGTCGCAGAAAAGATATTTAGGGTTTAAGGCAATTGCTCGAGCAATCGCAACTCGTTTCTGCATACCGCCGGAAATCTCTGACGGATATTTTTTCTCGGCGCCTTGAAGGTTTACGCGCTCAAGGCAGAAGCGAGCGCGATCAAGCATTTCACCTCGTGTCATTGTTGTGAACATTGTCAGAGGGAACATGATGTTGCCTAATACTGTTTCAGAATCGAACAATGCAGAGCCTTGAAATAGCATGCCTATTTCTTTTCTCAGGTCTTTAACTTGTCGCGTGTCCATCTTTAGGAAATCGCGGTTGTCATATAAAATTTCGCCCTGCTCAGGAGTGACAAGGCCGACGATAGATTTCATTAAGACGGTTTTACCGGAGCCACTCTGCCCGATAATCAGGTTTGTCTTTCCTGTATAGAATTTGGCGGAAACATCGTGAAGAATTGTCTTTCCGTCAAAAGATTTTGTTAGGTTTTTGACTTCAATCATTGGAGCAAGAGTTTGGTCATTATGACGTCAAACAGCAGGATAAGGATAGAAGAAGCTACAACTGCATTTGTTGAAGCTTTACCGACTTGTAAGGCCCCGCCTTTTACATAGTAGCCGAAGAATGAGGCGACAGAAGCAATGATATATGCGAACACGAGGCTCTTGATCAAGCCGTACCAAACATACCATTCGTTAAAGAATGCTTGAATACCGTAGAAGTATTTGGCTGTTGAAATTAAGTCAGTAAAAATGGTTACAAGATAGCCTCCGAAGATGGATGTTCCTATACAGAAAACGCTTAACACCGGCATGAAGCCTACGAAAGCCGTAATTTTCGGTAAAACGAGATAGTTGATTGAGTTGACGCCCATTATTTCAAGAGCATCAATTTGTTCGGTGACTCTCATTGTGCCGATTTCGGAGGCGATATTTGAGCCTACTTTTCCTGCGAGGATTAAGCAAAGAATCGAATTTGAGAATTCGAGGAGAATAATTTCTCGGGTAGCTAATCCAACGGAGTATGCCGGCAATAGCGGATTAGAGGTGTTGAGCTTCATCTGAATGGTGCAGACCGCACCGATAAATACGGAGATGACGATTACCAGAGGAATAGAGTCGACTCCGAGTTTTGACACCTCTTGGATGGTGCGACGACCGAAAACCTTCCATTTGTCGGGTATCGAAAAGGCCTTGGCAATAAACTTGCAGTATTTACCAAGTTGGCTCAGTGATGACGAAATAATCATAATTCTTTGTTACTAAGAGAATTTGTCTTGCCGATTTTAGCGGTAAATTTTCCCTTTAAATTAGCTTTACTACTACAAAGTTAAGAAATTTTCCACAAAAATGGCATAGGGCTATCGTTATCCCATAAAAATTTCGTAATTTCGCCCTCAAAATTATACTTTTATCCCAGAAGAACAATGCTGATTATCGGTATAGCCGGAGGAACCGGCTCTGGCAAAACCACAGTTGTCAATAAGATCTTGTCGAGCTTTCCAGCAGGAGAGGTCGCCGTTATACCGCAAGATTCCTATTACAAGGATTCTTCTCATATACCGCCTGAAGAACGTAGCAAAATCAATTTTGATGAGCCGAAAGCAATTGAGTGGACTCTTTTGGTTGAGCATCTTAAGCAACTTAAAGCCGGCAAGGCGATTGAAATGCCTACATATAGTTATCTGACATGTACTCGCCAGGAGGAAACCGTCAGAGTAGAGCCTCGTGATGTTGTAATCGTGGAGGGGATTCTCGTGCTGACCGATCCGGTCTTGCGTCAGATGATGGATGTTAAATGTTTCGTTGATGCCGACGCTGATGATCGATTGATTCGAGTTATTGCGCGAGATTGTATTGAACGCGGACGTACACCGCAGATGGTTATCGACCGTTATGAAGATGTGCTCAAACCGATGCATAGCTTGTATATAGAGCCGTGTAAGCGTTACGCAGATTTGATTATACCTCAAGGAGGAACGAATTCGGTAGCAATCAGTTTGTTAACGGATTATATTGACGGGCGTCTTAAAAAGAGCGGAAGCAAAGAATAATAGGATAATGGAGGATAACAAGACTAATATGTTCGCGGAGTCTGAAAAGATGGTGCTCCGAACGGAGAATCTTGTCAAGAAGTATGGCAGTCGTACGGTTGCCAACCATGTCTCCATTGATGTTACGCAAGGCGAAATTGTCGGATTGTTAGGCCCGAATGGAGCCGGCAAAACGACAACATTCTACATGACAACCGGGCTGATTACGCCGAATGAAGGACGTATATTCTTAAATGATATGGATATTACGAAATTCCCGGTTTATCGTCGTGCGCAAAACGGCATCGGTTATCTTGCTCAAGAAGCATCGGTTTTTCGTAAAATGTCGGTGGAGAATAATATAAAGTCTATTCTCGAAATGACCAACATGACGAAAGAGGAACAACGCGATAAACTCGAAAGTCTTATTGCGGAGTTTCGCTTACAGAAAGTGCGCCATAACCTAGGCGATCAACTTTCGGGAGGTGAGAGACGACGCACGGAGATCGCGCGTTGTTTGGCAATCAATCCGAAGTTTATTATGCTTGATGAGCCATTCGCCGGAGTTGACCCGATTGCTGTAGAGGATATACAAGAAGTTGTTTATCGCCTAAAAGAGAAGAATATTGGAATTTTGATTACCGACCATAACGCTCAAGAAACGTTGCGTATTACAGACCGCGCCTATTTGTTGTTCGAAGGAAAAATCTTGTTCCAAGGAACATCGGAGGAACTAGCTGAGAATCCGGTAGTGCGTGAAAAATATTTGGGGCGTAGCTTTATTTTTTATCGTAAAAAATTCGACGCAAGAGGCGCATAATAAATACGCTCTTGCGTCGAAAAGACAATATTGTTTGTCGAGGGGGTTATACCAAGGCTATTGATATAACTTCTTCGACATTTTTTACGTAGTGGAATTCGACTCCGTTGAGATATGCCGATTCGATTTGTTCGATATCTTTGCGGTTTTCTTCGCAGATAATAATGTCTGTAATTCCGGCACGTTTAGCTGCTAAAATTTTTTCTTTAATGCCACCAACCGGCATTACGCGCCCGCGAAGAGTGATTTCTCCGGTCATAGCTAAGCGCGGACGTACCATCCGCCCGGTAAAGGTTGACGCGATAGATACAGCCATTGTTATACCGGCAGACGGACCATCTTTGGGGACTGCTCCTTCCGGCACATGGATATGGAGGTTGTTTTCCTCAAATTTAGTGGTCGGAATACCGAACTGGTCAGCGTGGGCTCGAACATATTGCAGGGCGATTGTTGCTGATTCTTTCATAACATCGCCGAGATTCCCGGTTAAGGTTAATTTCTCACCCTTACCTTTTGTTAACGAAGATTCTATGAATAGAATTTCACCGCCGTGGGCTGTCCAAGCTAGACCGGTAACGACGCCCGGAACAGATAGTGTTTCATATCTTTGCGGAGAAAAACGTTGTGGACCGATGATATCTTTAACTGTCGCGGTTGAGGTGATATTAAGAGAAACCGCTTCGTCTGACATGATTTTTACTAACAGCTTGCGTGAAATAGATGATAGTACTTTCTCAAGTTGACGTACACCGCTTTCTGATGTATAGCTTTCGATAATATATGCTAATGCTTCATCTGAGAAAGTTAAAGAGTCAAGTTTGCCGCCTCCGATTTCTCTAACACGAGGAACGAGGTGGCGCTTGGCAATTTCGATTTTCTCTTCTAATAAGTATCCCGGCACCTCGACAACTTCCATACGGTCGAGTAGGGGGCGTGGAATGGTATCTAGAGTATTTGCCGTCGCAATAAACAAAACTTTGGAGAGGTCAAATTCAACGTCAACGAAGTTGTCGTGGAATTTGTGGTTTTGTTCGGGATCAAGCACTTCGAGAAGAGCAGATGACGGATCTCCTTTGATATCTTTAGAAAGTTTGTCGATTTCGTCGAGCAACAATAGCGGATTAGAGCTTTTTGCTCGCTTCAACGCGTCGATGACTCGTCCTGGCATAGCTCCGATATATGTGCGACGATGACCTCTGATTTCGGCTTCATCAGCTACGCCTCCAAGCGAGATTCGTTGGTAATTTCGACCCAAAGCAGCCGCAACAGATTGACCGATTGATGTTTTCCCGACACCGGGAGCTCCGATAAGACACAAAATAGGAGCCTTGCCGTTGGGATTTGCCATTGCAACGGCAACTTGCTCGAGGATTCTCTCTTTCACCTTTTTCATACCGAAATGGTTGGCTTCCAGTGTCTCCTTTGCATTAGGAAGAGACATATTCAATTCGGAGGCTGTAGACCAAGGTAACTCGAGCAAGGTTGTCAAATAATTATATGTGACAGAATAGTCGGGCGACGAAGGATTGAGTCGTCGTAGTTGCGACAAGCCCTTTTGAAACGCGTCTTGAGCTTGTTGAGGCATCGCTATTTCTTCTGCTTGATTCGCGAGTTGTTCGACATCATCTATATCGCCATAAAGATCGCGTTGCATGATTTCCATCTGGCGACGCATAAAGACTTCGCGCTGCTCTTGAGTTAGTTCCTCGCGCGCGCGTTCCATAATATCTTTTGCGATGGAGAGCTTTTGCAATTCGTCGTTTAGCATCTTCAACAACTTTTCGCCGCGATTTATAACGCGGAAAGTTGATAGAAGATTGATTTTTGCTTCAGATGGAGCTGAAAAATGAGTTGAGATATTATTGATTACTTCCGCCGGCTCGCTGAATACATCGGGATTGATAGCCTGAATGTGGTCGGAATCGGCATGTGTCATTAATTCTTTGTATGCTTTACCAATAAGTTCGGCAAGCATTTTGAAGTTTTCTTGACTGCCGGTCATGTTTTCGTTGACACGGCTCACAGTCAGGTTGAGCGTAGAACCGGGCATCGAAGCTTCCGGCGCATCACATTTCACTTTAAACTTGCCTGTAGCTCTTAAAAAGGCAGATTGTGTGCCATCCGGCAGATCGAAAATCTGCAAAACTTCAACAAAAACGCCATATGACGCAACATCATTGTGGCTCTTAGGATTTTCGGTGCGAGGGTCTGTTTGACAGCAGAGCCCAATCGTTAGTTTCTCTTCTTGGGCTTGTTTAGCCACCAAAAGAGAAGACTCCCTAACCAATGCTATGGGGATAGCAACTCCGGGGAACAAGACAAGATTTCTTGTAGCGATAACCGGTAGGCGTCCGAGATCGGGGGCTTTAAAACCTCCGGCAGTAGTCAGGTCAATCTGACCCATAGTTATGATTTTGGGTTCTTTTTTCATAAGTACGAGGAAAAAGCCCATATCGCGGGCGAAAATCGGGTGCAAAGTTACGAAAAATTCGTATCTTGTCAAAATTGAGATGAATATGGCGATTTATTCAAGAATATGTTGTCAAACATATAAAAAGTTATTGCTAAGATTGAGTTTCTTACTAAATTTATGGCGTTAATAAATCTTACCTCACATAATACCTGATTACCATGAAGGTCTATCAAACCAACGAAATCAAAAACATTTCCTTGCTCGGAAGCAAGGGATCCGGGAAAACCACACTCGCCGAAGCTATGCTTTACGAGTGTGGAGTGATAAAACGTCGTGGCACTATTGATGCCAAAAATACCGTATCCGACTATTTCCCGGTTGAGAAAGAATATGGCTACTCGGTATTTTCAACCGTGTTTTATGCCGAATTCTTGAATAAGAAGCTCAATGTAATCGACTGCCCGGGAGCAGATGACTTCGTAGGCAACGCTATTACAGCCCTTAACGTAACAGATACCGGTGTTATCTTGGTAGATGCGCAATATGGGGTTGAAGTAGGTACCCAGAATATCTTCCGTACAACAGCTCAACTAAAGAAGCCTGTAATATTCGCAATCAATCAACTCGATGGCGAAAAAGCAGACTATGACAACTGTATTGAACAGATGAAGGAAATCTTTGGTTCGCGAGTTGTGCCTATTCAATATCCCCTTTCATGTGGCCCCGGCTTCAATGCTATGATTGATGTCCTTCTCATGAAAAAATACTCATGGGGTCCTGAGGGAGGCGTTCCTACAATTGAGGAAATTCCCGCCGAAGAGATGGAAAAAGCTCAGGCGATGCACCAAACATTGGTTGAAGCAGCCGCTGAGAATGACGAAACATTGATGGAGAAATTCTTCGACCAAGGTCATCTGTCAGAAGATGAGATGCGCGAAGGAATTCGTAAGGGGCTTGTTGACCGCTCAATCTATCCTGTATTCTGCGTAAGCGCACTAAAGGATATGGGTGTTCGTCGAATGATGGAATTCCTCGGAAATGTTGTGCCCTTCGTAGAAGAAATGCCCGCACCGGTTGACGCTGCAGGAAATGAGGTTAAGCCTGACAGCAACGGACCGTTAAGCATCTTCATGTTTAAGACAACAGTTGAACCGCATATTGGAGAAGTTCAGTATTTCAAAGTCATGTCAGGCACATTGACTGCCGGAGTTGACCTTGATAATATCACACGCGACAGCAAAGAACGTCTTGCTCAGCTTTATTGCGTATGCGGTCAAATCAAGACGCCGGTTGACAAACTTTGTGCCGGAGATATCGGAGCGACAGTGAAATTGAAAGATGTTCGCACAGGAAATACTCTTAATGAAAAGGGATGTGAATATTCTTATGATTTCATAAAATATCCGGCTCCGAAATATCAGCGCGCGATCCGTCCGGTAACCGAAAGTGACGCCGAAAAGCTTGCCGGCATTCTGACTCGTATGCATGAAGAAGATCCTACATGGGTTGTTGAGCAATCAAAAGAATTGAAACAAGTTATTCTCAAAGGTCAAGGCGAGTTCCATCTCCGCACACTCAAATGGCGTGTTGAGAATAATGATAAACTCCCGATCGTCTTTGAAGAACCGAAGATTCCATACCGCGAAACTATCACAAAGGCAGCTCGTGCCGACTATCGTCACAAGAAACAATCAGGAGGCGCCGGCCAATTTGGTGAAGTTCATTTGATTATAGAACCATATAGTGAAGACGCTCCTGTGCCCGACACTTACCGTTTTGGTAATCAGGAATACAAAATGAGTGTTCGTGATACACAGGAAATACCTCTACAATGGGGAGGCAAGCTCGTCGTTCACAACTGTATTGTTGGTGGAGCTATTGATGCTCGTTTCATCCCCGCTATTGTCAAGGGTTTGATGGATCGTATGGAACAAGGTCCTCTGACCGGTTCGTATGCTCGCGACGTTCGCGTTTGCATTTATGACGGAAAGATGCACCCCGTAGATTCAAATGAAATCTCATTCCGTCTCGCTGCTCGTAATGCATTCTCAGAAGCGTTCCGCGCAGCTAACCCGAAAGTTCTTGAGCCGGTTTATGATGTAGACGTAATGGTGCCTTCAGATGTGATGGGTGATGTAATGAGTGACCTCCAAGGACGTCGCGCTCTCATTATGGGAATGTCTTCAGAAAACGGCTTCGAGAAAATCTCAGCAAAAGTTCCTTTGAAGGAAATGTCAAGCTACTCAACATCTTTGAGCTCAATCACCGGTGGACGTTCGTCGTTTACAATGCAGTTTGCAAGTTACGAACTCATCCCGTCAGATGTTCAAGATAAGCTCTTGAAAGAGTATGCTGAAAAGCATAGCGAAGAATAAAATTAATTTGAGAACTGGTTGATTTAAATCAGTTATAATATTCAAAATCCGCAAGTCGCGACCTTACAGGTGACGATTTGCGGATTTTGATTTTGTATATTGGGTTCGCCAAGAAAAGTAGTAGAAAAATAGAAACGTGATTCCGTCTTAAACGTGCATTTTTCCTAGATAAGGAAATTAGATATGCTTGATAACTTTAGCAGGGTTGCCTACAGCGACAACATTGGAGGGGATGTCTTTTGTTACAACAGATCCGGCGCCAATCACGACGTTGTCTCCGATAGTTACTCCGGGAACGATTGTTACATTGCCACCAATCCATACACTATTCCCAATAGTTATGGGTTCTGCCCATTCAATGCCGGTGTTGCGTTCGTCTGCATTTAGTGGGTGGCAAGCTGTATACATGCTGACATTTGGTCCGATAAAGACATTGTTGCCGATTTTAACTTGAGCTTCATCAAGAATAGTAAGATTGAAATTGGCAAAGAAATTATTGCCGATAAAGATGTTGCAGCCGTAGTCACATCTAAACGGTTGATTTATTACGAAGTTTTCTCCGCATGCACCAAGTAGATTGCGAATAATGTCTTGTTGTTGAGATATTTCAGAGGGGCGCAAGTTGTTGAACTCCCAAATTTTCTCTCTTGTTTGGGCTAGACGTTTCTGAAGTTCAGGGTGTATGGCGTTATAGATTTCACCGTTGAGCATCTTTTGCCATTCAAGTTCAAATTCGGTCATGGTTTGTTGTTGAGGTTTGATTGGCGGTATATAAGGAAAATTCCGATGGTTGTCAGTATGATACTTGTAGTAACAATGAATATGCTAGTCGGAGACGATAAATCGGCGCCAATGTTGTCAATTTTAATACTGCTTCCGGAAAGTTTGCCTGTTGCGTTATTATTGAAGTATTCAGCAATTACAACAATAGAGTTGTTTAATACATGCAGGATGATAGGCAACCACAATGATTTGCTCCACCAAAGTAAATATCCGAAAAATGCTCCGAGCAATATTCTCGGTATTAATCCGAATAATTGTAGGTGGAATAAACTGAAGATAAGCGCAACACTCCAAATGACAACGTGTTGGTTTACCCTTGTTTGTCCAAATATGCGTTGAAAGGCGCCTCTAAAGAAGAGTTCTTCGCTGAATCCGGCTAATACGCCGACAATCAATACGGAAACGATTAATGACGGAATAGTTGCACCATTCATTAATATACGGGATGTTGCTTCGGCTCCTTCTTCAAGTTGTCTGAAATATGATTCGAATGCCGCCAGTGATTCCGGTAGGTGCCAACTTTTATTCCATTCAATAATGGTATTCATTGCCGGGATTGAGCATAAGAATACGATGATGGAGAGAATTAGCATATTTGGTCGAGGCCATTTATCAATACATAATAGTCGAGCCGGAAGTTTTGTCGCTATCATTGCCGTGCCAACGGCTGGAATAATAAAGATAAATAAGTCTTGAATAACTACAGAGATCCTAATCGCGGCTTCCGGCCGGCTTATGAGTTGCTGTATGGTAGAAAGTAAGACGTTAGCTATGACTAAAAAGAATAGGAATAAACAACCAAGCAAGCATAGGGCAGTGCCAGGTTTTTGCAAACGGAAAGTTGAATTGTATGCCGGATTGGCGAAGGAATGTTTAGGATGCATATATGATTAGAATTTCAGATAAAAATCTTTAACTAATGTAGAATATTCTTTGGTAAATCCACCCATGCCATCATGAATGGATATCGTATCAACGACGAGCGGAGAAGACGTCCCGTTGTCGTGTCGCAGTTCGGCAAGAATGCGTTGTGGCGGTTTACGCCCGACTGTAGTTACGCGGGTCAATTTTGAAATATAGAGATGATTGGTAACTGCTTTAAATTTTAAATCATCTTCTCTGTCGGCGGGGAGAATCAAGCAAATTGCTCCATTTTGGGAGAGTAGTTGTTTGGAATTGCTAAGCAGAGAATCTATTGTTAAAGAAGATTCATGACGAGCTAACAGACGTGTTGAGTCGGGCGGTAGTGCGCCGTTTGTGAAAAATGGAGGATTGCTGACGATTAGATCAAAGAGAGAATTGCTCGTTTGAAAGTTGTTGAAGTCAACTTCCAATAAAGATAAACGATTGCTCCATGGTGAAGAATAAAAGTTAGCTTTAGCTTCTTCTGCAGCTAAATGATCGATTTCGATGGCGGTAATTTCAGCGGATAGAAAACGTTGAGCCATCATCAATGCAATTAGTCCGGTGCCTGACCCTATGTCGAGAATTCTTTTCGGTGGGGGGATTATATGGTTGATGTCGGATTTTTTTTCGCTATCGGATAGACACCAAGCCCCAAGCAAGACACCATCTGTGCCCACTTTCATGGCGCTCAGTCGGTTTATCACTTCAAAATGTTTGAATTTGAATATGGTTTCTCTGTCAGGGTTTCTCATTGTGACTAATAAGAGAGAAGTTTCTTGCAAAGTTAGCGAAAAAGGTCGAAATTTGCGTATTAATGTGGTTTTTGTTAATTTTGGAGAAAAATAGGAAGAATGATAATCAATAGTGCAAAATTCGTGGTAAGTAATTCAACCGCCAAAGGATGTCCGGAAGAAATGCGCCATGAATTCGCTTTTATAGGCCGTTCTAACGTAGGAAAATCCTCGTTGATAAATATGCTGACCAATTCAAAGGGATTGGCTATGACATCCGCAACCCCCGGAAAGACGTTGCTGATAAACCATTTTTTGGTAAATGATGAATGGTATTTGGTCGATTTGCCAGGATATGGATTCGCGAAACGTAGCAAGGATGATAGGGCGGAAATATCTCGTATTATAAAAGAGTATATTTTGAATCGCAAACAAATGACCTGTTTATTCCTTTTGATAGACGGACGTCATATGCCTCAAAAAATCGATATGGAATTTATGAGGTGGTTAGGCGAGAATGGGGTGCCTTTTGGTATTGTGTTTACAAAACTAGACAAGATGTCTTCGTCAGCAGCAAAGAAAGTGACAGGGGATTATTGTGCCCAATTACTTGAAGAATGGGAAGAGCTCCCTCCTGTATTTAAAACTAGTTCAGTTGATAAGCGAGGGCGCATTGAGGTATTAGATTATATCGATCAATTGTTGCAATTGCCGCTCGAATAATAAAAGATATTTTTATATAAAGAGCTCGCTTCTCGAATGTGTCTATTTGACTTGATATCGAGAAGTGAGCTTCTTGTTTTGTTAGAATGGAGTCGCAATATCCCGCTAAAACTGAGCGGGATATTTTGCGCCCGTATTAAAAGCGTAGAGTATTAATAGTTTTTGGCTTCGATTTCGAAGAAGCTTTGAGGATGAGCGCAAACCGGGCATGTAGCAGGGGCTTTTTGGCCGACTACGATATGGCCGCAGTTGCGGCAAATCCAGATAGTATCGCCTTCGCGCGAGAATACGATTCCCTCTTCGATGTTGGCGAGCAGACGGCGATAGCGTTCTTCGTGATGACGCTCTATTTCGGCAACAGCACGGAAACGAGCGGCAATCTGAGTAAAACCCTCTTCCTCCGCTTCTATGGCCATGCGGTCATACATGTCGGTCCATTCGTAGTTCTCGCCGGCGGCAGCGTCTCGAAGGTTTGTCATTGTGTCGGGTATATCTCCGCCGTGGAGATATTTAAACCACAATTTCGCGTGTTCTTTTTCGTTTTGGGCAGTTTCTTCGAAAATAGCAGCGATTTGTTCGAAACCTTCTTTACGAGCTTTTGACGCGTAATAAGTATATTTATTGCGAGCTTCAGATTCGCCTGCGAACGCTTGCTGAAGGTTACGTTCGGTTTTTGTTCCTTTTAAGTCTTTCATTTTTTGCAGTTTTATTATTTGTTATTATTTACGCAATCAGGGCATAGTCCTTTGAAACATAGATCAACACTATCAACCAAAAAATGTTTATCAGCGAGTTTTTCAATATCTTCGGGGAGAGGCATGTCGAAGAATTTACCACAACGACGACAGACAAAGTGGCTGTGAGCCGGTTGTCGAGCGAAGTCGTAATGTTTGTTTCCACACTCAACTTCTAATTCCTTGATTAAGCCGGCAGTTACTAATGTATGGAGAGAATTGTAGACTGTCGTACGTGATAGAGATGGATATGTGTCTGATAGTTCGGAATAGATGTCGTCAGCCGTAGGATGCTTCTTTGAGTTGGCAACAAGATTGAAAACCGCGATACGCTGTAAAGAAGGACGAATTCCGGCAGAATAAATCATTTCAGCCAGTTGACTTCCGGATATTTGATGGTCGTGTCGCATATGTTATTAACTATGTTGTAACGATTACAAAATTAGTAATAATTACAAATATAGCAAAATTTTCGTCAAGGAAATTTTGTAAGAATGTGTTAAAATATGTTACTTGGGCGTTGCCCGATTATATAAAGACTTTCGGTGGAACGATACGATTCTAGCACAAGGAGTGATTACCAACGGTTGTAATGAACAACATCGGGATTCCACTTGTCTTTTGGTTGTTGATCGCCAAGCGGATATCCGATAGGAACAACAGCGAGCGGTATGATATTAGAAGGTAAGTTAAAGTGCTCTGAAATAGTTTTCATTCTTTCAGTTGGGAATCCACCTGTCCATACAGCGCCAAGTCCTAATGAGTGGGCGGCTAACAGTAAGTTTTCGGTTGCGGCAGAGAGGTCTTGTATCCAGAAAGAAGGTTCGGGTTCAAATGCTTTCGAGAGATCTCCGCAGGTTACAATTGCAATAGACGCATCTTTCAGCATTTTTGCGTAAGGAAGGGCAGAGGCGAGCGAATCAAGGGCTTCTCGATCGTCAACAACAATAAATTGCCACGGTTGACAGTTTACTGCGGTTGGAGCTGCCATAGCGGCACGAAGGAGTAGTTGTATCGTATCTTTTGAGATAGTTCTGTTTGGTTGATATTGTCTAACGCTTGTGCGAGTCATGATGTTTTCCAGAGCCGCATTTTCATTTGTTGATTTTGAAAATGTAGATTCCTCGGAATTGGGCGTGCATGATGTAGTTGTAATCATAAACGCGATAGATAAAGCTATTGAAAAGATTGAAATTCTCATAATCGTTTATATTAGCAACAATTTAGATTGTTATTTAGTTGTTATAATAGTGTTATATATACAAATGAAGCTGTCGCCGGCGTTTCCGGTGGCAGCTTCATTCTTTTATGCAAGCTGTAATTAAGGATCTAATTCAGATTGGGAGAGAGATTATTGATGCTCGTATTTAAGAGTCATAGTCGGTTGGTCGCATACTTCAGCCGGGCCGAAATATTGGATGGGGCCGGGGTAAACGTATGAAGTGTTGATGGCCCATTCATCGCGCTTAGACGCAAATTTGAGGAAGGGTGCTCCATCGAGGCGAACAAGTGCTTTTTGGATAACGGGCTTCATTTCGCCATGGCGACGTTCCATGTTCATCATCATGGTGATAGGAATACCACCGGCGATCCACTGAACAGAAGGCATTGTCAAATTACGGATTGAAGACATATATCCGGTTACGCCGGCTTTGATAAGGCATGCAGCATTGTAACCAAGAGAGTAGCAGTAGTCAGCGTCGAAGTTTGAGGGGTCAGCGCAACGTCCTTCGTAGCCGAAGAAGTGGTGGAGCGGAGAGAATTTGCCTGTGAATTTGCCGGCTTTAGCCCATTCTGCGAGGCGTTTGCCAACCATTTCAGAGAGTAATTTTTCGGTTTCGATAAGAGAAACTTGTACGTTTCCGTGGGGGTCACGGTCGAGGCTGAGCTGACGAGCTACGCCAATAGGCAGAGATTCGTAAACTGCTGCATTTTCAGCAGAGAGGTGCTCGATAATGTATGCGCGCTGGTTTTCAGGGGCAACAGCAGCAAATTCAGCGGCGTTCTTAGCCAAGAGGTCGTTCAATTCTGCGATGAGACGCTTAACAGCGGGGATGAATTCGATAAGACCCTCAGGAATGAGAACTGTACCGAAGTTCATGCCTTGAGCTGCGCGCTTGGCAACGATGTCGGCAACGTAGTCAACAACTTGCTGGAGGCTCATGTCTTTAGCTTCAACTTCTTCAGATACGATGCAGACGTTGGGCTGAGTTTGGAGCGCACATTCAAGGGCGATGTGGCTTGCAGAACGGCCCATGAGCTTGATAAAGTGCCAATACTTTTTAGCAGAGTTGCAGTCGCGTTGGATGTTACCGATAACTTCAGAGTAGACCTTGGTAGCGGTGTCGAAACCGAAAGATGTTTCGATTACATCGTTTTTGAGGTCACCGTCGATTGTCTTGGGGCAGCCGATAACTTGTACGCCGGCGTTGATGGCTTTGTAGTATTCAGCGAGAACAGCAGCGTTGGTGTTAGAGTCGTCACCACCGATGATTACGAGGGCAGAGATGCTAAGTTCCTTAAGGATTTCAAGACCCTTGTCGAACTGTTCTTGTTTTTCGAGTTTTGTACGACCAGAACCGATGATGTCGAAACCGCCGGTGTTGC
>CAZXAZ010000023.1:0-29744 GCA_964638475.1 uncultured Alistipes sp. | reverse complement strand
ATATCTCGACGTTTACGGTGCCGACCTGTCAGGTAAGTCAGAAGAGAATCCTGCTTAATAAAAGGCTATGCAGCCGATAGAATCTATACAGACACGTCTCGACGCTATCCGTCAGTCACTGCCGGATGGGGTCGGGCTCGTTGCTGTTTCTAAATTCCATCCCGTAGAGGCGTTGCGCGAAGCGCGTCGTGCGGGCCAGCTGCTATTCGGCGAAAGTCGAGTGCAAGAGCTGTCGGCGAAAGTTGGCGAGCTTGGAAGTCTGGAATATAACTGGCATTTTATCGGGCATCTGCAAACTAATAAGGTTAGACAATTGCTTCGCTTGCGTCCGGCGATGATTGAAAGCGTCGATTCTGTTAGACTGCTTGAAGAAATCGACCGCGAAGCGGAAAAACAGGGGGTAGTTCAAAATGTCTTGATGCAACTACACGTTGCGCAAGAAGAGACAAAATTCGGATTCTCCCCCGAAGAGTTGCTCTCATGGTTCAACGAACGACGTTTCGAGCAACTAAAGGCAGTGCATATCTGCGGAGTGATGGGAATGGCGTCAAACACTGATGACATTCAACGAATAGAATCTGATTTCCGTCTCATCCGTGGTGCCTTCGATGAAATCAAAAGAATGTGTCCGGATCTGAGAGGATTTACAACCGTTTCGATGGGAATGAGCGACGATTACCAGCTCGCAATAAGTTGCGGTTCGACCCTCGTTAGAATCGGTTCGGCTATTTTCGGTGTACGAGAGTATTGACACTCTTAGATTTTTTCGTAAATTTGCAAAAAACTTAATTGAAATTAAAACAATCAACTTCTTACCAAACTAATAAAACCTAAAAACTAAAAATGGCAACTCCCAACACAGCAGCTAAAACTGCAGGAAACGGACGTATGATAGCCATCGTCGCAATGTTCTTCCTTTTTGCGATGATTTCGTTCGTTACAAACCTTGCCGCACCTATCGGTACGATTTGGAAAAATAACTACGACTGGTCAGGTATGCTGGGTAACATGATGAACTTCCTTGCATATCTCTTTATGGGTATCCCCGCCGGTAACCTTCTCGTTAAAATCGGTTATAAGCGCACCTCTCAGTGGGCTATGGCAGTCGGCTTTGTAGGCCTCGTACTTCAGTGGCTTTCAGGCGTAGTCGGCGCAGAAACCGGTGTATTCTCCGTTAATGGCCAAGTTGTAACACTTAACTTCGTAATCTATCTTCTCGGAGCCTTTGTCTGCGGTTTCTGCGTATGTATGCTCAATACCGTAGTTAACCCGATGCTTAACATCCTCGGTGGTGGTGGTAATAAGGGTAACCAATTGGTTCAGGCCGGTGGTTCGCTTAACTCCCTTGCCGGAACACTTACCCCCCTCTTCGTAGGTATGCTTATCGGTCAAGTTACAGTTGATACCACAATCGAAAGCGTTGCACCTCTGCTCTACATCGCAATGGGCGTATTCGTACTCGCATTCTTGGTAATCTCATCTGTATCAATCCCCGAACCTCACATGCGTAAGGGTGGCGCTAAGGCTGCTAAAATGTTACATAGCCCCTGGAATTTCCGTCACACTGTTCTCGGCGTAATCGGTATCTTCTTCTATGTAGGTATCGAAATCGGTATCCCCGGTGTGCTTATTTTCTATTTGACCGACGTTACCGGCAATGCCGCCGTAGCAGGTGGAGTAGCCGCAATCTACTGGCTCTTGATGCTCGTAGGTCGTTCGGTGTCTAGCGTAATCTCGGGTAAGGTTTCAAGCCGCACACAGCTTATCGTTGTTTCTGCAACCGCAATCTTGCTTGTTGTATGCGCAATCTTCCTTCCTGATACAATTGAAGTTAGCATGCCCTCATACAGCGCAGATCTCGGCTTCTCACTTGTAGCCGTTCCTGCAAAGGCGCTACTTTTGGTTCTCTGCGGACTCTGCACATCAGTAATGTGGGGTGGAATTTTCAACCTCGCAGTTGAAGGTCTTGGCAAATATACCGCACAAGCTTCCGGTATCTTCATGATGATGGTAGTAGGCGGTGGCGTTATGCCGATGATTCAAAACTGGATTGCAGACAATGTAAGCTACATGGCATCTTACTGGTTGGTAGTAGCGATGCTCGCTTATCTCCTTTTCTACGGCGTAGCCGGTTGCAAGAATGTCAACAAAGACATTCCTGTTGATGACGAAAAGGTTGCATAATATCTAAAAAACTCTGTTCCACGCGTGGATTACTGAACAATTCTCACGCGTGGAACAATTATATTAATAAACACTTTTTATGGACAAGACCATCATCGACCGCGCGGCAGACACGATTAGAGTTCTGTCGGCATCCATGGTTGAGAATGCAAAGTCGGGCCATCCCGGGGGAGCCATGGGTGGCGCCGATTTCGTTAATGTGCTTTATTCCCAGTTCTTGGTTACAGATCCAGATGATCCGACTTGGATTGCGCGCGATCGCTTCTTCCTCGATCCGGGTCATATGTCGCCGATGCTCTATTCTGTGCTCGCTCTCACCGGCAAGTATACGATTGATGAGCTTAAGCAACTTCGCCAATGGGGCAGTTCATGCCCGGGACACCCCGAGCTTGATCCTCGTCGCGGTGTTGAGAACACCTCCGGACCTCTCGGTCAGGGCCATACAATGGCTGTCGGATGCGCAATCGGCGAGCGCTTTCTTCAAGCGCGCTTCGGTGATGTTGTTGCCCATAAAACTTATGCCTTCATCTCAGACGGCGGTATTCAAGAGGAAATCTCGCAAGGCGCAGGCCGTATTGCCGGATATCTCGGATTGAGCAACCTGATTATGTTCTATGATAGCAACAATGTGCAACTCTCAACAATGGTTGATGCAGTTGACGATGAAGATGTTGCTGCGAAATATCGCGCATGGAACTGGAATGTTCTTGAAGTAGACGGCACTAATGCCGAAGAAATGGCTGAAGCTATCCGTCAAGCTCAAGCAGAGCAGAAGCGTCCGACCTTGATTATCGGTCATACGATTATGGGTAAGGGCGCGGTAACAGCCGACGGCTCTAATTTCGAGGGCCAATGCTCAACCCACGGGCAACCTCTCGGAAAATCCGGTGCCGATTTCAATAAAACAATTGAAAACCTCGGTGCTGACCCCGCAGATCCGTGGAAGATTCCTTCCGATGTTCAGAAATTATATGACGATCGCAACGCTGAATTGCGTCGCATCGTAGCCGAACGCCACGCCAAAGAGGCAGAATGGGCTAAAGCAAATCCGGAGCTTGCAGAGCAACTGCAGAGCTTCATTGATGGTCGTCTCCCCGAAATCGATTACTCAGCTATCGCTCAGAAAGAGGGTTGCGCAACGCGTAATGCTTCGGCAGCAGTTCTCGGTGTCCTTGGAGAGAAGGTGAAGAATATGATAGTTTCTTCAGCCGACCTCGCCAACTCAGATAAGACTGACGGATTCTTGAAGAAGACACATCAGTTGATTAATGGCGATTTTACAGGAGCATTCCTTCAAGCCGGTGTTGCAGAATTGACAATGGCGTCGATTATGAACGGAATCGTGCTTCATGGCGGACTTATCGCTGCTTGTGGTACATTCTTCGTATTCTCAGATTATATGAAACCCGCCATCAGAATGGCTGCTCTTATGGAGCTTCCGGTTAAGTATGTTTGGAGTCACGATGCGTTCCGTGTAGGAGAAGATGGTCCGACTCATCAACCGATTGAGCAGGAAGCTCAGATTCGCTTGATGGAAGAATTACATAACCTTTCAGGACGCCCCTCGATGCTCGTATTGCGCCCTGCCGATGCAATGGAAACTACCGTAGCATGGCAAATGGCGATGGAGAACGATAAGACTCCGACCGGTTTGATTCTTACCCGTCAAGATGTCAAAGACCTCCCGTCAGTAACCGGAAATCGTTTCGAAGAAGCGCAAGGTGTTCGCCAAGGAGGATATGTAGTGATTGACGCTCCTCATCCGAAGGTTGTCTTGGTTGGTAACGGCTCTGAAGTTTCGCTTCTTTGTGAAGTAGCACAGCGTCTTCAAGAAGATGATATCGCATGTCGCGTAGTGTCGGTGCCCTCAGTCGGTCTCTTTGAGAGCCAAGATGAAGAATATCGTCGTAGTGTAATACCCGTAGAATTACCCGTCTTTGGTCTGACCGCAGGTCTTCCCTCAACCCTTCGCGGCATCGTCGGCGCTCATGGAATGGTCTACGGATTGAATCATTTCGGTGCATCTGCTCCTTTCAAGGTTCTTGATGAAAAATTTGGTTTCACTCCCGATAATATCACCGCAGAAGTACTTCGCTTTATCAATCGCAAAAAATAAGAGATAATAATCGAAATACGCCGTGCCTAACGCTGTAATCCGCAGTTTAGGCGCGGCTGTTTTTTGAAACAAGATTGCTTATTGGCTCTTGTAACAATTTTTTTTCAACTTATTTTCGCACTTTTGTTCTGTTAGTGTGAAATAATCAAAAAAAATATGTAACTTAGCGCCAAATTTCGTTTTAAGTAGTTCTGCGCCGTGTTGCGTATGTATCTGATTATTTAAAAGAACGATATAATTTCAAAATCACAAATAAACACTAGATACACAACGATTTTACTTAGTTTATGAAAAAGAGTTATCTTTTAGCACTCGGTTGTGCAATGCTTGCCGGTACGGCAGTTGCTCAGAATGCTCAGGAAGTAACTTACGTTGAAGATCCTTCTCAAGGCTATCTCCTCAACAAGTTCTCCGACAATTGGTTTATTCAAGCTGAAGGCGGTGTTGCTGTAGGTTTTACTGAAGATGATAGCAACCGTCCGTTTGGTGATCGTTTTGCTCCCGCCGCTTCGCTCTATGTAGGAAAGTGGTTTTCTCCGATTTTGGGCGCACGTATTGGTGTTGACTTCCTTTCTGTTAAGGGTCTTTCAAAACTCGATCAGGAGTTGTTCGTAGGTGCACGTCCCGATGAACATATCTATGACGGTCAATATTATAAAACCAAACAGAATTATATTGGTCCGTCGTTTGACGTAATGTTGAACCTCACCAATTGGTGGTGTGGCTATCGTCCCGGTCGCGTTTATAACGCTTACGTTTATGCCGGAGCCGGTCTTTATTGGACTCTCACTAAATATTCTGCAGAAGCAGGTGAAGAACCCGCATGGCACAATAATAAGAATAATGTGCTCTCAGTTCGCGCCGGTCTTACTCAGGAATTCAACATTACCAAGCATTTCGCTCTCGGTCTTGACCTCCGAGCTACAGCGGTTTCTAACCATTCTGACTCTTGGGGTAAAACCACTGTTGCTGCAGAAGCTCTTCTGACCGCAACTTACAAATTCAACAAGAGCAGCTGGAGCGCACCCATCGTGCCTGTATGTCCTCCTGCAGAGAACTGCGACGAATATCGCGCACGCCTTGCCGAGGCTGACGCTAAGATTGCCGACCTCGAAAATCAGCTCCGCGCTTGCCTCAACCGTCCGGTTGAAAAAGTTGTAGAGAAAGTGCCCGCAGCTCCTCTTGCTACTATCTACTATCCTGCCGATACTTACTCTTTGACATCAGTTGACCGCAAGGTGCTCAAGTCTGTAGCAAACGTAATGAAGAACTCTGATAAGACTTACGTTCTCACCGGTTGGGCAGATAACTACACCGGTAACGATAAGATCAACACTCGTCTCCGCCACAACCGCGTAAACGGTGTTAAGAACCTTCTCGTTCGTTACGGCGTGCCCGAAAGCCAACTCGAAGCTACAATTAATAATGGCAATCGTGTAGACCTTGGTGACAAGTGTCTCACTCTTGATCGTTGCGTGACCATCGTTGAGAAATAATTCAGCGATAGCTACGGCGAAATAACCCACACAGGCCTGCCCGCCTCGCGCGAGCGGGCCTGTTTCTATTTTCCCCGTCAATCCCACACTGCTCTATTAGCCTTTCACCCTTCTGTTTTTTCGATTTCCTTATGGATGTAAGAATCGACCCCACATGGAAAGCCGAACTTTCCGATATATTTCAATCATCAGCGTTTAGGCAGACCGCAGAGTTTGCGCGGTCGCAATACGCAAGTCGAATAGTATACCCCCCGGCTGCGAAAATCTTCGCTGCCTTTGATGCATGTCCATTCGACAAGGTGAAAGTCGTAATCCTCGGTCAAGACCCATATCATGGAGCCGGTCAAGCAAACGGACTCTCGTTCTCGGTTAATCCCGGCGTTAGAATTCCACCATCATTGGTGAATATATTTAAGGAAGTAACTAACGATACTGGCGCTCCAATCCCCGCCGACGGAGACCTTTCTCGTTGGGCTCAACAAGGAGTATTGTTATTAAACGCCACTTTGACTGTTGAGGCTGATAAAGCCGGTTCGCATCAAGGACATGGGTGGGAGCAATTTACCGATGAGGTAATTAGACGATTGTCGCGTGATCGCGAGCACTTAGTGTTTATATTATGGGGAAGTTATGCGATCCGTAAGTCAGAGTTGATAGACTCAACACGTCATTTTGTATTAACCTCGCCTCATCCATCTCCCCTGTCGGCTCATCGCGGATTCTTCGGGAATCATCATTTTTCACGAGCAAATGAGTATCTTGTTGCTCATGGTGAAACTCCGATAGTTTGGTAAGACGACTATAGCGTATAGTTTTGTAGTAATTGAAATTAATGTAGCTCTACAAATGAAGGTTAGATTGTTGCTGACGATATATATGTCGCTTATTCTCGCAGTTTCGGCGATGGCGCGTTCGATAGATGACACATCTACGGCAATCTTTTCGCCTAAAGTGAGGTCGTTGACAATCAATATTGATGGAGATCGCCTTGCGCCGCCTATATTGACATTGGGTGGAAGTGACAGGCTGATTATCGGCTTTGATATTATGGGTGATGAGCGTGAATATTTGCGCTATTCGATTGAGCATTGTAACTCAGACTGGAGTCGAGGAGAACTCGTCGATAGCGAGGTGTTCGATGGCTTTAACTATGCCGATGTAGAGGAATATGCTTTCTCTCGAGCAACATCAATTCATTATGTGCATTACACGATTACGTTGCCGAATTCAAATTATGAATTCCGTCTCTCGGGAAATTATCTTCTAAGAGTGTATTATGAGGATGAGCCGGAAGACGTGTTGTTTCAAGTGAGATTTATGGTGCAAGAAAATGCGGTGTTGGTTGGCGGCTCGGTTACATCTCGTACAGATGTCGACTATAATGACGAACATCAGCAACTTTCACTTGAAATAAACACTCGTAATGCGTCGATTCGCGACGTGAACACTGATTTGCGAATTGTAGTGACGCAGAACGGACGCCTCGATAATGCCGTAGTTGTTTCTCATCCTACACGTCGAATGGATACGCGATTGATATATGAACATATTCCGTCGTTGATTTTCCCTGCCGGAAACGAGTACCGCCGAATGGAGACGGTTAATAATCTTTATCCCGGAATGGGGGAGGACCATATCGAGTATCATGCGCCGTGGTATCATCATATCCTAGGCTTGGATAAAATCAGAGCATATAGAGAATATCAATATGACAATACTCAGCACGGACGTTATTTTATCCGCGAATATAATTCGGAAGATTCTGATATTGAGGCGGATTATACGTTAGTATTCTTCTCGCTTGATATGTCGCAGATTCCCGATGCGGAAGTCTATCTTGATGGAGATTTTATGATGCGCCGTTTTGACGACGCATCACGTATGGAATATAATCCGTCGACAGGGCGCTATGAGAAGCTCTTGCCATTGAAGCAAGGAGCATATAATTACCAATATTTAGTTGTGCCCCATGGTGGGAATGTTGGCTTAACCTCACCGGTTGAGGGAGACCATTACCAAACTGTAAATGAATATTTGATATATGTTTATTACCGAGCTCCCGGCGACCGTTACGATCGATTGCTTGGAGTCGGTGCGCTTTTCTCCGGAAGATAAGTTTAAGTCATGATACAACACAGCCCGTCGAGCACTGAGAGCAAGACGGGCTGTTGTTGTTTATTGAATTTGGTGTGTCATATAAAAGACACACGTCTTTGTTTATCGAACAATTTCTTTAGAAACTTTACCTGCGCGATTTACGATGTAGAGCTGACCGGCTTCGGGATTGAGAATGCGGATGCCCTGAAGGTTGTAATATTCAGCGGGAACTACAGTTGCAGCTGCTTCGATAGCTTCGATAGCTGACGTTGAGTCATTATTTGAAACTGTCAAGATAACTTCTTCGTCGTCGGTAAATGTTACGGTTATGTCGTATATGCCGGGGGTGGCGCAAATCGCAGCAACAGAGCCAACGTTAATGTCGAGTGTTAAGGTTGCAATCTGGTTTGTGAATGACAAATTATCGTTGTCTGCTGGCGCTCCGTAGAGAAGCTCGTTCCATCCGTTTTCTCTAGCTGTGACGAAAATAAATTTAGCAACACCTGTGAGTTCTACGTTTGAAATACTGAATGTATTTTCGTTCTTTGTAAGCTCGGGAGCTGTATTAAGATTCCACCAATTGTTAGAGATAGAGCCAATGTTGCCGATGATGTAAAGATGTTCGGGAATACTCCAAGTTAAGTTTCTTTTGGCATTGAGGATAACATCGCCATTATCTTCGAATGTGACTGTGAAATCGTAGTTTCCTACTCCAGCATAAATCGCACCAACATCGGCATAATTTTCAGTCAAAGTGAAGGTCGCTTGATTGGATTGAAAATTTAAACTGCCACCTGTCTCGAGTGGACTACCGTAGCGCACACACTCCCAAGACTTCGATGAGAGGAAGCTAAAGAAGCCTTCATTAACGAGCTCAACGTTTGAGATGCTAAATACGTTTTCGTTTTTGGTCATTTCAAGAGCTGTCTCCGGAGTCCAAATATTGTCTTTAATATTACCGGTAATGTAGAGGTGTTCCGGAATGGTTACTGTAGTATCAACACCGTCAGCCTTAATTAATACGGTAGATTGTCCACCTTCTATATATGTGAAGATGATTTCAGCTCCGGCGGGCACTTCGATTTCGAAATTGTTAGCGTCATTGCCAGTGTACGCGTTAATTGTTTTGTTTAGTTTTGCATTTTCCTTGCAACCAAACCAATCAGATCCGTCACGAGTAATTTTGAACCCGGCACCTGTCGCTGCGCTACCAAGAGGAAGACCGTTGACAGCGGTGTAGCTGTAAGTGTTTTCGCCTGTTTTAGTCATTCGGTATGCGGGATCTGTTGCTGCCCAGCCGTTGAAACCTCCGGTTACATAATAATAATGCTCAACAGGGTCGGTAGGGAGAATTGCAGAGATTTGAGAAAGGTCTTCTTTGACCTTGTATGTGATAGCGATGCCAGTTTCAGCCGGAGCAATATCAACGTCGGTGATTTTCAGGGTAGAAGTGGCAATGCCATTTTCTTTTGTCCATCCGCTATTAAGGCCGAGAGCAGCGGCATTGAATGTATTCCAATCGCCCTTGGCTGTTGACATTTTGAATCCGCCATTAGCCTCGAATGTGTATTCGCCATCAACTGCTGTTACTTCAAGGGGATTTGAAGGATCCCAACTGGCAGGAGCATTAGTGACGTTGCCGCCGGTAACATAGAGCTGTGCGCTAGCCGTCCATGCAGTCAGGACGGCAGCCATAATGAGTAAAGATTTTTTCATGATAGTTAAACTTGGTTTAGATATAAGTAAGATTTTATAGAATGCGATGTTATTAGTGATTTCTCATGGTTGTAATTGAATCTCAGCGAAATTACTAATAATTTCTTGTGGGTTGAGAAAAAATCCGCTCAAAGTTGAAAATGTTAACTTATTTTAACTAACAGGGCGCTGTGTTAATGTGTTCTGCCTAATGAAGAGCGATGCTGAAGCAGTACTCAATGATGTAGAATATGAAAAAAACGTAAAAAAACTGTTCTATTAAGGAAATTTTTCCGTAAATAGGCTGTGGATAAAAAATTTTGCGTAACTTTGTAACCGAATAACAAGGCGTAGTCTTTTCCGAGATTTGCGTCTTGATAGATTTGAAAAATCAATAAACAATTTATTTATCGATATATCAAAATGAGCAAGATTGATTTGAGCCAGTATGGTATCACTGGAACTCCCCAGATCTACCACAATCCCTCTTGGGAAACTCTTTTCGCTGACGAAACAAAAGCAGGTCTCGAAGGCTTTGAAAAAGGTCAAGAAACCGAACTCGGCGCAGTGAACGTAATGACCGGTATCTACACCGGCCGTTCTCCCAAAGATAAGTTCTTCGTAGAAGACAGCATCTCTAAGGATACTATCTGGTGGACTTCAGACGAATACAAAAACGACAACAAGCCCATCACTCCCCAAACTTGGGACGCCCTCAAAGAAATCGCTGACAAAGAACTCTCTGACAAGCCCCTCTATGTAGTTGACGCATTCTGCGGAACTAACAAAGACACTCGTTTGGCAGTTCGTTTCATTATGGAAGTTGCATGGCAGGCTCACTTCGTGACCAACATGTTCGTTCGTCCTACTCAGGAAGAACTTGACAACTTCACTCCCGACTTCGTTGTTCTTAACGCTTCTAAGGCTAAAGTAACCAACTGGAAGGAACTCGGCATCAACTCTGAAACTTGCGTTGCGTTCAACCTTACTCAGAAGATGCAGGTTATCATCAACACCTGGTATGGTGGTGAGATGAAGAAAGGTATGTTCTCTATCATGAACTACTACCTCCCCTTGCGCGGTATGGCTTCTATGCACTGCTCAGCTAACACCGACATGAATGGTGAAAACACCGCTATCTTCTTCGGCCTTTCTGGTACTGGTAAGACTACTCTTTCTACCGACCCCAAACGTCTCCTTATCGGTGACGACGAACACGGTTGGGACGATAACGGCGTCTTCAACTACGAAGGTGGTTGCTACGCTAAGGTTATCAACCTTGACAAAGAGTCTGAGCCCGATATCTACAACGCTATCCGTCGCAACGCTCTTCTTGAGAACGTAACTGTTGACGCTAACGGCAAGATCGATTTCGCTGACAAGTCAGTTACAGAGAATACCCGCGTTTCTTATCCTATCGAATTCATCGAAAAGATCGCCCCGGGTAGCCACGGTCCCGCTGCTAAGAATGTTATCTTCTTGTCAGCTGACGCATTCGGCGTATTGCCCCCCGTTTCTATCTTGACTCCCGAGCAGACTAAGTATTACTTCCTCTCTGGTTTCACCTCTAAACTCGCAGGTACAGAGCGCGGTATTACCGAACCTACTCCCACCTTCTCAGCTTGCTTCGGCGCTGCCTTCCTTAGCCTCCACCCCACAAAATATGCTGAGGAACTCGTTAAGAAGATGGAAAAATCAGGAGCTAAGGCTTACCTCGTAAACACAGGTTGGAATGGTACAGGCAAGCGTATCTCTATCCGCGACACTCGTGGTATCATCGACGCTATCCTCGACGGTTCTATCCTCAGCGCTCCGACCAAGCAGATCTCAATCTTCGACTTCACAGTTCCCACCGAACTTCCCGGCGTAGACACCAACATTCTCGATCCCCGCAACACCTACGCTAACCCCGAAGAATGGAACACCAAGGCTAACAAGCTCGCTGAAATGTTCATCAATAACTTCAAGAAGTTTGAGAACAACGAAGCAGGTAAGGCTCTCGTAGCTGCTGGTCCCCAGCTCTAATTCTTGCATCTAAATAACCTTTAGATAAATCATAGACTCCCGCGAAAGCGCAACCCCTAATTCGGGACGCTTTCGCGGGAGTCTCTTTTATTTTGATTAAGTTGAAGTTGTCTGTCGAGGAAAGTAGTATCTCTGTTCTTCGGGGATAGTCGGTCAGGAGGGGTTCTGATGACTTTGCAGAAGTGTATTTGTCGTCATGATGTTGAATATGTCAAAGTGATTCGTTAATTTTGCAATGGTTTGCAACCCGTTATTGAATTATATCATCTGATATTGAATTAATATCTAATAGTGTTATTGTCGGCGAAGAGATATTAAAGAATAGGCAGCTATTATGAATAATAAAAATATTTCGCATAATGCTCGGATAGAGCCGTATTCTCCTGAAAAAGTCGAGTCATTAACGATTGATTTATTGCGTTTCCCGCTGGCAATAATGGTGATATTCATTCATATGAATCCTGAGGTTGTTAATCTAATTGATGCCAACTTCTCGCTCGGATCAGTGCAGGGGGTGTACAATGTGATAGGGATAATATTTTCTCATACGTTGTCTCATATAGCAGTGCCGACGTTTTTCTTGATTTCTGGTTTCCTTTTCTTTCTAAACTTTAAACAATGGTCGTGGGATGGGTATAGAAAGAAAATTAAGAGTAGAGTAAGCACATTGATAGTTCCATATTTCGTGTGGATTTTGACTTGTGTGCTTCTTGTTGTAATTGCGAAATTAGGCGCGACAGTGTTTGAGGGGAAACCGATTTCCGAGCTGTATGATTATTTGGCTGAGAAGAGTTGGCATCTGTTTTATGATTGCAATATTTGGGGCACTCATCAAGTTAATTGGCTTGGATACCATTTGTATGAAAGCGGACCTATCGATTATCCTCTTTGGTTTTTAAGAGATTTAGTCGTAGTTACGCTGTTTACTCCGGTGATATATCAAATCTGTACCCGCGCAAAACTTTTGGGGATTATGTTGCTTTTTTTTGCGTATATTTCACGTATATGGCCGTTGATACCGGGATTCTCAATTACAGCATTCTTTTATTATTCTGTAGGAGCTTATTTCGCATTGAGCGGAAAGAATATTGTGATGTTTGTAAAACGATATAGATATTTTGTTATTCCAACTGCGACAATATTGTTTTGTGGATGCGTTGTGTATGATGGAATACATACGGTTATCGGTCAGAATATTTACCCCTTATTTGTCTGTAGCGGAGTCTTTACCGCGATTTATATAGCCTCTGTCTTTGTTGAGCGATATCATGTTAAGCCGAATAAATTATTGGTTTCATCATGTTTCTTTATATATGCCTTTCATGCGGTGAGCTTTCCGGTAATAGGTTCAGCGTTGAGTGTATCACACAAGATTATTCATTTGATTATCCCCGGACAAATTGTGTTAGGTGAAATAGCCTGTTATCTAATTGTACCTTTTTTAACCGCAGCGATATCCATTCTCGTATTGGTTGTGTTTAAGAGATTGTTCCCGAAAATAGCGATGCTTTATTCCGGCAATAGATGAATAAATTTGATTAATTGTTTGAATATTTTGCAACTCGCACATAGGTTTTACATCGCTCTACATCGAGGGCGCTTTTAGTCTGTCTTTCGCGTTATCGTTATCTGTTTTCAGATTTCCGCTTTCGATTTTCGTTATGTCGGGGGAATTGCGTAACTTTGCAGTCTAAAAATTTGAGTTTTAGTTTTTGATAGTATTATTGCTATGGATTTTTTTGACGTGAGCATCTTGTGCCCCGGAAACACATCCTTGGCCTCAACCTTGATGCTGCTTTCATTTGTGATTGCGGCAGGTATCTTCATCGGAAAGGTGAAGGTTGCCGGCATCTCGTTGGGCGTTACTTTTGTGTTGTTCGTGGGTATCTTGATGGGGCATTTCGGCTACACAGTTGACGCTGAAGTGCTGAAGTTTGTCCGTGAGTTCGGACTTATCTTGTTTATTTTTGCTATCGGCTTACAAGTAGGTCCGGCGTTCTTCTCATCTTTTAAGAAGGGAGGCGTAACGCTTAACATGCTCGCCGTAGCGGGAGTGTTATTAAACGTAATTATTACAATTGCGATTTATTACATCGATGGTAATACAGATATTACCGCCCTCGTTGGTGTAATGTCGGGAGCGGTAACCAATACTCCCGGACTTGCAGCTGCTCAGCAGGCTCTCACCGGCGATCCCGAAGCCGTAAGTGCAGCCGTAAACACAATGTCAATGGGTTATGCTGCGGCTTATCCTCTTGGCGTAATTGGTATTATCACAGCGATTTTGATTGTGAAGTTTATCTTCCGTGTCAAAGTTGATGAGGAAATCAAGCGCTTGGATCAAGAAGCCGAAGACGCAACCGCTAAGCCTTGTTTGGTGTCAATCGAGGTAACCAATCCATTGATTAACGGCAAGACATTGGTTCAGCTTCATGAAATTATCCATACAGAATTTGTCGTTTCACGCTTGATGCAGCAAGATGGTCAGATTATCATTCCGAAGTCAACCACTCAGCTTCGCGTCGGAGATAAACTCTATGTAGTTTTGACCGCAACCGACCTTGAAAGCTTCAAAAGCGTAGTCGGTCCGTCAGTAGAAATGGACGACGACAAATGGGAGGAAGTTTCACCTGAGTCAGTAGTCAGCCGTCGAATTCTCGTAACTCGTAGCGAATATAACGGCAAGAGCCTCGCAGATTTGCGCCTCCATAAAGGTTATAATCTTAACTGCACTCGCGTCAACCGTGCCGGTGTCGACCTTTTGGCAACACCCGGTCTTCGCCTTCAGATTGGCGACCGCATTACTGTAGTAGGTGATTTGAACGATATCGATCGTTTGGCAGCTAAACTTGGTAACTCAATGAAGCGCCTCAATACCCCCAACTTGATTACGATTTTCGTTGGTATCCTTTTCGGTATCATCGTAGGTTCGATCAACGTAGGTTTTGGTATGAAGCTCGGATTGGCAGGCGGTCCGCTTGTTGTCGCAATTTTCTTGAGCCGTTTCGGTTATAAATTTAAACTCGTTACCTATACCTCATCTTCAGCCTCATTGATGCTTCGCGAACTAGGAATCTGTATGTTCCTCGCCGCCGTAGGTATCGGAGCCGGTAAGAACTTCGCCAGCACCGTCTTCAATGAAGTTGGTATGTGGTGGGTAATCTGGGGCTTTATTATTACTTTTGTGCCCTTGTTGATTACCGGCTGTATCGGACGCGGTATTTTCAAAATTAACTATCTGACACTTATGGGTATGATGTCGGGCGGTTACACCGATCCCCCGGCGCTTGCCTACGCAAATAATTCAACCGGCTCAGATGCTCCCGCTGTTGCATATTCAACGGTTTATCCGCTGACGATGTTCCTCCGCGTGGTAGCTGCTCAGGTCTTGATACTTTGCTTTGCCTAAATTTTTAACCTCCCGCCCAATTAAAAAAGCGGCGGGAGGCTTTTTTTATTAGCACGAAATTATATGAATGAGTTTTTTGCCATCTTGAAGCGGTTTGTGCCGCCCTATAAGAAATATTTGGCGCTGAATATTCTCTTTAATATTCTGTCGGCATTCTTGACGCTATTCTCATTTGCGGTAATTATACCTATCCTTGAAATGCTCTTTAAGGTTAGGGAGGCAAGCTATGAGTTTATGGCAATGGGCTCAGCCTCGCTGAAGGATGTTGCTGTCAACAATTTCTATTATTATACACAGGAGGCGATTGTCTCATATGGACCGTCGGTAACGCTCGCGTTATTAGCCACGTTGTTGGTTATTATGACCGGCTTAAAGACCGGTGTTACATTCTTGGCATCCTATTTTATCATACCGATGCGAAACGGCATCGTTCGCGACATTCGTAACTTTGTCTTTGATAAAATGGTAGCCCTCCCGATCTCGTTCTTTACTCAAGAGCGAAAGGGAGATGTGATGGCACGAATGACCGGTGACGTTGGCGAAATCGAGAACTCAATCATGGCATCGCTTGACATGATGTTCAAGAACCCGATCATGATTCTCGTCTGTTTGACGATGATGATTGTTATCTCTTGGCAGTTGACAATATTCGTGCTAATCCTTTTGCCTATGGCGGGCTTGGTGATGGGAAAAGTCGGCAAGCGCCTCAAACGCCAATCGCTTGAACAGCAGAGCCAATGGGGGTTGTTGTTGTCGAATATCGAGGAAAGTCTTGGCGGATTGCGTATAATCAAGGCGTTTAATGCCGAGGCTAAAATCCGCGATAGATTCCACAGAGAGAATCAGCTTTTTTATAAGCTATCGAACCGAATCGCGCGTCGTCAGAGTCTTGCTCATCCAATGAGTGAGTTTCTCGGGACGCTTTCGATTGCGATTGTTCTTTGGTTTGGAGGCGCCTTGATCTTGTCGGGCGCATCATCGATGAACGCCGCATCGTTTATCTACTATATGGTGATTTTCTACTCGATTATCAATCCGGCGAAAGACCTATCGAAAGCGATGTATTCAATTCAAAAAGGTCTCGCTTCGATGGAGCGTGTCGACAAGATTTTGAATGCCGAAAATCCGATTAAAGATCCGGAATCGCCCCGCTTGATTGAGAAATTCAAGGGAGATATCTGCTATAAAAATATCACCTTCAGCTACGGAACAAATGAGGTGATTCATGATGTAGACCTTGAAATTCCCGCCGGAGCAACCGTAGCTCTCGTCGGTCAGTCGGGCTCGGGAAAATCAACTATGGCTGATTTGTTGCCGCGATTCTATGATGTCGATAAAGGTCAGATTACGGTAGATGGAATTGATATTCGCGACTTAAAAGTTCACGATCTTCGCTCTTTTATGGGCAATGTCAACCAAGAAGCTATACTTTTCAATGATACGTTCTTCAATAATATCTCTTTCGGAGTTGAAGGCGCAACATTAGAAGATGTTCGTGCAGCTGCGCGAGTTGCTAATGCCGACGAGTTTATCATGTCGACCGAGCAAGGCTATGAAACCAATATCGGAGACCGAGGATGTCGTCTGTCAGGCGGACAACGTCAGCGCGTTTCGATAGCTCGTGCAATCTTGAAGAATCCCCCGATTTTGATACTAGATGAGGCAACATCGGCGCTTGACTCTGAAAGTGAAAAGCTTGTGCAAGAAGCCCTCGAACGATTGATGAAAGGCCGCACGACATTGGTAATCGCCCACCGTCTATCGACTATCCGCAACGCCGATATGATTTGCGTAATGCATGAAGGCAGAATCGTCGAGCGTGGTACACACGAAGAGCTACTCTCGTTAGGCGGATATTATTCGCATCTTGTAGATATGCAAAATCTATAAGTCGCGAAGGTTATCAACTTTGCGAATGATGATTTTGGTTGCTAAAATTGCGTTATGAATTCGCGAATCTTTGCTTCAAGAAAATCGGCTTGTTGAAGACCCGACGCGCGCCATACGAGCTCGCCTGATTTAAAAAGCATTAATGTAGGAACTGACTGTACACGATAGTGTGCGGCCAGTTCTTCGTTTTTGTCGACATCAATCTTGACGATATTGGCTTCATCTCCAATTTGATTTTTTACAGTCTCGAGAATCGGGCTCTGCATTTTGCATGGTCCGCACCATGTGGCATAGAAGTCGACTAATGTTGGCTTTTCTGCTCCGATAATCTCATTAAAAGTGCCCATAATTCAGAGTTGCTAATGATTAATTAATTTTTAGCGACTAAAATTAGTCAATCACTAATATAACAAAAACAATGCCACCTCAGTTCGCCTAACCAATTGTTAAGCGTATGGTTGGCGTAGCGTTGACAAAAAAGCAACTTAAACGGCTGCTGATTAAGGTTGTGATTTGCCATCGTTCTTAGTTTATGTTTGTAGTCGACTCTGCGCGACGATGGAGGGGAAGATGGGTTTGGCGGATTGGAGAAAATGTTGTAAATTAGCGTTTGATTTCTGCTTTAAACGGCGGGAGTTGTAAAGAATTGTTTTGATTAAGTTGAAATAGAGGTTATGGCAGAGACTCCAACAGCCGATTCGATTCGCAGGACCTTACGAAAGGGTGATGTGGCGCCGGTTTACTTGCTCCATGGCGAGGAGGGTTTTTATACCGATTTGATTGCTAAGGAGGTGGAGAATCTTGTCGCGCCTGATGACCGAGATTTCGACTTGATGATGCTCTATGCGCCTGAAACAGAACCAGCTGCGGTTGTTGAGGCTGCGCGACGTTATCCGATGATGTCGGCGCGTCAGGTAGTGATTGTGCGCGAGGTGCAAGAGGGTAATAAGCCCCGTTTTACATCGACGGCTTATCTTAATGCATTGGCTGCGTATGTTAAGAATCCGTCGCCAACGACGGTCTTGTGTCTTTGTGTTCGAGGAGCACAGGCTAAGGGTGCGGAGTTTACGAAGGCGCTAAAAGAGGGGGGCGGTGTCGCTTTTGAGTCGCGAAAGTTGACTGAAAAGATGGTTGCCTCTACTGTTTCGAATTTTATAGCAAGCAAGGGGTTGACGGCAGATCCCAAGGCGTTGGCGATGCTCTGTGAATATGTCGGTACAGATCTTTCGCGCTTGTATAACGAAGTTGATAAACTAACAGTTACGTTAGGGCCGAATGCTCAAGTAACGCCGGAGGCCGTTGAACGTAATATCGGTATTTCAAAAGAGTATAATAACTTTGAATTTGTCGGGGCGATTGCCCGTCATGATACCGAGAAGGTGTTCAAGATTTTACGTCGCTTTGCGTCTGATCCAAAGAATAATCCGCCTCAGGTGTTGGTTGTCAACCTGTTTAACTTGTTTTCTAATTTGCTTGTTGCGCAGTATGCTCCGGATAAAAGTGAGCGAGGTTTGATGCAGGAATTGGGATTTCGTTTCCCGATGCAATTGACCGATGTTCGCAACGCAATGAAATGGTGTGGCCAATGGCAAACGATTGAAATTATTTCTTTGATTCGCGAGTTTGACGCCGCGTCGAAAGGTAATGGTTCACGCCAAGATGCGTTTGACTTGCTACATGATCTTTGTTTCCATATATTAAACCCGATTGGCAGTAGCGGGGTCAAATGGTAACGACGCACATTTTTAATTGATAATATTGCGATAATGAGATACAAACAAATCATACATAGAGTAGTGCTTTCTGCTACAGTCTTGTTTTGTGGCATTGTTGGAGCTACGGCGCAAAGCTTAGAACAGGCGCGCACACTCGCCGAAGATGGCAACATCGAAGACGCTATTACGATGTTGCGCACTATTACGGCTGATAATCCGAAAGATATCGAGTCGGCACTTTTGCTAGGCGATTTGCTTTGGGATACGGGCCATGACGCTGAAGCGATCAATCATTTTGAGGCGTTAAGCAAGCGAGGCGAACGTGACGCAACTTTGCGTCTTGCTCGTTTGGCTTGTTTGCGATATGAGATAGAGGAATCTCGCGAGTTGCTTGAGGCTTATCGCAAGACTTTGAAGAAGGGAAAACGTAAGATTGCTGAAGATAATTCGGGTGATCTTGACGAACAGATTGACCATATCGCGACGATGCTCGATAGAGTGCAAAATATCGAAGTGATAGATTCTGTCGAAGTCGATATGGAAGAATTCTTCCGTAAATATCCGATATCTCCGGCAGCCGGCAGATTACTTGGTGCAGAAGCTTTGCCCGAAGGATTCCCGACAGATGGACTGACGATGGTGCATAAAACCGAAAGCGGGAATCGTATGGTATGGTCGGCTTATGATGCTGATGGCAATAGTTGTCTATATGGATCGTCAGCTTTGCTCGGAAACGAATGGGAAACCCCGGAGCCGCTTGGAGATGAATTGCGAGAGGGAGGCGACGCCTGCTATCCCTTCTTGATGCCTGACGGCATTACGCTTTATTATTCCAACGATGGGGAAAACACGCTCGGCGGCTATGATATTTATCTGACACGTATGAATGACGGCGGTTATCTACAGCCGGCAAATGTAGGTCTGCCGTTTAATTCGCCTTATAATGATTATTTGTTGGTAATTGACGAATATACCGGTGTCGGTTGGTTTGCGAGTGATCGCAATCGTCATCCCGGAAAGGTTACAATCTACACGTTTATTCCTCAAGACCTGCGCGTTAATGTCTCAATCGATAATCCGAATATAGCGTCGCTTGCTCGTCTCGATAATATTGCGTTGACCCGCAAACCTGAGATAGATTATAGTGAGATTATTGAGGCAATAGAAGAGGGGCAGTCGATGAGCGATAGCGGCGATAATAGCGTTGATTTTCTCTTCGCACTTCCCGGCAATAAAGTCTATACTACGATTAGCGATTTTAGAAATCACGAAGCTCGAGCCGCGATGAAAGCATATCTCATAAAAGAGAAACGATTTGCCGGCATCGAAGCGCGTCTTGCTGAGGCTCGTCAAGCTTATGGGAGAGGCGATCAATCACAAGCGGCAGTAATACTTAGGCTTGAAGATGAGATAGAAAGTGCTCGCATAGAATTGCGTGAGATGCGCGACCAAGTGATAGCGCTCGAACAGCAATGACGGTTTGTTAGCGATAAAACCGAGATAGAGCATACCTTTAATCGAGCAAATATTATATCTGATTCCATGACAACATTTCTGATTTCGCTTGCCATACTTATCTGCGGCTATTTCATTTACGGAAAAATAACGGAGCGTGTGTTCGGTATAGAGCCAAATCGTCAGCCCCCTGCAATTACTCAAGCCGACGGGGTCGACTTTGTAGTGATGCCGACATGGAAGGTGTTCTTAATTCAATTCTTGAACATAGCCGGAATGGGACCGATATTCGGCGCGATTATGGGCATTATGTATGGTCCTGCTGCGTTTTTGTGGATAGTGTTCGGAACAATCTTTGCAGGAGCTGTCCATGACTATATATCTGCGATGATATCGTTGCGTTCCGGGGGACTTTCCTTGCCTGAAATAGTCGGTAAAGAGCTTGGTGTGGTTGTGAAGCAGATAATGAGAGTTGTTACGTTGGTGCTTTTGGTGTTGGTTGGGGCGGTATTTGTTTTGACCCCGTCGGAAGTGCTTGCCGGGCTAACGCCGGATTGGTTAGATGTTAAGGTTTGTGCCGGCATAATATTTCTATACTATATCTTGGCGACAGTTTTGCCGATAGATAAGTTGATAGGAAAGATCTATCCTCTATTCGGCGCAGCGCTGTTGTTTATGGGCATCGGATTGTTAGGTTATATGTTGTTTAGCGGGGTTGAGATTCCCGATGGCATGGCAGACGGATTGTATAATCGTCGTGTAGATGCGTCTGAAGGCTTACATCCGATATTCCCGATGCTTTGCATTTCAATTGCGTGTGGAGCGATATCCGGATTCCACGCAACGCAGTCGCCCATGATGGCGAAATGCTTAAGCAACGAGCGTTTGGCGCGTCCTGTCTTTTTTGGAGCCATGGTCACCGAAGGCGTCATAGCTCTAGTTTGGGCAGCCGCCGCGATTACTTTTGCCGGAGGTTACGACGGTTTGGCAGAATATATGGCAACTCCGGGTCATTCTCAAGGCTCGTTTGTGTCTGACGTTTCATTCGCATGGCTTGGCACAGCCGGCGGCGTATTGGCGATACTTGGTGTTGTTGCCGCTCCGATTTCAACCGGCGATACAGCCCTTCGCAGTGCCCGTTTGACGCTTGCTGAAATCTTCAATCTCCCTCAAAAAAAGCTGATAAACAGATTTGTTATCTGTTTGCCCCTCTTTGTTGTGACATTCGTATTGATGCTCATCGACTTTGAGGTTTTATGGCGCTATTTTGCGTGGACAAATCAGACTCTTGCGGTCTTTACCCTTTGGGCATCGACCGTATATCTTGCCCGACATCAAAAAATCTATTGGTTGACCTTACTGCCGGCTCTCTTTATGCAGATGGTAACCGTTTCATATATACTGCTTGCTCCGCAGCCTGAGGGATTTGGTATCGACCAAACAATCTCCTTTATTGTTGCGGCAATTAGTTGTATCGCAACATTGAGCGCCTTCTGCTATTATCTGCGCTCACTGCGTTTAGAAGTAAAATTGAAGAAAGATTGACCTACTACCGATGGATTTCCTAAAAGAGCTCAACGGTTCGACTAAATATACATTTCATTCACATACGGAATTTTGCGACGGACGTGCAACCATGGAGGCGTTTGCCCGAGAGGTTGTAGCCAGAGGTTTTACTCATTACGGATTTTCGCCACATTGCCCGATACCGCTTGTCTCGCCTTGTAATATGCGTCGCGAAAATGTCGAGCGATATCTCTCAGAAGTAGAGCGTATTCGTTGCGAGTATGGCGACAAATGTCATTTCTATGCGTCGATGGAAGTTGATTATCTCGGCGAACAATTCGGTCCGACAGATAGCTATATCAAAGAGTTAGCGTTAGATTATCTGATAGGATCGGTTCATTTCGTGCAGAATCGTCGAGGAGAGTGGGTTGATGTCGATGGCAGATTTGAGTCATTCAAGCGAAAGATGCATGATTATTTCGATGACGATATACGATATGTTTGTGAGACATTTTATGCTCAGTCTATAGCGATGGTAGAAGCCGGAGGCTTCGATATTATCGGTCATCTCGATAAAATCGGTCAAAACGCTTCATATTTCCAACCCGGAATCGAAGAAGAATCGTGGTATCAAGCTCTTGTCAATAGCTTGATTGATCGAGTTATTGAATATAACTTGACCAATGCGGAGCGCCCGATTACCGTTGAAATCAACACTAAAGCTTATGCCGACCATGGCGGGCGTCTATTTCCTCATCCTCGTCATTGGCAGCGTTTAAAGCATGCCGGAGTCTCGCTTATCGTCAATTCAGATGCTCACGTGCCGGCGTTAATCGATGCCTCTCGAGCAGATGCTTTCGCTATGCTTAACAATATATAGAAGCCGACACGGATAAGAATTTTACTCATAAGTCAAATTCTGTTGAATAATATGAAATAAGTCGGAAGTCTCTTTAGGGAGGCTTCCGACTTATTATAGGGGAAGTTTGTTTGTCGGGGGCTATTCTTTAACGAGCTCCATGCCTTTGCGAATGGCAGCTTCGTTAACGGGGATAAGATGGTGGTGGCGTTCGGGGAGGGCTTTCTTTAGACCGCGAACGACAGCTTCAACCGTAACGTCGGGTCGCATTTTAAGCAGTGCTCCGAGTAGAATCATGTTGTAGCTCTTAGCTTGACCGGTTTCAATTGTTGCTTCCATCGCTTCGACAGGAATGACCGTGATGTCAGTGCGAGTCGGGGCGCGGTGGATTCCGTAGGGGTCATAAATTAAGACTCCGCCCGGTTTAACTTTGCTCTCAAATTTGTCGAGGCTCTGTTGGTTTAGGATGACAGCAGTGTCGAAAGTGTCAAGAATCGGAGAGGAAATCGCTTCGTCGCTGATGATAACGGTCACGTTTGCCGTTCCGCCACGTTGTTCAGGGCCATAGGAGGGCATCCATGTAACCTCCAAATCATTTTCAAGGGCAGCGTAAGCGAGAATTTTTCCCATCGACAGCACGCCTTGTCCGCCGAATCCGGCAATGATAATTTCGTCTTTCATCGGAAATTTTGTTAGAGGTTCATTATTATTTTTCTTCAGCAGCTACAGTTGTATCTTTGATGTCGCCGAGAGGATAGTTGGGGAACATATTCTCTTCCATCCATTTGTTAGCTTTTTCGGGAGTTAATTTCCAACCCGAAGAGCAAGTGCCAACAAATTCAACGAATGAAGTTCCTTTTTTCTCGATTGCGTTTTGAAAGGCTTTTTTGAGGGCGTTTTTCGCTTTGCGTACAGCTTGCACGGTGTGAACGGCTTGGCGAGTAACGTAGCATGTGCCATCAAGCATAGCGACAACATTTGAAACTTTCAGAGGGAACCCGTTAAGGTCGGCGCGACGACCATAAGGCGATGTTGCGGTTTTTGCACCAAGAATAGTGCAAGGCGACATTTGACCACCGGTCATACCGTAGATACCATTGTTAATCATGATAATAACGATATTTTCGCCACGGGTGCAAGAGTGGATAGTTTCAGCCGAACCGATAGCAGCTAAGTCGCCGTCGCCTTGATAGGTGAATACAACCTTGTCTGGGTTGAGGCGGCTGGCGGCGGTAGCCAAAGCGGGCGCACGGCCGTGTGCGGCTTCAATCCAGTCGCAGTCGATATAATTGTATGCGAAGACAGAGCAACCCACCGGCGCGATGCCGATAGCTTTGTCTTCGAGCCCCATTTCCTCGATAACCTCAGCAACGAGTTTGTGAACAACTCCGTGAGAGCAACCGGGGCAATAGTGCATATAGTTGTCGTCCATCAGCCTTGGGCGGCTATAGACTTTGTTTTCGGGGCGGATAATTTCCTCGCGTGTCATGATAAGTCCTCCTATGCGTTAGCGGGTTTTTCAATGAAGTCGCGGCGCAGTGCGTCGAGAATTTCAGTCGGGTTGGGAACGATGCCTCCCATACGTCCGAAGTGGGTGACGGGCACGGAGTCGCTTACGGCGAGTCTGACATCTTCAATCATTTGGCCGGCGTTGATTTCAACGCAGAGAATACCTTTGACATTCTTAGCGGCTTCGCGAATAGCGTCATAGGGGAAGGGCCAGAGGGTGATTGGACGAATGAGACCAACTTTGATGCCCTCTTTGCGCGCATCTTCGATAGCTTTCATGCCGATACGAGCGATAGAGCCGAAGGCGATAATCAGATAATCTGCGTCGTCGGTATATTTAGCTTCATATCTCACTTCGTTTTTCTCGATTTCGCGGTATGTCTGTTGGAAACGTTCGTTGTTCTTTTCCATAACCGCAGAGTCGAGCTCAAGCGAGGTTACAACGTTGCGTTTAGTGCGGCCATTGCCTTTTCCGGTAACAGCCCAGGGGCATTGGCGACGAATTTCTTCATCGGTTCGACGCGGACGTTGTTCGGGTAGCACAACCTTTTCCATCATTTGACCAACAACGCCGTCAGCCAAAATCATAGAAGGTGTGCGATATTTAAACGCCAAGTCGAAACCGAGGCCAACGAAGTCTGCCATTTCTTGAACGGTAGAAGGGGCAAGGACAATCAAATGATAGTCGCCATGGCCTCCTCCTTTTGTTGCTTGGAAGTAGTCGCTCTGAGAGGGGTGGATAGTGCCGAGGCCGGGTCCACCGCGCATAACGTTGACAATCAGGGCGGGGAGCTCTGATGCTGCCAAATAGCTGATGCCTTCTTGCATCAAGCTGATGCCGGGGGATGATGAAGAAGTCATAACGGCTTTGCCGGTAGCGGCTCCGCCATAGACCATGTTGATAGATGCAACTTCGCTTTCAGCTTGGAGCACTACCATTCCTGTTGTTTCCCAAGGCATCTGAGCCTCAAGAGTTTCGAGAACCTCGCTTTGAGGGGTAATCGGGTAGCCGAAGTAGCCGTCGCAGCCGTAGCGGATCGCTGCCATGGCGATAGCCTCGTTACCCTTCATGAGTTTTACATTGTCTTTCATCTGGGGAAAATGGCTGGAATTTAAAACTACTTGACTACCACGCGGTAAACTTCGATGCAAGCGTCTGGACAAACTGTCGCACAGGCAGCGCATCCGATACAAGCATCCTCGTTGGCGGGGTAGGCGAAATGATAACCACGATCGTTAACCTCTTTGGGTTGCAGTGACAAAACCTTGCAGGGGCAAGCGACAACACATAGGTTGCAACCCTTGCAGCGTTCTTTATCGATCGTTACAGCTCCATGGATTTTAGGCATAACTTAAGCGTAAGCGTTCGGAAAAGGTTGGTTATACGGAATCCCCGCCGTAAGCCTAGGCGAGGAGTCGTTTCGCAAAGTTATGCTTTTTTTTTGAAAAGTAAGCAACTTTTTTACAAAGAAAGCCCCTCGATTTTGATGTTTTTCAACACATTTTGGTTGAAGTCGTTGAGATTGGCAAGCATAGCGGCTCCCCATGCGATTGTTTGTATCAGTATTGATAAAGAGTTGTTATCTCTATCGTCAGGCGTCTGAGCGGGGATGTCAAGGCAAAGTTGTGTTGTTTCTCTTTGTAGTAAATAATTATTAGGCTTTGATTCGAGAAAAATAGAAGATTCGTCGGGAGGCAGTGTTGGCGGCAAATAACGACAGCCGAGAGTGGCAGCCAATCTGCTGCCTTTATGAGGGTCGTCGAGAGAAAACGACACTTTAAATCCGGCTCCGACAAGAGCTTTGGCAATGTCAGTCATCGCCGGGCTGAAGATGTCGCGGATGAAAATGTTGCAAGGGGTGAAGGAAATTAGTAACTCCCCCGGGCGATTGCCCCGGGGAGTTATTTTAGGACGATAGGAAGCTCCGGCTTTGCCGGCACGGTGCTCCTCCATTTTCTTTTCGAGATAATTGTCTGCCATGCCTGATTCTACAGCCCGAAGCTAAGGGTTGTGTAATAGTAATCGTAGTTTGAGTTAAACTCAAGGGTTACATATCTGTTTCCGTTGCCGAACCATGTTGCCGAGATAACGCCTCCATGGTTAACTTTATTTATCGGGTTGCCGTATTGACGGCAGAAGGTTACGTAGAGGTTGTTGTATCGACTCATGTCGCTGTAGGTTGTCGGATATGTGAACGATGAGCCACAGAGCGCCCCGTTGTTGTAGTATAATACAGCTTCAGGCCAATAGAAGTTCATCTGAGGCACATTGGACAGATAGACTGAGTTGTTACCGTATCCGGTTACGTTGTAACCTTGGTTCATTAACGAACGGACAGAGTAATCAATTGCTGTACCTAACGCAACACCTAAAATTGTCCCGAAAGAAGGTCCATAGGCAACGGGATGCCATGCGGGAGGGGGAGTCGGACGGTGGTAATGGCCGAAGAAAGGCACATGGTGGTTGTGGTGACCGCCGGAAGGTGGGGGAGGGGTAGGCGTGGGGCGCCATCCGTGAACACTGCCACCATGGTTGTTGTGGTTGCCGTGACTTACGTTGGGCTTGTTACCATAGTTGGGTTGACTATTTGGCTTATTGTGACCGTTTTGATTTCCTCCGGGTCTTTGGCCGTTTCCGGGCTTGTTTCCGGGGCGATTTTGTCCGCTATTGTTTTCTGGTTTGTTGTTGCCGTTCGGGCGATTGTTGCTACTGCCATTGTTGTGACTGGAATGGCTGCCGGATTGGCCTGAATTTCCGGGACGTGACGCGCCATGTGTTTGGCCATTATTGTTGGAGCTCGGACGAGGTTTGTGTCCGTTGTTGCCGGATTGACCTGTCGAGAAATGGCTCTGGCGTCCGCCGCCTCCATTGCTTTGGGCTGTTATAGGAAAGGCCGCCATAGACAGTGCCATTAAGAATGCACATACTGTTTTTAGATATCTTTTCATGACACTTCTTGTTAGTCGTTTTATGTTAGAGTGATAAGTTCGGCGAAGGTTTAAGCCTTAAAACCGAAAAAAGTTGTAATTTTGCGATTGAAGAATTTTAAGATGATTATAGAGTGAAACAAATGTTGAAATGAAAAAGAGTTTACAGATATTTTTAGTTTGTGTTATAGCGCTAATCAGCGTAGTCCTTACGTCATGTTCTGAAAGCGATGCAGACTCAAAAGTGAACGCATGGTTAGAGCAGATCAATTCAGAACAGTTTAAAGAGCAGACTCAAAAATCCGGAGTTTTTACAGACTCGGAAGCGAAGGTAGAGGAGGATGCGGATGCCTTGGTTTTAACATTTAAGACGATTCCTGGGTTGTCTTTTAAGCGAGCTCCGCAAGAGTTGATGGATGCTCAAAAAGAGGGAATGATGCGCCAGATTAAATCAGCGATTCCGACGGATAAGATATTCCGCGAAGGCTTTGAAGGGTTGCAAGAGAAAGGATTAGTATTGCGAATTACATTCCTTGATACTAATGGTGACAGTGAGTCAATCGACATCGCGCCAGCCGAAGTGCTTGATTAAGCGACTTTTTAAGCAAGATATTTTGCCGCATTATTGTTTAGATTTTATAGACAAAAATGCGGTTTCTATTTTCCGCCGGTAATCAGAGCTGTCGTTTTAGGTAAACATCTTTCCATACAATAATAAATAATCAATCCGACGCCGATGACTGTCGTTGCCCATAAGAAGTATAAAATGGTTGCACGGATGTCAGATGTGCAGGGGATGATTGCAGTCAAAAATCGAAAAACAATCGGTAAGACGATGATGTGATAGGCATAGATGAAGAAACTGCTTTCATCTAAGAATCGGTTTACACGCCATTTTCGCTGTTCGATAAGAGACGCCGATATGGCGATAGCGAATGGAGTGCCGATTAAAATGCTAATTCGTTTGAGGTAAATACTCCAGCTGAAGTCTTTTGTTAGGAATGTTATTATGACGAATAATAGATAAATGATGCCTAATAATGTTGTATGAGATTTTACTAACTCCGTGAAGTTTCTTTTGTTGATTGAAAAATAGCTACCGACAGAGAAGAAGAAAAATGCCTCTGTAGAGAATCCAACAATGTTTAGGCTTGTTTGAGTTATCCAAAATATGCCTAATATTGATGGAAGTAAGTAGCCGACGTTCTTTATTAGCCAATAGATTAGTGGCGTAAACAATACTACGACCATTAGGTCGCGGATGAACCATAGTTGATAGCTTACCGGCGATTCCGTTGAATTATAACACCAAAACGCAGATATCCAATCTGTTATCGAATAGCCTTCGCCGATGATTTGAGGCGAAGAACCATGAGAAATTATTGCCGGTAGGTTGCGCGATAGGATAAATAAGATATTCCAAATAAGATATGGGATGAGCAGTCGAAAGATGCGTTTCTTTAACTTTGCGGCATAAGTCGAAAGAGAGAAATCTGGAGTCTTGTAGAAGAAGAGAAAGCCTGAAATGAAAAAGAATAGCGGAACGGCGATGCGGGCGATTATCTGCGAGAAGAGAAATGAAGTTGATTCGTAGATAGGGAATGCGCCGCTAAATGGATTGGTGATTGTGTCGTTGCTTGAAATGCCGTTAATAGAGTTGATTTGAGTATGAATCAAAACAACCAATACAATCAGAGGAAATCGTAGGAAAGAAATTGTTTTTGATTGTAATTGCGAATTTGTGGTAGCTTGAGAAGTTCCCATATCTCGGTATTGAGAGTCCAAAGGTATGAAAATATATGGAAAAGAAAAAGCCCCAACTGTCAAAGTTGAGGCTTTGTTATTAGTTGTAGAGGAATTTTGTTTTCCTCTGATGTTTCCTGTTAAGGATTAGAGAACGCCTGCGAGGGCAGCGTTTGTAGCGTGAACAGCTTCTGCACTAGCCTTGAAGAGGGCTTTTTCTTCGTCGTTGAGGTCGAATTCAACGATTTTTTCGATACCGTTCTTGCCGATGATACAGGGAACGCCGATGCAAAGATCGCTTTCGCCATATTCGCCTTCGAGGAGGGCAGAGCAAGAAATCATACGTTTCTGGTCGCCAAGAACGGCAGCTACCATCTGAGCCGAAGCTGCGCCGGGAGCATACCATGCAGAGGTGCCGAGGAGACCGGTCAAGGTAGCGCCACCAACCATAGTGTCAGCAGCAACCTTAGCGAGCTGTTCAGCGGGGATGAGTGAAGAAGCGGGGATGCCACGGTAAGCAGCGTAGCGAGTCAAAGGAATCATAGTCTTGTCGCCGTGACCGCCGATAACGATGCCTTCAACTTCGGTAGCGCTTGCGCCGAGAGCTTGGCAGAGATAGTATTTGAAGCGAGCGCTGTCGAGGGCGCCACCCATACCGATGATGCGGTTTTTGGGAAGACCGGAGATTTTGTGAATCAAGTAGGTCATGGTGTCCATCGGGTTAGCAACGCAGATGATAACGGCATTGGGAGAATGAGCCAATACGTTTTCTGTTACAGACTTAACAATCTTAGCGTTAACGCCGATGAGCTCTTCACGAGTCATACCGGGCTTACGGGGAACACCAGAAGTGATGACAACTACGTCAGAGTTTTCGGTCTTAGAGTAGTCGTTTGTTACACCGGTCAAACGAGTCTGGAGGTTAAGGATATTTGCGGTTTGCATGATATCCATAGCTTTACCTTCAGAAACGCCCTCTTTGATGTCGATGAGCACTACTTCGCTTGCTACCTGTGTGGTAACGAGTACATTGGCTACTGTTGCGCCTACGTTTCCGGCGCCTACCACTGTTACTTTAGACATATTCGGTTGAATTTTTATGAGTAGTTAGATTATC
>CAZXAZ010000022.1:0-32021 GCA_964638475.1 uncultured Alistipes sp. | reverse complement strand
GCCTCGCAGCACTCGCACCTGAAACGAGCGCGTCTACCATTCCGCCACCTGGGCTCGGTTTTCGGTGGTGCAAAGTTACGATAGTTTTTGAATATTACCAAATTTTAGAGGCGGATTTTAAAAATTGGTAATTTTTAAGCTATGGTTTGAATCTGCAGTGCTTTGAATTTATGGTCAGACCTTCGTTTGGCGTCTTTGGGGGGAGAGGAGAGTGTGGCGAGTTAGTCTTCGAGGTAGAAGACTATGGTGGAGACTACGCGGACGTTTTTCAAGAAGGGGGTGGAGGCGCTTGTGTCTTGGATTGAGAATTGTCCTTGGGTGGCGGTTTTCATTTTGCCGACTTTAGAGTCGCTGTCTTTTGCGAATTGTTGGGCGGCTTCGCGTGCGTTGCGTGTTGCTTCAGCGATCATGTCGGGTTTGATGTTGTTGAGGGCTCGGAATTCGTAGTTTATGTAGGAGTTGGAATATGGCACTCCTTCTTTTAATAGCTCTGTTTGGCGGGTGAGTAGTTCTCTAACTTTATCTACTTTTGTGGTTGCTACGGTGATGTCGCAACTGAGTGAGTATTTATATTTGAATGAGCTTGAACCGTATTGATTGGCGGTGGCGTTGTATGTGTCGGGTGGGTTAATTGATATTTCAGATTTGTCGATTCCGTTTGAGGTTAGGAATTCGACAATCGTATTGTTGTATTGTGTGATTTGGTCGTATAGGGCGATGAGGTTGTCGCCGGCGACGTTGTAGGTGATAGGCCATGTTACGAAGTCGGCTTCGACTTGGCGTTCGGCGAGCCCGCGTACGGTTACGTTTCGGTCGCGATATGCGATGTTGTCGATGCCGGTTTTGAGGAATAGTCCGAGGCTAAAGATTGCTGCTGCGATAAGGGCGGCGGATATCACGCGCATTTTTGTGTTGTCGTTCATAATTTTGTCATTTATGTTTGTTGCTTATTAAGTAGACATTTTGTTTGTGATAAAGTTTAAGAGTCAGATTGCTTATTACGGGTATAGTGAACTCTTTTGGTTGAATTTTATGATGTGGGGAGTATAAAAAAGGCGGTGTTTTTGTGGTTTGGAGGTTGAAATGGTAGAAAAATCAGTGGTTGGGATTTTTGAAACTCGAAAATAATACGTAACTTTGCACCATCTTTTAGAAATAAGGTCGGTTTGGTAGCTCAGCTGGATAGAGCAACTGCCTTCTAAGCAGTCGGTCGGGGGTTCGAGTCCCCCCCAAATCACCCAAAAATGACAGGGTCTGTGTTTTCAGACCCTGTTTTTGTTTATAGCGATTGTTATTAGGAATAAAGTGGGCTGAGGATATTTCTATGAATATCCACGTTTGTAGCGACCATAGTATCACCCGCTTCGCGAGCTCGTTTTGTTGTATGGCTGGAGGAAAGCGTGGGTGATGGCTTTAGCCGAGCCCGCGGACCCCAACTTCTTGTGAGGAACGAGCCCGCGGAGCAGGTGGCGCGGTGGGTGGTGCTGAATTTGGTTAAGATTTTTGATCTAAATAAAGCCGCCTTACCAATTAGAAATTGAGATTGGTAAGGCGGTTATATTGTGAGAGTAAACTTATTTGGTTATGTAAAATGGTTATTTTAGGGCTTCGAGGGCTTGACGCAGATTGTTGCGGGTGGTGTCGGAAACCGGGGTGAGGGGAAGACGTAAGATGTCTTTTGTCATACCTTTGATTGCTAACAGCGCCTTGATTCCTGATGGGTTTCCTTCGGCGAAGAGCGAACGATAGAATGGTTGTAGGGGGCGGTCAAGGGCTGACGCTTCTGCGAAACGACCTTCAAGGCAGAGGTGTACGACTCTTCCGAATTCTTCAGGTAATGCATTTCCGATAACCGAGATGACGCCACGCGCGCCCATTGCCATAAGGGGGAGGGTTAAAGCATCATCGCCTGACAGTACTACGAATTCTGCGGGCTTTTTCTCGAGTATTTCTCTGATTTGCCCCATTCTGCCTGACGCTTCTTTAATTGCGATAATTTTATCGGGGAAATCAACAGCGAGGCGCAATGTTGTAGATGCGTCAAGGTTGGCGCCTGTTCGTCCGGGCACATTATATAATATCACCGGTAGGGGTGAGGCTTTTGCGACAGCTTCGAAGTGAAGCCTCATACCTTCTTGTGAAGGCTTATTGTAGTATGGGACAACTGAGAGTATTGCGTCATAGCCTGAGAAGTCGGTCTTCGCAATAGCTTCGGTTAGATGGAGAGTAGAGTTGCCGCTCATTCCGAGAATCAACGGAATGCGTCTATTGACGTGTTTGGCAACGAAACGCGCTAATTCGTGGCGCTCACTGTCGGTAAGGGTTACAGCCTCTCCGGTCGTACCGAGCACGACGAGGTAGTCGGCTCCGTGACTGATTTGGAAATCAATCAACTTTTCGAGTGCTTGGTAATCAATCGAGAAATCTTCTTTAAACGGTGTTGCCAGGGCAATGCCGAGGCCGTCGAGGTTTATTGACATCTTAAAAGACAGTGTTTATTTCACAAAATTACTGCTTTTTTCTCAACTTTCAGTAACTTTGCGAAAAATTCGCCGCACTCCGGTGAGAAAAAAATTTAGTTTTGGACGAAGAAGTAATTATGTTAGACATACAGGGCACACTTGTCTCGCTCGACTTGGCTGAGGAATATTTCTGTTGTGATTTAGACAAATGCTTGGGCGCGTGTTGTATAGAGGGAGATGCCGGAGCACCGGTGACTCTTGATGAGATTGAAAAGCTGGAAGAGGTGTTGCCGGCAATCAAAGATGACATGCTCCCGCGAGCAGTCGAAGAGGTGGAGGCAAATGGAGTTGCTTATCCCGATGTTGATGGCGATATGGTGACAACCTTGCTCGATGGAGCTAATTGTGCGTTCTGCACCTTTGGAAAGGGAGGCGTTTGCCTTTGTGCGATAGATAAAGCTTATCGTGAAGGTCGTGTTAACTGGCGTAAACCCTCGTCATGTTCGCTATATCCTGTAAGACTGACAAAATATCCAACATTTACAGCTGTCAATTATCATCGATGGTCGATTTGTCGCGACGCCGTCGAAAATGGTCGCCGTCTCGGAATTCGCCTTTATCAATTTCTTGAAGGTCCGCTTACCGAGTACTTCGGAGTAGATTGGTATGCCGAATTGAAGCTGGCTTGTGAATCGTGGTTAGAACAAAATCCCGGTAAATAGTCGTAAAAGTTTTAATAACGTTAGAAAAAATCGTAACTTTGCGATAACCTTAATAACAAACCCTGAAAATGAACGTTACAGACCGTTTCCTCAGATACGTCAAATTTGACACCCAAAGCGATGAACTGACCAACTTAACGCCTTCCACTCCTGGGCAGTTTAAGTTTGCTCAAGCGCTTGAAAAAGAGTTGCAAGAGCTTGGCTTGGAAGAAATTTCGCTTGATGAAAATGGCTATTTGATGGCCACTCTTCCCGCAAATACCGACAAATCGAATGTGCCAGTTGTTGGTTTTATAGCCCATCTCGATACATCGCCAGATATGTCAGGACATAACGTAAAGCCTCGCATTGTCGAGAGCTATGACGGAAACGATATTGTTCTCAATGAAACCGAAAATGTTGTTCTATCGCCGAGTCAATTTCCTGAACTGCTTCACTATTGCGGTCAGAATCTGATTGTTACTGACGGCACAACACTCCTTGGCGCTGATGACAAGGCCGGCATTGCGGAAATTATTTCTGCTGTAGTTTGGTTACAGAATCATCCCGAAGTTAAGCACGGCAAAATTCGCATCGCCTTCAATCCAGACGAAGAAATCGGTCAAGGGGCCCATAAATTCGACGTTGATTGTTTCGGCGCAGATTGGGCATACACCATGGATGGCGGAGAAATCGGTGAACTTGAATATGAAAATTTTAATGCAGCCGTAGCTAAGGTGACATTTAAAGGACGCAACGTTCATCCCGGATATGCTAAACATAAGATGGTTAACTCAATCCGTATGGCAAATCAATTTATCTTGATGTTGCCTCGATGGGAGACCCCCGAGCATACCGAAGGTTATGAAGGATTTTATCATCTCGTTCAAATCGAAGGAGATGTTGAGAAGACAACTCTGACATATATTATTCGCGATCATGATCGCGACCGCTTCGAGCGTCGAAAAAAAGAGTTGGAGCATCTAGTGCGCAAAACCAACAACGAATTCCCCGAATGTTGTTCGATTGAAATCCACGACCAATATTATAACATGCGCGAAAAGATTGAGCCGGTTATGCATATTATTGAAATTGCCGAACAAGCGATGAAAGATGCCGGCGTAACACCGAAAGTTCAGCCTATCCGAGGCGGAACAGATGGCGCGCAACTTTCGTTTAAAGGTCTTCCTTGTCCGAATATCTTTGCGGGTGGGTTAAACTTCCACGGTCGCTATGAGTTTGTGCCCATTCCTTCAATGGAAAAAGCACGTGACGTAATCGTTGAAATTGCTCGCATCGTAAACGAAAAAGCGTGAATCGCCTGATAGTCGTAACGGGGCCAACAGCCTCAGGCAAGACATCACTCGCCATAGAAATGGCGCGAGTCTTCGGAACTGAAATCATTTCCGCTGACTCGCGTCAGCTTTTCCGTGACTTGTCGATAGGCACCGCCCGCCCTACGGAGGCCGAACTCGCAGCTGTGCCTCACCATTTTGTAGCGACGCTAGGGCTTGATGAATATTACTCAGCTGCGCGGTTTGAAGAGGATGTAATGGCAATGCTTCCCGCTATGTTTCAGCGATTAAACGGAAACGTAGTGATGTGTGGCGGGTCGATGATGTATGTTGATGCTGTATGTAACGGGATCGATTTTTTGCCGACCGTTTCAGATGAAATCCGCAACACTACATTGCAATTATATCAAGATAAAGGTTTAGATGCAATCATTGCCGAACTTCGTCGCCTTGATCCTGTTTATCTAAAGACGGCTCCTGATTTGCGTAACCATAAGCGCTTGATACATGCCCTCGAAATCACTCTAGAAGCCGGCCAGCCATATTCGTCGATGCTGACCGGAGAGAAAAAGCCGCGAGAATTTGAAATCGTAAAATTTGCTATCGACCATCCGCGTGAGCAGTTGTTTGATAGAATCAATCTCAGGGTAGAGCAGATGATGAATGACGGATTGCTCGAAGAAGCACGTCGAGTATATCCCTATCGCCATTTAAATTCACTCAATACCGTTGGCTATAAAGAATTGTTTACATATTTTGACGGTGATTGGGATTTGGATACAGCAGTAGCTCGTATTCAGAAAAACACTCGAGTTTACGCTAAAAAACAGTTGACTTGGTTGCGTCGCGACCCTTCGGTCGTATGGCTCGATCCATCACAGCCGCTCCTTATTCAAATTGAATCTCACTTGAATCTCTAACCTAGCCAATAATAGGCTGGATTAAGACGGCTCTGTTGTGGCGATAGAGAGAGATGCGACATATGAGCTAAGAGATTGTCGAAAAGAATCGCCTACCGGAATCTCGTAGGTAGATGGCTGAGTTGCCAAACGGTCAGCGATAATTATTCGGTTGCGCTCAATAGTATGTATTTTTGAGAGATTAACTATAAAACTGCGGTGAACGCGCAAGAAGCTAGAAGCCGGCAGTGTGCGTTCCAAAGCTTTCATACTTAATAGAGTCATAACCGAGCGGGGCTCTCCTTCAACGAAGATTCTGACATAATCCTTTAATCCTTCGATGTATAGGATGTCAGACTTGCGGATTTGGCGATGACGATATTCCGACTTTACGATAATATGCTCGTTATCAACTGATGCGTCTTCCTCCGAGATAACCATGTTTTCGCCATTGTTGTCATCTCGGCTAGGTTCATCTTTCTGGAATTCGCTCCGTCGCGACAACGCGCGGTTTACCGCACCGAGAAATTCAGGATAGTTCACAGGCTTCAAAAGATAATCAACAGCGTTAGCTTTGATGCCATCGATAGCGTAGTTGTCATATGCCGTTACGAAAACTACCATTGTAGTCGGAGGTAACAAGCTAACAAATTCCAACCCTGATAATTGAGGCATTTGTATGTCGAGAAACAATAGGTCGATATCGCCCGATGCGATAACCGGATAGGCTTCTTGGGCAGAGGTGAACACTCCAGTGAGCGATAACGCGGGGGTGCGCTCTGCGTAGCTGCCGATAAGATTTCCGGCGAGTGGTTCGTCATCGATGACGCAACATCTTAGTTTCTCTGTTGCCATATGCATATTGGGGGGGTATTAGTGTTCGGAATTTAAGATTGTAAGGTGTAACTACGTTATGCTAACGGTTCGTTTTCTTCAATTAGCGGCACAAAGAGGGTGGCTTTGAATATCGAACCGTCGATTTCTGTTGTTAAAGACGCGTGGTTGCCATAAATTAGTTGAAGACGGCGACGGAGGTTCTGCAAGCCGATACCACCATCTTCTTTATGCTCGGTTTGTTTTATTGGTTTGAACGTGTTGAGAGTTTCACAAATAACAGCTGATTTCTCCGCTTTAATTGAGACTCGAATGACATTGCCTGGAACGCCTGTATTGCCATGCTTAAAGGCATTTTCAATCAGAGGAATAAACAATAACGGAGGAATTGGCGATTGACCGAAGGAGCCGGGATTGAGCTCACATTCAACTTTGGTAGAGCCGGGTAGTCGTAGGCTCATCAACTTAACATAGTTTTCAACAAACGTTAATTCTTTGACGAGTTCGACCTCTTTTCGGTTGTCGTATAAAACATATCGCAACATGCCGCTGAGCTCATGAATAGCCTCTTGGGCTTGAGTTGGAGAAACCTCAATTAAGGCGTAGATAGAATTGAGAGTGTTGAACAAGAAATGGGGATTAAGCTGGCTTTTAAGACTTTGTAGCTCTTCTTGACGTCGGGCGGCTTCGAGTTGCTCGGTTCTGCGTGAAATTCTAAGCCAAGTGTCGCTCAACTTAAGGGCGATACTCAACCCAATTGTAAGAACCAACATAACGAAGTCGCGAGCGTAAAAACTAATGGTCTTTAACCATGCGTGATGCTCCGGTTTGGGCTTCATGACCGCTTCGGTAATGCCCCTGGCTGCCTGTCTGATTCGCCAAGCTTGGTCCCAATAAGGTTGCATCCAGACGCTGATAAGGCTGAATAGCATGAATGCGGCGACAATTACAATCAGATTATAGCCGATAAGTCGCCAAGCAAACTTCTTGCGCTCAAACGACCTGCCGATAATAAAGCAGTAGTTAATATAGAAGACCGCAATATAGACCAATCCCTTGGAGTAAACGCCTAATTTTAGCTCAGGTACGGACTTAAACGGCTTTCCCATCGAGTTTAAAATCTCCGGAAGAATGAAGACAATACCCAGGCAAATAAGATGAGTCAAACAGCGAACAAGACGCTCGCGCCGAGTCTGCGAATTTTGCTTGGGTTGTATGAGTATATCAGAGGTGTTCATCCTGATTAGTTGAGAGTTATTTATTGCAAATATACAGCGAAAACTTCACCTTTGCAAATCTGATTTGGTGTTAAGACAGATTTTTCTTAACTTCGTGGGATGAAAAAGTTTTCACTCAACTTCCACGGCACAATTAAGGAATTTACTCGGCCGTTGGTAATGGGCATCTTAAACGTTACTCCCGATTCTTTTTTCGGGGGATCACGAACATTGGCCGGCGCTGACATCAACGCCCCCGTGAAAGCTAATGGTAACGCAGTTGAAGCGATGGCTGCCAAGTTAATTGCTGAAGGGGCTGATATGATAGACGTTGGCGGATGCTCGACACGCCCGGGAGCTGACGTAGTGTCGCTTGATGAGGAATTGAGTAGAGTAAAACTTGGTGTAGAGACCGTAAGACGTTTGTTCCCGGATATGCCAATCTCGGTCGATACGTTTCGCGCAGAAGTCGCGCAACGTGCCGTCGAGGAGTGGGGCGCTGACATTATCAATGATATAGCTTCCGGCTTGATGGATAAGGATATGATTCCGACAGTCGCCAAACTCGGTGTGCCATACATAATGATGCATATGCGCGGAACGCCCGACACCATGTCGACGTTGACCGATTACCCTAATGGAGTAGTCTGCGGAGTGGCATCGGAGCTCAAAGAGCGTATCGATGAAGCGCTGATGGCTGGAATCGGTGATATAATACTTGATCCCGGATTCGGTTTCGCGAAAACCATTGAGCAGAACTATCAGTTGATGGCGGGGCTTAACGAGTTGTCATTGCTTCTTGATAATCGCCCGATGCTTGTCGGTATTTCACGTAAATCGATGATATACAAGCCGCTTAGGATTACTCCCGATGAAGCCCTCCCGGCAACAACGGCTCTAAACGCTGTCGCGTTAGAGCGCGGAGCTGCGATATTGCGAGTGCATGATGTCGCGGCATGTCGTCAAGCGGTTGATGTAATCGAATTGCTTCAAAATAATTGATGACTCATGATTGAATCATTCGGCATAAAAGATATTTTTGACATTACGATTGTTGCCTTGATGCTCTACTATCTCTACAAGATAATGAGAGAATCAGGCACGATTAATATCTTCTATGGCGTGCTCGCGTTTATTGTTGTTTGGGTCGTCGCCTCAGAAATCCTCGAAATGAGGTTGATTGGGTCGATTCTCGACAAGTTTATGAGCATAGGCTTGCTGATCTTGGTGATTATTTTCCAAGACCAAATCAAACGCTTTCTCGTAGAGCTCGGCTCTAAAAAGCGGTGGAAATTTCTCACCTCTATTTTCCATCATAAGAAAGATGGCGCGGGCGATACCTCTGATATGCATACACGCGTGATGCCTATTGTATATTCTTGTATGTCAATGGCAAAGAGTAAAACCGGCGCGTTGATTGTTATCGAACAAGAAGTCCCGTTAGAGAATTATGAGAAAACCGGCGACAGAATTGACGCCGAAATCAATGCTCGCCTTATCGAAAATATATTTTTCAAAAATTCGCCGTTACATGACGGAGCTCTGATAATTGCCGGCGGGCGATTGAATGCCGCAGGCTGTATCCTCCCGGTAAGTCACGACACAGATGTGCCCCGCGCGTTGGGGCTTCGACATAGATCTGCTCTCGGAATATCCCAAGCGACAGATGCGTTTGCAATTGTGGTCTCTGAGGAGACCGGAAATATTTCGGTAGCATATCGCGGTAAACTCTCGACACGCTTATCTTCAACCGAGTTGGAGAAGCGTTTGTCTGCTCTCACAGTGTCGGTTTAAAGCCGACGGCTGTATTCTGTCTGTCGTAAAATCTAAAGCTTTGCGATAGTCAGAATAGTAGCTCTCCAATACGTTATAACTCAGGCCTTTTAGGCTTTTAATTTCAATTTGAATTTATGGAAACCCGTCATTATCCTAACGATGTACTCGAAATCTACCAGCACGCCTTCCGCGAATCATGGGAGCTGCCGGCGTTGACTGATTATGGTTCGACAGAAGTGTTGAGCTATGGCGACTTAGCTCGCCGTATTGCACGCACACATTTGTTCTACAAACAGTTAGGAGTGCGTCCCGGTGATAAAATTGCGTTGCTCGGTAAAAACTCCTCAACATGGATAATGTTTTTCATGGCAACCATTACCTACGGTGCAACGATTGTCCCCATCTTGCCCGATTTCAATGCCCATGATAGCCAACACATTATCAACCATTCCGACGCGACGATACTGATTGTAAACCAGGCAGTTTGGGAAACATACGACTTCGATGAAATGCCTAAATTGAGAGCCGTCGTATCGTTGGAAACCCGTAACGTGCTCGCAGAACGTCCGGTAGAAGGTCAACCATCCGTTGAAAAAATTATTCGCGGATTGACACGCAAATTCCGTTCGGTTTATCGCAATGGCTTCAATAAGGAGGATATTCAATATCCCTCAATTGATAAAGACGCAATTGCAATTCTTAACTATACATCAGGCACAACCGGATTCTCAAAGGGCGTAATGTTGAGCTATGAGAATATTGCCGGTAACCTCGGATTCGGCATCAGATCACGACTCCACTATCAGGGTTCTCGTGCACTCTCGTTCCTCCCGTTAGCCCACGCCTATGGTTGTGCGTTTGATATGTTGGCGCCATTAGCAACCGGTTCGTTTGTAACCGTTTTTGGCAAAACCCCGACTCCCAGATTGTTGCTTAAAGCTCTCGCAGAGGTGAAGCCCAACTTGGTAATCTGTGTGCCATTGATTCTCGAAAAGATTTATCGCAAACAGATTGTGCCGATGATCACACGTCGTGCGATTCGATGGAGTCTCGCCGTGCCTTTGATTGACCGCGCTATCTACGCCAAAATTCGCAATAAGCTTGTTGAAGCATTTGGTGGCGAGTTTGAGGAAGTTATTATCGGAGGTGCACCTCTTAACGCCGAAGTCGAACAGTTCCTCTACAAAATCAAATTCCCCTTCACCGTTGGTTACGGTATGACCGAATGTGGCCCGCTAATTAGCTACACACCGTGGCGTCAGTTCGTGCCTTCTTCTTGTGGTCATGTTTTGCCCAACATGGAGGCTAAAATTGACAGCCCCAATCCCGCCGAAATCCCCGGAGAGATTTGCGTTAGGGGGCAGAATCGCATGCAAGGCTATTACAAGAATCCCGATGTTACAGCCCAAACTATTGATGAAGAGGGATGGTTGCATACCGGAGATATGGGAACCATGCAAGACGGCACTCTCTTTATCCGTGGCCGTTATAAGACAATGATACTTTCAGCTTCAGGTCAGAATATCTATCCCGAAGAGATTGAGGCAAAGTTGAATAATATGCCCTACGTCAACGAAAGTCTTATCGTAGAGCGAGGCAAGGGCTTGACCGCAATCGTATATCCCGATTACGAGCGCATGGATGCCGATCATATTGATAATGCCGGCCTCCAAGAGCTTATGGAGCATAATCGCCAGGAACTCAACTCGTTGGTGGCGCCCTACGAAAGGGTTGACCATATTCAGTTGATTCCTCACGAATTTGAAAAGACTCCGAAAAAGTCGATTAAACGTTACCTCTATAGCTAATAAAGCGTTGGCGTTGAATAATCAGCGGATACCCGAGCATCCGAGATTGAATCTGCCTCTCGCATCGTTGCGAGTTAAACGATGTGACGACGGGATATGGCGCGTCTTCGACCGCCTTAGAGACAAATTTGTTGCTCTAACGCCTGAAGAATGGGTAAGACAACATTTTGTTGAATATCTTATTGTCAACCTCGGTTATCCCGCGGCATTGTTGGCAAATGAGGTTGCATTATCGTTGAATTCAACGCGTCGCCGATGTGATACGGTATTATTCTCTAAGGCGTCATCTCTTAATGTGATGACGCCTGCGGAGAATTCTTCCGCATTTACCTTAGGCAATCTCCGACCGTTGGCGATTGTTGAATATAAGGCGCCGGAAATAGAAATAACTCAAAAAGTGTTCGACCAAATAGCCAGATATAATCTTGTTATGGGGGCACCGGTGTTGATTGTTTCTAATGGTCTGCGCCATTTTTGTTGCCTAATGAGCAATGGCGCGTATAGCTTCTTGAAAGAGATACCCCGCTATGACGACCTTTTGAGAATTGTTGGTACATTAAAATCACAGCTGACTACCCCGTCTCCATAAAATACTGATTACTTTGTTGGATAAACTCGGTGATGGCAACAAAAATTCAATAAAATTCCGTACAATGTAATTGTTTAAACCATAACCTACAAAAATGGCAAAAGCACGGATTTTGATAGTCGATGACGAAGAGGCTCTCCGCGAAGGTCTCGGTATGTATCTCGAATTAGAGGGATATGATGTCGCTACAGCGTCAAGCGCTGAAGAAGCAATGACTCTAAACCTCGCAGAGTATGACCTGATGCTCCTCGATATAATGATGGAAGGGATGGATGGCTGTCAGTTTGCCTCTCTGTTGAAACGGAATCCGGCTACCGCATCTCTGCCCATTATTTTTTTGACGGCGAAAGACTCCGATGAAGATATTGTTAACGGTTTGCGACTCGGGGCTGACGATTATATTGCCAAACCTTATTCAATGAAAATTATGTTGGCGAGAATCGAGACTGTTTTGCGACGTATACAGCAGCCGGCTGCGACGTCGGCTGAGGGGGTGGTGTGTGACAGAGCCTCGTTGATATGTAGCGTTGATGGTTGCCCGATAAAACTCACCCGTAAGGAATTTGAGATATTATCACTGATGTTGGATAATCCCGATAGAGTGTTTTCTCGTGAAGAATTGATTGAGCGGATATGGCCCGATAAAGTGGTCGTCATTGACCGTTCGGTAGATGTGCATATTACTCGTCTGAGAAGTAAGATTGCGCCATACGGAAAACATATTGTTACTCGTTCGGGTTATGGTTATGGTTGGCAAGATTAGATTGTCGTTTCATCAGCGAGTATTGTTGATGGTGCTCGCCCTCTGTTGGGTGTTGGTTGCGACCTTTATGGTTTTTCAGTATCAGCGTGAAAAGGAATTCAAAACCGCATTGCTCGACACTGAATTGCAAGCTCATAATGCGCGCATTATAGAAGAATTAGACCGAGGCGGTTCGCCCGATAGTATTGTCAGAACAATTGCCCCCACAGCCGGAAATCTGCGCTTGACAATAGTCGACGCCGATGGAGCGGTTCTAGCTGATAATAATGATCTTACGCCCTTCCCTACGGGAAATCATAATAGCCGTCCGGAAATCAGAGAAGCCCGAAAAAAAGGGCACGCTTTTACGGTTGAACGCCATTCTGAAAGTGATGATATCGATTATTTTTATTCCGCAATGGCGTGGGATAATGGAATAGTCGTAAGATCTGCAGTCCCTTATACGAGCACACTTCAAGAATTGTTGCGTGCCGACAGAACGCTCTTTTGGGTGTTGGGAGCAATGACAATCTTAATCAGTTTTGTCGGGTTTATGGCTACCCGAAAGATTTCGATGAGTATTGTCAGATTAAATCGCTTTGCCGGAAAAGCAGAGAGAGGCGAACCAATATTCGGTGATGAGGTGTTTCCGACAGATGAATTGGGAAGTATCGCCAGCCATATTGTAAGATTATATGTTCAGCGCGATAGCCAACATCGAGAAGCGCTACATCAAGAGCAAGAGAAGATAAAACTCAAGAAGCAGTTAACCAATAACATAAATCATGAATTGAAGACGCCGGTAGCGTCGATATTGGTCTGTTTAGAGTTGTTACGCGATCATCCCGAATTACCCCAAGAGAAACGCGATGAGTTTATGGCGAGAGCTATTTCAAATGCTCATCGTCTTGATGCTTTATTGAAAGATGTTTCTGCGATAACTCGCATGGATGAGGGGGCTGATATGATTCAGAAAGAAGATCTCGACCTGACTGCGCTTGTCGAAGGGGTCGTCGAAGAGTCTCGTTTGCTAACAGATATGGAGATTCGGGTTGATATGCCGACGTTGAGAATTCGTGGTAATCGACCGCTTTTGGAGTCGGTATTCAGAAACTTGATTAATAATTCAATCGCATATAGCGGTGGAAGTGAAATCTCCATTTCCGCCGACACCAAAGGGTGTTTTGTTTACCGCGATAACGGATGCGGCATACCGTCAGAACATCTTCCGTTAATCTTCGGGCGCTTCTATCGCCTCGATAAAGGCCGTTCTCGAGCCGCCGGAGGCACAGGGCTTGGCTTGTCGATTGTCAAAAATGCCGTCGCGATTCATGGCGGAGGAACTGTTATAGCTTCAAACGATCATGGCTTGCGTTTTGACTTTCGCTTGTCGTGAAAAAGCCTACCTCAAATCGATGTCGACGGTTCGGCGAATTGAGGTATTTAATAAAAATGCAACAATCGGTTAATAATTAAGCAACATCATGTCGATAACTTTGTCAAGCAAATAAATAATGAACAAAGATATATATGGACATTTTGTTTCTTGGTATCGTTGTCTTTCTATTCTTGCTGGCAGTCATCGACTTGTCAGTCGGAGTAAGTAACGATGCTGTCAACTTCCTGTCTTCGGCAGTTGGCTCTAAAGCGGCCTCATTCAAACGTATCGTGACTGTGGCCGCTATTGGTGTGTTTATAGGGGCAGCTATGAGCAATGGCATGATGGATATTGCTCGTCATGGCATCTTCCGCCCTGAAAACCTCTCGTTTTACGACGTAATTGCGATATTCATGGCAGTGATGGTTACCGATGTGATTCTCTTAGACATGTTTAACTCGCTAGGAATGCCAACTTCTACAACCGTTTCATTGGTGTTTGAATTGTTAGGAGCCGCTTTCGTTGTTGCGTTGTTTAAGACCTCTTCGCCTGATAGTATGCTTAGCTTGGGAGACTTGCTCAACACCGAAAAGGCGTTGTCTGTTATACTCGGAATCTTCCTGTCGGTTGCGATTGCCCTCGTCTTTGGTGTAATAGTGCAATTTATTGCACGTCTGATTTTTACCTTTGAGTATAAGAGTAAATTGAAATGGAAAGTTGCTCTTTTCGGAGGTGTGGCTAGTACGGCGATAATCTACTTTATGCTTCTTAAGGGTATTAAGGACTTGACAATCATGACCCCGGAATTGAAGGAATGGATTGCCACTCATACTGCCCTTATTTTATTAGGCTCGTTTGTTGTATTCACCATCTTGATGCAGATACTACATTGGCTAAAAGTTAATGTGTTTAAAGTGGTTGTGTTGCTCGGCACATTCTCTTTAGCGATGGCATTTGCCGGCAACGACCTTGTCAACTTTATAGGTGTGCCCTTGACTGCACTTGCGTCATATCAAGATTATATGAATGCCGGCGGCAACGACCTTCATGGCTTTATGATGACTAGCCTCAACGGTTCGGCTAATACGCCGATTATTTATCTTGTAGGCGCCGGCGTTATCATGGTCTTTTCATTGGCAACATCACGCAAAGCGCGTCAAGTAACCCAAACAACCGTCGGTTTGAGCTCTCAATCTCAGGGCGATGAATTGTTCGGCTCGTCGAGAATCGGACGTTCACTTGTTAGAGTTTCTCTAAACTCCTTTAATTGGGTGAGTAGCCATACGCCCGAGAGTGTCAAATGTTGGGTGGCAAAAAGAATGGATACGACTAACGCGCAACCCGAAGAGGGCGCAGCGTTTGACCTCATTCGCGGAGCAGTCAACTTGATGCTGGCCGGTATTCTTATTGCTTGCGGTACATCAATGAAGCTCCCCTTGTCAACAACATTCGTAACCTTTATGGTCGCGATGGGATCTTCGCTTGCCGACCGAGCTTGGGGCAGAGATAGCGCAGTGTTCCGTGTAACCGGTGTGATTTCTGTTATCGGTGGATGGTTTATTACAGCAGGTGTGGCATTTATTGGTGCCGGAATAATTGTATGCTTGATGCACATAGGTGGCGTTGCTGTAATGGTTGCCGGCGGAGTTATCGCTCTTGCAATCCTTATTCGCAGCAATATTAAATTCCGCAAGAAAAATCAAGAGGTTGAAAAAGATACTCTCTTCCAGACAATTCTATCAACCGAAAACTCTGCAGAAGTGTGGCCGCTGTTGCGAGTTTATATCAATGAGAAACAGCGCATGTTCTTGAAGTTTGTCGCATCGGCTTATGATGATGTCGCCGGAGGCTTCCTCGAAGATAATTCAAAACTATTGGCGAGAGCCGAACGTCAGCTTGTCGCTGAAAAGGATATTCTTAAATCTCGCCGTCGCAAGTTGACCCTTTGCTTACGTCGCGTTAGCCCTGAAACAGCTATCGAGAAGAGCACTTGGTTTCATCTTGACAACAATATGGCAATGTCGATGACTTACAACCTACGTCGAATCAATGAGGTTTGTAAAGAACACGTAGATAACAATTTCCGTCCGTTGCCTCAGAAGTTCCACGACGATCTTGCTGAAGTGCGCAAACGTATCACTGAAATTCTACAAGATTCAGAAGTGGCAATTGAAGAAAGCCGTCCGGAGGTGATTGACTCGCTTCGTCGTCGATGCGATGAAATTAAAAACTTGCTTACGGCATGCTCACGCGGCGTTTATGATTTCCTCCGTCAAGATGATGACGCAAATATGACCGTAGCGTATGTTTATCTCAATTTGCTCCAAGAAAGTCAGGAGTTGGTAACCTCGTTACGAAAGATGCTCCGCGCTTCCGGTAAACTCAATTTGGCGCCTTCGTCATATCGCAGCTTTACTCATCCTATGTCAACAATGGAAGAAGCTTGATAATAGCCCCGTTTCACTAAATATTCTCTAATAAACGAAATCCGATGACCGCGGTTGTGGTCATCGGATTTCGTTTTAAATTACTCAGCTCTACAAAGCTGTGTTATCATTGAATGTTTGTGATTATTCCTCAGGGTGATCTTTTTTGTAGATGATGTCAGGATGACAGCTCGACCCGTCGAAGCAGTGGGTGCAGATACGGCATTTTGGTAATCCGATGCTTTGAACCATATCTTCTAATTCGCTGAATTGTAAAGAAGAAAGTCCGAGGCGTTTCGCGATTTCTTCTACCATGCGATTATATTCGGGGGTGCCGACAGTCGCGTATGCTTCAAGATTGGGGTTGTCGCCTTCAAAATCTTTGATGATTTGACGGGTGATAAGCTCCATGTCGCTCTTTGACGAGGTGAAACCGACAAACGGACAACCATAAATTAGAGGGGGACAAGAGATGCGAGCGTGCACTTCTTTTGCGCCACAGCTGAAGAATGTTTTGACATTGTCGCGAAGCTGGGTGCCTCTAACGATAGAGTCGTCGCAAAAGACTACTCTTTTGTTGTTGAGGATTGCCTTGTTGGGGATTAGCTTCATCTTTGCAACAAGTTCACGGCGCGACTGATTGCCGGGGGTGAACGAGCGAGGCCATGTCGGAGTGTATTTCAATACGGCCCGTTGGTATGGAATGTGTCGACCTTCGGCATATCCCAGCGCGTGTCCGACACCGGAGTCGGGGATGCCGCATACGCAATCTGCGTCTGTTTTATCTTTTTCGCCCATCATCTGACCGCTTTTTTCGCGCATTGCTTCGGTATTAATGCCGAGGTAGTCGCTGGCAGGGAAGCCGTAGTAGACCCAGAGGAAAGAACAGATTTGTTCGCGTTTTGCGGGCGCTTGTAGTTGCTCCATCGAGTCGTGGCGCAGTTTTACGATTTCGCCCGGTCCGAGGTCTCTGACAATTTCGTAGTCGAGGTTGGGGAATGATGATGATTCAGATGTCGCAGCGTATGCACCCTCTTTTTTGCCGATAATTATAGGTGTACGTCCGAGGTAGTCGCGAGCTGCGATAATGCCGTCTTCGGTTAGAATGAGCATTGAGCATGAGCCTTTAATTTTTTTATAGACGAGATTGATTCCGTCTACATAATTTTTGCCCATGTTGATTAGTAGGGCGACAAGCTCGGTTTGGTTGATTGTGTTGGCAGATAGCTCGCTGAAGTGCATTCCCTTTTCGAGAAGTTCGTCAGCGATTTCGCGAATATTGGTTATCTTAGCGACGGATACGACGGCATATCGACCGAGGTGAGAGTTTACTATTATGGGTTGGGGGTCTGTGTCGCTGATTACGCCGATTCCGTTGTTGCCGAGAAATGTATCGAGTTCATCCTCGAATTTTGAACGGAAATAAGCGCGTTCGAGCTTGTGGATTTTACGGTGGAACCCTTCGATTGGGTCGAACGTAACCATTCCTGCACGCTTAGTGCCGAGATGCGAGTTGTAGTCTGTGCCATAGAAAATATCATTGACACACGGCTTTGCCATTGCGGCACCGAAAAAACCTCCCATATTGAAAACTTCAAATCTGTTACGGCGTTCTCATGAAAAACTAAATTTCACGGGGCGTCCGTAATAATCATGAAACCTAAAAAATATGGCGCAAAGTTACGAAAAATACTAATTGCTACCAACCACCTTACGTTGCTTTTTTATAACTTTTTTTGAATGTCGTTTTAAAGCGCTGTGAGGTGGCTGGTTTTAATCTATTGCCGGTTAGTCGAAGATGTCAGAGATTGTTTCTTCGGCGTCGGTTGACTCTTCTACGTAGTCGTAGAATTGTTTGTCGCAGACTTGTGAAAAGTCGGTATTGAAACGAGTGGTTTGGTTGTAAGGTAGTCGCTTGTCGGCGAAGACTTTCTTTAAGTAAATGCCGACAATCGGGAGGGCTGCAGCTGCTCCCTGACCATGAATCATTGTGTTGAAATGGATGAAGCGTTCTTCGCCTCCTACCCAAGCTCCGTTGACTAATTCCGGAGAAAATGCCATAAACCAAGCGTCAGAGTTATAGTTTGTTGTGCCGGTCTTACCGCCCATTTCGGCGGTAAGGTTGTAGGGGGGGCGGCGTAGGCGGTTGGCTGTTCCTGAGTCGACGACATTTAAGAGCATTGACAGAATCTTCGCATATGCCGCCTCAGATATAACCTCGGTGTGGCGAGCTGAAAATTCTGAGATGATGTTGCCGTTGGCGTCAGAAATTGAAGTAACATATAGCGGGTCTGCCCTCATGCCGTTGTTTGCATAGGCGGTATATGCTCCAACCATTTCACGGACGGATACTTCGCATGAACCGAGACAAATCGACATAACGGGATCTAACGTATTAGTGATGCCGAAGTTGTGCATATTTCTTACGAGAGTCTGCGGCGATAGCTGTTCCATCAGACGAGCTGAAATCCAGTTGTTTGAGTAGGTTAGCGCCCAACGGAGGTCAACCATTTCGCCAATTCTGCTGCTTCCGGCGTTTCGTGGCGCCCATTCGCGACCACTTTCGTCGATTATTACCGGCTGAGCATTAAGCATCTGGTCGCAAGGAGTGAAGCCTTCCTCCATGGCGTAAGTGTAGAGGAATGGTTTGATTGTAGAACCGATTTGGCGACGACCGGTTGCTACCATGTCATATTGGAAGAAAGTGAAGTTCGGACCACCGACGTATGCTTTAACATATCCGTTACGGGCGTCCATCGACATAAATCCGGTGCGTAAGAAATGTTTCTGATAAAGCAAAGAGTCGCGCGGAGTCATGATAGTGTCGACGACGCCATTGTATGAGAAAACATTCATTTCGCGAGGTGTGTTGAATGCTTTATCAATCTCGGCATCTGTAGCGCCCGCTTTCTTCATAATGCGGTAGCGGTCGGTCTGTTTAATAGCTTTTTTAACCAACGATTCGATCGAAACGTCGCCGAGCTCTTCGCGATTTGAAGTATAGGGGGCATTTCGAGAGTTGCGCTTCTCTTTGAAAAACGCTGCTTGAAGCGATGACATGTGTTCTTGCACTGCTTCTTCGGCATAGCGTTGCATGCGAGAGTCGATTGTCGTGCGAATTTTCAAGCCATCAGAGTAAATGTCATATTTCGAGCCGTCGGGTTTCGGATTTTTTTCGATCCATCCAAACAGTGGATTGGTTTCCCACGCGATCGAGTCGTCGATATATTTCTGCTTTTCCCATCCTCGGTAGTCAGACAGGTTCGGCTTTTTAGCTGATAAAATGCGACGCAATTCTTCGCGGAAATATGGCGCTAATCCCTCTTTGTGGTCTACACGACTGAATTTTAATGTCAGGGGGAGTTGTTGAAGAGAATCGAGCTCGGCTTTTGTAATTTTATCTTCTTTATACATTTGCTCGAACACGATATTTCGGCGATTGCGAGTGCGTTCGGGATGGCGCACGGGGTTATAGTAAGCCGGATTCTTTACCATTCCGACTAAAGTCGCCGCTTCTTCGATAGTTAAGTCTTTAGGTTGTTTGCCGAAATAAACATGGGCGGCAGTTTTGATGCCGACTGCGTTATATAGAAAGTCGAACTGGTTGAGATACATCTTGATAATCTCATCCTTCGAATAGTAGCGTTCGAGTTTTACGGCAATCATCCATTCGATTGGCTTCTGGAGGGCGCGGTCGAAAAGATTTTCGGTTTCAGGTGAATAGAGTTGCTTCGCGAGCTGTTGGGTAAGAGTGGAGCCGCCACCTGCGTTTTTTTGGCGAAGAATCAGAGTCTTGACGATTACGCGCATCATTGCGCGGAGGTCAATGCCTGAATGGCTCTCGAAACGAGAGTCTTCGGTTGCAATAAGGGCGTCAATGATATAAGGCGAAATTTCAGAATAATCGGCATATACGCGGTTGCCGGAATTGCGGTAATATCGTCCCATCTCAACGCCGTCTGAGGTGTAGATGACGGTTGCAAATTTATCGTTGGGGTTTTGCAACTCTTCAACCGGAGGCATGTAACCTATCCAACCATTGTAGATTAAAACGAAAAGCAAGATAACGGCAGTAAAACCGAGCGCGAAACATTTCCAAATCCAGCCGATAATTTTACGGTTGCGACGTCTACGTTTTTCGTCTTGAGGTATGGTGCCCGAAGCTTGTTCGTTTCGGGAGTCTTGTTGGTAGTCGTTATATGAAGACATGTTATGCGAAATCGTAATGAATGTTGAATGCCTCTTATTTATTGGCAGTAATTACGCAAAGTTACGATTTTTTCGCGATATTCAAGATATGTAGTTCTATAATGTTTTTTGTTGTGTCGGTTACCGCGTAATGGCGCGAGGTGCGTAGTCCGGGAATCCAAATGATATTGGTCTCGTCGGTCATAACCGCTATGTTTTGTTTGTCAGAGAGCGAGAGCTTGTTGTCGGAGAATAGGTCGCTGAGCAGTTTGCTACCACTCATGCCGAACGGCTCGATGCGGTCTCCGATTATGTGATTGCGAAATGTAATCTTAGAAGTTGATAGTTGTTCGGCATCAAACCACGCGAAATTAGTGTCGCGTGTAGGAAAGAATTCGTTGCGACTTATAACTTTTACCTCAAGAGTTAATCCGTTTTCTCGGATTGGAATGAGTAGCGGCTTGAATTTTAATTCCTCAATGTTTAGTTTTGGAAGTCGATACGTCCAAGTTGTCTTTGTTTTGATGTCGTTATTGTCAATGGGGTATAACGCTCCCCTATCTAGCAGGTAGTTTCTGCCGGAATGCCCTTCGTAGATTTTGCCACTATTGCCCGATGAAGTAATCAATCGCTCGATTCGGTCTCTTTCGAGGTCGCCGTCGAGCAGATGATATAAGAGCGTGGCTGCGGTTTCTTTCTCCTCATCTGTTAGAAGTTTAGAGAGGAGAATTTCATTATTCACCCCTTTATAGTTCTTAGCTTTTTCATGGAGTAATTTTTGAAACAAGTTATATTGGTCGGCAAGTGTAGCTGTTGTTGCAGCAAGACGATCAGCAGCTCCCGGAAATTGCTCTTCAATAACCGGTAAAATGATATTGCGGATTTTGTTTCTCCCATATTCCGTTTCTGCGTTAGTTGAGTCGGTCACGAATGAGAGATTAGACGCATTGAGGTATTTTAGAATTTCTTCGCGAGAGATAGAGAGGAGTGGACGAATGAAAATATCGCGTTGCCGAGGTATCCCTTTAACACCTGCAAGACCGCAACCGCGCAAGGCGTTTAGAAGAAATGTTTCAATATTGTCGTCGCGATGGTGACCAAGGGCGATGAAATCAAGCTTTAGCTCGTTAGCCATTTTAGAGAACCACTCATAGCGTAATTCTCGACATGCCATTTCGATTGATTCTCCGGTTGTGAGGCGACGGGCTTCGACGTCAAAGTCGATGATATGTAATTCGATATCAAGGTCGCGACATAGAGATTCAACAAACTTTTGGTCGCGGATGCTTTCGTTGCCTCGTAAGTGGAAATTACAATGTAGAGCAGAGATGCCCCAACCTAATTCGCGACAGACAGAAAGAAGAGCAACAGAGTCGGCTCCGCCGCTCAAAGCAACTCCGACATGCGGAGCAACAAATTTCTGACGGTCAAAACCTCCTCGTTTAAGCGCCTTCTTGACGTCGTTGAGGAAGCTAATTCTAACCGCAGTTTTTTTTGAATTGGTAGTAGTAGGCATCTGTTTTTGTATGAATCTTTCGTAATCGCAAAGTTACTAATTAATTCCGTAATTAATCAACTATATAAAAGTAAAGATATCGTAACCAGATTATAAAAACAGAAGGGAATGTTTATCCATATTAACATCAATTAACTGAAATAATAGCGATAATCTCGGCGCTCTATTGTAACTTTGTGACATCAAAAAGAGAATACTGATTGCACCAATTAACTTATTACAGATAAAAGCGAATACTGATTGCACCTACATAGATTTAGAATTTTTGAATTAATGTGATGAATTTGTTTGGTACATTGTTTGTTTCATATTGCGATGTGTTAAATTATTAACATACAAGTCATTTCAATACTGACAATATTACAAATGCCAATAAGGAAGGAGCCGGACCCGATGTGAATCGAGTCCGGCTTCATGTTTGAGGTAGATTGCTGTATAGTCATGAGTAATGAGCTTGGAGGTGTGGCTCCTTATTTTTTTGCTGAGGCATAGGTGCGCCAACGTTCAAGTAGCTGTTCCATGTCGGCTGGCAGTGGGGCAGAGAAAAACATTTCTTCGCCGGTGCGGGGGTGGGTGAAGCCGAGTGTGCGAGCATGGAGTGCTTGACGCGGGCAGCAGTCAAAGCAGTTGCGCACAAATTGACGATATGATGCGGAAGTTGTGCCTCGCAAGATTTCATCACCGCCATATCTTGCATCGTTAAATAGCGGATGGCCGATATGGCGCATGTGGACACGGATTTGGTGGGTGCGCCCGGTTTCCAATACGCATTTTACTAATGATACATGACCGAAATCTTCCATCACTTCATAATGAGTAACGGCGTGTTTGCCTAATTCGGAGTCTGTTGGATAAACAGTCATTTGTAAGCGGTCTTTGAGCGACCGGCCGATATTGCCCTCAATGCGTCCGGCTGTAGGATTTGGAATGCCCCACACAACTGCCCGGTATTCGCGTTTGGTTGTTTTGTTGAAAAATTGCTTTCCAAGATGAGTCTTGGCATCGGGAGTTTTTGCAACGACGAGCAATCCGGATGTATCTTTGTCAATACGATGTACGAGCCCCAGTCGCGGGTCGTTTACGTCATAGTTGGGGTTGTCTTTTAGATGCCAAGCTAAGGCATTGACTAAAGTTCCGGTCCAATTCCCGTGTCCCGGATGCACCACCAATCCGGCGGGTTTGTTGATAACTAATACATCTTCATCTTCGTAAACGATATCTAACGGGATATCTTCGGCGGTGATTTCCATCTCGTAGCGAGGTCTGTCCATCACAACAGAGATGACATCGCGTGGCTTTACGCGGTAGTTTGATTTTACCGCCTTGCCATTTACAAGAATACATCCCGCTTCAGCTGCTTGCTGAATGCGGTTTCGTGATGCTTTTTGCATGTGATCGACGAGAAATTTGTCGACACGCAATAGTTGTTGCCCTTGGTCGGCAATAAAGCGAAAGTGCTCGTATAAACCGTTTTCACTCTCTTCTCCGATTTCTTCATCATCGGAGTCGTCGAGGTTGATGTTGTCGTTGAGGTTTGTTGCTTGTTGAGAAGCAGTTGGGCGAAGCGGTTGTTCTTCCGGTGAGTATATCTTGTTTTGGGTCATTATTGCTCTGTATTGAGTGTCTCAATGGCGTCTTCGATGGCAGATTGGTCGATGACTTCGTTTGTTTCGTCTGTCATTCCCTTACCAACTTCGAGAGTAATAACAGCGGTGATAGGCACCTTCGCTCCGGGGCGTAGAGTAACTCCGTTATAGCGTGTGCCCAATACGAGCCCCTCATATTCCGAGGGTACTTGTATGGTTTTTATTTGGGTAATGCCGAGTCCTTCGAGCATCGATCGAGCTTGACGCTCGGAGATGTCGTAGAAGTTGGGGATAGTAACCATTTTGGGAGTGTATGCAACGAGTGTTAGGTATACAGTGCCACCGCGTTTGATTTTTGCCAAGGGGATAGGTGTTTGGTCAACAACAGACCCCGGACGAGCATAGTTGTCGTAAATTGAGTCGGTAACAATAGCTTTTAGTCCGGCTCTTGAAATATTGCCCAATGCTGTTTCATAACTTTGTCCTTTTACGTCGGGTACGGCTCGCTCTTGACCATGGAAAGTCCAATAATCGAGAAACCATAGCGCCATCCAAATTGCTAAAAAGGTAGCCAAACAAGCGTAAATTAGGTGCATAATTATCGGATGACGCTTGCGGAAGCTCTCGTTGTTGTTTTTGCTCATCTTGTTATGCTTGCTGTTGCCATTATTTTTGCTTTCGGAATTCCTATCGTTGCGCTCTTCGCTTTTGTCTCTGATACCGTCGCGATATCCTGCGCGGTAATTGTCGCGGTCGTCGAGATAACGTTCGTGCGTTGTCGCTTGGCGTCGCGGTTGTTCTGTGGGGTAGTATGACTCTCTTTCGCGAGAAGGTTGGTTGCGAACTTGTCGACGAGACGGTTCGCGTCGCGGCTCTTCGTAATAGCTATCTACATATCTTCTTGAGTTGTAGCGCTCGTCATATTTGTCGTCGTAACGATTGTCGTACTCGGTGTTGTCATATTCGTCGTAATCGTCGTAATCAGAGTTGTCGGAATATGGGTCATCGTAACGGTAGTCGTCATTATATTGATCATCTTCAGGATAGCGGTCGTCGTAACGGTCACTGTCGTCAGATGGATATCTGTCATCTTTGGGGTATCTATCATCCTTGGGATATCTATCGTCTGCAGGATAATAGTCTGATTGCCGGCGCTGATTTCGTCGGTTGTCTTTATTTTGAGAATAATCCAATTGATTGTTCATTGTAAAAGCATAGATGGTTATATGGGGCCGTTTAGGTTGAGAGAGGGAGAATTTGAGTCTATTACCTCAATGTTGTAACCCCGGTCTTAGCCCCATATTATTTCAATTTGCAAAAATAGCGAAAATCCCTCATACCAAAAAATCAAAATAAAATAGCTTGTTTTTATCTAATTATGTGTGAAAAATAATGTTAAGTCGATGGTAGATTCGGAAAAAATGGTTAACTTTGCCGCTTGAAATAGCCGTCCCCGGCTTAATGGAGAAATCGGGGCGCGGTTTTGTCGTCCCCGGGCCGCTGATTGGCGGGGAATAAAATCTGATATTTTAGATTAATATGGTTCAGAAACTCATCTTGTGGATAACTTCGGCGGTTTTGATGATCGTCTCGTTGTCGTCATGCGGCGAGTATCAGAAGGTCCTTAAGAGCAATGATGCCAATTATAAGTTTGAATACGCCAAGCGCGCGTTTGAACAAAAAAAATATGTTCAATGTTATACTCTGCTGAATGATGTAGTGACCGTTTTCAAGGGCTCAGACAAGGCAGAGGAATCGCTATATCTGCTCGCGATGAGCTATTTCGAGAATAAAGAGTATCCAGATGCAGCGGCGTTTTTTAAGTCGTATTATCAGCGCTACCCGAAAGGGAAGTATGCTGAGCCAGCTCGCTATTATGCCGGATATGCTTACTATCTCGATTCTCCCGAGTCGCAGCTCGATCAGACAGTGACTATCAAGGCAATTGAGGAATTACAAGGGTTTCTTGATTATTTCCCCAGATCTGATAAAGTTCAGCTTGCCCAAAATGCGATCTTTGAGATGCAAGACAAATTGACTCTCAAAGAGCTTCAAAACGCGCAACTCTATTATAACCTCGGAACATACCTTGGTAATAACTATGAGAGCTGCATTGTTACAGCGCGCAATGCGATTAAAGAGTATCCTTATTCAAAGTATAAGGAAGAACTTGAAATGTTGATTCTAAAATCGAAATATCAAGAGGCGGTGCTCTCTGTTGACGAGAAAAAGGCCGACCGCTTCCGAGATGTGATAGATGAATATTACTCGTTTACAAACAACTATCCAGAATCGAAGAACCTTTCTGAGGCTGAGAATATTCTCAAAATCGCCCGCAAATATGTGAAAGATTGATGCTTCACGAGATTGATATTCCGAATAGATTTATTTCAGACAAATAAAACCCCATAACATAAATGGACTACAAGAAGACTAACGCTCCGCTTAACACCGTCACTCGTGACATGATGGATCTTTGCAAAGATACCGGTAATGTCTATGAGACCGTCAGCATTATCGCCAAACGCGCTAATCAAATCGCCGGCGAAATGAAGCACGAACTTGACAAGAAATTGCAGGAATTTGCTTCCCTCAATGATAACCTTGAGGAAATCTCTGAAAACCGCGAACAGATCGAAATCTCTCGCTACTACGAGAAGCTCCCCAAACCGACATTGATCGCTACTCAGGAGTATATCGAGGGTAAGATTCATTATCGCAATCCCGCTAAAGAGCGTCTCTCTCTTGACGACTAATTCCTCTCGAATTTTACGATAAAACAGCATAGTTGAGAGTTTAATGAAAGATTCCGGGGCTAATGCTTTGTAGATTTCGGAAAAATTCTTAACTTTGCGGTCGCTTTACATATTTTATTACTCACTTCTCAAACATCTCTGAAAGAATGCATTTGAATTCTGACGAAAAAATCGAGATCTTCGAGAAATACGGTAAGGGTAAGACTGACACTGGCTCTCCTGAAGCTCAGATTGCATTGTTCTCGGTTCGTATTTCTCATTTGACTGAACACCTCAAGTCAAATCGTAAAGATCATACAACTGCCCGCGCTCTTAAAACTCTCGTAGGTAAGCGTCGTCGTCTCCTTGATTACTTGATCAAGAAAGACATCAACCGCTACCGTGCGATCATCGCTCAGAAAGAGCTCGGAATCCGCAAGTAATCCCGTTGACGAGGATTCTTGCCGTCACCAACCTACAGAAGCACCCGTCAACTTTCCTAAGTTGACGGGTGCTTTTCTTTCATATGCTGATTGCGCTATGTTGCGAGTCTTGAGATATTGAAAGCTGAATCCGGTGTCTTTTCATTCAGAAATTTTAATTGCTATAAATCTAAACTTTGAATAATAGTTGGCTATGACCGGAAATGGAGTAATTTCATTCGCCGAGGCATTGAAAAAAATGCTTGGTAGAGGTTATATGAGTTATCCTGAAATGTTGGTTGGGCTCAACCGAGAGGGAGTTATGAGTGAATTCTCTCCGTTACAATATATGATGCAGGCGATGCCTGCTACCGGTTTCTTGCGCCCGTTGATGATGGCGGAATCGCTCGGAGAGGTTGAACGATTGAGCCTGGAGTTTTCTCGGCTGACTGGGTTCAGACAGGCGTGTGCCGATTATTTTTTTAAAAGTTTTGCTTATGCAAATGGCTTGTTGACTGAAGAGCCTGAAATTCCGATTTTATTAGACGATGCGGCGGAAGCGATTGATGATGTAGATGGAGTAACAGAGTCGCAAACGGAATATGGAGCTAAAGAGACTTTGATAAAGTGGGAACCTCTTTGGTCTGATGAGGAGAAATGCCGATACCTAAACCGACTAATTACGGTAAATCACGAAAACGAGCGTCGACTTGGTTTGCGAGTCTCTGCGGTTTCTTGTGCATCTGTTAGCAAATATAATTTTCGACTTACGGCAGAGTTGTCGCGAATAGAGACTGATGCTACGGGGGCATTATATTATGCTGTCTATACGCGTGAAGATACAATCGCTGAGATTGGGAGTTTGGGCGTAGTTTGTTATGACGATATTTCGCCATTGCCAAAGGATGTTGTTATCCCGATTGCACCGCACGAAGTGACGAAGATATTGATTTATTGGCTCAATGATTGATATGGAAAATGTTAAGAATATTTATGTAACAACACGGCGTCGGATGTGGGCGGTTTGTTTATCGGTGTCACTCTTATCTGTTTTGATGTTTCTGTATCTGCTATTTTTCGGTACGGTTGATGTGTCATTAGTAGATGTATGGCAGACGTTGCTCGGACATGGTGAAGAGTATTCTCAGCTGATTGTTTTGCAACTCAGATTGCCGATGGCTTGTTGCGCATTCCTTTCCGGAATGGCGTTGGCTGTTGCCGGACTTCTTTTACAGACTACGTTTAATAATCCTCTAGCAGGTCCTTCAATATTAGGCGTATCAACCGGAGCTTCTCTTGGAGTTGCGATAATGATGTTGCTGTTAGGGGGTGGCGCGGTGGTTGGTGTTGCTCACTATGCCGGTGCACTTGTCGGTGCGATCGTTGGAGCTACAATAATGTTAGTCTTGCTTCTGTCCTTTTCTAGAATTGTCAAGGGTAACGCCATGTTGTTAATTGTCGGTATTTTGCTCGGCTATCTTGCTTCGTCTGCTATTTCTATACTCAATTTTTATGCGACACAAGAGGGGGTTCACTCATTCGTGATTTGGGGTCTTGGTAGCTTTTCCGGTGTAACACTAGCTGATTTAGCCGTGTTCGGTCCGCTGATTTTGCTGTCTGTTCTTGCGTCATTTTTGATGATTAAGCCGTTAAATGCGTTGCTGTTAGGAAGCGATTATGCTGAATCGATGGGGGTGAATTTGGTGACGACTCGCAATAGGTTGCTCCTTATTTCTGGCATCCTTACAGCTGTAGTGACGGCTTTTTGCGGTCCGGTTGGTTTCCTCGGTTTGGTTATACCTCACGTTGCCCGTTTAACCATGTCGACATCTAGCCACGAAAGATTGTTGCCTGCGACTGCTCTTTGGGGTGGTTTTGCGGGATTGCTTTGCGCATGTTTGTCACTAGCTGCCGGCAATGGAGGATTACTGCCGATCAATGCTATCACACCATTGTTGTCAATACCGATAATCATGTATGTTATTATTAACCGCGATAAATTAAGCTATTTCCGATGAAAGAAATTTTACTAAAACTCGAAAATGTTGCTGTCGGTTATGGCACTAATCCTCTTTATGAGGATGTAAATCTCGCGGTTAAATCGGGCGAAATGGTGACCTTGCTTGGCGCGAATGGTGCCGGAAAATCTACGTTGCTTCGATGTGTAACCGGACGTCTTGCTCCGATGTCTGGTCTTGTTGAAGTTGCCGGTCGTTCGCTTGTCGGTATCCCGAAGGGAGATTTGGCAAAACTTGTTAGTGTTGTTAATACAGGTCAAGAACTGGCTGGGGCGTTGACAGTTGAAGAACTTGTTTCGCTAGGTCGTCAACCTCATACCGGATTTTTTGGTAGACTATCCCGTAAAGACAGAGATGTTGTTGCGCGAGCGATATCGGCTGTAGGAATGGCTGATTTCGCTGCTCGCCAAGTTGCTTCGCTTTCCGATGGCGAACGGCAAAAGGTTATGATTGCAAGGGCATTAGCTCAGGAAACGCCGGTAATGGTGCTTGATGAGCCGACTGCGTTTCTCGATGTTGCGTCGCGTCTTGAGGTATTACAACTGCTTTCGCGTTTGGCGCGTGAAGAGGGAAAAGCCATAATATTGTCTTCTCACGATGTTTCTTCGGCGTTGCGTCTTTCTCAGCGACTTTGGCTAATTATACAAGAAGAGTCGGGGATGCGTCGACTTATAGATGGAGTGCCTGCTGAATTAATAAAAACAGGCGCCCTAGAAAAACTTTTCTGTGGGCGCCCGGTGTTTTTTGACTCTTCGCTACTTGATTTTTTGCCGAAAGAGTAAAGAGTCGGAGTTATTTAAACGGTGCGTTTTCGGGGTCGGTATACCATTTCGAGTAGAAAAGGTAGTTGCGAGCAATTTTCTCGTTAAGTTCTTTTGATTTCTCCGGCTCCATCATTTTAACGAATTTGGCGGGAGCTCCTGCCCACATTTCGTGGGGCCCGATTTTGGTCTTCGACAGAACGACAGCCCCGGCGGCTACTAATGCGCCTTCGCCAACTTCGGCGTCGTCCATAACAGTTGCTCCCATGCCGATTAAGGCGAAGTCGTGAATTTTACAACCATGAAGAGTGACGTTATGGCCGATTGAAACGTCATTGCCGATTTCGATTGTGGATTTTTGATAGAGGGTGTGGAGAACAGAACCATCTTGGATGTTTACACGGTTGCCGATGCGAATCGAATTGACGTCACCGCGTAAAACGGTGTTGAACCAGACAGAACATTCATTGCCCATTACAACATCGCCAATAATTGTTGAATTTTCAGCTAGGAAACAATCGTTGCCGATTTGAGGGGTGAATCCGCGAAGTGGAAGTATTAGTGCCATTGGTTTATTTCTTTAGTTCGCGGGTTTTTTCGCGTAGCCATCCTTTCTGAGCTTCGTTGAGACGCGGTGACAGACGGCGGTAAACCTCTTCGTGGTAGTTATTAACCCAATTGATTTCTTCTTGAGTCATGATTGATGTGTCGAAGAGTGAAAGATCCCAGGGGAATAGTGTCATTGGTTCGAAGCGATAGAATCGGCTGAATTCGGTTGTTGCAGCTTCAACAGTCAAGACGAGGTTTTCGCAGCGGATGCCATGAACTCCGGCACGATAAAGACCGGGCTCGTCTGATGTTAGCATTCCAGGTCTGAGAGCCGTCGGCACATGGTTGAGCCTGATGCTTTGTGGACCTTCATGCACATTGAGGAAATGGCCAACGCCGTGGCCTGTGCCGTGGAGGTAGCTGAGGCCTTCTTTCCAGAGGAATTGGCGAGCAAGTGAGTCAAGTTGATCTCCGCGAGTGCCTTCGGGATATATTGCCGTTGCCAAAGCGATATGGCCTTTCATTACAAGAGTGAAATCGTGGCGCTCTTCAGCAGTCGGTGTGCCAACTGAGATTGTACGGGTGATATCTGTAGTGCCGTCAAGATATTGTGCACCGGAGTCGATAAGTAGTAATCCTTCTGGTTTTATGGTAGAGGAAGATTCCGGAGTAGCTGAATAATGGACGATTGCGCCGTGAGGACCATATCCTGCGATAGTTTCAAAAGACTCGTCGATATAAAGCTCTTGTTTTGAGCGGTATTCGGTCAGAATGTCGGCAACGGCTATCTCTGTTAATTCTTCGCCCTCACGCAAACGACGTTCAATTTCCATAAAAGCACCGACAAGAGCTACACCATCTTTTTCCATGGCGCTGCGGATGCCGTTGATTTGAGTGGTATTCTTAACCGCTTTCATCAAAGGAATTGGTGAAGTGCCGGCAACAGCTCTGTTGCCGAGAGCATCAACAAGGCGGTCGGCGGTGTGGGGCGCGTCGTATAATACAGTTGTGGATTCCGGTAGCGATTCCAGGAATGAGAGAACTGTGTCGTATTCAGCAACTGACACGTTTGCAGTAGCTAATGCAGCATTGACCTCGGCTGTGACTTTCTCTTTTTTGACAAACAAAACTGATTGAGATGGAGAGAGGTATAGAAAGCCTGTTGCTACGGGATTGCAGTTCACATCGCGAGAACGTATGTTGAGCGTCCAAGCGAGTTCGGCAAGGTCTGACACAAGAATAGCTTGAGTTCCTTGCTCTTTTATTTGAGCCAAAATGTCGCGAATCTTGTCAGACGCAGATTTTCCGGCATATTTCTCATCATGCAGGAATAATTCGCAAGAGGGGAGGGCAGGACGCTCTGTCCAGATATTATTAATTGGAGAGAAATGGGTGTCGAGGTTTAGCCCATGTTTTGAAAGAGAGTTTCTCATTGATGCAACCTCGGTAGTTGAGAAAAGTAAACCGTCGATTGCAACAGTCGAACCTTTTACGAGTTGACTGATGAGGTATTGTATAATTGAGGGAGTTTCCGGAAGGCCATCTTTCATTAATATGATGTCTGTGCCGTCTAGCTGTTCTTCAGCTTGAAGGAAATAGCGAGAGTCTGTCCAAAGTAGGGCTTCCTTGTTTGTGATAACGAGAGTGCCGGCAGATCCATTAAATCCGCTTAGCCAGCGTCTGACTTGCCAATGGTCTGCGATATATTCTCCCAAATGGGGGTCTGTTTGGGGAATGATAGTTGCAACGATGCCTGAATTTTTCATCTCGTTGCGGAACGCATCGATACGTCCTTTAATTTCTTCTTTCATATATATGATGAGTTGTAATTTCTTTTCTTCAACTGCAAATATACGCTTTTTTCTGAATGATTGTTCTCTCGGTTTTGAGTTTTGTTTCTTGCGAAATCGCTATTACTTGGCTTTTCTTTTGGTTGTGCCCAAAAATGGTTGAAATTTTTGAATTTTCTTGAATAATCTTTTTGTATTTGAAATGCGTTGATTATTAGGATGAAAGGTGCTGACGGGGGTGTGATTTGATATGGATTGGAGAAAAAAGTTTCGAAATTTCTTGATTTTTTTTGTCGAAAAATTTTGTCAATTCAAAAACTGTGTGTAAC
>CAZXAZ010000021.1:0-35832 GCA_964638475.1 uncultured Alistipes sp. | reverse complement strand
ACGAATAATCTTCTTACCTTAAATCTAATACCATGAAAAACTGATGCAAAGGTAGAGTTTTTATGTTATTCAGCATAATTTTTAGACAAGAAAATGAAATGCATTAACTATAATTAACAAATACGAATGATGGATGTCCTTTTTATTAACACGCATTAATAAATTACTACTATTGATATAAGGAGAGAAGTTTGCGGAGCACAGCACCACCCGCTCCGCGGACTCTTTTCTCGAAAAACGCGAGGAATCCGCGGGTTCGGCTATCGTCATACGAGGGAACTCGAGGGGGATGAAGAGGGGTGTCGGTGAGAAAAATTGTCAGTGGCGATGAATTTTGTGTATTGATTTTGTTTACTTGATGATAGTTTCCGGCGAGTTCTGCTCAAACTTCCATTTTAAATGTGTATCTTTGCAACAAAATTAGAAGACTTTCACCGTATGGCGAACGAACGTTTTGAAATGGTGGCGAAGACCTTCCAGGGATTGGAAGATGTGCTGGCCGAGGAATTGCGCGCATTGGGCGCTGAGAATGTTGAACCCGGCAAAAGAATGGTTGCGTTTGAGGGAGACCTCGAAATGCTTTATCGTGCCAATCTGAGTTGTCGTACTGCGCTCAGAATCCTAAAGCCGATATATAGGTTTATAGCTCGTAATACAGACGAACTTTATGAGTTTACCAAGGAGTTCGATTGGGGAAAATTAATGTCACCGTCAAGCACATTCGCGATTGACACCGTTGCGTATAGCGACGAGTTTACCCATTCTCGTTTTGTGACCTACCGAGTGAAAGATGCAATCGTCGACTGGTTTAAAGACCGCTATGGTGACGATGTCCGTCCGGGAGTCCGTCTGCAAGATGCAGATGTGATGATAAATGTACATATCTCGGGCGATAAAGTAACCCTTTCATTAGACTCGTCGGGCGAATCGTTGCATAAGCGTGGCTATCGAGTCGCCCAGACAGAAGCGCCTATCAACGAGGTGCTTGCAGCCGGTATTATTCTAAAAAGCGGCTGGCACGGACAATGCCCATTTGTCGACCCGATGTGTGGTTCGGGAACATTCTTGATTGAGGCAGCCCTTATTGCTGCAAATATCAATCCCGGAGTGTATCGCAAACATTTCTCATTTGAGAATTGGCGCGACTTCGATGCCGAACTTTTCGACCGTCTTTACAACGACGACTCTAACGAAAAAGATTTCGATTTCAAGATTTATGGTGGCGATATCTCACCGAAGGCTGTAGAGATAGCCATGAAGAATATCAAGAGTGCAGGCGTAGGCCGCATGATTGAGCTTGAGACCAAGCCATTGTCGGCATGGGCAGATGTGCCCGAGAATGGAGTATTGGTTACTAATCCACCATACGGCGAGCGAATCTCAGCCGATGATATGGAAGGATTATATGAACTAATCGGTAGCAAGTTGAAGAATGTATTCAAGGGTTATCACGCATGGATAATTGGCTATCGTGAAGAATATTTCCATAAGATTGGTTTGGCACCCTCGGTAAAACTGCCGATTTTGAATGGTTCGCTCGAATGCCAGTTGCGTGAGTATATCATCTTTGAAGGCGATTACAAACGCTTCCGCAGTCAGGGCGGTCGTTTGCGCGATAATGATGACGAAATCGATATGCCGCGTGAGCGCAAGAAACGCGATTTCCGTCGTGAGCGCGAAGAGCGTCGTAAATTCCGTCATAACGAAGATGAGCGCCGTCAGTCGTCGTCACGTGACCGTCGTAAATTCGGAGGAGAAGAACGTCCGTTCAGAGAGAAACGCTCCGAACGACGAGAGAATCGTGCAAAAGAGCCTCGCAATAAACTTGAAGAACGCTATCGTCCGGGAGCAGGTAAGCGCTTCGGCGATAAAGAATCGCGAGGATTCGACCGCGAAAATAAAGGCTTTGATAAGGGCGGCCGTCGTTTCGACCGCGACAAGCGCGAATTCGGCAAAGAGAAGCGCGGTTTTGCAGAGAAGCCCGCATCGTCAGAGAATCCCTTGGCAGTGCGTCGCAACCCCGATGCTCTCAAATCAATTACCGGCAAACAGCCCTCATTGCCCATAATGCGCTCGCGCAAGGGCAAAGAAGAGTAGCCGTTTATGCCCCTTCTCCCCATTTAGGGAAAGACACTCAAAACGAAACTAATCCCCCACTAAATATCGTTTCAACAACGCCTTATGAATATCCTTCTGCTCGGCTCAGGCGGCCGTGAATCGGCCCTGGCATGGAAAATCAGCCAAAGCTCGGAATGTAAAAATCTAATAATCGCTCCGGGTAACGGCGGAACCGCCCGTTATGGGACGAATCTCGCACTGAAGCCAACAGACCTGGAGGCTGTTGCTGCAGCGGTCAAAGCAAACGCAATCGACATGGTTGTCGTCGGCAATGAAGACCCCCTCGTAGCCGGGATTACCGATTATTTGGCAAAGGAAACTCCAGAGGTGCTTGTTGTCGGTCCGACTCAAGCGGGAGCTCGACTTGAAGGAAGTAAAGATTTCGCGAAACAATTCATGGAGGCGGAAGGCATCCCGACCGCTCGATATCGCAGTTTTACTGCTGAGAATCTTGAAGAAGGAAAACAGTTTCTTGCAACCTTACAGCCCCCCTATGTATTGAAGGCAGACGGACTCGCCGCCGGAAAGGGCGTATTGATACTCGACGACCTCGCTGAAGCACAAAAAGAACTCGCCGAAATGCTTGGCGGAATGTTTGGTGCATCCTCAGCGACAGTTGTAGTTGAGGAATTCCTTAGCGGTATCGAATGTTCGGTATTTGTTTTAACCGATGGCAATGGCGGATATCGAGTATTGCCGGTAGCTAAAGATTACAAGCGAATCCTCGAAGGGGATAAGGGCCCGAATACCGGCGGAATGGGCGCAGTGTCGCCCGTAAGCTTTGCCGATGAGGTCTTTATGCAGAAAGTAGAAGAACGCATCATCAAGCCGACAATCGAAGGCTTGCGCAAGCGTTCGATTGACTATAAAGGTTTTATCTTCCTCGGACTTATCAATGTCGCCGGCGAACCGATGGTGATTGAATATAACGTTCGTATGGGCGACCCTGAAACCGAGGTAGTTATGTTGCGTATCGCATCAGACCTCGTGCCGTTGCTGAAAGCAGCCGCTCAGGGAAATCTTGGTGACCTCCCCTTGGAAATAGACCCGCGCGCCGCAGCGACCGTAATGTTGGTTTCAGGCGGTTATCCAGGTTCTTATCCCAAAGGCAAACTGATTAGAGGTCTCGATGCTGCAGATACGACCGCAGATACAATTCTTTTCCATGCCGGCACGGCAGTTGATGCAGAGGGAAACACCGTAACTTCCGGCGGACGCGTAATCGCTGTCAGCAGCTACGGAGAAGACCTCAAGCAAGCCTTATCGCGCAGTTATACCCTTCTTGAAAATGTAGAATTTGAAGGAAAGACCTATCGTCGCGATATAGGTAACGAGTTTATTTGATAGCCTTATCGCGCTGTCGTTCCTATTGAGTTTCGTTTCGGGCGCATACGCTCGTAACGCAAACGATATTTGATAAATCAAGTCAATCATGTTGTCTGAACGCGACCTGACGGTTTTCCTGCATACGAGGGGGTGCGCTGTGGTAATGTCAGCCATAGCGTGTCTATTAGCATGGATAGCTTATGATGAGGGGAATATCGTACTCCTTGGTGACCCGCTCGGCATCGGTTTGCCGCCGGCAAGAGAATGGATTTCCTCACCGATAATGTCGTTTATCGCGTCGGTAGGCAGTGCGGCCGTTATGGGGCTGTTGATGCTTTATGTAAATCGAGCGTTCAACGTATTCCGAAGTCTGACCTCCTTGGTCGCCGGGGTGTTTTTCATCATGCAAACATCCTTGCCGTCGGTTATGACGCGTTTTTATGGAGGCGATTTGATGGGCTTATTGATGCTGTTTTGCGTCGTATTATTGTTTAGCTCTTGGTCAGACCCTAATAGTCAGAAGCGTATCTTCTTGATATTCTTTCTGATAGCCCTAGCTGCATTTTCAGATTTAGCTTATTTGCTATATCTGCCGATATTTTTGTTGGGATGTGTGCAGATGAGAGTGCTTGATTTGCGCACCTTTATAGCAGCAGGGTTAGGCTTCATTACCCCACCGTGGATACTTTTCGGATTTGGAATCGTAGAGCCGTCGATGCTTCATTGGCCCGATTGGGTAGTGGCGTGGGCAATGTTCTCAGACTCGGGAGTTATTGCGGCATTGGTTGTAACAGGCTTTACATTGTTAATCGGAATCGGGTTTACCGTTGCCAATCTGATGAAGATATTGAGTTATAATTCTCGGGTCAGAGCATTTAATGGATTTTTGACCCTGCTTCTTTGCGCGACAGGCTTATTTTCGATAATCAATTTTAATAATTTTGCCTTTTATATTCCCTTGTTAAACTGTCTGACAGCCTATCAGATAGCCCATTTCTTTACATATCGTCGTCATCGTCGCAGTTATATTCCGATATTATTGTTGACCGGAGTCTATGTGGGCTTTTATTTCTGGGGCTTGTTGGGTTAAATGGCAATAGCCGGATAGATGATGAAGAAAGTTGTTATAGATAGATATATACCCTTTGAGGGAGACCCTTTCGCCGGAATCGCCGAGCTTGTTAGACTTGACCCGTCGGAAATCACCCGTGATGTTGTCATCGACGCAGATGCCTTGATTGTCAGGACGCGCACCAAATGTGGGCCAGCGTTACTCGACGGTTCGCGAGTTTCGATGGTCGCAACAGCAACAATCGGTACGGACCATTTTGATTTTCCGTGGCTCGCTTCAAAGGGGATTAAAACCGTATCGTCGCCGGGGTGTAATGCGCCGGCGGTTGCTCAATATGTAATGGCGTCGATATTCCATCTCGGGCTCGGTCATCCGGGACTTAGATTAGGCATTGTCGGGCTTGGTCATGTAGGGTCGATCATCGCATCTTGGGCGAGAGGATTCGGAATGGATGTGCTCGCTTGCGACCCGCCGCGAGCTGAACGAGACGGCGGATGGAACGCCGAGATGCCATATGAGCTGGGCGATGAACGATTTGTCTCGTTGGAAGAAGTAGGCAGAAAGGCCGATGTTGTGACATTTCATACCCCATTGACTCGCGACGGGAAATATCCCTCATTCCATCTTCTTGACCGAGATTTCTTACATATCGCGCCGAAGGCTTTAGTAATAAATTCAGCCCGTGGATCTGTCGCGGATACACGCGCTTTGATTGACGCCAAGAAGTCGGGAAAGATTGATAAATTGGCAATGGATTGTTGGGAAGCTGAACCGAATATATCACTCGACTTGCTGAAATTGGCGGAGATTTCGACACCTCATATTGCCGGATATTCAATAGAAGGGAAGAAGAGGGCTACAGCTATAACATTTAATGCCGTGTTAGAGCATTTTGGTGCAGACCGACGTGTCGAAGCTGGAGTTGCGATGACGCCTCCGGCCACAGTCGAAGCAGAAGCATTGATAAACAGCTATGACCCGATAGTCGATAGCATGCAATTGAAATCGACACCGGCGGAATTTGAGCATTTGCGTAATACCTATTCATTGCGTCATGAAACACCGTTTTAACCGACGCATCGAACAAAATCGATAAAAAATAAATTTAATATATAGCCATGACGAACTCTCGGAAATATGTAATCACTGTCGGACGCCAATTCGGAAGTGGCGGTCGCGAACTCGCACGCCATTTGGCAGACGCCTTCGGTATTGATTATTATGATAAAGAATTGTTGCTTGAAGCTGCCAATCATGCCGGAGTTGATGAAGGATTTTTTGCTCGTTCGGATGAAAAATTCCCGACATTCACCGGCGGCGGTATCGCATTTAATATGGGTATTAGTTCGATGCCTTGGTATACACCTTCATCGATTTCAGATGAGGCGATTTATCGAGATATGTCTGACGTGATTCGAGAGATTGCCGATAGAGGACCATGTGTAATCGTCGGTCGTTCGGCAGACTATGTGCTTCGCGAGCATGGGGTAGAGACAATTAATCTCTTCGTGCATGCAACGATGGAAGATTGTGTCAAACGTATACTTAAGCGAGGCGATAAACTGAAAGCACAAGACGCAAGAGCGTTGGCGGAAAAGACCAATAAATTGCGTGCGAACTATTATAACTTCTATACAGACAAGCGTTGGGGCATGGCGTCATCTTATGATATTTGTCTTAACTCGTCTACGCTCTCGATGGAAGGGATGGTAGAAGTCGTAGCTAAATATATCGAGCATCGTCTCGGTTTTAATCCGTTCGCTCTCAAGGGTAAATAATCGCGAAACTCAGTAGTTGTCAGCGAAAAATATAGCCCCCTGCTTCAATTACGATGCAGGGGGCTAATATTATATCGAGGAGGGAGGTTATGCTTCAGTCGGATGAGAATCATCTGAAGCTAGGCGAGAGGCGTCAGTTTCTATGGGTTTCTCAGCTTTGAGAGTATGGGCAGCTTTGAGAGCGTAGTAGCTGATAAATAGGCTGATAAGGCTGAAGAGGGTGAAACCACAGCCGGCAGCGAGTAGCATCCATTTTTCATTGGTCTCTCCTTTGAAGATGTCCATCGTTATCATTGTAACGCCGAGGATGACTATAGCAACCGGAGAGATTGTTAACCATACAGGATATAGGGCACCTCGGTTTTTGCGCATCATGACGTTAAACTGCCAAGCGGTTGCAACGATTAAAAGTCCGCCAAAGAGATAAACTAATAAAGGACGGAAATAATCGGGTACGGCGAGGATAATGATGCCGAGCAGGATAGCTGCTATGCCACAGATTGAGGTGATAAATGATATAGCCGAAGCGCGGTTGCTTTCTTTTCGTTTGCCAAGAAGAGATAACAATAGCGTTGCGCCCGGAATTATAAAAGCGAGTCCTCCGATAGTTAGTATGGTTGAGCCAACGATATGACGGTCGCAGAGCCAAATGAAAGTGAGCCCGATGGCAGCCATAAGTATAGCGAGAATGATATTCCCGGCTTGAGATGACGCTTTGGCGGGGGATGACTTGACCTCGGTTTTGTCGGGGAGAGGGCTATTAGTTACATCAGCTATAGTAGCATCTATTTCGGGCATTTTTTCGGTATCCATATCTGTAATAAAGAGTTTGTGGCGCACAAATTAATAATAGAGAATATCTCAATATTATTCTATAAACGCAAAGATAGATAAAAAAGCCGAAATTGGAGTGAAAAAATAGTAATCGCGGTTATGTCGATTGCTTATCGGAAGTAGCAGAGTTAGCCACAGTTCGGTCTGTTGTCGGTATTCGATATCCTGCCCAAGCAACAATCACCGACATTATTGGTGAAAGAATGTTGAAGATGCAGAAGGGGAAATAAGCGATAGTCGAAACCCCGAGTACGGTTGACTGAGTGATTCCGCAAGAGTTCCACGGAATCAATACCGAAGTGACCGATACGGAATCTTCCATAGCACGGCTTAGCAAGCGCAGCTCAAGTCCGAAACGGTGGTATAGTCCGCGATACATATTTCCGGTAATGATAAGCGACAGGTATTGGTCGGCGGTTAAGCAGTTCATTGTTAAGCCACTGCAAACCGTGGCGCTGACAATTGACGTGCGTTTTTTTAGAGACGATGTGAAGGCGGCTGTTATTCTAGAGAGCATCCCTGTGCCGATAAGTGCAGAGCCGAATATCATAGCGCAGAAGACAAGGAAGATAGTCGGACACATGCCGAGGATGCCGCCTGTTGCTGTTAAGTCGTCAAGCGAAGTATTGCCGGTAGAGAAGCTGATACCGCACCATAACGATTCGATGATAGCCATCGGGCTTAAAGCTAATTGGGGTTGGAGAACAATGATGCCAACAGCGCCGAGTATTGCGCCGATAAACAATACTAATAATGTATTGACGCGTAGCACGATGAGAGTTACGGTGATTGCCGGAATCAGTAGAGTCCAAGGAGTAATGTTAAAGGTAGAGCGTACGGCGGAAGTAATCTCAGCCGGACTTGCAATTGCCAGCGAATGGTCGCCGAATAGTCCGACGAGTAGATAGACGATAACGGCAATCGTAAATGAGGGGATGGTAGTAACCATCATATATCGAATGTGGCGGAACAGGTCGACCCCGACAGCCGATGATGCAACGACAGTAGTGTCGCTCAACGGGGAGACTTTGTCGCCGAAATAAGCGCCTGAAATAATCGCTCCGGCAATCCACGGGGCGGAATAGCCCATTACTTCACCGATGCCCATAAAGGCAACGCCAATGGTTGCAATAGTCGTCCAAGAGCTTCCGGTTAAGACTGAAATTGCGGCACAAGCAACGCATGTAAGCATCAGAAATAGAGAGGGAGAGAGAATGTCGATGCCGTAGCAAATTAAGGTAGGAACGACACCGGAAGCCATCCACGTTGTTGACACCATCGCAATACAAATAAGTATTGGAATAGCCGGAAGAATTTGTACGGCGCTACGTAGCAGTCCGACTTTTAGTCCGCGTTTTGTGGCGGTCTTGCCGATTACCGACAAGAGGATAGCTAAGAACGCGCAAGCCAACAAAATCCAAGGCCCGAATTCAGCCACGGCATCAGCGCCGTTGATAATGATTAATACGGGTAACGCCACGAGAAGGGCGACAAGCGGTATGGCAGATAATCCCAGAGAGGGTAGATTAGGTCTGCCCCAAGCAGTAGTGCTTCTCAATTTTAAATGATTGATTCTAATGTAATTGGAAACCGTGAAGCCAGTATGTAAAAAGAGGGCTTCGTAAAAAGAGACTGCAAAGATATAAAAAACCTGCCCGTCTTGCAACGGGCAGGCGTTATTTTTTTGATTTTTTGATTATTAGCGTTGGCGAATAAGGAAAATCTCGGTCGGGAAGTGGTCTGAATATCCGTTGAGGAAAACACCGGCAGAGTATGTGCGGAGAGGATAGTTTTGGCGAGTACCTTCGGTGTCGCGGAGGAATTCGAAGTTGTTAACTTGCGCTTTCCAATAGTGGAGGTCTTGTTTTTTTGTGTTGCCTTCGAGGAGAGTGCCGCTAACGATAATTTGGTCGAAGAGGTTCCATTGGCTACGATATGCGAGGGTGCCGATACCCTTGTCGAGGATAGACCAGAAAGGGTTATAGAAGCCATGAGGTTTCACTCCATCGGCTTTTTTTACCGCACCGAGCACTTTAGCGCAAGATTTGTCGTGGGGGTCGTCGTTAAGGTCGCCCATGATGATAACTCCTTGATTGGGGCGAATTCTCCACAGAGAGTCGGCGATTTGCTTCGATGTAGCTGCGGCGGCTTCGCGCAAGGGGCTGCTTTGCTCTTGTCCGCCGAGGCGTGAGGGCCAGTGGTTGACAATAACGCTGACAGTGTCGCGTCCCATAACGCCGGTAACACACATCTGGTCACGGGTGCGGAATTCCGGGTTGCCTTCAACGATGAGTGGGGTATTTGTGACGTCGACAAGACGGAAGTAGCGAGGATTGTAGAGCGCACCGACATCAATGCCACGGCGGTCGGGCGAGTCGTGATGAACGATTTGCAGGTTCCAAGGTTTTTTGCCGTCAGCGATGAGGCGTTGGTCAATGGCTTTGACTAAATCTTCGAGCACTGAGCGGTTCTCGATTTCGCTCACACCGATAAAAGCCGGACCGTTAGGGGTTGTCTGGGTAGTGAAGCTGCTTATAGCGCGGGCGAGGTTTTCGATTTTCGACCAATAGCGTTTCCCATTCCATTGACGAGGGCCATTCGGGGTGAATTCGGCGTCGCGTCCGAGCGGGTTGTTGGGAATCGTGTCGAAAAGGTTTTCAAGGTTGTAGAAAGCTACACCGAAAACTTGGTATTGGGCGTTACTTGAGTTTCTAGCGGCTTTCTCTTGTTTTTGAGCCATTGCCGCAAAGGCCAGTATGGCGAGCAACGGAAGTAGGAAAAAACGTTTCATTAGTATGCTCTTGGTAAGGTAGTTGCGAGTCGGGTAGCCTTTCGGCTTGTCGACATTTATGGCAAAGTTAGGAATAAATCATCAAATACCAAAGTAACGGCTTGAAAAACGGCAGTAAATCATGTTGTTACTTTATTAAAGACCGGTAACGGATATTACTACCGGCTATGTGTATGCTTCAAATAAGGCTTGGGGGATAGGCGTTAGCGATTATTCGGAGGATGGTTTGATGATGTGATTATGCAGGGAAAATTAGTATAAGGGAAATATCTTCTATGGCGACGTTGATTTTTATTATATTGTAATCGATGTCGTTGATTTTTATGGAAGTTTCAGTTGATGGAGCGTCTGTCGGAAATTTGTTTGGGAGGGGGATGTCGGTTAGAGTCAGTCCGGGTTGGAGGGCTGCTTTATATGCCGCTTCTTTTATGCACCAAGCCCATAATGATTGAGGAAAGTCGAGCCATTGTTTGTGTTGTTCCGGAGAGAGGAACCGGTCAGCGACTTTTCGGAGGGTTTGCGCTCTTTTGCCGTTTTCGCAATCGATGCCGATTCTCATTGAGCTAGGGGCAATAGCGATTGTTGCCATTTGTTTGCAATGGCTGATTGAAATCGAAGGCAGGTTGTCGTCGTTGTTGTTTGGTGTCGTAGTGTCGTCAGACTGTCGGCATAGATATGGCGCGCCAGAAGAGTAGTGGCTGATAGTTAATGACGGGTCATCAGGGAAGGCTTCACGGAGTAGTTGCCTGACAGCGATGCGCTCCGTTGATAGCCGATGCGGTCCGCGCTCGGGAGTCTCCTTCGGCAGTTCACAAGCGTAGACTTTGATGCCATATTTGTCGAAAATAATCACAGGGCGTGAGTGGCTGAATTGTAGGGGGCGGTTATCGCAAAGTGTGTTGGAGAGAATCTGTTTAGTCGTTTTGTTCTTCCGGCATTACTTTTACGCGCACTGATGTGATGCGATGATGCTCTATGTCGAGAATCAAGAAGCGGCAACGACCATAAACGAGGGGTTCTTTCTCTTTCGGGAAGTCGCCCTTGATAGCTAACAGCATACCGGCAACAGTTTCGCAGTCTTCAGCGACTGCCTTATAGTCGTCGGGGTTGAGCTCGGTGATACGGAAGAAGTCGTTGAGGAGGGTCTTGCCTTCGAAGATGTATGTGTCATCGGGCAGACGTCGATATGTGATTTCTTCTTCATCGTATTCGTCGTTTATATCGCCAACGATTTCCTCTAAGACATCCTCGAGGGTTACGACACCGCGAGTGCCACCGAATTCGTCGACGACGATTGCGATATGGATTTTTAGTTTTCGGAAATCCTCCAAAAGGTCATCAATCATGCGGGATTCCGGCACGAAATAAGGCTCTCTGATGAGAGATTGCCAACGGAAATTGGAGTCGCTGTCTGTTGCCGAATTTTCGGCAGTTACGTTCCCGTTATTTGGAATATAAGGGAGCAAATCGCGCGCATATAATACGCCGATGATGTCGTCTTGAGATTCGCCGAAGACCGGCATGCGAGAATATCCCTTAGTGATGATGATTTCCATCACCTCATTGAAGCTCATGTCGGAGTTGAGGCCAACGATGTCGACGCGAGGAGTCATAATCGCGGCAGCATTGGTGTCGCCGAAGCGTAAAATGCCCTCAAGCATCTCTTTGTCGGGGCGATTCTCAACATCAGTGATTTCGAGGGCTTGCCCGAGCTCGTCAGCCGTAATATTTCGGCTCTGACGAGTAACAACTTTGTTTACAAGTTTTGTTGAGCGCACCATCACAGATGATAGAGGCCAAAAGATGCGCATTAGAGAGTTAATACCGCTGTATGCGAATCCAGCCCAGCGGAGCTGGTTTGTATTAGCGATAAGTTTAGGTAGAATTTCGCCGAACAACAGAATCAAGAATGTCAAGCAAACAGTTTGTAGAATGAAGTTTGCAACCGGGCCGAGCTGACTGAAAAGCGGGTTTAAGGCGAACGAGGTCAAAACGACAATCGTTACGTTGACAAGGTTGTTTGCGATAAGGATTGTTGCGAGCAAGCGTTCCGGCATGTTGACAAGTCGTCGGATTGCGTTAGAGCGTTCTGAGTCGTCGAAATCTTCGGCTTGCTGAGGAGTAATAGAGAAAAACGCAATTTCGCTACCGCTTACGAAACCGGAGATAAGCAGGGCAATTCCGGCGCAACATAGTGCAACAATCTGAGCCGCGCCAAAGGGGACGGCTTCAAGGAGAATCATTAGAGGTGGTAATGGGTCAATATCCAATGCTATAAAATATTGGTTCTGTCTGCAAAGTTACTGATTATTCCTGAGTTCTCAAAACGAGAACAAAGATGTGAGGAGAATTGTTTTGACAAATTGCCAGTGCGTTTAGATGTATTATAGTGTTTTTATGTCGCTTTTATCTGAAAAATGAGGGTTGCGAGCTCGAAAATGTAGCAGATGGTAAATATTGGTTAGAAAAAAGAGGTTAGTGATGGCTTAGGTTTTTAATGAAAGTCGTGCTTTTAATTCAATAAATATATGATTTAGTTGACGAATGTATAAAAAGCGACGAAAATATTAAAAGATGTTAACAGAAATAAATAGTGCTTGCGGAATGAAAACGTAGTTTTATATTTGCGAAATCGAATGTGAGACCGGTTGCTCGTTGAGGTTCGGCGATACGTTTCACTTATAATAAAAAAGGACCTCCTCATATAGACCACCAACATGAAAAAACTACTTTCAACAGCCGCATTTGCGATGATGTTTGTGTTTGGAACGTATGCCCAACAGGTGATAGTTACCAACACAGAAGGCGTGTCTACGAAGTTCAGCGCAAATAGGGTAGAATCTATCACATTTACGAATGTAGAGAATCCGACTCCTGAGACTGTACAATTTACGAAAGCCGAAGTATTCGGTACGTCGTCATGTACTTATTTGACGCTGACAGAGGAATCCGGAAATTATTTCGAGACTTATATTTGTAGTGCTAACGGGGTTTCTTTCTTGTCAGAGGGAGTGTTTACGCCGAATCCGGAAAATATTCCGATGACATTCGATAGTGATAAGAGATATACTTATTTAAAAGAGGGAGAGACGACAACCGGAGTTGCATCCGGAACAATCACCGTATCTCGTGCTGCGAAAATCTATACGATTGTACTTGATTTGGTGCTTGAAGGAGAACGCATCTATAAGGGACAATATGTTGGTGAGTTGCCCAATTATTCTCCGATTATGACAGCCGAATGTCAGTCGGCTGAGGGGTATGACAATAATGGTAGAGTTGCGGGCGAATATTATGTAAAGATGCATGATGCCGATTGGAAATGGGATATCGTTTTTGACTTTTATGCCGACCCGTCAACAACAATGCTTCCTGCCGGAACATACACCTATAGCGATACACCGGCAGCCGGGAACTACGGTCCGAATAGCTCGATTTCTTGCTATGGTCCGAATTTCAGCCTTAAACCGAAGTCGCCGATAACGGTTACTTATGACGATATTGACTACGAGATTACGGGTGTCTTTACAGATGAAGTTGGGCGAGAAGTGACAGTTCACTATTCAGGTAAAATCGAATTTCCCGACCCAATCTTGCCTCCGCTAGCTGAAGTTACGTTTACCGGTTTTGAGCAAATAGGCGACTATGGCAGAAATGTTACCATTGCATTTACTAGTGAAGATGGCAACACGATATTGCAACTTGACGTTTATCGTGAGGAGGATAACGATTATTTGGATGAAGGAGAATATAAGATTTCTTATTCACATGACGGCTATACGATAAATATTGATGAAGGCTACAGTTTTGTGAAATTCGAAGCTACGAAAGAGCCAACGAAAGTAGGCTTTAGAAGTGGCACGATGAAGGTTAGTCGTGAAGAGAAAATCTATACATTATTGTTTGATTTTACTTTAGTTGACGGACGTCGCCAGCAAGGATGTTATGTCGGAGAGTTGGAAGGATTTTATCCAGAAAAGGAGTTGCCGTTAGATAATCCGAGTAATGTTAAGTTGGTAGAAGTCAATAATAAGATTGACGGTGAATTCTATTTGAAGGCCAATGATGCGCAATGGGTTTATGAGATGGTGCTTGATCTTTATGCCGATCCTACAGCAACAACGCTACCGGCCGGTCGCTATAATGTCGGTAATACTCGCACGGCAGGCACACTCTATTCAACCGAAAATGTGTCTGCAAGTAGTCGTGTAGATCTTTATAGCCCTTACAATTATACTTCTCATTATGGTGAAGGCAGTTATGTTGATGTATCGTATGAAGGAGAAGAAATTGTGCTTGATATCCATTTGATATTGACCTTCACCGGAAAAGAGATAAACCTTCATTATAAAGGTACGCTTTAAACACCCAAACAAGAATCTGATATGAAAAAATATATATTTGCGGCAGTTGCAGCTCTTGCAACGAGTGTATGCGTCGCAGCCGAGACTCATTACTTACAGGTGAACTTCAATGACGAGTCAACCTCGATGGTTGAATATGCCTTTAGCCAAGCCCCAGAAGCCTCGTTTGAAGGTTCAGAGGTGGTCATTAAGGCAGAAGAATTGTTGGGCGAAGAAATTGTTGAGGCTCGTTATGAGATGGCAGATGTGAAGAGCTTGACAATTCGCACAGAGAAGTCGGCTGTCGACCATGTTGCAGAAGATGTGGAGAATGTACGCATCTATTTGACCGATACAGAATTGACGATGACCGGGCTTAGCGACGGCGCTGAGTTGTCGATATTTGATACCGCCGGCCGTTTGGCTAAGAAAGTAGCGGCAGACGCAGACGGCAAGGCAACCGTCTCGATAGCTTCTCTCGTTAACGGAGTCTATGTAGCGTCGACTCCCCAACACTCGTTCAAATTTATCAAAAAGTAAGAAGCCATGAAGAAGTATATATTAGCTGCGGCTACCCTGTTTGCCGCGATTGGCGCGTCAGCGCAAGCATATCAGGTGGTAATCACCGAAACAGATGGCACCCAGAAGGCTTTCTCCACGACTGATGTTTCATCAATAAAATTTACGGAAACACCCCGATATACTGAGGCTAATTATCTAATCAGTGCATACTATAACTTGACTGAGACACTCGGCGGTTATAGCTTTACGATTGCAACCGGAGCTCCGGATAAAGGTGGAGACCCTGCAAACGTAGGTGACATCCAAGTGCAGCTTAATCTAATAGGCGCAATGAGCGATGATGCCAGCAACGCGATTATCCCAGAAGGTTACTATCGCACCGGAGTGAATGAAGAAGCCTTTACGGTTGATGCTTACAGCTCCGGAATGTGGATTCGCACGGAAGAAGGAGAAGATGGAGTAGCGCCGATTTTCTTTACCGATACCGCGGTAGATGTTGTCTACGAGGGTGATTATACTTATGAAATTCGCATCACGGCGATGTCGCTTGATGGCTCAGAGGTAAATGTTCAATACCATGGCAAGTTAGAGTTTACGCCCGGAGCGACCACGGCTGTAGACTTCTCGCAAAATCAAAATGTTACGTTTGAAGGAGGTCAAGGACGTTATTTCGGTAACTGGTTTGTGCCCTTTGCAGATGACATTACGTTGCAGTTCTACACCGGAGAGTTTGACGAAGACGGAGCGCAGAAAGAAGGCTATTGGCTTTATGTTGATATGTATATGCCGAAAGATGAGAGTCGCGATGCTTCTTGGTCGCCCGTTGTAACTGATGGTGTATATGTTGTAGAAAAACGACAGTCTGTTACCGGTCAGTCATATCAGCCCTATACATTCCTGAAAGGTTATGAGCTTGACCTTTGGGGTCAGAAATATAATGCCGGAAGTTACTTGCTTTACACAGCGCGTAATGGCGCGCTTCAGAGAGCCTATCTTGTTGGCGGCACAATGACGGTTAGCAATAATGGTAAGACGTTTGAGTTTGACTTCTTCGCAGAGAATGGAATTAAGGTGCAAGGCACATATGAAGGTAAGCCTATAATTTACAATTATTGTGATAATAGCACGCGTCAAGAAGCTCCGGATACATTGGAAGATGATGTTGTGTTAAACTTTATTGATAAGACCGTTGTTATTGATTATAACATGGGACATACCTTGGCGTATGGCATCAATGATCATCTATTGATGATTACAGACCCCGCTCAACAATCTGGCGACTACCTGATGATTGAGCTCATGCATAAAGACGCTCATCTGCCTGATGGCACATATGCTGTCAGCGACAAGATGGAAGATTTTTCAGCTCTGAAGGGCCGAGTGAATTATGCAGGAGAACTGGTATACTCATGGTATGGAAATCTTGATTCAACGGATGAGGAAGGTTATCAGGCAATCCTTGCGCCGATATATGGTGGCACAATGACGATTACAACTCTTGATAGCGGTGAACGAAAATATGATTTCGATTTTACGACCAAATCGGGTCATAAGTTAACCGGAAGCATCACTCGTGAGGAGAACTATGTTGATTATTCACAGCCCTCGCAAGTCAAGAAGCAGACAAGAGCAACGATGCGCAAGCTGACCACAAAGGCTCAAGTTGAAGCAAAAACGCTCTTAAGAAGCTCAAAGCTGCCGAATAATATATAGTCGTTGAACATTAGATAAAATGAGACCGTGCGCTTAAATGTAAAGTGCACGGTCTTTTTTTGATATTTAAATGTCCGATTAACCCAATCCTCAAAAATCCATAGAGGTGAATTATACTGCCCCACCCACTGCTCCACAATATCACCCAAAAAGTGTCGGGGCGGTTATGCTATAGGGATTAGAATTCGGTGAAGGCGAAGGGGAGGGTGGAGATAATTGAGGGGAGGCGATAGACTTTGTCGCGTCCGATAAGGAGTAGCTCAACGGGGCGTCCGGCGAGGGTCTCGTATTCTAAGAGAGATTGTCGGCAACTGCCACAAGGGGGGATTGGGTCTGCGACGAACTCTCCATCATCGGCGCGAGCGGCGATAGCTACTTTGCAGAATTTCGCTTCGGGATAACGCGCATGGGCGTAGAAGCAGGCAGAGCGTTCGGCACAGGTGCCGGATGAGAAGGCTGCGTTTTCTTGGTTGCTGCCGGGGATAATTTCTCCGTTGTCGAGTAATATTGCAGCGCCGACAGAGAAGTTGGAGTATGGCGCATAGCTGCGATATGTTGCTTCGCGAGCGGCATCTGCTAATTTTGCGTCGTCAGCCGAAAGCTCGTCGAGAGGGAGAATTTCATAGGATATTGTAATAGTTTTCTTTTCCATAAGATTTGCTTAAAAGTTGTTACTACGGTCTTCCGTCTGGGGAAATCCGCATCATAAGAGAGAAGTGTCGTAAAGATAACGCTAAATTATGAAAAAAAGCCGAAATGCGGCTGATTTTTTTGGCTGTTTGCCGCTAATTGCTTAATTTTGCGCTTTGAAGCACGTGTAGTTTTTCTACACGGCTATTAATCGTGAAAAAACAAAAACATCATAATCCATGTCTACAAAGAAAACCGAAACCACAGAAACAGGTCTGGATAATCTCAATGACTCTCTGACCTCAATGGCAACAAAGGTGCAGGACAACAAAAAGATTATCACCATGTGTACACTCGCAGTGGTGGCAATCGTGGTTGTCGTGTTAGCTTACGTCTATTTCTTCCGCGTCCCCGGTATTGCCAAAGCCAATGATGCAATTGGAACAGCCGATCTCACACTTGCTCAGGGTAACGATTCCTTGGCTCTTGCGCAGTATATGAACGTAGCAGACGAGTATGGCTATGACGCCGGCAATCGTGCAGCTCTTGAGAGCGCAATCCTTCTTTATCAGAAAGAGGAATATCAGAAAGCGCTTGACTATTTGGCAAAATATTCAGCAGAAGAGGAAATCATCGGCGCTGCAGCTTACTCTTTGAAGGGAGACTGCTATGTAAACCTCGACAAACTTGAGGATGCAGTAAAATGCTACAAAAACGCAATCAGCCAGAGCAACGAAAATCCCGCCTATACACCCTACTTCATGCTTAAGCTTGCTCGCGTATATGCCGCTCTTGGCAACCACGCAGAAGAGGCTGCTATGTATAAGGCAGTGAAGACTGACTATCCCACTTATGGTTCTTCTAACAATATTGATGTTGAGAAGTTCTATGAACGTGCTAAACTTCAGTCAGAAGCTAAATAAGATTCGCAACTAAGAAACGATATCGTGAAAGGCCTCCCTCCCCAATAAAGGGGATGGATGGCCTTTCCGCTTGTATAAGAAAAACGAAATTAAAATGTCTACAAATACGATTGATAAGCCTAAAAAGGTGACTACGGCATCGCTTCGCAAGATGAAAGCAGCCGGTGAAAAAATCGCTATGCTGACCGCCTATGATTATTCGATGGCGAGCTTGGTTGATGCGTCAGGTATGGATGTTATCCTCGTTGGAGACTCTGCGACGAATGTGATGGCTGGTAATATGACGACACTGCCGATGACTCTTGAGGAGATGATTTACCATGCACGTTGCGTAGTGCGTGGTGTGCAGCGCGCGTTTGTTGTTGCCGATATGCCCTTCGGTTATTATCAAGGCGACGCCAATGCAGCTCTTCATAATGCCGTTCGTTTGATGAAAGAGTCGGGATGTGAGGGTGTTAAACTTGAAGGTGGTGTTGAAATTCGAGAGTCTATCGAGAAGATTCTTTCAGCCGGTATCCCTGTTATGGGTCACCTCGGCTTGACACCACAGAGTGTCAATAAGTTTGGCGGCTATGGTATTCGCGCAAAAGAAGATGCCGAAGCAGAGCGCTTGCTTTCCGACGCAAAAATGCTTGAGGAGCTTGGCTGTTTCGCTATTGTGTTAGAGAAAATTCCGTCAGAACTGGCGCGTAAAGTTGCCGAGTCAGTTTCGATTCCCGTAATCGGTATCGGTGCGGGTAATGGTGTTGATGGTCAAGTGTTGGTTGTCAACGATATGCTCGGAATGAATAAGGGATTTGCTCCCAAGTTCTTGCGTCATTATGCCGACTTGGCAACTGTAATCAATGATGCGTTTACTCGCTATATCGCCGATGTGAAGTCGAGCGATTTCCCTTCTGCATCTGAATCATATTAAGGAGGACTATTAGTTGTAGGCGCTCCGCCGTTTTTACAATTACCATAAAAAGTTCGCGCATATTCAGCAATTTAGCCGAATATGCGCGAACTTTTTATGTGGCGTTAAATTAGCTTAGAAGGGGAAGTTTAGACCGAAGTTGAATGAAGCATTTGAACTTGTCGGGACGAATTGCTTGGTGACTTCGCCGAGGGTGCGGTCCATACCGAGGAAGAGATTGAAGCCGGGGGCGTGGAGGTTGAGCAACCAACCGAAACCGAAACCGCAAGTGCCGGCAACGCCGTTGACGTTGAGTGAGAAGCATTTGCCGGGGGCAAAGTTTGCAGAGAGTCGAGCCTCAGTCCAAGAGTAAGCCCCGGCGATGCGGGTTGTGCTGAGAAGTCCGAAGTGAACTTTTCGGTAAACGGGGAGCTCATATTCAACGCCGATGTTGAGGGTAGCGTTGAGGTTGCGCTTGCGCGATCCGATGTTGCCCATATCGCTGAGCTGATATAGGTTCTCGAGTTCGCTTGTGAGGTTGTCGAATTCGTTATCGAAAGAGTTTGTTGCGTCGTCGTTGATATTGAAGGTGTAGGCATCGGTGTTTACGGTGCGGTCGCCTTGAGTCGACGCCATGCGGGTATCTTTGAAGTTGATGAAACCGAGGTCGAGGACAGCAACAGAGAAGTTGAAGTCGCGCCATTTGTATGTTGCACCGAGGTCGAAAGCAACACCGAAGCCGTTAGGTCCGATAGACCCGTCGCCGTCGAGGTTTGCGCCGGAAACATATTCGCGGCCGCTTTCGTCGTTGATTTCATGTTCGTATTCGAAGCCTCCGATGTTGGCGTAAACGTCAGCATTAGTGGTTGCGGTCCAGGCGTTGTCGTTGAGTGTGAGGTGGGCTTTGTTGAATTTAGCTTCAACGTTAGCGACACCAATGAGGAACTTAACATTTAAACCGACGCGCAAGCCGGGCACTTGCTTGATGTCGCGTGAATGTCCGAGGACAACTTCGCCGTAACCAATGGCATTGGCGCCAAGGTCTGTGATGTCGTATGATTTGTTAGAAATACCCTCTTTGGCTAAAGAGAAGAATGAACCGGGGATTCCGGCGTTAACGTCGGTAACGGCGTTGATAGAGAGCGTATTGTAGCCACCAAATGCTTTGAAACCGGCACTGAGGACGTTGAGCTTCACGTTGGCTCCGATGTAGTTGCTGTCGTGAACGTTGCTCATAACTTCGTTGGCAGATACCAACGGGTTGGTGAACAATACGGTCTGACCGTCTCGGTTGTAGATAACGCTCGAGAGGTTGAGAGTACCGCGGGCGGCGATGTTGAGGTTGCCTAAGGCCGGCATAGAAATGAAGTTGCTTTCGTTGCCGATAGCGGGGTTCATTTGATAGCGGTAGTCGTAGTTTCTAAGGAAGTAGCCCGAGTAAGTGTTTTGGGCAGCGAGTCCGGCTGTAGTACCAAGAAGGGTGGCAGCGGCCAGGATATATTTGAATACAGATTTCATTGTAATCTAATGTGAGATTGTTTTGGCTTAAAATTCCTTCTCGTAGTAGCCGCTGACGCGAGCACGTACGTTCTTAATGATGATAGTCTGCGATGGGTTGAGCGCTTCGTTGTTAGAAGAGCCTTTGAGGCGAGCTTCGAAGATAACACCGTCGAGGTGTTTAACTTCGCCCGACATTTCGATAGTTAGGGGAGAGTCGGTAGAGTTAGCCTTTAGTGTAGAGCTCTTTACTTCGACGTTGTTGATGCGGTTGCCGTTAACGTCGATAGGCCAAGCGTAGAGCTCGGCAGAGGTCGGGCAGTTGTTTGTTACTGTAGCGGTGAGCGACAGTTTTGAGATTGTGATAGCGTCGACATCATCATCGTTCCAACCATTTTCTGTTTCGGTATAGATGATGAGAGATTCTTCCGACAGGGCGAGCGGGGCAATCAATTCGTAGTTGCCTTCAACAGCGGGGAGCTCGCGTCCGAGCTCGAAGTTAGTTACATGCTGGGTCGGTATTTGGGGGTTGTCGAGAGAGATGCCAATGCTTTGGGGAAGACCGGAAACGGGGTATCCGGCGGGAGTAGCGAGGATTTCGCCCAAGGTAGAGAACTTCACGAAGTTGAGGTCATTGGAGAATTGCGCCGGAGTTGTAAGTGAGCTTTGGTCGGGAGCCAAAACGAAGTTGTTGAGGCCGGTGCTTCCTTTATCACAAGGTATGGTGAAAGAGGGAGCGTCGGGAGAGAAGCTAAGGTCAGAGCCGCCTTCACGGATGGCAGTAAGAGTGATTCCGGTAGCGCATTCGAGGTTGTTGTCGGCGACCGGGTTGTTAACTTGGAGGTAAATCTGCGGGTTTGCAAGAGAGATGTTGGTGCCTTCGCAAGCTAAGAAATCGGGGATGTCGCCGAGGCTTACGGGGTCGATGTTAAGGCCGTCGAGCATATAGTTGACAGTGCCGGTGAAAGCAGAAGCAACCAAGTCGGTAGTGCCGTATGTAGCGCGGAAGTGTAGAGTTTCGGGGAGCGAACCGGTGAAGTTCGGGGTGATAGACACATAACCCGAAAGAATCTTGAAGTCTCCGTCGTAGCTGAAAGCGTGGTTTTTCAATTCAATACCGGCTTTAGCGAAGTCAATACCGGTAGCATGAATTTGTATAGAGGTTTGGTTTCCGGAGATTTCTTTAGAATCGATAGCTAGTCGACCTGTGGCAGAATCGTATGAGCCGTCGCTTGTAGTTGCTTCGAGTCCTTTGGGGAGCTGGATGACGATATCGCTGAGGATAGTGCTTTTGATAGCATCGCCGGAGTTGAGCAGCTGCATAGTCATTGTTAATGTAATGTCGGCAGCGATATGGTCGATAGAGATGATAGATTCATCGATGTTTTCGGCGTCGAAGTGAAGCTGATCACCCATTTCGGTGATTTCGTATGTAATGGTGCCGTTTTCTAAGTCGATAGAAGGAGCTCTGTGTAAGCCGGGAATGAACTGGGCGAGGTAAGCTTCAGTCGGTTCGATTGCCGGAGCCTGAGCAGACACTTTGGCGATTTTGATAGGTTCGGATTTGAAGTCGCCGGTCTCAGATAGAGCGTAGAACTCTTTGCCGTTGAGAGTGATTGGTTTGATTTTGGAGTCGTCGTCAAATTCGATGATGTCGCCGAGGGTGATGACGTCAAGATTGACGGGGATAACCAAATCTTCTACTTTGATTTGTGAAGTAGTGTCGATGTCAGACAAGTCGTAATCGTCGTTGACACATGAAGCGCAGCCAATCAAAGCGAGTGGCGCGAGCCCCAATTTTACTAAATTCGTGTTCATTTATGTGATGTTAGGAATTATATAGCACCTCATAGACAAATGTTTGTCTAAATTTCCGCAAAGTTAGCCTAAAAAGAGGTTAAAATCCAAATAAAAATGCTAAAAAATCGGCTAACAACAGAAAATATTGATGCTATAAAATGCGAAAAGCGTGTTTCTTCACAGAAACACGCCTCCCTCATAACCAAAATTCAAGTATATATGTTCTTTTCGTCTAACAAACGTTGTGCGCAAAAATCATCTTTAATCGAATTGAAGCAGTAATGACTTTCAATTATGTTGCAAAGATAATGCTTATTTTCGAGAAAGGGAGTATGGTGTTGTTAAATTGAGTTAAATTTTAAGGGTATTCTTCTATGTGTTTTGTCGGATTAGTTTGTATAAATAGTTCTAAGAAAGAGGAATTTATGAAAAATTTGTCGGAATGAAAAAAAGTTTGTACCTTTGTGGACTTTTTGGCCGTAGCGGGCTTAATCAAGTCGGACTAATCAAGGAACGCGCCCGCAGGCATAACCATTAATCATTATAGATTAGATGTACGCTATCGTAGAAATCCAGGGACAGCAGTTTAAAGCTGAAGCAGGAAAATTCCTGTATGTCCACTATCTCGGCGACGAGAAGAAAGAGGGCGAAACCGTAGAGTTTGACAAAGTCCTCCTCGTTGACGCCGACGGTGCCGTTAAAGTAGGCGCGCCCACCGTGGAAGGGGCAAAAGTAGTTTGCGAGGTAAAGTGTCCCCTCGTAAAGGGCGATAAGATTATCGTCTTCAAGAAGAAACGTCGCAAAGATTATCGTCGTAAGAACGGTCATCGTCAGACATTCTCTCAAATCGTGATCAAGGACATTATTGCTTAATCCCAACCGGAAAACTCCGTAAACTTAAACTCAAATGGCACATAAGAAAGGTGTAGGTAGTTCAAAGAACGGCCGTGAGTCAGAAAGCAAACGACTCGGTGTTAAAATTTTCGGTGGCCAAAAGGCTAAGGCAGGCAACATCATCAAGCGTCAGCGTGGTACAGTTCACCACCCCGGCCTGAACGTAGGGATGGGCAAAGACCATACTCTCTACGCTCTCGTTGATGGCACCGTTGTCTTCACCACAGGTAAGGAAGGTCGCCGTTTCGTAAACGTAACTCCCGAGGCAGAGGCATAACCGCCGGTCTCGATTAAACAAGAAATCCCGTTCCGGCGGGGCGTCGCGGAATCAAACCCCGCCGCCCCGCCGGACGTTTTATATATATATGTGTGTAACGACAAATCGCAAAAAAAGTCGTCAGAGATGAAAAAGATAGTAATAGTCGGGGCAACATCGGGAATCGGACTGTTGTTGGTTGAAGAGTTTGCCAAGCGCGGATGGATTGTAGGCGCAGCCGGACGTAATCTCTCGGCGATTGAGCGCTTGGCGACCGCCTTTCAGAATAGAGTATTTGTTAGGCGCATAGATATTAATGGCGCCGACGCATCCGACGAATTAGAAAAACTGATAGCCGAGATGGGCGGAATGGATGTCTATTTTCATGTCGCCGGCATTGGTTTTGATAATTTGCAGCTTTCAGAGCGAGAAGAGGTCGCAGTGATGGAGACAAATGTTGTCGGTTTTACGCGTATGGTTGACGCCGCCTTCCGTTGGTTTCGCGATAATCGTTCAGGTTATGGGAAGATCGCAGCAATTACTTCGGTCGCCGGCACGAACGGAATCGGTTGTTTGCCATCTTATTCCGCCTCAAAGTCGTTTCAACAATGCTATCTTAGAGCATTAGAGCAGATATGCCGGATTGAAAAGTTGCGTATTAAGTTTACCGATATTCGTCCGGGGTGGATTCGCACACCGCTGCTCAACGAAGGCCAGAGCTATCCGATGATAATGAGTTTGCCATATGCTGTGAAACGCATTATTAGAGCTGTTGAGCGCGGTAACCGAGTTGCAGTAATCGATTGGCGTTGGCGATTGTTGGTCGGCCTTTGGCGAGTCGTGCCGAATTGGTTGTGGGTAAGATTGCCAATCAGAGTATCTTCAATATCGTCTCACAGAGATTGACACTGATTCTTGAAGCCTTTCAAAAAAATGCCATAATACTTGGAGGTTTATGTCGGATTGTCTAATTTTGCCTTAATGAAAGCGCCATCAAAGAATACTACATATCTCGCCCTTATATTTCTCGTAGCCACAGCGATAGTGGTTTACTTTATGCCGGGCGACAGTAAGCATAAGTATAGTTATGAGCTTAATAGGCCGTGGAGTTATGAACTTCTAACGGCGCCCTTTGATATACCCGTCTATCGCGATTCGGCAACCGTCAATATGATGATTGACAGTATCGACCGCGTTACTCCGCCGATCTTCCGTATCGATAATTCCGTAGAGTCGCGTGTGGCGGCTGTGATTCGAAGTAGTGAAGGATTATCGGATAATTCGCGTCGTCAGTTGCTTGACGCTATCAGTCAAATTTATAAGGGAGGAGTTGTAGATGCTTCGGCCGCGGCAGTGATTGCCGATGGCGAATTTTCCGAGGTGAAGGTTAATGTTAATAACGTCAATGTCGGTCGTTCGACAACAACGTTTTATTCTCAGCGCGACGCTTACGCCTATCTTGACAGTCTTTTTCGCGATAACCCTGAACGACAGAAAATTCAATCGCTCGACTTGGCGAATATTTTGAATCCGAATGTTATCGAAGATGTTAAGGCAACGGAGCAATATCGAGAGAGTTTAATTCAGCCGATAGTTGCTGCCGTCGGGGTGATACAGAAAGGCGAACGCATTATTGACAGAGGAGATAGGGTAAGTCAGCAACTCTATCAAGTGTTGAAAAGCTATGAGTTGGCGCTTGAAAAACAGAGTAACCAAGATCGTAATCGTCAGTTGTATACAGGTATCGGTCAAGTAGTTTTCGTTGTTGCAATTTTTGCGTTGCTGTATTTATATTTCGGATTCTATTATCCCGACACCTTCCGATGGGTCAAGAAGATGCTTGCCATCGTTTTGATGATGGTCGTGTTTTTCCTCTTTGCGGTTGTTGTTGCTAAGAGAATTACGACAGGGCTGTATATTGTGCCCTTGGCGATATTGCCGATAGTTGTACAGGTGTTCTTCGATGCTCGTACAGCATTCTTCGCGTTAGTACTTGAAGTTTTGCTTTGTGCGGTCTTGGCGTCGTTTCAACTCGAATTTATATTTATCGAAATCCTTGCCGGCACGGTAGTTGTCTTTTCGCTCCGCGAGCTGTCGAAACGCAGTCAGCTGATGCGTTCCGCGCTGTTTGCATTCCTTTCGTATGTTGTCGGTTATGTTGCTCTTGAATTGCTGTCAGCCGGTTCTCTGACCGCGATGTCGGGCAGATTGGTAGGCTATTTCGCAATAAATTCGGTCTTGATATCATTTGCCTATATATTGATATTCATAATCGAGAAAATATTCGGTATGACTTCGGTTGTGACCCTTGTCGAACTTTCGGATATCAATAACCCATTGTTGAGGAAGTTGTCGCAAGAATGTCCGGGAACATTCCAGCATTCGATGGCGGTAAGTAATCTTGCCTCAGAGGCAGCTCATCGCATAGGAGCGAATGTGCAACTAGTAAGGGCAGGAGCGCTATATCATGATATTGGTAAGATTGAAAATCCTGCATTTTTTACCGAGAATCAGTATGGTATCAATCCACATGATGCGTTGTCACCGGCTCAAAGTGCGCGAATTATTATCGGTCATGTAACTGATGGTATCAAGTGGGCAGAAAAATTTAAGCTGCCGGGCGTTATAAAAGATTTTATCCTTCAGCATCACGGAAAGGGTACTGCAAAATATTTCTATATAAAAGAACAGCAGCTTCACCCAGGCGAAGAAATAGATCCGGCTCCATTCTCATATCCCGGACCGAATCCGCAAACAACAGAGGCGTCGTTGTTGATGATGGCAGATGCCGTCGAAGCCGCTTCGCGCTCCTTGACCGATCATTCTGAAGCGGCAATCACGGCATTGGTTAATCGTCTTGTCGACCAACAAGTAGCCGAAGGCTTCCATAGCGACTCGCCAATGTCATTTCGCAATGTAGGGCTCATCAAAGATACCTTTATCAAGCGTTTGCGCTCAATGTATCATGGCCGAGTTTCGTATCCTCCCCAAACTCCGACGAAGAGTTAGGAGAGTAGACGGTGTGATGCGATTGGTTAATTTGACGAAAATTGCGTAACTTTGCAGTCAGATTTCAAGAGAATTAGTAATGCTTGACCGACTTCGAGACTTAATCCCTGAACCAGCTCTGCGACGCTTGCCGTGGTATTTAGCTTATGTCAGCCTCCTTCGAGAAAGAGGAGTCGAATATGTGTCATCAACCGGAATTGCCCGGGGGATTAATGTCGACGCATCGCAGATCGCAAAGGATTTATCGTTTCTTGATATAAAAGGGAAAACACGAATTGGCTATGAAGTTGCGTTGCTCGAACATAAACTTGAGGAGTTTTTGGGCTTCCGCAAGCGTCACCGAGCAGCGATTATAGGAGTTGGTTCGCTAGGTAGAGCCTTGATGCAAGATTCCGGTTTGACTAATTATGGTCTTGAAGTTGTTTCAGGATTCGATGTCGATCCGTCGAAAATTGGTACATCTCACGAGGGAATACCTGTTTATGATGTCGCAGAGCTAGCAGACAAGACCCGAGAGCTCAATATGGAAATCGGCATTGTTACCGTTCCCGTTGAATATGCCCAAGCTGCCGCCGATGCTATTGTCAATGCCGGATTGAAGGCAATTTGGAATTTTACCCCATGTAGAATACAAGTGCCGGAGGGTATAGTTGTATCAAACACATCTATTTACGCCCATTTGGCGGTTATGTATAACCGAATGTTGTCGAAATAATCTTCGGCGAAATCTGTCAGGAAAAAATGAAGATATTGAGGATTGACCGAATGGCCGCCGAATGGCCGGCTAAAGCAGTAGAAGCGCTGTCGACGCCTGATGCAACTCCGGCAGGAGTTTTGCCGGCTCGTATTATCTCAGATTCGGCAATCGTCCGCAATAACCGTCCGGTTTTTATTCCCGACTTCGCCCGCGAGGGGTGGGTCGTCGATTTAGTTCCGGCGTTCTTGATTGGTCGCCTTGGCAAGTTTATTTCACCCCGTTTTGTTGAAAGACATCTTTCGACATTTACGTTGGTGGCATGTCTGCGCCCGGCAAATGTGACAGATTCAGATGCCCTGACTGATAGTTTTGATGGGGCGATTACTGTTGGAGAGACAATGCAAATTCCGGTCGGGGATAAAATAATCTTGCAAGGACGCTATTCGTCGCTCCCCGTTAAAGCCGATGACAAGCCTAAAGAGGAGGTGAAAACCGTTGAAATTTCAGTGCCGGAACTTCATGTTGAAGATACGGTTGCGTTGCTTAGCAGATATATGATGCTGAAAAGTGGCGATATGATATTGCCGGCCTCCGTCGGATTGACCTTTCAGATAGCGCTAGATTATTCAGTCTCAGCATCAGTTGATAATGTTGAGTGTTTGACGCTTAGATTGAAGTAACTTCGCAATAATTATTTTTTAGAAGAGAAGCTCGGGGCGATTGCCGTCTCGCTCGGTTGACCGTCAGCGATTATCGGCCATCCGTCAATCCATTCAACACGGTCAAGGTAAACTAAACGACCATCTTTGGGAGCGGCGGAGTTGAATCCGTGGTATAGAATCCAATCATTTCCTTCGTCATCTTTTACGATTTCAGAGTTATGCCCCGGACCTATGACCTTTTCGCTGCGTTGTAGGATTACGTTGAAATTACTATCGAGAAGGCGATTCCCCTCTTTGTCGAGATATGGGCCGAAAAGAGATTTAGAACGACCGATTGTTATGCGGTAAGTGCTTCGCTCACCATCACAGCAAGAGCCTGTTGAACCAAAAAGGTAATAAAGGCCGTCGTGTTTATGTATGTAGGTCGCTTCCATGAAGTTGTCGGCAATACGCTGCTTTTCAGCGCCGGGCTTAATGTTGAGCCCGTCGGCGGTCAGCTCAATGCCATAAATTCCGTGGAAACTGCCCCAAAAGAGATAGCATCTGCCATCTTCTTCGATGAAAAATGGGTCGATGCTGTTTTGAACATCAATCTCCTTGCTGATAAACAGAGCTCCGTGGTCTTTAAAAGGGCCTTCGGGGCGGTCGGCAGAGGCGACGCCGATGCCGCAATCCCATTCACCACCCCATACAGATTTAGAATAGTAGAGCAGATATTTGCCTCCGACATAGTTGATATCCGGTGCCCAAATGTTAGCTTCCTTATTCCATTTCGGACGCGATTTGTTGGTAAAGGCAGTTGCCACAAATTCCCAGTTGACAAGATCATCCGAACGATAAATAGGAACGTTGCGGGTGTTTTCCGTCGCGTAGAGGTAGTAGTGTCCATCCTCAGCACGAATGACCGTTGGGTCGGGGCATGAGTTGTCAATTACCGGATTTGAATATCGGGTTTGGGCAAAAGAAGTTGTTGCGCAGAGAGCAAAGGCGGTAGCAACTAAGAGTTTGAAGTTTTTCATGGTGTCGAGGAATTTCGAGTGGCAAAGTTGTCGTTAGTTAATAAACGAGGGCAAAGTTATCGACCCAAAGAGTTAAATCAAGAGTGCCGATATAGGCGGTGCCTGATCCGGCAGATGCCATAACTAACATATGAGTAGGGGTTGCATCAGCAGAATCCCAGCCGACTTCTTTTACCGGAACCATCTGTCCTTTTGAGTTTTTGGCATAATAGGATTTTTCTTCCGGGATAAGTCCCATAAAACTCTGATAGAAAGGCTCTTTAGTTATATCTCCATAATGGACTGTGAGCTGATGTTTATTTACCCAGCCGTTTGTGTCTTTATTGAAACGTTCGCGTCCGGTTGCGACACGTTTAGCGTATAGATTGCCGTCGGCATCTTCCCATCGACGTTGAAGAATAATGTAAACTTCAGCGGCGTCATTGCCGGTCAGTTGTTTTTTCTTGCCGAAGCCAGAAGAATAAATGCGACCAGTAGAGGCAGGAGGCATGTGGAGTTTGTAGTCGAATTGTAGGGCTTTCGGGCGTTTTGTGAAGGGGATGCCCATTTCCATTTTTGAGTAAGGCTCGGAAGTTGACTTTACAGGCTCGAGAAACTCTCCGAGGAAAATAGAGCCGGCAACCAATACGTCGATATTGATTATGCCCAACGCTTTGCAGTGCTCCATCATAGTTGTCATTTTGCAGCAGCGACCGCCGGTTTCGCGCGTGTCGGGAAAGACAGCGTTGGAAGTTTTGGTTATGCCACACACCTTTGCCATGACATTAGAAGTAGCCCATTGCGAGCCACCCATGTTTGCGTAAGGAGTGTCGCCATTGATAGTTGCGTTTGGCGCAATTTCGTAGACTTGGCGTGTGTTCCCGCCAATTATTCGTGATTCTTGGATGTTTCGAGTGACCCAATTTTCAAAATCCCCATATTTGATAGCTTCTGTTTTCTGAGCATTGGCCGGCATTAAAGATGCTACCAATGTTGCAACTGCGAGAGTAAACTTAAGTTTCATAATAAATCGTTTTAGGGCGGCAAAGTTACGAAAAAATATTAAGAGGAGTGGATAAATACGCCATATTGACGAATAGTTAGGCTGTATTTCAATATCATTCAATTAGTTTTGGGCCGGATGTAAAATAAATCGGGATAAAAAACGTTAAATCATCGGTTGTTGTGTGTTCTGAAGCCAATAGCTTGATACACGCATCATTATCTTGATAGGCTCATTCGCTTCTCATGTTAAATTTATCATATCGGAAAATACTCGCCACGGCTTTTGTCGTATTGATCACGCAGATAGTTTCTGCGTTACCACTTGATTACTATACGACCAATTCTCTTCTTTCGTCAGGGAAATGGGTGAAGATTAAGGTCACAACTACCGGAATGCAAGAAATTTCGTTTGAACAGTTGCGCCGACTTGGTTTTGCCGATCCTACGAAAGTTGCTGTTTATGGCTATTGCGGTGTAGCGTTGAATAAATATGAGTTTTCGACATCAATGCCGGATGATTTGCCGGCGGTGCCGGTCGCTAATTATGGTGAGAAGCTAGTGTTCTACGGAGTTGCTACCGATGTTGCAGATGAGTATGCTTTGACAATGAGTCTCAGATACAAGGTTAGCCTGCGCCGCAATCTCAATAATGATTGTTCATATTATTTTCTAACAGATTCGAGCCCGCGCCTTGAAGTAGCGACTTCGGATTCTCAGATTTCGGCGACACAGCCCGTTGTCGAGACCGCCCATGGTTTGGTGTGGAAAAATTTTACGGAGCATCAACCGGAATCTATCGGTGGGTATCTTTTTGGAGAGAATTTTTCGGAATCAGGGTTGATAACATACCCGATTCATCTGCCCGGCTATGATGAGACATCAGATCATGCGCCGTCTCTGTCGTTCGGACTTGCTCTTAAAGCGCAGTCTGGCTCAGTGCAGTTTCAAATGGATGGGGAAACGGAAGTGATATCAAACCGAGTAGCAGTGCAAGGTTATGGTAATGACCCTAGCCACTTGGCATATCGTTATCGGGCGTCAACTTGTCATTTCAATGGACTTGCAAAACAAGAAAATGATATCTATAATTTGACGATTGACGCAAGTCAGTCACACGCGCCATTGACCGAGGTGTCATTGGATTATTATGCGTTCTCATATCCGAGAAATTTAGATGCGTCGTTGCTCTCGCAACAGTGTCTGTCGTTTATCTCATTGAACGAAGGTCAGCCGGTGAAATTACTCAACGCGAATTCGACAACGAGGGTTTGGGATGTGAGCGATATTTACTCTCCGAAAGAAATGACGATCAAGAGTCTTGGCGATGATGGCAGTTGCGGTTTCGTTTCTGATAGAAATGTTTCGTTGACGACGGCAAAGACGGGGATGCGAGCGATAGTTTTCGATTCCTCGCGAGAATTGGTGCAAGTCGAGGTCGTTGGCGAAGTTGCGAGCCAAAACTATCATGGGATGGCTGTGCCGGAGATGCTCGTCGTAGCGTCAGATAAGACTTATGGGCAGGCGCTTGAGTTGGCAGAATTGCATAAAGAGAAAACCGGTGTTGAGGTTGCCGTAGTGTCGTTTAGCGAGATTTGTAATGAATTTGCTTCAGGCCTTGCGCATCCGATGGCAGTCCGTCGCTTGGTAAAGATGCTTTATGATAGAGAACCGACTAAACTTCAAGCGTTGCTGATTTTCGCCCGTGCTTTTAACGATAATACCGGCTTGACGGCATTTGAGTCGTCCGATGAGTTTGCGGCGACATATATCCCGATGTTGCAATGTGATGATTGCACTGTTTGTGGCGAGATGCCCAAGGCATATTCTACGGATGCGATATACGGAATGCTGTCAGACTCGTTTGTTTATGACTACTCTGTCGAAAAAGGACATTTTTTATGTTCTCCGCTAGATATAAAGGTGGGCCGTATTCCGGCGTTAGATGCCGAAGAAGCTGCTGCGTATTTGACTAAAGCGAGGGCTTATCTTAACGGAAAGGCTGACGCTCCGGTTTATAATCGAGCAATCATGACGGCAGATATGGGGGATGAAAATCTTCATTTCCTACAGGCAAAAACAATGCGTCAAGTCGTTGCCGAAGTTGCACCGTCTACGATGCTTGATATGCATATGCAGTCGGTCTATGACCCCAATGGGAATAGTAATGAGAATATGCGTCGTCGTTTAACGCAACAACTCAAGCGTGGAGTTAGTACATGGTTTTTCCTCGGTCACTCATTGACCTGCACTGAGATCGGCTCGGGCAGATTGTGGTCTAATCTTTATGATAAAGAATTGACGATCGCTAATCCCCCGTTTGCGGTTTTTGGAACATGTCAAACATTGGTGTTGGATACGCCCGGATCGAGTATTCAGGTTGATATGCTGTTAAATGCCAATGGTGGCATGATTGCGGGAGTCGGTTCGATGCGCCCGGTTTATGCTCAATATAATGTCTATGTTACCAATATGATGGCTCGTGGATATTATTCTCAGTCGGTTGGAGCAACGTTCGGCGATATCTATAAAGACGGACGAAATCTTTATATCAATAATCCTGATGTGATATCTTTAGGTTTGTATGGCCATTTGGGCGTTGCGATAAATACAATGTGTTATAACTTTGCCGGAGACCCGATGTTGCCGATGCGAGTGCCCGAGAATAAGGTGAATATTACCTCGTTTAATGGTCGTGAGGTTGAGGGAACTACAATAATGGTTAATCCGTTAGAAAAATGTAAAGTAGAAGGTGTTGTGGCCGACGCTTTCGGTGAAATAGATACAGATTTCTCCGGTGAATTATTGCTAACGATTTACGATGGTAGTCATACGGTCAGCACTGCTCATAACTCTAATGCCGCCAATCCTACATTGAGTATTGATCTTGATGAAGATATCCTTCAAGAGGTCAAAATTCAGGTCGAAAAGGGCCGCTTTAATGGGAATATTACTTTTGCAATTCCGGCATATGCGGGTAATACGAATAATCGAGTGACGTTATATGCTGTTTCTTCAGATAAAAAGCATAGTGCTGTCGGTGATTTTTCTGATTTAAAAATCAGTCAGACTGTTTTGGATGAGGGAGAACTGTCGTTTCCGGTGATATCTTCGATGTGTGTTAAAGATGATACGGGAGAGCGGAAGGATGTTTTACCAGGAGATTTCATCTTGTCTGCAACGATTGATGCAGGCGAAACCCCGTTGCTTGGTAATTCCGACAGAATTGGAGGGGCGGTAAGTTTATCGGTCGATGATTCGCGTAAATTTGTCGGAGTTGATGGCTATATGCAGGTTGCGTTAGATGGCTCGGCCTCGATCGAGTATCCAATAACCGGATTGGCTGATGGTTTCCATACGCTTACCCTTAGGGTTGTTAATGTTGCCGGTTTGTCTGCCGAGAAAACGATCGATGTTAGTGTTGTGAATGTTGTGGAGGCACAAACTGTTGTTGAAGAGTTGCTGGCTCGCAACGAAGCCGTGATAGATGTTGAACATGAGTTCTCAGATGCGCCAATCGGCCGACTCGTGATAACTGATGCTGCTGATAAAGTTGTGTTCTCGAAAGAGGATGTCGATTTCCCCTTTGTGTGGAATTTAACTAATAATAATGGAGAAGGGGTTGTTGACGGGGTGTATTCTGCGAAGGTTTATTTTTATTCCGGGCGTCATTATGGTTTTGCTGCCCCTACGACGATTGTTGTTGGACGCTGAGACGAAAATCGATAAACCGCTTGGGGGTTAGGTTGTGACAAATCTAATGGCTTTGCAATTAGTTCATGCGTTTGATTCATACGTTTAGTATGTGTGATTAATCTATGTGATTAATTGGCTGCCACTCCCATTAATCAGCTACCTCTCCCCGATATATACCTTATAAAAACAGAGAAGACTGAGCCGTAAAATGTTGATTACGATTCAGTCTTCTTGCTGTAGCCGAAGTGGGACTCGAACCCACACAGCCGCAATGGCCAAAGGATTTTAAGTCCTTCGTGTCTACCATTCCACCATTCGGCCCGGAATAATAGCCCCGTTAATATGGGGTCTTTTATTTTTCCGTTGCAAATTTACGCTTTTTTCGTCAAACCAACAATAGAATCTCGTTTTTTTTCGTAACTTTGCACTCGACACGGGCTTGCGCCTATGGCCAAATGCCTGTGTCTGAATCTCGATACTATTTACAACCAAACTGCTTTTTTAGCAATAGTTTCAATACACTGTTATGAAAATCGAAAAAATCATTGGTCGTGAGGTGCTCGATTCACGCGGCAACCCCACTGTTGAAGTCGATGTAATCCTCGAAAGCGGCGCACGTGGTCGCGCTTCAGTTCCCTCCGGCGCTTCTACCGGCGTTAACGAGGCTCTTGAGCTCCGTGACGGCGACAAAAATCGCTACATGGGCAAGGGTGTTCTCAAAGCTGTAGCTAATGTTAATGGTCCCATCGCAGAGGCTCTCAAGGGCATGAATGCTCTCGACCAGATTGCCATCGACGAAGCTATGCTTAAACTCGACGGCACTGACACCAAGTCTAACCTCGGTGCAAATGCTATCCTCGGCGTGTCTCTCGCTGTAGCTAAAGCTGCTGCTGACTACCTCGACCTTCCCCTCTACAAATATATCGGTGGTTGCAACACCTACGCTCTTCCCGTTCCCATGATGAACATCATCAACGGTGGAGCTCACTCTGATGCTCCCATCTGCTTCCAAGAATTCATGATTCGTCCTATCGGTGCTACTTCATTCCATGAAGGAATCCGCATGGGTACAGAAGTATTCCATAACCTTAAGAAGGTTCTCAAAGAACGTAACCTTTCTACCGCAGTAGGTGACGAAGGCGGTTTCGCTCCCAGCCTCGAAGGCACTGAAGATGCTCTTAACTGCATCATTAAGGCTATCGAACTTGCTGGTTACGTACCCGGTAAGGATGTAACTATCGGTCTCGACTGCGCTTCTTCTGAGTTCTATGAAGATGGCAAGTATCACTACAGCCACCTTAACAATGGTGCTCCCAAAGAAGAAAACGGCAAGACTTATACCAGCCAGGAGCAGGCAGAATTCCTCAAAGGCCTCGTTGAAAACTATCCCATCGACTCAATCGAAGATGGTATGGCAGAAAACGACTGGGAAGGTTGGAAGATCCTTACCGACCTTATCGGTGACCGTTGCCAGCTCGTAGGTGACGACTTGTTCGTAACCAACGTTAAATACCTCCAGCGTGGTATCGAGGAAGGTTGCGCTAACTCAATCCTCGTTAAGGTTAACCAGATTGGTTCTTTGACCGAAACTCTTCGTGCAGTTGAGCTCGCTCAGCGTAACGGCTATACAGCAGTTATCTCTCACCGTTCAGGTGAAACAGAAGATGCTACTATTGCTGACATCGCTGTTGCTACCAACGCCGGACAGATCAAGACCGGTTCTGCTTCTCGTTCAGACCGTATGGCAAAATACAACCAGCTTCTCCGTATCGAAGAAGAACTCGGTGCTGCTGCTGTTTACGGCTATGGCAAGAAAACCAAACGTTGCTAATTTAAGAAACGTAGCATAGGCCTGATTTTGCCGAAAGGCGCAGACCTTTAGAAATAGTCGCCCTAATATTTCGGTTATGCCGAAATATTAGGGCGATTTCTTTTCTAGATGCTGTTGTTTTGTTTGGGTGTTATATATAATATTGTGTATATAGATTTTTGGGGAGATGTCTTGATGCGGAAATTTGGTCGGTCTGTTGGGTGAATTGTCGATATTTGTAAAATTTTTGCTTGTAAGCAGGCGTGTTTTTTGTTAATATTGAAATTTGTAAAGGTGGTTGAATGTAATGCAATAAAAGAATATGATAATACACGTCTGTTAAATTTGATTTTGGAATTTGTGGCAAAAGGTGTTTCGAGAAGATGCGGAGGGCATTGATTGGGATAGTTGAATTTTGAAACAAATTTTAACATATTTGAAACATGCGCACAAACAGCGCGTTACGCTGTTTGTGCTAGAAAAAGATGTTTTTTAGCATAATTTTATGGTTAAAAAATTTGGAGGGAATAAAAAGAATGCCTAACTTTGCACTCGCTTTTGGGACG
>CAZXAZ010000020.1:0-38975 GCA_964638475.1 uncultured Alistipes sp. | reverse complement strand
ACCACTGTTATCGTCGGCATGGACCGGCGGTCTGTAACCTGGGCGAGTTGACGAACCGGATGTTGCATCTCCGTGGCGATTGCCGTTGGCGTAGTCGTTGCCGGTAGAACGAGGACGGTGTCCGCCGGGAGTTGACGGGTGATAATGTCCGCCTCCGCTCCAATGACCGGGATGGTAGCCGGGGTAGTATCCCGGGTAATAACCTGGATAACCCCATCCCCAAGCCCAAGATGGAGATGTCCACCCCCAAGCCCATGAGGGATAATACCAACTCCAAGCCCAAGATGGAGAGCCCCAATAATAGTAGGGGTAATGCCACGAGTAGTAGGGCCAACTCCATGAGTCGTAATAATAGCTATAGGGATAGCCTACGCCAATGTTCAAACTCAGCGTTGTTGACGGGCTATCGTTATATCCGGCTTCATATCCGGCGTTATAGATGTCGTTGTATGTCGAGCTATATTCTTCGTTTGAAAGTGAATTCTGTGAAGCAAGGGCTTCTTTTGCAACATCAGAATCGCCGAATCGAGCCAGATATTCTGTTGCCGACATTTCGCTGAATTGTTGTAGCGAGATTGAGTCTGTTGTTTCAATAGTAGTTGTTGGAACTCGACGATTGTATTCGTCGACATCGCGGGTAGAGCCGACAGAAGTTGGAATGTATGAGTCTGCTGCGTTAAATTCACCTACATTATTCCATGGCACGTATTCTGCACCGTCGTAATAGAATAATGTTGACGAGTTGGCGGCTTGCTTATTATTCTTATTTTCGGCTTTCTTAGCTTTTGACGCGTCGTAATAAAGATCGTCGTCATAATAACTCTGAGCGGAAACAACAATGTCTGATGCGCATAGGGCAATCGGAAGCATAAACGCTTTCAGAAATGCGCTTGACAAAAGTCTTGATGAGATGTTGATTAGAGTTTTCATAACGGATGTCTGTTTCTTTCAGATTTAGACTGCAAAAACTTCGTGGAGTTTAATTAGTCTCAATAGTTTCGACCTTGTTATAGAGAAATATCTATTTAAGTCGAGATGGTAATCTATATTCTACAAAGATAGGACTTTTTTGAAAACCTCACAATATTATATTGAGACTTTAACAAGAGAGACCCACTCAACAATTTTTTGAACAAAAAAAATGCTCGGAAGTAGTAGGCTTTTGCCGAGACTTCCGAGTTTTCATCGTTATAGTTCTTATGTCGGTTGTTTAGTTGGGTCTATAATTGTTGACTTATCTCGTTGGTTTCATATCATATGAAGTCATTGCGATAGTGAAGCCCCAATAGATAAAAGCGAGTGCAGATAAGAATGAAACCATCATCATGTTTTGAACCCATCCTGCTTCAAGGAAAAAGTAGCCGATTATCACAAGTAAAATTCCATTTATAAGGTAAGTCCACCAATATCTTTTCCTTCGCGAAGAAATTGCTGCAACGATTGATGTTACTCCCCAAAAGATAAATATCAAAGCGAGGAAATAGGGGAATACAATTTCAGATAAAATCACAGAACGAACCAGCAGAAATCCGACAAATATATCGATTATTCCTCCGCAAATCCACCATCCCCATCCTCGTGGACGATTAATGCCGGCGGCTACGCAGAGTTGCACGATACCGGTCATTATTAGTAGCCATCCGAAAATTTGAGACGCAATCGCAAATCCAGCCATTGGCCAGAACCAATAAGCAAAACCTCCGGCGACTAGTAATAGACCTATAAGCAGAACTATCCACCAATATTTGGTTTCTCCCCAAAAGTTTATCGATAAGGCTTTCATAATATAATAGTTTAGATATAGAAGTCGTTGTGTAGTCGATGTGATATAATAACAATGGTTAAACTGAAATGGTTGGAGGATTCCTTCAAAATTCGTAATTTTGCATAAAACTTCCGGCATGATGACAAATCAATGTCGGTAATACCTCTAAATAATTCATTTCCACTTGATATATCCAGACTTTTTTGAACAGAAAACCGGATTTACTGCGGTAAGAACTCGAGTTTCAGAGCTGTGCACATCTCCCGCCGGTCGCTCCGAAGCGATAGCAATGTCTTTTATGACAGATTTCTCGGCGGTAGAGTCTTCATTAATTGCTGTAGAAGAAATGCTAAGGGCGATATCGCCCGATGCCGGCTTTGCTTTGGGTAGTGTGCCAGATCTGAGCGAGGCGATGGCGCGCGGAAAAGCTGAAGGCTCTTTTTTGTCGGCAGAAGAATTTATCTTAGTGTCAAAATCGTTAGCTACCACAGCTGAGGTTATAAGTTTTTTTGTTAATACAGAAAGAGGTGAATTAGAGGATGAGGAAGCTAGGATAGTTACTTATCCTATTCTGCGTCAAAAGGCTGTCGAGCTAGATTCGTTACCAACCTTAGCGCGAGAAATCAATCGGGTTATTGATCAATATGGGAATGTTAAAGATAATGCATCGCCACAATTGTCTGAAATACGCTCTGAGTTATCGCGAATTTCCGGAACAGCGAATGCTATACTACGTCGTGTGATGGCTAAAGCTATCGCTGAAGGGGTGTTAGAGGCTGATGCGTCTCCGTCGGTTCGTGATGGTCGTTTGGTGATTCCGATTGCTCCGATGAATAAACGCCGTATTTCGGGAATTGTGCATGACCAATCGGCGTCTGGAAAGACTTATTTTGTTGAGCCCGCAGAAGTGGTTGAAATTAATAACCGTCAACGACAATTGCAACTTGAGGAGAAAAGAGAAATTACTCGAATCCTTCTTCAATTGACGTCGATACTGCGCCCGTATATTCCTGTTTTAGTTGAAAATACGAAGTTGCTAGGTTGGTTTGACTTTGTGCTTGCCAAGGCTCGATACGCGTCAGAGATTGGAGGCATGATGCCCCATATTGTCGACAAACCTGAGTTAGAATGGTATCATGCGGTCCATCCGGTTTTGTTGGTGTCGTTACGTTCTAAGGGGAAAGAAATTGTTCCCCTAGATATTCGACTTATCGAACAAGAACGAATACTCGTTATTTCCGGGCCGAATGCCGGAGGTAAGTCGGTGTGTCTTAAGACGGTCGGTGTTGTTCAATATATGATGCAATCCGGACTTCTGCCACCTCTTTACGAGAATTCTCGAATGGGAATATTCGATGATATTTTCATTGATATAGGTGATGACCAATCGATTCTTGATGACCTGTCGACATATTCGTCGCATTTGAGAAATATGCGTCTTTTCTTGAAGAACGGACGCAATACATCCCTAATGCTTATAGATGAATTTGGGGCAGGCACAGAGCCGCAAATCGGAGGAGCTATGGCGCAAGCGATTCTAGGTTCATTAAACGACCTTGGTATGTGGGGGGTAGTAACTACCCACTTCCAGAACCTAAAGTTATTTGCTCGAGATACAGATGGTTTAATCAATGGCTCAATGCTTTATGACAGACAGCATTTGTGTCCATTATTCAAACTCGCTATTGGATCGCCCGGCAGCTCGTTTGCTCTTGAGATAGCTCGAACTGCTGGATTACCTAAGGAGGTTATAGATAATGCGAGAGAAATAGCCGGGTCTGATTATGTTAATCTCGATAAATATCTGCTAGATATAGCTCGTGATCGCCGTTATTGGGAAAATAAACGACTTGACATCAAGCGAAAAGAGAAGCAGCTTGAACGCACTCTAGCTAATTATGAGGAAGATGCCGAAACATTGCGTTCTCGTCGAAAGGAGATTATTGCTGAAGCTCGTGAAGAGGCTCGTAAAATCCTGGATTCTTCCAATGCTTCTATCGAACGAACTATTCGAGAAATCCGTGAGTCACAAGCTGACAAACAGAAAACTCGCGAAGCGCGTGAGAAACTTGTTAAAGATAAACAACAACTTGCGGAACGATTGGCCGATGGTAAGGAGGATTCAGAACACGCATTGTTGAAGAAGGCGCCAAAGCCGAAGCAACAACGACAGAATCAGACTTCTATTCGTAAAGTAGATGAGCCGTTGAAGGTAGGCGATTATGTTAAATTAGACGGAGCGGGCACAGTTGGCACAATTCTTGAACTTTCGGGCAAAAATGCCGTTTGTTCGTTTGGAATGTTGAAAACAACAGTCAAGGTTAGTCGCCTTGTACGTACGATAAGTAAGCCGACTTCCGGAGCTAAGTCTGCATCATTCTTAAGCCGTTCAACTACAGATTCTTTGCGTGATAAGCAACTCTCTTTTAAATCAGAAATCGATGTTAGAGGAATGCGAGCAGATGAAGCTTTGCAAGCGGTTACATATTTTATCGACGATGCAATCCAATTCCAGCAAAGTCCTGTAAGAATACTTCACGGAACCGGTACCGGAGCGTTGCGACAGGCATTAAGACGCTATCTAGATACCGTTCCCGGGGTGATTTCGTATTCAGATGAAGATGTGAGATTCGGAGGTGCAGGAATTACCGTCGTGAAACTCGGATAAAAACAAATACTCAGATGCGAGAGTTCTCTCAATGTATATTTCCCCATCTTACAATAGGCTTGTAGTAGTAGAAAATTTGATGGTTGAAAATACTACAAGTATTTGACAAACGAGAGAAAATTCGTAAATTTGCGTGTTAAACCATAGATAACTCTATTTTTTCATAGATATACCCTAACTGACAATGAAATTCTCTGTATCCAGTCGGGCCTTGTATTCAACTCTTTCGGGAGTTAGCAAGACCATCAATTCCAAGAATACCCTTTCGGTGCTCGATAATTTCCTGTTTGAGCTTGACGCCGAAAAGGAGTTGCTGACCGTGACCGCCTCCGACACGGAGAATACTCTGGTTGCCCGTCTGGCTGTTAGCCAAGCAGACGAAAGTGGCCGATTCCTAGCCAACGCAAAACGCCTTTGCGATATCGGTAAAGAGCTTCCCTCGGTAGATGTAGAAATCTCTGTCGATCTTGATTCATTGGCGATGCAGATAGATTTCCCCGGTGGAAAATTTGACTTGGTGGCTCTTGATGCCAATCAATACCCTGTAAGCAGTGATCCCCTTTCAGAAATTACAACAGGCGAGGGTGAAGAGCCTGCCGAGTTGGTATTGCCCTCATCGGTATTGATTTCCGGAGTTGAGAACACAATGTTTGCAGTAGCCACCGATCAGATTCGTCCGCAGCTCATGGGTATTCTGTTGGATGTAAAAGCAGATGGCATTATTTTCGTTGCAACAGATACTCGCAAGCTCGTTAAATATGAGAATAAGGCAATCGCTCCCGGCATTGAGCGTCGTTTAATCCTTCCGCTGAAACCGGCGGTATTGCTGAAGCAGCTGCTTGCAAAGGAAGAAAACGTCAACGTTGTGCTGACAGATAAGTCCGCAACATTCACAACCGAAAAGATAACACTCTCTTGTCGTCTTATTAAGGGTAACTTCCCTCCGTATGAGCGAGTAATCCCAGCTGATAACCCTTATGTCGCTACTTTTGATCGAGAATCTATCTTAACAGCAGTGCGTCGTGTTAGCGTCTGCGCAGATCCTGCTCACGGATTAATGAAACTTCGTTTCACTCACGGATTGTTGGAAATTAAGGTTGATGATACTAGCCATTCGACTTTTGCAGTTGAGAAAGTGCCGTGTGATTATACAGGTCGCGACATTGTAATCGGTTTCTCTGCCGGCTATTTGATTGAAATTTTCAACACATTGCCCACAGAGAACATTCTGATGAAACTCGCTGATCCTTCTCGCCCCGGAGTGTTCGTGCCTGAAGAGAATGCTGAGAATACAGAATTGGTTATCATTTTGATGCCAATGACCGTTCAAGACTTCTGATGTAGACAGTCTTGACTGATTGAAAACGCAGGCATTAATTTGCCGACACAAGTTTAAAAAAATCCATTCTGCGCGCCTGATTCCGGAAAGTTTCGGGCGCGCGTGATTAAAATAATGAAACTTAAACTCGAAAGACCGGTAATGTTCTTCGATTTGGAGACAACCGGCACAGATATTCTGCATGACCGCATTGTAGAGATTTCAATGATTAAGGTTATGCCCGACGGCACGGATGTTCAGCGCACGGTTCGCGTTAATCCCGGCTGTCATATCCCGGCAGAAGCGACAGCGGTTCATCATATTACAGATGAAGATGTTGTCGATAAGCCTAATTTTGCGGATATTGCTTCAAGCTTGGCTGACAGTTTCGCAGGATGTGATCTTGCAGGATTTAATTCAAATCGATTCGATATTCCATTGCTTGCTGAAGAGTTTGCTCGCGCGGGTATTGATTTTGATTTCTCGTCAGCCCGATTCATTGATGTTCAGACAATCTTTCATAAGAAAGAGCAACGAACACTCTCTGCGGCATATAAGTTTTATTGCAGTAAAGACCTAGAGGGAGCACATTCAGCTAATGCTGATACGCGCGCTACATATGAAGTGTTGATGGCTCAGCTTGATCGTTATGAAGATCTACCAAACGATGTTGCTCAATTGGCAGATTTTTCTTCTCAGACAAAGAACGTCGATTTGATGGGTCGTCTTATTTATGATGACCAGCATCGAGAGGTGATAAATTTCGGGAAATATAAAGGACAGTTGGCGGCAGATGTGTTGCGACGTGACCCTGGATATTTCAGCTGGATTCAACAAGGAGATTTCCCCTCTAATACGAAACGAGCCTTTATGGCAATTAAACTTCGTGCGCTTCAACGCTGATCTTATAACGAATTAGTTCTGGATATGTATCAACAACTTAGCGGTAAACACATAGTCCTTGGCATTACCGGTGGCATTGCGGCATATAAGTCTGCGATGCTTCTCCGCCTATTGGTGAAATCCGGAGCGGAGGTTCAAGTTGTAATGACTCCTTCGGCAAAAGAGTTCATTACACCTGTTACATTGTCAGCACTTAGTGGGAAACCGGTTGTTAGTGAGTTTTTCACAGCCAATACCGGCGAATGGCATAGTCATGTCGATCTCGGTTTATGGGCTGATGCAATGGTAATAGCGCCGGCAACAGCATGTACGATAGGAAAGATGGCAAACGGCATAGCAGATAATATGCTTGTTACCACTTATTTATCGGCCAAAGCGCAAGTTTTTGTCGCTCCGGCAATGGATCTTGACATGATGGCTCATCCATCAACCATAGCTAATCTCGCAAAGTTGAGGGAATATGGTAACATTATCATCGAGCCTGCAGAAGGCGAATTAGCATCGCATTTGGTTGGTAAAGGTCGCATGGAAGAGCCTGAGAATATTGTTGCTGTTTTGGCAGACTATTTTAAACGGAAAGAAATCTCGTCTATAGCCGGCAAGCGAGTACTAGTAACAGCCGGGCCCACTCGAGAAAAAATCGATCCCGTTAGATATATCTCCAACTATTCGACAGGTAAAATGGCTTATGCCGTAGCCGATGAATTAGCATCGAGAGGCGCTTTAGTAACAATTGTTTCCGGCCCGGTTTCGGTAAAGCCGTCAGAACGCTCTGTTGACGTTATTGATGTTGAATCCGGACGAGAGATGGCGAGCGCTTGTGAGCGCATATTCCCCGATATGGATATAGCTGTAATGTGTGCAGCAGTAGCCGATTATACGGTTGAAGCGCCTTCAGATACTAAACTAAAACGAGAAGGGAATGAGCCTCCTGCTATTAAGTTGGTAAAAAATCCGGATATTGCAAAGATATTGGGCTCAATGAAACGTAAAGATCAATTGATGGTAGGTTTTGCTCTAGAAACCGATCATGAATTTGAAAATGCTCGTGGTAAGATGGAACGCAAAAATCTTGATATGATTGTATTGAATTCACTTCAAGATAAAGGCGCCGGTTTTGCGACAGATACAAATAAGATTACACTCTTTACGCGTCGAAATGATAAAGCTCAGACATTCCCTTTAAAATCAAAAAAGGAAGTTGCGAAGGATATTGTTGACGCAATTGAGACAGAAATCAAATGAACGACAACCGTTTTTGATTTTGTCGTAGACTAAACTCTCTTCACTGTAAAATGAAATGATAAAGCAAAAGCTTCCTGACATATCGTTGAACTCATTTTTGGGGTTATTCTTTTTATTCGTCGCTTTTATGTGTAGTGGCGGAAAAAGTATTGCTCAAGAACTTAATTGTCAAGTCGAATTCAATACGCAACAGGTTCAGGGCTCTAATAAAAGTGTTTTTGAGACCTTAAAAGAGGCGGTGACCGAGTATCTTAATGAGAACCATTTCACAAATTTGCAGTATTCGACAACCGAGCGCATTGATTGCCGAATGTTTTTCACATTCACAGAGCATACTGACAATAAGATTGTTGGCGATTTGCAGGTGCAGGTTTCTCGACCGGTCTACAACACCAGTTATACAACGACGTTGCTGAATTTTAAAGATAATAAAATAGAGTTTGAATATCAAGAAGGAGAACCGCTGACATTCAGTCTTAACACAATGGAGAGTCAGTTGACGGCGATATTAAACTTCTATGCCTATCTGTTTATTGCTATCGATAGTGATTCATTCTCACCGAATGGCGGTCAACCGATGTATGATCAATTAGCTCAGATTGTGCAGATGGCTCAATCTTCCGGTGAGAGCGGATGGAAAGCTTTTGAGGATAAGCGCAATAGATCTGCGGTGTTATCTGCTTTGACCGATCCTGCGACATCAGTCTTGCGTCAAATGCTTTATGATTACCATCGACTCGGGCTTGACGAAATGGCGCTTTCTCCGGATAAGGGTAGGGCAAAGATAACCCAGACGCTAGCCGGATTGACGACAGTCATGGACGCTGATGGAATGTCGGTTGGTTTGTCGCTGTTTAAGGATGCCAAGCTCGATGAACTTGTGAATATATATACAAAAGCATCTCAGACAGAGCGAGATAAGGTTGTTGAGATTCTTACGCCGATATATCCGACAGAGATGAAGCGTATTAATATGATCAAAGCCGGAACTAATAAGGAAAAATAAGAAGAACGATGATTGAGAACCTCCATATATCTAATTATGCCTTGATAGATAGGGTTGATATCTCATTCCACCCCGGATTCAATATTATAACAGGTGAAACCGGAGCCGGAAAATCGATAATGCTTGGAGCTCTTTCGTTGCTTCTTGGAGGCAGGGCTGACACGAGAGCAGTTAGAGACCCGAAGTCAAAATCTGTTATTGAAGCAACTTTTTCGGTTAAGAGCTATGGCGGTCTACAGACTATTTGCAAGGAGAATGATATTGATTGGGATGCCAATCAGATGATATTAAGGAGGGAAATAGCGCCCGGCGGTCGTTCACGCGCTTTTGTCAATGACATCCCGGTCACTGTTGCCATTCTTCAAGATATAGCATTGCAACTGGTTGACATTCATTCTCAGCATCAGAATTTGTTATTGGTTTCTCCTCCATATCAATTGCGGGTGATTGACTCGTTGGCGGGAAATGGTGAACGACTGAAAAAGTTCTCAGAGGCGTATAGTAAGTATCGCCATTCAGTCAAACATTATCAAATGACTCGACGTAATATAGAGCAAGCTCGCGACGAAGAGGAGTATTTGCGCTATCAATATCAACAACTTGCCGATGCGAAACTCCAACTCGGAGAGCAAGACACGCTTGAGCGTGAGCGCGAGGTAATGATTAATATGGCGGATATCAAAGAGTCAATAGGTCGTTTGTTAGAAGCCCTCGGTAATGGAGATACAAACGTTGATTCTCTTTTGAAGAGCGCCTCAGATGAAGCTGATTCTTTATCAGATTTATTGGAAGGCACGGATGGAATTCCGGAAAGACTTAAGGTTATGCGTGTTGAATGCCAAGATATTTATCAGACATTCTCTGATGCCGACCGCCAACTTTCGGCAGATCCGCGAGAGATTGAGGCTATCGAAGAACGGCTAAATGAAATCTACGATTTGGAACGTCGTCATAAGGTTGATTCAATTGAGGCTTTGATTGAAATTCGCGACAAAATGGGGGAGAAGTTACAATGCATTGACCTCGGAGACCAATCGCTTCATAGCCTTGAACTTGCCGCAAAACGAGCGAAAAAAGAAGCGCTCGATTTAGCTCGGGAAATTTCTGCAATAAGGAAAAATACGGCTATCGAGTTTGCTAAAATCTTGAGGGAGAAGGCTTACCCCTTGGGAATGAAGAACCTTCAGGTTGAGGTCGCTGTAAAAGAAACCGAATTGACGTCAACCGGTATTGATTTTATCGAATTTCTTTTTGCGTTCAATAAGAATCAACAACCTATGCCTGTTGGTAATACTGCTTCCGGTGGAGAAATTTCACGTTTGATGCTTTCAATTAAGTCGATTGTTGCTGATAAGATGCAGTTACCGTCTATTATCTTCGATGAAGTTGACACCGGAGTTTCCGGAGATGTTGCTAACCGCATGGGTGAAATGATGCACGATATTTCTCGCAACATACAAGTAATGGCTATTACCCATCTTCCTCAAGTTGCTGCTCAAGGAAATGCTCATTATAAGGTGTTTAAAGAGGATACAGAAACATCAACAGTTACGCGAGTTAAAGAATTGACGCCGGATGAAAGAGTAGATGAACTCGCTATAATGCTGTCAGGGTCGGCAGTCAATGATGCTGCTCGAGCTAACGCACGATCTCTTCTCGGACTTTATCATTAATCTCTCTAATTACGAATTTTATATAAATCAGCATGTTAGATAAAAACGAATATATTTTTGGCCTCAGAGCAGTGATTGAAGCAATTGAGGCTGGTAAGGATATTGACAAGGTCTTGGTTAGAAAAGATTTGTCAGGAGAGCTTGCCAAAGAATTCTTCGAAGTTGCCCGTCGTTACGGGATTATTCTTCAGCGTGTACCGCAGGAGCGAATTGACCGCATCACTCGTAAGAATCATCAAGGAGTGTTGGCAATTCTTTCATCTGTAACATATAATTCGCTTGAGAATCTCGTGCCGCAGTTGTATGAAGAAGGCAAAATGCCCTTTATCGTATTGCTCGACGGGGTTACTGATGTGAGAAACTTTGGTGCAATTGCCCGTACGTGTGAATGTGCCGGAGCTGATGCGATTGTAATTCCCGAACGAGGAGGTGTAGGCGTAAATGGCGATGCAATGAAGACATCAGCCGGGGCGCTTAACTACTTACCCGTATGTCGTGAGAAGTCAATTCTTTCGGCTGTTAAATTTCTGAAAGATAACGGATATCAAATCGTTTCGGCAACGGAAAAGGGCGCTCGTAATTACACCAAGGGTGATTATACCGGTCCGGTAGGACTTGTTATGGGGGCTGAAGATGTAGGTATTTCTCCGGAGATTCTTCGTATCTCAGATACTCTTGCTGCAATTCCTCAATTAGGACGTATCGGATCGTTGAATGTGTCAGTTGCTGCCGGAGTTATGATTTATGAAGTAGTACGTCAACGTCAGGGAGAGTGATTCTTCGCGATGTTGATTAGTGATAATACGATTATTATGTTTAGAAATTTTGTTTTATGCGCGATAATCGCGCTTACAACATTTCAAGCCTGGGGTGATACTTCAGACGGTGGCGAAAGAGTTGATCTTACGCCGAAAATCCATGGAGTATTCCGAGGACGTTATGAAGGAGCTTGGCCCAATTATCAACAGCGTTTTCAAGTTAGAAATGCTCGTGTTTCGCTTGAAGGTAAAATCCTTAAGGAATTAGATTATTATTTTCGCGTAGACCTATGCGATTGTGGGTCGATGAAATTTCTAGACGGTTGGGCGCGTTGGCGATTTTCTAATGAATTTGCCGTTAAAGCCGGTCGATTCAGAGTGCCGTTTGCTGTAGATGCTTTTCGCGGACCCGGTAGCTATATTTTTGCAAACCGTTCATTCCTCGGAAAGAATATGGCGAATTTGCGTCAGGTTGGTGTACAACTTGGTTATTACAGCAAAAAGATACCCCTTACACTTGAAGCCGGAGTTTTTAACTCGTCTACTGCCTCAAATCAGAATGTTTGGCAGAATGAGATGGATTATGCCGTAAAAGCTTCTTATAAAATTGACAACGTTACTTTGTCGGCGAGTTACCTTTCAATGATGCCCAATGGCGTTCGAATGAATATCGTTGACGGCTCGGTGAGTTGGAAAGTGAACAACTTGTTGTTAGAAGGAGAGTATCAAAATCTTCATTATAGCGGTAACGCTTATAAAGATGTTAATGCTTGGCTTGCCTTTGCATCATATAACATACCGGTCAATTTTAACCCGTTTAATGTCTGGGGATTTCACGGACGCTTTGATGCAATGTCAGATCATTCAAACGGAGCACCGAATGCCGACGGTTTGTTAAAAACCGATGATGCAGCGCGCAAGCGAATGACAATCGGAACGTCTCTTGCTTGTAATTTGCCAAAGGTGAAGGCTGAAATTATTGTCGATTATGAAAAATATTTCTTTGACAATGGAGTGGTAGCACCGATTGGTATGGACAATCGAATTGTCGCAGAATTAATAGTGAAGTTCTGATGTGAAATTCAGTGCTGCTTGAAGATAATAGGTATAACTCCTGATTAGGGAAGGTATATAACTTTCATTCGGCAGTTGCGACAATCGAAATCGAGACGAAATCGTTTACCTTCAGAAGTAAGGAAGAGTTGAGAGGGCAAGTTTTTGCCCTCTTTGCTTTTTAGGCAAGCTCCTAACTCACGTCGCAAACAATAGCGAGTTTCCATAACTTGAGTTTCTCGCGACGGTTTACCGGAGCATTCTAACGCCTGAGGTATATCCTTGGTGGATTTTCCGGTTAATTGGGCGTATAATTCTGCAGATATATGATTGGCAATATTGTCGTGACGAGTTAGATGTTTAGATGGTAGCGTAGGATTCTCAGCGCGGTTTCCTTGACGTTCTTTTTTATGACTTATAATTCGAGCCAATTCAAGAGAATCGGTTGCATTTCGCCTTAGTCGAGATAGAATTGAGGCAGGGATGAATAATTGACCACATTCGTCGGTTATATTTACGGCGTTGAAAATCGTATCTCCAAGTTTTTCTAACTCTTTTTTGCGGCGCTCTTCTTGCGGAGTACGAGCTTCTTGATATTCAATATCTTCAGCAACTGAAACTTCAATGCCTGCTTCGTCGCGGATTTCTAGAACGATTCTATCATTAAGCTGGCGTAATGTCATAGAAACATCAATACGTCTTGTCGCAGTTTTTCCGTTAACAATCTCCGTGCGCTCTTTGTCAGCGTTGCGGTATAGTTCGGTTCCCGGCAATATAGAAACATATCCCGCAGGGTATAGGCGATTGCCGTCAATTCTATTTAAGCGAAAACCATGAAACTCTCCATCAGAAGTATAGTAGCCTAAACCGTCTCCGTTATTGAGTTTCTCGGTAAGTTGGGCAACAATTGCTTTTCCTGCATTACGTTCAACAACACCAACTTTTTTCCCAATCCATTTAGGTGAGTTAAAGGTTGCTAAAGAGTTTGCTTTTGGAGTAGGTGATGTCAAGAAATAGTTGGTAAACCCACGATTGAAACTCAATTCGGGGTCTGGTTTGAATGAAATTGTTGAACGGCCATATGAAGAACGTTTGTAACGATCGGGATTGGCAGCGATGATTCTATCGAGTTCTCGGCGGTAAGCCCCTACGACATTTTTGACATAAGCTTCATCCTTTAGTCGCCCTTCTATTTTGAGCGAGACCGCACCGGCATTTAATAACGTTTCTAAATCGTCGAGTCGATTCATATCGCGCAACGATAGAAGGTGTTTCCCTTTTATTAATTTATTTTTATTAGAGTCTTCAAGGTCGAATTTAAAACGACATACTTGACAGCATTCTCCTCGGTTTGCACTTCGGCCGGTTATCGCATAGCTAGCTTGACAGTCACCGCTAAAGCTTACGCATAACGCTCCATGCACAAAAACCTCAAGGTCTGCTTTTACCGATTTATGGATTGCCGATATTTCCTCTAATGTCAACTCTCGAGCAAGCACGATGCGAGTAAAGCCGCAGTCTTCGAGGAAACGAGCCTTCTCGGGAGAGCGAGTGTCGCATTGGGTTGAAGCATGTAGTGCAATTGGGGGAAGCCCATCCATTGTTGTGAGCGCCAAATCTTGTACGATAAGAGCATCAACGTCAGCCTTCCATAGAGCCCAAATAAGTCTACGGACATCGTCGAGTTCGTTGTCGTATATGATAGTGTTAACAGTTACATATAATCTTGCTCCAAAACGATGGGCATAACGGGCAACAGAAGCAATCTCGTCGATAGAGTTGCCTGCTTGAGAACGGGCGCCGAATGATGCGGCTCCCATATATATGGCATCAGCTCCGTGGTCGATTGCGGTAAAAGCTGTCGCTGCATCGCGCGCCGGAGCTAAAAGTTCGATTTCTGTGGGTTTCCCCGAGAGTATAGAGTCTGTCATCGCGGTGTCAAAATTACAAAAATCCGCTGAGTCTGCCAATAAAAACGATGTTTAAAGAAATTTGTCGAAGATTCGTGACCGCCATAACCGACTTTATTGCTAAATTTGCATATTGAAGCGCGACTTACTTTATATTAAGTTGAATATCGCTAAATATTACTGAATAGAACAACAAATATTAATACACGTCTATCATGAGTCTTTTTGCAAGATTGACAGCGAGAGCTAAAGATAATCCTCGCAAGATTGTTCTCCCTGAGGGAGATGAAGTCAGAAACTTGACTGCCGCAGATCAGATTCTCTCCGACAACGTCGCTGAAATTATTCTTCTGGGTAACCCCGATACTATCAAGGCAAAAGCTGCAGAACTTGGTTTGCAGAATATCGATAAGGCTATTATTGTAAATCCTGAAGATGAAGCTATTATTGATAAATATGCTCCGTTGCTTTATGAGTTGAGAAAGAAAAAGGGTATGACTCCCGAAGATGCTCGTAAAAAGGCTACTGACGTTCTCTATCTCGGTTCGTTGATGGTTAAGGCAGGTGATGCAGATGGTATGGTTTCCGGAGCAATCCACTCAACCGGTGATGTACTTCGTGCAGCATTCCAAGTAATCAAGACAGCTCCCGGCATCGATACTGTTTCCGGAGCCTTTTTGATGTTGCTTCCTAAAGATTCCCCCTATGGAGAAAATGGAATTCTTGTGTTCGCAGACTGTGCCGTAGTTCCCGATCCCGATGCACGCCAGCTTGCACAGATTGCCGTAAGTACTGCTCAAACCGCTGAACGTGTTGCCGGAATCGAACCGCGTATTGCAATACTTTCTTTCTCAACTAAGGGTAGCGCAAAACATGAGCGCGTAGATAAAGTAATCGAAGCTACTCGCATCGCTAAAGAAATGGCGCCTGAGCTTAAACTTGATGGTGAATTACAAGCAGATGCTGCGATGGTGCCTTCTGTTGGTGCTCTCAAGGCTCCCGGTAGCGATATTGCAGGCAAAGCAGATGTACTCGTATTCCCCTCACTTGAAGTCGGAAATATCGCATACAAGCTTGTGCAGCGTCTCGCCGGAGTTGAGGCTGTCGGACCGCTCTTGCAGGGTCTCGCCGCTCCGGTTAGCGACCTCTCTCGCGGATGCTCTGCCGCCGACATTTACAAGACAATTATCATGACTGCAAACCAGTCAATCAAATAACAACCTAACAAATCTCTTTAATACCCCATGAAGATACTCGTTCTTAACTGCGGAAGTAGTTCCGTAAAATATAAGTTGATTGACACAGCCAATACTGAGGTCTTGGCTGAAGGTGGTGTCGAGAAAATCGGTCTCCACGATGGATTTTTGAAATATAAACTCGCAGATGGCTCAAAGGCTATTCGTGAGCTCGGTCTAGTTGACCACAAAGGAGCTGTTAAGTCAGTGCTTGATATCTTGACAGATGCAGAAGTTGGCTGTATCAAGAGCTACGATGAAATTGATGCTGTAGGTCATCGCGTAGTACATGGTGCAGAGAAATTCTCAAAGAGTGTTCTTCTTACCGATGAAGTTATTCAGCAGGTAAAAGATTGCTATGATCTCGCCCCGTTGCATAATCCGGCAAATGTAACCGGTATCGCAGCTGTCGAGGAGATTCTTCCCGGAATTAAGCAGGTTGGTGTATTTGACACAGCCTTCCATCAGACAATGCCTGCAAAGTCATATATGTATGCTTTGCCTTACAAGTTTTACAAAGAAGACGGCGTAAGACGTTATGGCTTCCATGGAACCAGTCACCGTTATGTATCACAGCGCGTTTGTGAAATTCTTGGTGAAGATATCGCGACAAAGAAAATCATCACTTGCCATGTTGGCAACGGTGGTTCGATTACTGCAGTGTTGAATGGTAAGAGTGTTGACACTTCGATGGGTCTTACTCCGACGGAAGGACTCGTAATGGGAACTCGTGTTGGCGATGTCGATCCCGGCGCGTTGGTTTATTTGATGAAGAAACACAATCTTTCGGCAGATGATCTTCAGAAGATTATCAACAAAGAGAGTGGTGTAATGGGTGTTACCGGTTTGTCATCAGATATGCGTGAAATCGAAAGTGCAGACAAAGCCGGCAACGAACTCGCTCAACTCGCGCTTGCTATGTATGAGCAACGAATCACCAAGTATATCGGTGCATACGCTGCTGAAATGGGAGGCGTTGATATCATCGTATTCACCGGCGGTGTTGGTGAGAACCAAACCGGTTTGCGTGGTAATGTATGTCGCACTCTTGGCTTTATGGGAGTCGAACTTGATGAAGACCTCAACGCTAAGACACGCGGCACCGAGACTGTCATTTCAACCCCCGCTTCAAAAGTCAAGGTTGTTGTAGTTCCGACAGATGAGGAACTTATGATTGCCCGCGACACTGAAGAGATTGTAAATGGCGCGAAATAAAGCATATGCTTGATTTCATAACTTGGAACGCAAACCCGATATTATTTCATCTCGGACCACTGACAGGTCGGTGGTACGGGATGATGTTCGTTATCGGTTTTATACTCGGTTATAAGATTGTAGAAAAAATGTTTAAGCGAGAGGGCGCGCCGGAGAGCTGGCTCGGAACCCTTTTGATATATGTTGTTATAGCTACAATCGTTGGAGCTCGTTTAGGGCATGTGTTCTTCTATGCATGGGATTATTATTCTCAGCATCCGATTGAGATTCTTTATACATGGGAAGGCGGGCTTGCCAGTCATGGCGGCACAATCGGTTTGTTGATTGCGGTAATCTTATACTCGATTTTCACAACTAAGCGTTCTCCATTTTGGACCTACGATCGACTTGTGATTGCAATAGCCCTTGTTGGAGCATTGATAAGGATGGGTAATCTCATGAACCATGAGATTTATGGTCATCCGACAGATCTTCCTTGGGGCTTCCGATTCATAACTAATCTCGGGCCATGGATGGCAGGATTGCAAGAACCGATTTATTCATTGCCATCGCATCCGACACAGATTTATGAAGCGTTGTGTTATCTCGCTTTGTTCGGACTGTTAATGTGGATGTATTGGAAAAAGAATGCCGGAGAACGCCCCGGATTGATTTTCGGAGTGTTTTTCATTGTCTTGTTCGGCACTCGATTCTTGATTGAATTTATCAAGAATCCACAAGAAGACTTTGAAGTTGGCATGGTTCTAAATATGGGTCAATTACTCTCAATTCCATTTATATTAATGGGAATCTGTTTTGTAATTTATGCTTTGAGGCGACCGCGAATTGCCATTAGTTACCCGAATAAGTTCGCAGAGGAAATAGACACTAAAAAGGGAAAATAACAGAAAGATGTCTGATACTATTTTCTACATTCCTTTTTAATATATTTCAATTATGTATATTATTTAGGGCTGACTCCTATTTTCAGGAGTCAGCCCTAAATATTGTTAGCGTATTATAGCTTCAAGCGAATTTTAGATGTCTATGGTTGATGACAAGAATAAGCTATCGCCATACGATAGAATTTACGTTGATAAAGTCTAGCAGATTTCGGCGATTATATTAATCTTAGGGTAAACAATCTCGAGAATATATCTGTTAATTTGATGAGTTAGGATTCTCATTAATCGAGGGGAAACATTTATAACAGTATATTTGATTCTATGAACAAGAAACGTCTAACATCTGAAAACGGTCGCCCGATTGCTGATAACCAAAATGTTCAGACAGCCGGACAGCCGGGGCCGGTTACGGTTCAAGATCCGTGGTATCTTGAAAAAATTGCTCACTTCGATCGAGAGGTAATCCCGGAAAGACGAATGCACGCAAAAGGCTCCGGCGCATTTGGAACCTTTACTGTGATAAATGATATCACAGACTTCACTCGGGCTGCTATTTTTTCGGAGGTCGGAAAACAAACACCATGTTTGGTTAGGTTTTCAACTGTAGCCGGAGAAAGAGGTGCGGCTGATGCCGAGCGCGATATTCGCGGTTTTGCTATTAAATTCTACACCGATGAAGGAAATTGGGATCTTGTTGGGAATAATACTCCGGTATTCTTTTTACGAGATCCGTTGAAGTTTCCCGATCTAAATCATGCAATCAAACGCGACCCGCGTAGCGGCATGCGAAATCCGACAAGTAATTGGGATTTCTGGACACTTTTGCCTGAAGCTCTCCATCAGATTACGATAACAATGTCTCCACGCGGAATACCGGCGTCATTTCGACATATGCATGGTTTTGGTAGTCATACATATAGTTTTATCAATAAGGATAATAAACGCACATGGGTAAAATTTCATTTCAGAACATTACAGGGTATTAAAAATCTGACCGATGAAGAAGCGGAGGCTATTATTTCTAAGGATAGGGAATCGCATCACCGAGATCTTTTCGAGGCAATTGAGCGGGGCGATTTTCCGCGATGGAAACTTCAGATACAGTTGATGTCAGAGGAGCAGGCGCGCGATTATCATATCAATCCGTTTGACCTCACAAAAGTATGGTATCATGCAGATTTCCCATTAAGGGATGTGGGTATTCTTGAGTTGAATCGAAATCCCGACAACTTTTTTGCGGAAATAGAACAAGCGGCATTTAATCCCGCTAATATTGTAGATGGCATTGGCTTTTCGCCAGATAAGATGTTGCAAGGTCGTTTGTTTTCTTATGGCGATGCTCAGCGCTATCGTTTGGGGGTGAATTATCATTTGATACCCGTCAATATGCCAAAATGTCCGTATCATTCATATCATCGAGACGGACTTATGCGTACAGACGGGAACTATGGCGAAACCTTATCGTATGAACCCAATAGTTTTGGTGAATGGCAAGATTCTCCATCTAGAAAAGACCCCCCCTTTTCGTTGATGGGAGTGCTTAAGAACTATGATGAGCGAGAATATGACGACGATTATTATAGTCAGCCGGGCAAACTCTGGTGTTTGATGAGTGAAGAAGATAAGACTGCAACATGTAGTAATACGGCACGACAGATGAAAGATGTTCCCCTTTTCATTAAGCAACGCCATGTTAGGGCTTGCTATAAAGCTGCACCTGAATATGGATTGATGCTTGCCGTTGCGTTAGACATTAGCCTTTCTGAATCGCTCGTCGCTGAAGACCCGGCCCATCCTATTTGGGATAAACGAGACTAAGGCAGAATGTTTAATGTAGAAAGATAACAGAGCCTGCACTGATAGCTATTTGGTGCAAACTCTGTTATCTTTCTACATTAAAATTAATTACCAGTTAAACTCAATTAAAAATTTAGACTGTTTGTGATTACTTCAGAATGAATTGTTTTAGAGTCTTTAAAGATGTTATCCCTTGATGGTTAATGTCTAATTTTTCAGCTTCATCGAGTGAACGATATGCTAAACCGGCATAGAAGATTTTATCAGGTTTTTCGTCGTTGTAATATAGTGCGGCAGCCGGTTCGGTAGACCCAATAGTTGCTTGCAAGACTTTCCGTTTCAGGTTGAAAACTTAACGATTATTTATTGCAGATTTTGATAGCCTGTCGTATTAATTATAATTATATTTGCGTTATAAGACAAGAAGCTGTTTCGTATTGAGATTAGAAATAGCTTCTTGAAGATGTATTTGTGTCTGATATAGTTATTTTGAGATGATGTCTAGGATTTGGTTCGCAGCATCTTTAGTGTTTACTTTTGTGATGACGTGAGTTACCACATGGTTAGCATCGGTTATGAATGTTGTCCTTACAAGTCCCATGTATTCGCGTCCACATAGCTTTTTCATTTGCCATACGCCGAATGCCTCGCTAACTTCTCCCGTTGTATCGCTCAGTAGTGGAAATGATAATTCATGCTTGGTCGCAAATTTCTGATGAGATTGGGCCGAGTCTTTGTTAATGCCTATGATTTTATACCCGAGATCTTTCAGCTGTTGATAACCATCTCGAAGAGAGCATGCTTCAGCTGTACAGCCAGGGGTGTTGTCTTTCGGATAAAAGTAGATTATTAGAGGTTGGTTAGCAAAATTGCCGTCGGCAGTTACGCGATTACCTTCGCTGTCGTATCCCAACATATTGGGAATGTGTTCTCCTTGTTTCATGATTTATAGAGTTGAAGAGTTTATTTATATATCGTAAAAGCAATGACTATATTGTGGCATTAATTGAAAAACCGATAGCCGGAGTTGTTGAATAGCAAGCCGAAGGAATAATTAGAGGTTGAGATTTAACACATCCCGGTCCGAGAGCGCGACAAGAGTTTGGATGTAGCCATCCAAGCATTTCATTTACCGGATCAAGGAAAAAGGCGCAAACATGGCCAAAAACTTGCGAACCGAGAATCTCATAACTTCGGTCTACAATTTCTCTTTTAAGTCTATAAAAGCCCTCTCCGATGACGCTCCCTACAATTGGTGTAATAAAAATGTCTTGGTATGACGGACGTTCCATGCACGCTTCGATTCCGAATTCCCATCCGAAGGTCGAAATGCAGGCGCTATATAGCATTGACTGCCAAAAGTTGAAACCGCATGTGCGAGCTGCCATAAAGTAAACCGCTCCCGCATAAGGGTGTAACACATAGTTAAAGATAGCATTATCGTGGTCCCATTCCGGACCTTTTTTGAAGATATTTTGATACCATCTTTTCCAAAACGGATCTTGTTGGATTTCTGCTCTATTCCATGCCGTAGCATCCTCAGGTAAACATTCTAAGACAAATAATGTGCCTATAAAAGCCCCGGCATAAACAGCTGTATTAATCCACAAGCCGTGCCACCATGGGTTAGAGTAAGTCCATGATAATGGTTGTCTATAAATTGAGTTAGGCAGCGGGGGAGAGTCTGACTGAGCTTTAAGTGACGTTGATTCTTCCCTTATCATTGTAGTTTCAAGGGAATCTGTAGGGCAAGCTTTAGCAGCTAATGCCAATTCAGTTTGAGTTAAAATAGAATTGTCGATAATTAGATTCGAGCGGTCATTGGCTACAGCCGGAATGGCTAATGCAGTCAAAATTGCTCCGATAATAAGAATCCATAGAGCATATTTCAGCTTGAGTTTTCGGAATAATCTCTGGCTCATTATTTTCGATTTTAGTCAATTATGCCCCATGTTTGAAGTTTGTAATGGTAATCATGCGATGCAAATTGATGTTATATACATACAACGCATGGGGAAATATAAAGTTTTTATCAGAAATAACTAAATTGCGCTATTTTTATTATATTTAGCTATTTTGAATCAGTAAAAACAACTATTTTTGTGGCAAAATAAGCCAATGTTAAAGAAACGAATTTAAACTAATAGTGGTTTAAATAAAAATATGTATCTTTGTCGTGTGAAGACAGAATTGTTTATAGCAAAAAAGTTGCGTCTGGCACCATCTGATGGTGGCAGGCGCTCACCTGCTGTTGGCATCGCGATTTGTGGTGTGGCGATAGCAGTGATGGTGCTTATGATATCGATGTCTGTTGTTCTCGGATTTCAAAAGAGTATACGCGAAAAAGTCGTAGGCTTTGAGTCTCCGTTGACGATTGGAGCTTTAGGGCGATATTATCAAGGCGAGTCAGATGTTGTAACCCTTTCATCACCAATGCGAGAAGCAATCGAGGAGTCTTTGCCAGATGCCAGATATTCTTTAGTCGTTAAACAGCCGGTTGTTTTGAAAACTGAAGATAATTTTGCAGGAGTTATCTTGACAGCGTTTGGAACAGAACATGATTTTTCGTTTGAACAGAGTAATCTTCTTGAAGGAGAGCTTCCCTGCGCAAAATCAGATATATTAATATCGAATGGCATTGCAAATAAACTTTCGTTGAAAGTCGGGGACAAACTCGACGGATGTTTTTTTGTAGGAGGAGCATTAAAATTACGTAGATTTACCGTCAGTGGCATATACTCTAGCAATTTTAGTGATTACGATAAACTTACAGCCTATTGTAATATCGAGCAACTTCAAGGAGTGCGCCGATTGCAAGATAATGAAGGAGATTTGATTGAAATTCAAAATGTCTCATTAGAGCGCTTGGATGAGTTAGCCTTAGCCCTTCATCAAGCCTTAACGAAACGTTATAACACCGGCGAATTAACGTCGGGCGTTAATGTCGCAACGGTATTAGATTCTGGTGCAATTTATTTCAACTGGTTAGATCTATTAGATGCAAATGTAGTAGTGATTCTAGTCATTATGAGCCTTGTCAGTGGCTTTACATTAATTAGTTGTGTGTTTATCTTGATCCTTCAGCGAGTTAGAATGATTGGTGTTTTAAAAGCACTTGGGGCTACTGATAGGCAAATTCGCCATATCTTTATGCTGCTTGGCGGACGAGTTGTCGGAATCGGGCTAATAATCGGGAACATAATGGGGATCGTATTGTTGACTATTCAAATGAATTATCACGTAATACCGCTTGACCCTGATGCATACTTTTTGACATACGTACCAGTTTTACTTGATTGGCGCCAACTTTTGATATTAAATGGAGGGGCAATCCTACTTTCGGCGTTGCTGATGTTGTTGCCTGCATCTTTAGTGTCGCGTATATCTCCTTCGAAGACGATTCGCTACGAATAATCTTTATTGCAAAAAGACCTTTTTTAACCATTGTAAAGATTTATTTTGACATTGGTCAGACTTTTTGGCATAAATTTTGTTCAATAGGTATAATCAGATGCCTAACAATTGTTTTTCTCAAACAACGAGTCGATTTTTTTGCTAACTTTGTAAAATCAAAAGAAAAAATTATTTGATGTCTAAGACAAAAAACGCCAATACAGAAAATAATATGATACAACTCCGCCCCATAATTATTGAGGGAATTCAGGAGCGCAAAGGACACTCGATATCGGTTGTTGATTTATCTGATATAGAATCAGCTCCGGTGTCGGAATTTATCATTTGCCAAGGAAACTCAAATCAGCAGGTAGCTGCTATTGCAGATTCGGTAAGAGATTATTTGCTTGAGAATTACGGAATTAAGCCGTATAATTATGATGGCTATCGAAATGCGCAATGGATTGTAATCGATTATGGAAATACGCTCGTTCATGTATTCACACGTGAAACACGCCAACTTTATAATCTGGAAGAATTATGGGCAGACGCACCTATCATTGAAATCCCTGATCTCGACTAAACGATATGGCAACACCTACACCTTCGGGCAAACCACGGAAAACGCCCCAAATTAAGTTCAGCATGTACTGGATGTATGCCGTAATTGTGCTGTTTCTTATCGGTATGGCTTACCTTGAAGATAACTCTGTTACAAAAGAGGTAAATTATTCTGATTTTGAAAACTATATAACCGATTCAATTAATGCCCGCAATAAGGCTATTACCAAGATTACTGTTGATAAGAAAAAGGGGGTTGCAGAAGCGCTCCTTTCAGATTCTTTGGCCCGTCAAGTCTTTCCGAAAGGTCAATATTCAGAGGGGGTTGAAGCGGGTATTATAACGACATTGCCTTCTACAGATGAATTTGCAAGAAAGATAGATTCTTGGAAACAATTAGGCCTATACACCGGTCCGGTTGTGTATAACGAGGGGTCTAATTTTTATTCGTTCCTTTGGACCTTCGGCCCGATTTTGCTCTTCATCGGTTTTTGGTTCTTTATAATGAAGAGAATGAATTCTCGTGATGGAGGAGGTCCGAATGGAGTCTTTAATGTTGGCAAGTCTAAAGCCAAGATGTTTGATAAAGATGGTCCGGTTAAGGTAACGTTTAATGATGTTGCCGGCCTTTCGGAGGCAAAAACAGAAATCGAAGAGATTGTTGAATTCCTAAAGAATCCGCAACGATATACCAATCTTGGGGGCAAGATACCCAAAGGCGCTTTACTTGTGGGCCCTCCCGGAACAGGTAAGACACTTCTTGCAAAAGCAGTTGCCGGCGAAGCAAATGTGCCCTTCTTCTCAATGTCCGGTTCAGATTTCGTTGAAATGTTTGTCGGAGTTGGAGCATCGCGTGTTCGTGATTTGTTCCAAAAAGCTAAAGAGAAGGCGCCTTGTATTGTATTTATCGATGAAATTGATGCTGTAGGTAGAGCCCGTGGTAAGAACCCAAATATGGGGGCTAACGATGAACGTGAAAACACTCTCAATCAGCTCCTTACAGAAATGGACGGTTTTGGTACCAATAGTGGTGTGATTATTCTTGCTGCAACTAACCGTGCAGATATTCTAGATAAGGCTCTTCTTCGCGCCGGCCGTTTTGACAGACAGATTTATGTTGAGTTACCTGAATTGAATGACCGAGTAGCTATATTTAAAGTGCATCTCAAAGGCATTAAGACTGATGAGTCGGTTGATGTAGAATTGCTTGCACGTCAGACTCCGGGATTCTCAGGAGCTGATATAGCAAATGTTTGTAACGAAGCTGCGCTTATCGCCGCTCGTCATAATAAAGATGTAGTTCAGCGCGAAGATTTTATCGCCGCTGTAGACCGAATTATCGGAGGTCTTGAAAAGCGGTCAAAAATAACGACAGAAGAGGAGAAACGCTCAATCGCTTGCCATGAGGCCGGTCATGCGACAGTTTCGTGGAATCTGCGTTATGCTAATCCTCTGATTAAAGTGACAATTGTTCCTAGAGGTAAAGCACTCGGTGCTGCATGGTATCTTCCGGAAGAACGTCAAATCACGCCTACGCAAGCTTTGCTTGATGAAATGTGTGCAACGCTCGCCGGTCGTGCAGCTGAGGAATTATTCCTCGGTCATATTTCAACCGGAGCAGCAAACGATCTTGAGCGCGTAACCAAGCAAGCATACGCGATGGTCGTTTACTATGGGATGTCGGAGCGTTTGCCGAATATTTCTTACTACGACTCTACGGGTCAGTCATATGGCTTCTCAAAACCGTATAGTGATCAACGAGCCAAACAAATCGATGAGGAGGTTTCTCGAATAATCGACGAACAATATCAACGAGCCAAGCAAATCTTGAAAGAGTATGCTGAAGGTCATAATAAGTTGGCTGAAGTCTTATTTACTCGAGAGGTTATCTTTACAGAAGATGTTGAAAAGATCTTCGGAAAACGCAAATGGACTTCGCGCACCGATGAGATTCTTGCTGCCCAACAGGCCGCAGAAAAAGCTCAGGCAGAGGAGCAAAAAGCTCAGTCAAGTGTTGATGATTCAGATGTTGAAGATGTAGAAGCAACTGATGTTACGAATGTAGACTCCACAACATCTCACGGCGCAGAATCAGCCACTCCTCCGGCAGATATTCCCCCAATTCCAAATAAGTAAAATTACTCAAGATAATAAAATTCAGGTCCATGAGCAACAATGCGCATGGACCTGAATTTTATTTGGCGCAATCATGGAAATTAGTTAACTTTGCATTATATTGTGAACGAAAAAAAGTCATGAAGACTTCCGTAATAATCAGATTTCTAATTATTGGTTTAATCTGGGCAGGCGTGTGTGGTATTTTGGTCACACGTATGGTTGCGCAGGCTATTCCATTTAATCTAATGACGCTTTTTCCGTTAATTGCGTCTGGGATTTGTGTCTTTGTGCCTCTATATAAGAAATATATCAGGAATGACAAGCAACGATAAGCAATTCGATAGTGGTCTTTATTCGGTATTAAACCGAGTAGAATCTCCGGCTGATTTGCGAGCGCTCCCGATTTCGGAATTACCGGAGCTCTGCGGTGATATACGTCGATTTCTAATCAACTCATTGTCGTTAAATCCCGGTCATTTTGCCTCAAGTATGGGGGCAGTTGAGCTAACGGTTGCTCTTCATTACGTATTTAATACGCCTTACGATAGAATAGTATGGGACGTTGGTCATCAAGCTTATGGGCATAAGCTATTGACCGGCCGTCGTGATCAGTTTCAATATAATCGCTGTCTCAATGGCTTGAGTGGTTTTCCCAATCCCGAGGAAAGTGAGTATGACACATTTATGGCTGGTCATGCTTCAAATTCAATATCGGCAGCATTGGGTATGGCTGTTGCGACACAACTCAATGGAGAGACCCCGTTGCGTAAAGTTGTTGCAGTGATAGGCGATGCCTCAATTTCCGGCGGACTTGCTTTCGAGGGCATTAATAATGCCGCTAATACGCCTAATAATCTGTTGATTATTCTTAACGACAATAATATGTCAATCGATGCGAATGTCGGAGCTTTGCATGGATACCTTGCTCAAGTAACGACATCACGCGGATACAATAATTTACGCTATAAACTTTATCAATTTTTGAAGCGTCACGGATTTGTGTCTGAAAAACGCAAAGATTCTATTTTGCGTTTCAATAATTCTTTGAAAGCGCTTCTCACTCATGAACAGAATATCTTTGAGGGGCTAAATATCCGTTATTTCGGACCGGTAGATGGTCATGATGTGTCCGGACTTATTAAGACGCTTAATGATATTAAAGATATGACCGGACCAAAAATCCTGCATGTCAAGACTGTAAAAGGTAAAGGTTATGCTCCGGCTGAAAAAAATCCGGCTGTATGGCATGCGCCCGGTAAGTTTGACCCTATGACTGGGGTTAGAGCAGAAGAAATTGCAACGAAGTCTAGTGAGCAAATTCTTCCTAAATTTCAAGATATTTTCGGCCAATCATTGACTGAACTGGCTAAAGAGAATCAGTCAATTATCGGTATTACAGCTGCGATGCCTTCAGGTACGTCGATGTGTGTGATGCAAAAAGAATTGCCTCATCGAGTCTTTGATGTTGGTATATCAGAAGGGCATGCGGTTACTTTTGCCGGCGGCTTGGCAAAAGAAGGGTTGCGTCCATTTGTCGCGATTTATTCTTCATTCTTACAACGTTCCTATGATCAAATAATTCATGATGTCGCAATTTTAAGACTTCCGGTGACTTTCTGTATTGATAGAGCCGGCTTAGTAGGGGAGGATGGCGTCACTCATCATGGACTTTTTGATATTGCATATCTTCGTCCGATACCCGGAATCGTTATCGCATCACCCCGAGATGGCGATTCATTGCGCGATTTGTTATATACAGCATCGCTTTATAATGGACCAATGGCAATACGTTATCCTCGTGGAACTAGCGAAACGCCGGGAAGCGATCGAAAACCTCAAGCTCTCGAAATCGGACGAGGTGTCAAACTTGCTGACGGAAATGATGTTACATTTATATCAACCGGTCCGATCGCGTCCGAGGTCACTAAAGCAATAGCTCGTTTGCAACAGGATGGCATAAGTGCTACTCATTATGACATGACATTTATAAAGCCTATTGATAAGGAGTTACTTAACGAGGCTGTTAAGAAGAAGTCGCCGATAATTACAATTGAAGATGGAACAATAGTCGGCGGACTCGGTTCAGCTGTTGAGGAATTCTTACAAGCGAATGATTGCCGAGATATCGCCGTAAAGAAAATTGGAGTCCCGGATGAGTTTGTTGCGCAAGGCTCTGTTTCTCAGCTTAGGAAACTATGTGGAATGGATGCAGAATCAATCGTTGAAACTGCTAAATCGTTCGTATAGCAAAGTCGTTAAACACGGCGTCTTATTTTAGAATTTTCAATTGTTGAATATAATATCACTAATTGCTCATCTACATTTCGTAGTATGAAGCTGTGTAATCCAGTTGTTGGATGAAAATTGTCATCGCCGGAGCCGGAGAAGTGGGCTCACATTTGGCAAAGTTGCTCTCACGCGAAGAACAAGATATTATTGTTCTTGACCGAGATAAAGAGAAACTTAACAGGCTAGACAGTAATTATAACTTAATGACTGTCGTAGGGTCGCCAAGTTCGTTCGAAGACCAGCAGCAAGCCGGTGTCGGACGTGATTGTGATTTGTTTATAGCAGTCACGCCGTATGAGAACACCAATTTGATAGCTTGTGGAATCGCAAAACATCTTGGTGCTCGCAAAACCGTCGGCAGAATAGACAATTATGAGTATCTTAATCCGGATAATCGAGGATTTTTCAGTTCGATAGGTGTAGACCATTTGATTTATCCTGAATATCTTGCCGCTCAAGAGATTTGTCAAGCGTTGAAACGCCCGTGGGCGCGTAATTGGTTTGAACTTCATAATGGAGAGCTGATTTTGATAGGTGTCAGAGTTAATGAGAATGCTCAACTTGTTGGACAATTGCTTAGAGATTTGACTTTTTCTCAGCACAATTATCACGTTTCAGCAATTAAGCGTCGTCACGAAACTATTATCCCGCGAGGCGATGATGAAATCAAAGCAGGAGATATAATTTATTTCACAACAACCCGCGAGTATGTTGATGAGATACGTGAAATTTGCGGAAAGAAAGACTTCAAAGTAAGAAATGTAATGATAATGGGAGGCGGACGCATTGCTGTTCGTCTAGTGCATCTTGCGTCAGAGAAGTTCGATTTGACGATTATTGATGACGATATGGCTGTTTGTAGACGATTGCCGGAAAAATGTTCGGGAAAGAAGGTGAAAATTATTCACGGAGATGCCCGAAATAATGATGTTCTACGTGAAGAAGGCATTTCGAATATGGATGCTTTTGTTGCCTTGACGGATTATTCTGAGACAAACATACTTGGATGTTTGACAGCCAAAGAATTCGGTGTCAATAAAACCGTTGCTGAAGTAGAAAATATTCAGTTTATTTCAGAAGCAGAAGGCTTGAATATTGGTACGGTCATCAATAAGAAACTTCTGGCATCAAGTAAAATTTTTCAACTCTTACTTGATGCCGACGAATCAAGCTCTAAATTTATGGCGTTAGCAGATGCTGAAGTTGCTGAGCTTGAAGCCAAACCTGGCTCAAAGATAACTCACGGACCGGTTATGTCGTTGAAATTATCTCGAGAAATGACACTTGCTGGATTGATTCGCAACGGAAAAGGAATGCTCGTTACCGGTCGTACGGAAATTCAGCCGGGAGACCACGTTTTGGTTTTCTGTCTGTCGGGTTCAATCCATAAAATAGAGAAACTATTCGGATAATATAGCGCCGTTAATAGTCATAGAGAATAACAGTTATGTTGCTGATAGGAAAAGAAACAATTGTAAACTGGAAAATGCTATTACGCGTTGTAGGTTGGCTTTTGCTAATTGAAGGCGTCTTTATGGTTTTTCCGCTTGTTACAACATTGCTCTATCGCGAGCCGTATATGCCTTTTCTTGTCGCGATTATCGTGACTATCACTTGTGGGCTTTTGTCTATTTTTTGTGTCAAGCCGAAACGTTACGACATGGGGAAGCGAGACGGGTTTCTTCTTACAGCGCTCGTTTGGGTCGTGTTCTCTTTGTTTGGCATGATTCCGTTTATGTTATGTCGTTCTCCGTTAAGTTTTTCCGACGCATTTTTTGAAGCAATGTCGGGATTTACAACGACTGGAGCAACCACAATGCTTAATACAGAAGTTATCAGTCATGGAATACATATATGGCGAGCTCTGATGCAGTGGATTGGCGGTATGGGAATCATTCTCTTTACGTTAGCAGTATTGCCGATGCTCAATTCATCGGGCGGAATGCAAATGTTTAATGCCGAGGTAACAGGTATTACTCACGAAAAATTACGTCCACGCGTAAGTGCAACCGCTAAACGTTTATGGTTGGTTTATTTCTTACTGACCATACTTTTGATGGTGCTCTATTGGTTAGGTCCGATGGATGGTTTTGACAGCCTTTGTCATGCATTGTCAACAATGTCGACCGGCGGATTCTCAACAAAGGCAGACTCACTTCAAGCATGGGATTCATTGTATGTCAAGGTGGTTACCACCGTGTTTATGTTTATTGGTGGTATCAATTTTGCACTTATTTTCAGAGCGTCGACAGGTCAGTTTAAGGCAGTATGGCGTAATGAGGTATTCAAACTCTATGTCGGAGTAATTGTCGTAATGTTTATCGTATTTGATGTTGCGATATTTTTGAATCCCGATGTGCCCAATACAATATCTTCCTTAACGATTGATCCTCTCTTTCAGATCGTTTCTACGCTTTCTTCAACAGGTTATACTGTGGCAAATTTTGATGGCTGGGGCTCGTTTCTATTGGGAGCTGTTATTATAATGATGTTTGTTGGAGCAAGTGCCGGCTCAACATCCGGAGGCGCGAAACTCGATAGGGTAGTGCTCCTATGGAAAAATTCAAGAAACGAATTATATCGTTGTATTTATCCCAACCACATTCTGTCTGTAGATGTCAATAGAAACGCAGCTTCCCCCGAGATTGTTAATAAAGTTATGGTTTTTATCGGGCTTTATATTGGTATAATTATAGTAGGTGGGGCTTTGTTGACAATATGTGGGGCGACATTTGAGAATGCTTATTTCTCTGCGTTTGCTTGTGTAAGTAATTCCGGCTTGGATGCAGCTATCTCGCAAAACGGAGGGGCGTACGCTCAGATTTCAGAAGCCGGGAAATGGGTCTTGTCATTTCTGATGCTAACCGGACGTCTGGAAATCTTTACTGTGTTGGTTATTTTGACTCCTCGTTTTTGGCACAAGTAAATTAGCTAATCTGTTGGCGAATTAGTCATGATGATACGGCTCGTTTCGCTGAATTGTCATCGCTCGGTAGAGTTGCTCAACGAAAAATAATCTTACCATTTCATGCGGGAACGTCATTTTTGATAATGATAGCTTTTCGTTTGCTCTAGAATAGACTTCCGGAGAAAAGCCGTAAGGCCCACCGACGATAAAATATAATTGTTTTGCGACGGTTTGAGCTTTTTTCTCGAGATTTTGAGAAAATTCGCGAGAAGTCATTTCTTTGCCATGCTCGTCAAGCAAGACAACGTAGTCGCTCGGCTGTATGCGCGATAACATCATTTCTCCCTCGGTCTCTTTTTGCTTCGCTTCGGTTAGTTTGCGAGAGGTCTTTATATCAGGTAATTCGACGAGATCAAACGGAATGTAGCGGTTGACACGTTTGGCATATTCTTCGATTCCTGAACGCAAGTTTGCCGTAGTTGTCTTACCTACCACCATTAAGGTTATTTTCATGATTATAGTGTTTGTTAAGTTGGCGTTTAATTAGTAATTTTGTGGCAGAAATTATTAAAGCAGATTTTTATGAAAACCCGCGAAGAACTTATAGATGACCTTATCACTCTCGCTTTTGCTGAAGATGTGGGTGATGGTGATGCAACAACATTGTCAACAATTCCTGCCGAAGAACAGGGTGCGCAACACCTTCTCGTGAAGGAAGAAGGAATTCTTGCCGGAGTTGAGATTGCCCGAATGGTGTTTGAGAAATTCGACCCATCTTTGCAGATGACTGTTTATATCAATGACGGAGCTCATGTAAAGCCCGGCGATATCGCATTTAAAGTTGTCGGTAGCGTTCGCTCGCTGTTGCAGACCGAACGTCTGATGTTGAATATTATGCAGCGCATGAGTGGTATAGCAACACAGACGGCTCGCTATCAAGAATGTCTTTCCGGATTGAAAGCGAAAGTTATTGATACCCGTAAAACTACACCCGGACTTCGAGTTCTTGAGAAAGAAGCTGTGAAAATCGGTGGTGGCGGAAATCATCGTATGGGTCTCTATGATATGATTCTTATCAAAGATAATCATGTCGATTTTGCCGGAGGAATTCCTCAAGCGGTTAAGGCCGCAAAGGAATGGATGGCAGCTAACGGGAAGAATCTCAAGATCGAGGTTGAAACTCGTAACACTGAGGAAATTCAACAAGCATTGGCGGCCGGAGTTGACCGCATAATGCTTGATAATTTTACACCCGAGCGCACCGCAGAAGCTGTGAAGCTAATTAATGGTAAGACAGAAGTTGAGTCTTCCGGCGGTATCACACTCGACACCTTGCGTGCTTATGGCGAGGCAGGTGTAGACTTTATCTCTGTCGGAGCTTTGACTCACTCGGTTAAAGGTCTTGATATGTCATTCAAAGCTTGCTAAGCTTTCCGGCAAGTTCTGACAACGAATTAACAATTCTGTCTGCTTTCCCTTCGAGGGAAGCAGCGGGATTGGTCGTTGCTAATCCGATTACAAACGCTCCTGCGCGTTTTCCAGATTCAATTCCCTGGAAAGAATCTTCGAAGACGATGCAATCTTTCGGGTCACAGTTAACTTTCCCGGCGCCGATGATATAAGGCTCGGGATCTGGCTTAGAGCGAGTAACATCTGTAGCGGTAACTATTGCATCGAAATGTTGTTGGAAACCGGGGTGTTGATTGAATAGAAATTCCATCTTTTTGTCATCACTGCTGGTGACAATTACAGTTTTTATCCCTTGCTCTCTCAGCTCATCAACAAACTCTAATGCTCCGGGGAAAATCGGGTAAACGATTTCGTTTTCGAACTGATGGAGCAGATGATCAACATCTGCTCTAACTTCCGGTTCCGGAAAATAAGTTGTTAAGATATCGTTGAGTGTGGTTCCCTTAATGTCGAGAGCAAATGTGGGAGATGGAAGATGATGTGTTTTGCCAACCTTTTCCCAAAAACCGGTGTAAAGTGTTTCGCTGTCAATCAAAACTCCATCGAGGTCAAACAATGCGGCCTTATATTTCATGAATGTCGATTAATAATTTATTTCGACACAAAGTTACGAACAATCCTCCGAATAAGGCAAATTGCGACGCAACTTTTCCGATTTTCAATCGGTTTTAATATCGAGGAAATTATATAGAATAATAGAAAGGAAGATTACGTGAGTCAAGATAACAAAAAAGAAATTACGGCAAAGAGCGCACTCTCGCTCGAAACACAGTCTATCGGTAAGTTGCTGATGGAATATTCTGTTCCGGCAATCATCGCATCGGTTGCGATGTCGCTATATAATATTATCGATAGTATTTTTATCGGACGAGGTGTTGGGGCAATGGCTATCGCGGGGTTGGCAATTACATTTCCGTTAATGAACCTTGTTGTTGCTTTCTGTACGTTTATTGCCGTGGGTGGCGCAACTATTAGCTCGATTTTCCTCGGACAAAAGAATGTTTCTCGAGCTACGGATGTAATAAACAACGTGTTATTGCTATGTTTAATTCATTCTTTTGTATTCGGCGGACTTTGTTTGTTATTTCTTGATGAAATTTTAATACTTTTTGGAGCCACAGCTGAAACAATACCGTATGCCCGAGAATTTATGCGGGTTATTCTATATGCCGCACCTGTGACATATGTATTTATGGGGCTTAACAACTTGATGAGGGCAACCGGTTATCCGAAAAAGGCGATGATTTCAGCTTTGCTATCTGTTTGCGTAAACATTGTACTCTGCCCGATTTTCATTTATCTGCTTGATTGGGGGATTGCAGGAGCGGCATTTGCCTCTGTCTGTGGACAGTTTGTTGCCTTTGTTTGGGTTGTATTTCACTTTTGCTCAAAGAATAGTTTGGTACATTTCAAACGTTCAAATCGTTGGTTTACCCCATCAATAATAAAGAAGATATATTCGATAGGATTGTCACCATTCTTGATGAATGTGACCGCCTGTGTTGTTGTTGTATTTCTTAATAAAGCGCTGCTCGATTATGGCGGTGCTGACGGGAACTTAGCGGTTGGAGCTTATGGCATTTTAAACCGAACTACAATGTTTTTCGTAATGGTCGTCTTCGGAGTAACCCAAGGAATGCAACCGATTCTTGGCTTTAATTTTGGAGCAAATCGACTAGATCGTGTGCAAAAGACGCTGAAGAAGGGTATAATGATAGGGGTTTCGATTACAGCCTTCGGCTGTCTTGTTACTGAATGTTTCCCCGATGCAATCAGCCGAATGTTTACAACAGATCCACGATTGATTGAAATAGCCAATAATGGTTTTAGAGTTTATTTCTTGTTCTATCCGGTTGTTGGATGTCAGATCGTGATTCAAAATTATTTCCAATCTATCGGTAAACCTGCGATATCGATTTTCTTGTCGTTGACCAGACAATTACTTTTCTTGTTGCCCTTCTTATGGGTATTCCCTAAATTGTGGGGTATTCAAGGTGTATGGGCATCAATGTGTGGTTCAGATTTGCTCGCATTCATAGTTGCTGTAATAACCTTGCTATTTATCAATCACCGTCAAAATCAAAATATGACAGTGCGTCATATCCCCTCTAATTGATTATCTTATGGCTAAATCAACTCTACAGTTAAGAGTCGAGCCTGAGGTCGCTTATACCCAATTGCGTCTTTTGGCTGAATTGTCAACACGTCTTGGCATCGATGTTAATCGTATTAAAGAGGTGAAAATATTGAAACGCTCGATTGATGCTCGTCAACGTCGAGTTATGATAAACCTGACGGTCGATGTTTTTGTTGATTGCGAACCGAACCCCGACGATTTGTTGCATAAACCGGTTGTTTATCATAAGGTTGCTGATGATGCTCCTTCTGCGATTGTTGTTGGTGCCGGACCTGCCGGATTGTTTGCTGCCTTACGATTGATAGAGGGTGGAGTCCGACCAATTCTGCTCGAACGCGGAAAAAGCGTTGGAGACAGGAGCAAAGATATGGCTCGCATTTCTCGAGATAATATCGTCGATCCCGATTCAAATTATTGTTTCGGGGAGGGTGGAGCAGGAGCATATTCAGACGGAAAGCTATATACGCGCAGCAAAAAACGCGGTTCGGTTGACAAGATTTTAAACATCCTCGTGCAACATGGAGCGAAAGAAGAAATTCTTGTTGATGCTCATCCTCATATCGGTACAGATCGTCTACCTCAAGTGATTAAGGCAATCCGAGAAACAATAATCGGTTGTGGGGGAGAGGTCCGTTTTCAAACTCGCGTTGATAAATTGTTGATCACAGATAAGCAAGTAGTAGGAGTTGAAACATCCGCCGGAGAGAAACTCGAGGGGCATGTTATTCTTGCAACCGGTCATTCTGCTCGCGATGTCTATCAATTCCTTGATCGCGAGCATATCAAAATCGAGCCCAAGGGTATTGCAGTCGGTGTTCGACTTGAACATCCACAAGACTTAATTGATATGATTCAGTATCATAGCCCGAAAGGTAGAGGAAAATATCTGCCGGCAGCAGAATATTCTATGTTAACTAGAGTTGACGGCCGTGCGGTCTATTCTTTCTGCATGTGTCCCGGTGGGTTTATTATCCCTGCGGCAACTGCGCCCGGTCAACTAGTAGTTAATGGAATGTCGCCCGCTTCGCGTGGCACAAAATGGGCAAACTCCGGTATGGTAGTTGAAGTATTACCCGAAGACCTTACGGAGTATGAGTCGTATGGCAACTTGAAAGTTATGAAATTTCAAGAAGACATTGAAACTCGTTTTTCCGAAGATTCTAAAGGTACGCAAAATGCTCCTGCTCAACGAATGACCGATTTTGTTGAAGGAAGACCATCGAAATCTTTACCATCAACATCTTATGCTGCCGGACTTCATGCATCTCGTGTTGATAAACTGCTACCTCCTTTTGTCGCCACACGTTTGCGTGAAGGATTCCGAGAATTTGGTAAGAAATCTCGTGGCTTTTTGACGGCAGATGCAACGGTAATAGGCGCAGAAACCCGTACATCTTCTCCTGTTAGAATTCCGCGTGATGCCGAGACTTTGTCGCATGTTGAAATTAGCGGCTTATACCCTTGTGGTGAAGGTGCAGGATATGCCGGAGGCATTGTGTCTGCGGCAATTGATGGAGACCGTTGCGCAGAAGCGTTAGCGACATTATTGAAACAATAATATCACAGACGAGCTTTCGATAATTATGTCGAAAGCTCGTCTGTGATATTTACTCAATATAATATACTTGAGATATTTACTCTTGTGGTATACCCTCGTCGTAGATTTCCCAATTCGGATCTTCTTCAGCTTCGAATTCAAGAGGAAGAAGGGGCAACGACTCGAGGGCTTGGTTTATTTTCTTATTAAAAATGCCGAGACTTAGGGTTTGGAAAACCCATTCACGACGATTATCTCCGGTTGATATTTCTGTTAAAACGGCAACCGGGTCTTTCTTGAAAACGTCAGCCATCAAGTCGGTCGCTTCTTCCATTAATATTGAAGTTTTCTCGTCTGGCATACCATTGACAGTCCCTTCATATGGCCAGGCAACGGTAATGCGATAAATAAATCGCGGGTTCTGACGGAAAGTGTTTACGTCAGTTCTGATTGTCACCATTATGGTGCGGGCGTTTTCAGTGCTTTCTGCCGGATATGTCAGCCATTGGCCTTGGAGTTCTGTCATTTTTGTATTGATTTTTTCAATCTGATGCAAGAGCATCCGATAAGGAATGAAATTTATTCGCATGCAAATATAGCGAATATTGTTGGGATTTCGTAAATTTGTCGATGGAAAAGGGCATAACCCTCTGATTTATGAAACAAAAGATAAGACTATATATATCAATAATTGTTGTTCTGTTTGTCGGAACATTACCGGTAAAAGCACAAATTAATGCCGAGCAAATTGTCAAAGTAGGGCAGAATGCGCTTTATTTTGATGATTACGTGTTATCAATTCAATATTTTAACCGTGCTATCGCAGCTAAACCATATCTTGCTCAGCCATATTTCTATCGGGCAATAGCGAAGTTGAATCTCGAGGACTATCGTGGAGCTGAAGCAGATGCATCCGAAGCTATTGAGCGAAATCCGTTTATACCTGAAGCATATGAAGTTAGAGGAGTCGCTCGTCAGAATACAGGTCAATATCGCGAGGCTGTTGATGATTATGATCATGCTTCTCAACTTCTGCCAAATAATCGCAATCTAATGTTTAATAAGGCATTAGCCCTACAACAGTTAGAGGAGGCGGATAGTGCAATGACGGTTTTCGACGAATTATTATCTCTTCACCCGAGCTATGCCAACGCATATGTTGCCCGCGCTAGATTGAAAGCAGAGCAGACAGATACGATCGGCGCTATGGCTGACCTTGAACACGCCCTGCAACTTTCAAATAATCTTGCTTATGCTTATGTAATCAGAGCGTCGCTTTACATGGCTTCATCGCAAAACTATGATAAGGCAGAAGCAGATATCTCTGAGGCTATTAGGCTTGAACCGAAAGAGGGCAATCTTTATGTTAATCGAGCTTTTCTTAGATATAATTGCGACGATTATTTCGGAGCAATGGCTGATTATGATTATGCAATTCAGCTTGACCCGCTTAACTCGGCAGCAATCTATAATAGGGCATTATTAAGGATGGAAAGTCGTGATAACGACCGAGCAATTGTCGATTTTTCTAGAGTATTGGAATTAGACCCTGAAGATTATCGAGCGTTGTATAATCGTACATTGCTCTATACCGAGACTCATAACTATCAAGCAGCTCTTGAAGGCGTTAATCTATTGATTGACCGATTCCCGGAATTGCCAGAAGCGTTGTATATGCGCTCTGATATCTATCGCCGGCAAGGTAATATGACCGCTGCCGAACGTGATTATAAAAAGGCATTGGCGATGGCAAAGTCACTTCCTGCTGAAGGCATTAAAACTAATGACGCTTCAAGTAGTTCGGCTGTAGTTGATAATAATAACAGTAAAGACAACTACGGCTCTGAAGAATTATCGGCAGAGAGTGTAGCCCGTCGATTTACCGCATTGCGAACTATTGATAACGATGTAGACTTGCAGCAAGATTTCGTTAATCAAGGTATTAGAGGAAGAGTGCAGGATCGCGATCGTCGTATCTCTCTGGAACCGATGTTTGCTTTAAGCTATTACTCAGCGTCGACAAATACAGCTACAGATGTGCGTAGCTATATTAAAGAGGTAGACGAACTTAACTCGACTCGTCTTTTGCCATTCCTTGTAATGGTTGGCAATCGTGGACTAACCCCATCTGATGAGCAGTTACTCGAGCGTCATTTCCAATCTGTTGAGCATTATAATCGAATAATACTAAACTCAGAACCTAGAGCTATCGATTTCTTCGGTCGCGCGATGGAATATGTCACCTTGCGCAACTATTCAGCAGCAATTGCCGATCTAGACAGAGCTATCGCATTGACTCCCGATTTTGCTTTGGCATATTTCCTTCGCGGAGTTGCTCGCTATGATATGTTGATGTCAGCCGGAGAGTCTCCTTCGGCTTCATCCGGGCGGTCGTCAATGTTGAGTGGAAGAGCGGTTCAATCTCCCGATTTCAAAATCGAGTTACGAAATTTGATTTCCGATTTCGATCGAGTATCAGAGCTATCTCCCAGAATGGCATTTGCTCATTACAATAAAGGTAACGCTCTTGTTGAGTTAGGCGATTTGACATCAGCCATTGCTGCATATAGGAAAGCTGTAGAGTTAAAACCCGATTTCGGAGAAGCCTACTATAATTTAGCGTATGTGTATTTCCAATTAGGCAATCGCACGGAAGGCGCGTCAAATCTCTCAAAAGCCGGTGAGCTCGGCGTAGTCCCGTCATACAACTTATTGAAGAGAATGCACTAATTTACTGCGCGCTTTTCGTTACGAATGAAAAGCGCGAGTACTCCTAGCAGTTTATGCCGAGGTTTTTTAAGTCGTAGTTAACAGGTGTTGAATAGTTTTTTGTATTTGTATAGTCAAAAAACGTTTTTTTGTTTGGAAAAGATAGTCCACTTTTGTATAGCCAAAACTTAAACATCCGCTACACCCCTGTCTTTTTCTGTCAAACTTGCAACCCAATAGTATAAAACAAATTACCGAGTGATGGCATAATCCTAAATATAAAAAAAGAGCCTATCGCGGATTACTCCGAAATAAGCTCTTTAGGCTTTTAGGCGATATGCCCTTTGGGTTAATTAACTATTGCAAAGATATGAAGAACTTGCGTAATAATGGCAGGATGAGGGTGAAATTTGATAAGTGGTT
>CAZXAZ010000019.1:0-39322 GCA_964638475.1 uncultured Alistipes sp. | reverse complement strand
CTTTCCGTCGAATAAATTCACTATCGAAAAACAATTGCAGACTCGAACAACTTCAGATTCCTCAGCCTCGCAATCATACTCCAATATCTACCCTCCAAGTATCCGTCAGAAATAATCAGAACACACAACTTCAGATTCCTCAGCCTCGCAATCATACTCCTAAATCACCCTCCAAATATCAGTCAGAAATAAGCAGACCACACAACTTCAGATTCCTCAGCCTCGCAATCCCCTCCAATACATTTAATACTCTTCTCACAGCACCAGCCGTTTTGCGTGCTCTTTTCACTCATGATAATCTGAGGTTCTGCGGGCTCGGCTACCGCTATTATCAGCGGTTACGAATATAATTACCCGTTTCGCGGAAATGCTCGCTGAACTATATAACATTTGTGTCGCTCACTTATGCCTATTAACTATAGGCAGACTTATTAGACAGTACGTCGTCAGTGCGATAGCAGTATCGGGCTATCGGAGCTTGCGGTGGCTGTATTTAACTGAAGTTAATGGCGGTAGCGGAGCCCTAGCGACACAATGGCTTGGTTCGCGGAACGTGAGGTGCTGTGGTTATTCGGGATAGAGGAGTAGGAGAATGTAATCTTTTATGTTTAGATTGGCAATACCTACTTATTGACATCTACACTGCCTACCGGGAAAGTCCGCTGGAGCGACATTTGTGATGTCACAATAGAGATTACTGCTATCAGCGCAGTGTTAATGGGATAAGGGGGGTTGAATCGTATCGGGGTAGGGCCATTAGTTGTACGGTCGCCATGCGTGCGTAAGGCGAGTTTGAGCCATCTCCGACGGTTGCTCCGGCATCGGTGAGCGCTTGTTCTACTTCGTGCAGAGCGATTTCAGGAGTATTATTATCTTTGCTCAGATGGCAAAGGAAGATGTTTCGCAATGTGGGCGAGTAAATCTGACGTAGATATTGCGCCGTTTCGACGTTGTCGAGATGACCAGTCGTAGAGCGAATGCGTCCTTTGAGATATTCAGGATAACTACCGGTTGCAAGCATCTTTTCGTCGTAATTAGCTTCTATCATCAGATAGTTGGCTTTACGCATATAGAAGTCAGCTCGTTCGGAAATACAACCGAGGTCTGTGGCTACGACCATTGTGTGACTGCCGCGAGTAATCATAAACCCAACATTATCAGTGCCGTCATGCATTACCTCAAATGGGGTAATCGTAAAGTTGCCGACAACAAATGGATGCTCTTTATAAATAGGGCGATGATAATCTTTGATGCGGTTAGAGATGTTATGGCGACGCAGCATGCCGTTAAGTGCGCGAGGAGTGCAGTAAACCGCCATATGCATACGTTTGCGTACGAGCTTATAGACGTAACGCACATGGTCTGAATGGTCATGGGTCAAAATAATGCCTTTAATTGACTCCATTTTAATGCCGTGACGGCGCAATTCAGAGACGATAGTAGAGTCGTCGACTCCTGCATCAATAAGCAAGCCTTGTTCGCCATCACCGATGTATGCACAGTTTCCCGAGCTACCTGAGCCAAATGATATAAAGTTTAGTCTATCGATTACCGGAGTAACTTCTAGCGGCGAGAAATCGTCGGCAGAGAATATGTCGTCATGATGACGCCGTTCGCCGTGACTCTTGCTTAGGAGGTTTGCTTGACGCAACGCGGCTCTTTCAATTATCGGATGTGTCGGCAACGGCTCAGCACCCGGGAAGAGCAATGGGGTCTCCAAGTCATCAAACAATCCTGGGAGGGTTGTGTCATATCCGGGGCGTTTCTTATAGCGAGCCATTATCTTGTGTCTATCTCAATCGTTATAGAGAGACTGAGTTGTATATTTTAACGTAAGTCGAAGCAATAATAATTAGAATAGGAGAAAGATAGCGGGAATTTTATCGTAATTGAGAGTTTCTTTCTTCCATCTCGACAATGGCAGAGTCTTGATTCTCTCTTTCTCTCCGGTAAGATCGGAGGCTACGCATAATAGTCTGTCGCCGGGCAGTGATTCTGTCAATTCGGTTATCAACCTATTGTTGCGGTATGGTGTTTCGATAAATATTTGAGTTTGACGTTCTTTGACGATACGTCGTTCCATCTCTTTAAGTTTTGCGCCGCGCTGGGGTTGGTGGATTGGCAGATAACCATTAAATGCGAAGCTTTGACCGTTAAACCCCGAGCCCATCAGAGCTAATAATATACTCGACGGACCAACGAGCGGCACTACTTTTAAGCCTCTTCGTTGGGCAACAGCGACTAAATCGGCGCCGGGGTCGGCAACTGCCGGACAGCCGGCTTCAGAGATTACCCCCATCGGATGACCTTGCTCAAGCGGGCGGAGCATGGCGGGCACATCCTCTGGTTTAGTGTGTTCATCGAGCACGACGAATTCGATTTCGTCGACATTAATTTCTCGGTCACACTTCTTCATAAATCGTCTCGCCGAACGGATATTCTCTACAACAAAATATTTAATTTCACGCAAAAACTCGAGGTTGCACGGAGGCAACGAACGGCCGATTTCGGTATCGTTGTCAAGAGGTACGGGAAACAGATATAGAGCCGGGGCGAGCATAGATGTTGTGAAGTTATGACGTAAAATATGAACGAGGGAAGAGGTGTTTAGAGAGATTTTACATGTTGAGCGAACGCGTGCATTTTAATTGCGGCTTCGGCGGCTTCGCTACCTTTATTGCCTAAAGCGCCTCCGGCTCTATCGAGCGCATCTTGCTCGTTATCGACAGTCAATACGCCGAAAATTACAGGTATGTCGCAGTCGGCGTTTAAGGCTGTAACGCCTTGGGTTACACTCTGACAGACATAGTCGAAATGAGGTGTGCCGCCACGGATTACGCAACCGAAAACGATTACGGCGTCGTAGAGCGATGATTCTATCAGCTGAGAAGCAGCGAACGTAAGTTCAACAGCGCCCGGAACCGAATAGCAATCTACTTGGTCATCTTCAAAGCCTTCAGCTTTGAAAACAGATAAAGCGCCTTCAGTCAGACGTGAGGTTATATGGCCATTCCATTCTGCGGCGACAATCGCCACTCTCATATTTTCTACTTTGGGGAGATTGCCTTTAGGAGCACCTCCGGCTAAGGATGTTGACATATTATCTTTGTTTTCGATTAAAGCCGTCAAGCTTATCTATCATTTGCCTTGCGAACGAGCTGCGTGACCGAGATACCCGCCGTGATGGCGCATAGCGTATTGCTGAGCGGTAAACCCGGTCTCTTTCATTACATTAACAACCAATACGTCGCCGATAACGGTCATCATAGTTGTTGATGTTGTCGGGGTCAGTCCGAGCGGACAAACCTCAGGCGCACCACCGGTAAAAAGGGTTGCATCGGCGAGTTCGGCAAGCGGGCTGCCGGCATTGCCGGTGATAACGATGATAGGGATTGCAGGTATCAAATGACGAGCCAACTCGACTAGCTCTACGATTTCGCGTGTCTTTCCTGAATTGGAAATAAGAAGCATTACGTCGTTAGCTTGTAAAATACCTAAATCGCCATGCTGAGCTTCAGCCGGATGAAGGTTAACAGCCGGGATTCCGGTCGAACAAAATGTTGTTGCGATATTCATCGCAATCTGTCCGGCCTTACCCATACCTGAGGTAACGAGTTTACCTCCCTTACGGGCAACATGGTCAACAATCAACTCGACAGCACGAGGATAATCGTCCGTAACCGGTATATTTTCTATCGCGCGGCTTTCGGCGAGCAAAATTTCGCGCATTGATTCTTTAACATCCATTGTTCAAGAAAAAGTGGGAAATAAAGTCAGTCGGGCAAAATTACGATTCCCGACTTCTGAATACAAAATTAGTTTATTCCGCGCGATTTTCAAAATTTAAAAGAGCCTTTGCCCATTTCTCCGGAACTGGGATTCCGGTCGCGGTCTGCGGGTCAAATCCGGCCATCACGGTTTGTGCGATACATTTCACGTCGCCGGTTTCCGGGTTATAGATTCGTTGCTCAAGAATAAAACTATGTACCGACATTTTTCCGACAGTTGTCGCAACCGTCAGCGGTTCTTCAAAATAAGCGGGGGAATAAAATGATGCGTTGATATTAACAACAACAACTGTTGCGTCATGCCAATCAACAGGTCCGCCAAGCACAGCCTCGAAATATTTCACTTTCGCTAAATCAAACAGTTGTAAATAAACCGAGTTGTTGACATGTCCAAAAACATCTACATCATTGAAGCGTAGTTGAGCCTCAAGACTATGATGAAAAGGATTTACAACCGCAGGCACTTTAGGATTCTGACATGCAGGAATATTTATAGGATTCATTTTCTTCTAATTAATAAAACAGATCTATCATATTTACCCGATCAGCAGCATTCGTAATAATCATCAATGAAAACGAATCGCTGTAATAACCTCTTGACCGAGAATATCATTTATAGCTTTAGCGATAGCTTCTCGTTTAAAAGAGAGTTCGCTTTTGAGCGGCCCTGAGGAGAGATAAACATGCAATACTCCATCGCGAACATAGCGACGAGTTGTATAATGATTGACTCCCGGACCGACAACATCTGTCCAGAGATATGCCGCCCTCATCGCAAGCACATCATCTTTGCGCGCGGAGGAGTCCATCACTTGGTCGATGATTTGTCGTAACGACATTGGGTCGGTCTTTTTCATAACTGATTGTTTCTAAATTACACAATCTGCTCAAAACGGCCATTCTCTACCAGCCAAGAGCAATGGTCACCGGCGCCGGTGCGAGCCATGATATTATCGAGATGGCTGCGATTTGTGTCGGTAATAAAAATCTGTCCGAAACCCTCGCCGGAGACTACTTCAACCAAACGTTCAACTCGTCGAGCGTCAAGCCTGTCAAAGACATCATCAAGCAACATCAATGGTTTCATGCCTGATGATTGCTCGAGGAATTGATATTGAGCCAGACGTAATGCCAGAGTGTATGTTTTACACTGTCCTTGCGACGCTACACGTCTGACTGGCATATCGTTAAGCGATAATTCGAGATCGTCGCGATGTGGTCCGACGGAGGTATGCCCGACAATTTCGTCGTGGCGACGAGCAGAATCGAGCATCACACCGAAACCACGCGACTCTGAAGCGAGATGACTGCGCAATCCGATTGACGGTATTTCTCCATCTGCGGCAATTGCACCATATCGTTCGGCAAAGATACCCGACAACTCTTCAACCCATTTCAGTCGAGCCGAGGTGAGATAGACAGCTGCTCGCTCCATCGCCAATTCAACCGACAGATATAGCGCCGGATCAACACAATGGTCGCGTAGCAGTTTGTTTCTCTGTTGCAATGCGCGGGTATAGCGAATAAGCTGTTCGAGATATATCGGGTCGGTCTGAGAAATGACCATATCCATCAGTCGTCGGCGTTCCTCGCCCGTTCCGGTCACAAGATTAATATCGGTCGGCGACGCAATCACCAAGGGGAATGCCCCGATATGCTGACTAAGGCGGTCATATTCTTTTCCAGAGCGTTTAAAACTCTTGCGACGTCCTTGTTGCAATCCGAGCGTCAGTTCTTCATCTAAACCTCGACGAGTATAGCAACCTCTGATGGTTACAAAAGTTTCACCCCTCTTGATTAGTTGCAAGTCGGTCAATCCAGAGAAACTTTTGCAGAAGCTCATATAATAGATTGCATCGAGCAGGTTACTTTTGCCCATACCGTTATCACCCAAGAAGCAGTTGACCTTAGGAGAAAACTCCAATCGCGCTTCCGAGATGTTCTTGAAATTTGTTATTGCAAGTTTGTTTAACAGCATTGGTCGGGAGGGGATAGTTGATTTAAATTACAGAACAGACGGAATACTTACCGCAAACAAAGATATAGCCAACAGCAATATCAAAATTGCCGTTTTGCCGAGAATCGGATTCAGTTCGCGCCCTTCGCGAGTTGTCAGTCGGCGCCACAAACAGCAATGACCGACAAGGAAAAGCGCCGGGAAAATAAATGTCGCAATTCCCGCAGCGTTCCAAAAACTAGCGGTCAACGCAACCGCCAAAAATCCATTGACAAGATAAGCCATTGCGACAGCCTTTCGTCCAAAAACAACTGCCGTAGTCAGCTTATCAACCGCCATATCATCTTCATAGTCGCGATAATTATTGACAATCAAGATATTTGCCGACAGCAAACCGAAGGCAAGACCGACCATAGAATCTGCATATGAAAAATATTCGGTTTGCAGATAGAAGGTAAACGTCGCGGGTATCAGTCCGTAAAACACAATGACTGCTAATTCTCCCATCGCATTACGAGACAGGGGGAAGGGACCGGCGGAATAGCTCAACGCGCCGATAAATATAAACAGCCCGGCAAAAATTAGCCACCAGCCACCCCAATAGATAAGCGATAGCCCGAGCAATGCAGCGATGCCAAAAGCGATAGCCATCGCCCTCTGCATTTCCAACGGTGTAATATCACCCTCGGTAACGCCTCGGCGAAATCCCTCACGCCCCGGTTTGTCGAGCCCGTCGCGATAGTCATATAATTCATTTGCAAAATTGCTGCCGATTTGAGCTGCTAATGCAAATAATAAGCAGATTACAGCCGGGAGCCAATTAAAATGGCCACACTGCATTGCGACAGCCAAGCCTGCCAAAACGCCGGAAATTGACGCCGGTAGTGTGCGAAGCCTCATCGCCTCAATCCATATAGCGAAATTTGAGCGATTCTTCGAATTGCTCGTCGTTTGAGCGTTATATGGCGGTTGTTGTTTTTGTTTCATCTTCATCTAAATAGATATCTATTCCGATTTTTTAGCGGGGAGAGAAGCGCAATAACGCTCTCAAAATCGGTTGACCTTCAGGTCCGAGAAGTTCGGCGCGAGTTTCAATTCTGTCGCCATCATCTCCGGATAGCGGCATTGATTGGAGCAACAATTTTGCCTCCATGTCATAGTGAGCCTCATGGATATAAGCAATCTCAAATCGCGTCAAGCGATTAGCATCATGATAAGCCAAACTCCATTGATTCAACAATAGCTCAATGTAGCGAGATGAATTGACATGGCGATTGAAATCGATGTCGGTATATTGGAAACGATATTTCGCTTCACGAAAACCTTCCGGCAACTCTGCTCCATCTTCCGGAAGAGAAACAGCGCGCGGACGAGAGGGCTTTTCTACCGGACATTCCTTTTCGGGAATCAAGTTTTTAATCCAAGAAATGCGCGAAATATCGCCGACCTGACGAGAGCGAGTATCAATTACTGCCCAAACCGTTCGAGCATGGCCGATAACTTCGCCGTTTTCGCCACAAATTTCAAAATCTCGTTCTGAAAATAATCTTGAAATCGATGAAATCCAAGTTGAAATTGAGTAATTCTCATTCACCCCCGGATAGCGTTTCATTTCAACTGCCACACGCGACAAGACCCAAGTCTGATGTTCTTTAGTCAAAAACGCATAGCCGATTCCAACTTGATTGGCATGTAGAGTTGCAACCTCTATCAGTCTGTTTATCAAAAGAGTTAACGGCATTCTCTGCTGGGGATTACATTCTCCCGGAGTCAGAAAATAGTTAGCAGTAAAAACCTTTTCGATACCCTCGAAACTATCGGGGCAATTTGTCAACGGGTCGCGATTTATCATCGTTTTAATAAGGATATTTTATGTCATATAAGAATAACGGTCCGGCAGGCATTGATGTTCCGGCGGCGCAACGATCGCGACGAGCGATTACCTCGCGGAAACCATCGATGGTCAATTTCCCTCGCCCAACTTCAACGAGTGTGCCGACAACAGCTCTAACCATATTCCGGAGGAAACGGTCTGCGCTTATCTCGAAAACCCAGCGAGTCGCTGACGCAGTTACATCGGGAGCGACAACGTTACTGTCTCCTTCCAATTGAGGTCTCCATGCCGCATGAGTTACATGACAGATATTTGTCTTTACATCTGTGTGGAGTTTCGAAAACGATGTAAAATCTTCTGTCTCAAGCAAAACCTCCGCAGCAAGATTCATCGCATCGAAATCGAGATTTGCCGGAGCGAGCCACGACATTTCGCCGGTAAACGGGCTACGCGATGTATGGGCAAAATAGCGATACGTGCGGCTTATAGCATCAAATCGGGCATGAGCGTCAGCCGCGACTTCCCAAATCTTGTAAATAACAATATTCGGAGCTAACAACGAATTGAGCGCGCGCAGAAGTCTCTGCTCTTTTTCGCCTGTAACATCGATGGTCTCGGGTAGGTCGAAATGAGCAACCATACGGGCGGCACTAACCCCGGCGTCGGTTCGTCCGGCGCCGGTGATTGCGATTTGAGGAAGACGCAAAGCCGTAGCCATAGCCTCTTCTATTGCTTGTTGAACAGACATTGCGCTTGGTTGGCGTTGCCATCCGTGAAACGATAATCCGTTGTAAGCCAACTGCATGAAATAACGCCGAGTTGGAATCCGGGCGTCTATCTCAGGCTCAATCATTTTCGAGATAGGTGTATCCATAAAGTCCGGAGCGGTAGTTCGACAAGAATTCACGTCCCTCTTCGGGGGTAATCTTGCCATCTTTCATCGCTCTTGTTACCCACGTTTCTACATTGCGAACAAGACGTTTAGAATCATATTGCACATAATCCAGCACTTCCGCAACTGTTTCGCCGTCGATAACCTTTTCGATTTCGTAATGATCTTTATAGCAAGCGATGTGAACAGCGTTGGTGTCACCGAACAGATTGTGCATATCGCCCAAGATTTCTTGATAAGCGCCTACGAGGAAGACTCCGATATAGTAGGGCTCATCGGGTCGAATGGGGTGAACGGGGATTGCTTTTGTGATGCCTTGTGGCGAGATAAATGTTGCAATCTTACCATCCGAGTCGCAAGTCATATCTTGAAGGGTCGCCATCTTTGTCGGTTTTTCGTCAAGGCGAGAAATAGGCACAATCGGGAACACTTGGTCTATCGCCCATGAGTCGGGGAGCGACTGGAACAACGAGAAGTTGCAATAATATTTATCGGGCAACATTCGCGCCACTTTTCGCAGTTCCTCCGGCGGATGTTTCATCGAGGCTGTGGCATTAGCAACTTCACGCGCTATTTCCCAGAAGAGTTTTTCTGCCAATGCGCGGTTTCGCAAATCAACGATACCAATCGAGAAGAGGTCGAGCGCCTCTTCACGACATTGCACTGCATCATGCCACGACTCAAAAAGGTTTTGCTGATTGAGTTTGTCCCAGATTTCATACAACTCTTTTACGAGTTCATGCTCGTCGCCACGCAACTCCTCAGATTCGCGCCAACGGGGTAAAGAGGTTGCTTCAAGGGCTTCAATAATCAGCACTGAATGGTGGGCGGTCAGCGAACGTCCGCTCTCTGTGATAATATCGGGTTGAGGCAGGTTATTCTTTCCGCAAGCATCGACTATAGAGTAGATAGCGTCATTGGCATATTCCTGAATGGAATAGTTCATTGAGCTTTCAGAGGCAGAAGAGCGTGTGCCGTCGTAATCAACGCCCAAACCGCCGCCGATATCTACATATTTAATATCGAATCCGAGTTTTTCGAGCTGCACATAGAATTGCATCGCTTCGCGCAATGCGTTCTTAATACGACGGATTTTCGTAATTTGGCTGCCGATATGGAAATGGATTAACTTCAACCAGTCAACGATGTCGTTTTTCTCAAAGAAATCAACAGCCTGAAGCAATTCCGAAGAGTTGAGACCGAATTTCGACTCATCGCCGCCCGATTCTTCCCATTTTCCTGAGCCGGAATTAGATAGTTTGATGCGAATACCAACAGCAGGGGTTATCTTCAATCGACGAGCGATATTCAGAATAAGACGTAACTCATTGAGTTTTTCAACTACCAAGATGATACGACGTCCCATCTTATGGGCCAACAAAGCCAACTCGATGTAGTCTTCATCTTTATAACCATTACAGATTATAAGGGCGTTTTCGTCGATATTAGTAGCCAAAACGGCATGAAGTTCGGGTTTTGAGCCGGCTTCCAAACCGATGTTGAATTTCTTACCGTGACTGACAATCTCCTCTACAACCGGACGCATCTGGTTGACCTTAATGGGATATATTACGTAGTTTTGTCCCTGATAGTCATATTCCTTTGCGGCATGTTTGAAGCAACTTGATATTTTCTCGACACGGTTGTCTAGGATGTCGGGGAAGCGCAACAAGACCGGTGCGGTTATATCCTTGAGTTGAAGTTCATCTAGCACTTCTCGAATATCAACCGAAGCCAATCCTGGACGCGGGGTAACTGTCATATTTCCTTTTTCATTTACGGAAAAATATTGACGACCCCAACCGCCGATGTTATAAAGCTCGGCACTGTCTTCAATTCGCCACTTTCTCATTTCTAAATATATCGGATTTATGTTTCAACTGTTTGACAAACGGACTCCGGAAGTTTGCCCGGATTTCCCAATTGACTGCAAAGTTACGCAATTTTCCTGACCTCTATAACCTCAAAAGTGGTATTTTTGATTCTCTTTTGGCAGGTTAGCCTTTTTTTACTAATTTTGTGGCAATTATGCGTATAAGTCTCGCGCCATTCCAATCTTCTCTTCAATAATGGTTATGATTGCAGACTAACTACCCTAATGCTTATTTTGTCCCATGCCACTGCTATTTTTCCCTATTTTAGGCGCCATAATGCATTGCAGAATTATAACTGCAAGGGAGAATCATAACCATACCCTTAATCTATGCTGCAAGTTCTAATTGTCATATCAGTTTTTCTTATCAGTACGATACTTTCTGGCATCATTATTCCCCAGATTTTGCTTATCGCATTTCGTAAAAAACTTTTTGACGAACCTGATGAAAGAAAAATACATAAGTGTGCGGTTCCGAGACTAGGCGGATTGGCGTTTATGCCATCAATTCTCTTATCTATTTGCTTCGTTGCCGGAACGACATTTTTAATCGGTCAGCATTATCCTACGTCATTTAATATCGCAAGTTTTACACATTCACACTCAATCCTAACTACGCCGAGCTTGATTATTCCGATATTATTCGGTCTGTGCGCTCTGATGATAATGTATCTTGTCGGAATTGCCGACGACTTAATAGGGGTGAAATATCGCGCAAAGTTCTGCGCACAAATTATTGCCGGCTTGATTCTTGCGGCTGCCGGGGTTAGAATCGGCTCATTTAACGGGATGCTTGGCATTTACGACCTGCCGACGTTCGTTTCTTGGTCGCTTACCATATTCTTAGTAGTCTTTATTACTAATGCCATCAACTTGATTGATGGCATTGACGGCTTGGCGTCAGGTTTGAGCGGCATCGCGATGATTTTCTACGGGTTCTTCTTTATGGCAGCAAACAATTGGGTCTACGCGATGATTTCTTTTGCTGCGCTTGGCACTATGGTGCCTTTTTTCTATTATAATGTATTCGGAAATCCGGCGCAGGGAAAGAAGATTTTCATGGGCGACACAGGCTCTTTGACGACAGGATTGGTGTTGAGTTTCCTCTCTCTGCAACTCGCCGGCATTGATGAAACAACGACTTTCGCGGCTGATAAGCTCGTGATAGCGTTCGCACCGCTTGCGATACCTTGCCTCGACGTTGTTCGTGTTTTTGTCCACCGTGTGATTCGTGGCAACTCACCGTTCCTTCCCGACAGAGTGCATATCCATCATAAGCTTCTAGCTCTCGGTATTCCCCAACGCCCCGCTATGATTCTGATATTGGCAGCTTCGGCTGCGGTTATCAGCCTAAACCTACTGGTGTCTCCGAAAGTTGATACGTTTATGATTATTGTTATCGACTTCAGCTTATGGGTCGTATCAAACTATTGGCTGACTAAGGTTATTAGAGCTCGTCAGAATCGTTTCGGGATTACTCACGGATATGATTAATTTTTTTCTCAAGACTGAATAAATAATACTACTAAGATATATGATGTTTTCCTGCAAAACACTGTTACAATCGATCGGACTGGTCGGAGCTCTGATGCTCGGACTATCATCTTGTCATACACCTAAAGACATCACCTATTTTCAAGACCTCGAAAATGGAGCTCGACAAGAATTGGCTGAAGCTAAAGAACTTGTCGTAATGCCAGACGATCGCCTGTCGATTACAATCCATTCTAAAGACCCGCAGTTGGCGATGCTTTTCAATCTTCCGCTGATGTCAACCCGCATCGGACAAGTCAATTCTATTATTTCTAATAATTCAAATCAAGTTGCGACATACACAGTCGACGCTTATGGCGATATCGAATTTCCTGTTTTGGGAACGATGCATATCGGAGGTATGAAACGCGCCGAAGTTGCCAATTATATCAAGACAGAACTCCTACAGCGCAACTTGGTGAAAGATCCGACGGTTATCGTCGACTTTCTTAACCGCTCTGTTAATGTGCTCGGAGAAGTTACTCATCCGGGACGCGTAGAAATCGACCGCGACCGTTTCACAATTCTCGACGCTATTGCCGGAGCCGGCGACTTGACTATTCAAGGTAAGCGCACGAACGTGTTGGTTTTACGTATGGAAGATGGGCGTAAAGTCGCTCACAAGATTGACTTGACTGACGCAAGCTCGACGCTGTCGTCGCCGGTCTTCTATCTACAACAAGACGACGTTATCTATGTCGAACCGACCGATGTACGCAAACGTGCAACTACCGCAAACGGGAACTCTATTTTTACCCCCTCTTTCTGGATTTCTATCGCTTCGTTTGCGACTACCGTTTTACTTCTTATCAAGAATTGGTAATCTATTGAAAAAATCTTGTTGACAAACTAATATAAACTTCTTTCGTCGTGCAAGAAAACGAAAACAACATCTCTGAGCTTGAGCAAGGCTTAAACTTAAAAGATTTGCTATGGATATGCCTATCTAAATGGTATTGGTTCGTCTTATCAATAATCGTATGCTGCGGATTAGCTTGCTATAAAATTCTTAAGACACCAAAGGTATATCAACGTAACGCTTTACTAATGATTAAAGACGACCGCTTAGGCGGTACGGCGGGAGGCGATGTCGGTTCTTCTTTTACCGGCATGAGTTTCCTGCAACCTAATACGAATATTACCAATGAGGTTATCTCTATAACCTCACCGACTGTAATGTATGAGGTTGTAAAGCGTTTAGACTTAAATGTGAATTATACCATTCCGGGAATGTTATATGACAGGCAGTTGTATGGGGCAACCTTGCCTATTACCCTAAAATTCCTCGATATTGAAGATAATCAAAGTGTATTACTGTCTGCAACTCTATACCCTGACGGACGAATGGAGTTGGCCGACTTCGATCTCGGTCTAACCGACGAAAATGGCCAACCTTTAGTCTATGAATCGGTCTCCATCAACAACTATCATCTGCTTGATACGATTAACACTCCGGCTGGTAAGATTGTTTACGCTCCGAATGCGACTTATAAAGGCGATATCACTGAGCCGTTGACGATTAATATTTCGCGCAACTCAATTCATGAAACTGCCCTCGGATGCGCCGGCGGGCTCAAAGCAGAAATACCGGAAGATTGGTCTACGGTTATCTCGCTAACCTACAACGATGTTTCGATTGAACGCGCAGAAGATTTGCTAAGCCAGGTTATTGAGGTTTACAATGAGAATTGGATTCGCGACAAGAATCGTGTTGCTATTTCTACTTCTGAATTTATTAAGGAGCGTTTGGCGGTAATCGAAGAGGAACTTGGTGGTGTTGACTCTGAAATTTCTTCTTTTAAGGCCACCCATATGGTGCCGGATATCGAAGCTGCGGCGCAAGCCTATTTCAACCGTGCGTCTGAAGCGACCGAAGAAGTGATACAACTCAATAATCGCCTCGGAATGGCTCGTTATATTAGAAACTATCTTGCCAATTCTGCAAATTCGTTTAACGTTCTTCCTGCGAACTCGGGTCTTGAGAACCTTAATATCGAGCAACAAATTGCGGAGTATAACAAGCAGTTACTCGAACGAAACAACCTCGTTGAAAACTCTTCTACTGCAAACCCGTTGGTTGTCACGATAGACAACCAACTCGACGGCATCCGTCAAGCAATACTTCAGTCTATCGATAACTATATTGTTACTCTGAATACCTACATCCGCGCAGCTCAGACTAATGAGGCAATGGCGTCATCACGACTTCAGGCCAACCCGTCGCAAGCGCGCTACTTGCTGAGCGTTGAACGCCAACAAAAGGTTAAAGAGAGTCTATATCTATACCTCTTGCAGAAGCGTGAAGAAAACGAATTATCTCAAGCGTTTACGGCTTACAATACTCGCATTATCACACCTCCGACAGGTAGCAATGCGCCGGTTGCGCCCAACTCTCAAGCGATAATGTTGGTTGCTTTCTTGGTTGGTCTACTACTACCCGCCGGCGCTATCTATCTTAACGAAACGTTAAACACAAAGGTGCGCGGTCGTTGCGACCTTGAAAATTTGTCTGTACCATTTATCGGTGAGATTCCTCTCGGTTATCGCAAGCAGAAAGGGCTCAGTCGTCTACGCAAAGCTCATGACAATGAAAAAGATCGCCGAGTGGTTATGGTGCGCCGTGGCTCAGGTAATATTATTAACGAAGCGTTCCGAGTTATTCGCACCAACCTCGAACTGATGATCGATGCCGACAACCAAGGCGCCCAAACGTTGATGGTTACCTCCGCGAACCCCGGATCTGGTAAAACGTTCATTGCAATGAACCTTGCGACAGTGTTAGCGATTAAAGATAAGAAAGTTGCAGTGATAGACCTCGACCTCCGTAAGGCGGCTCTTTCTTCCTTCGTTGAGAATCCGAAAGTCGGCATTTCAGCTTACCTTTCCGGCCACGCTACACTTGACGAAATTCTTATCCATCGTCCGGTTGAGCCGCCAAGACGTATTGACCCGAAAATTCCGGTGAAAGACTACGCCGTAGACATTCTGCCCGTCGGCACGATTCCGCCAAACCCTGCCGAACTACTATACTCTCCGCGTCTGAAAGCGTTGATCGACCATCTGCGCACTATATATGACTATGTGCTTGTCGATTGCCCGCCAATCGAAATTGTGGCTGACGCGAAGATTATCAATCGTTACTGTGATATGACGCTCTTTGTTGTTCGCGCCGGATTGCTTGAACGTGAAATGCTGCCGCGCATTCAAGAGTTCTACGATGCGCATCAATATAATAACATGGCTATTATACTTAACGGCACTGACCAAGCGAAAATTGGTCCGCTAAAATCACGATACGGCTATGGATATGGCTACGGTTACGGTTATCGACCGAATTTAGATTGATATCCTGAAATATCTATATAAAACGCTTCGCGATGTTGACCGATGATAATATTCGTCGACAACATCGCGAAGCGTTTATTTTATAGAGACGTAGTGGGGCTTAAATAACAGAGGCCTTCAACGCTAGGCCGGTGCGTTCTGAGAGCCCGAAAAGCAGATTCATACAATGAACTGCCGTGCCCGCGCTCCCTTTAATCAGATTATCAAGCACGGCTGTAATTCTCACGATAGGTACACTTGAATATGAATGCTCTCCATGAACCGGTTCAATATTCAACAAACATTTGTTTGTATTCGAGATATCGGCTGTGTCGGGAAGGCGATCTATGATATACGCGAATGAATGATCGACATACGCTTCTTCGTAAAGATGTTTGATTTCCTCGATATTGACACTACACGGCACATCTGAAACCACCGTCATGCCGCGCAATGGCGACATATCTGACGCTAATTTCAGATTGAGTTTTCCAACAAAAGAGTGATAAATCTCTTTCATCGCTTTTTCAATTTCTGCAGCAGCTCGCTCAGCATCGGGGCGATGCTCTATCGGAGCAACCGGGTCAAGACGAGTTGATAATTGAGAGACGGCGAAATCAGCTTGAGTAGTTGCGCTCTCAAAATTATTACTGCGAGACATCTTAACGGTTGAGTCGATTGCCCCGGTCAATAAATGATTCTTTGCTAAAGGAAACAATGATAATTCGACCCCGGTTGCAATTGCCGAAGGCACAGAGGCTCGCAACGCTCCTCTAACTAATGCCTTTCGATTATATTCGGGAAAACCATAGACCATGCCGTAATCGCCATTGATAAAGCTTCCGGTCATATCTACAATTCGTAACGCGTCTTCTGCATCATCATCTGCGTCTAGCTTATGCGAAGGCGCGTCAACACTCGCCATAAACTCCTTAGCTTGCCATGACTCTCCGACAAGAAATACACAGTTGAGCTTGCTCACTTCAAGTGTGTTTTCAAAACAAAGCTCTGTGTCACCTGTCAACCCGCGATGATAGCGGTCGACACGCTCGCCGGCATGTAGCGGAGAACACACCGTACGAAGTATTACATCTGGATGATTTATTAATATTCTTATTAGTTCGCCGGCGGCTTCTGTCTCGCCACCGATAATGCCTACATTAATCACGGATTTTATGAATTAGGTTAGTAAAGTCAATCGCTCGGATGACTTATATGCAAAAATAGATATTTTTTTTGAGAACACTCCCATATAAGGGAATAATTCACTAATTTTGTCATATAAAACAGCTACTATGAGACTTAAAGAGGATTTAAACACCATAAACGATAAAAATATCATCGCCTCTCCGGCTTCTTTGAAAATTGATGAATTCGACTATCCGCTCCCCGATGAGATGATAGCAAAACACCCTCTTGAAGTTAGAGATAGCTGCAAACTTCTCGTGCGAAACCACGATGGCGATTTGTCGGAGCATATTTTTACCGACCTTCCGGCGTTATTGCCGAAGGGCTCGATGCTCATCTACAACAATACCCGCGTTATCAACGCTCGACTAAGATTCCGAAAGGCTAGCGTTAACACTCATCAAGAGGGGGCATTAATCGAAATATTCTGCCTCGAACCGGTAACACCGGCTGACTATGCCCAAAGTTTTGCAACAACAGACCGTTGCTCGTGGACATGCTTCGTCGGAAACTCAAAACGTTGGAAAGAGGGTGAACTAAAAATGGATGTCACTATCGGCAACAACTCCCTGCAACTTGAAGCCCGACGAATTTCTCGCGAAGGGAATGCCTCTGTCGTTGAATTCTCGTGGAACAACGCCGCCGTAACATTCTCTCAAATAATATCTGCTGTCGGCGAAATTCCCATCCCCCCATATCTTAACCGTGCAACAGAATCATCTGATAGCAAAGATTATCAAACTGTATATTCGAGAATTGAAGGATCTGTTGCCGCTCCAACTGCCGGACTACATTTTACCGAACGCGTTCTCGATGAAATTTCACAACGTGGAATACAACGACGTGAACTTACACTTCATGTAGGTGCCGGCACGTTTCAACCCGTTAAATCTGAAACAATCGGCGAACACCCTATGCACGCCGAATTTATAGCCGTCCCCATCGCCTTACTTGAAGAATTGAAAAATTCTCTCGAAAAGAAAGAAAACGAAATCGCAAACAAAACTACCAACGACGAAACATTCAAAATAATCGCCGTCGGCACGACCTCTGTGCGTACACTCGAATCTCTCTACCATGCCGGACGACTAATTATCGCTCAAAAATGGGACGGAGAAGTGCCACAATGGTTGCCATATCAAACAATTGAAAACGAGACACTTCCAACTCCATCGCAAGCCATTTCTGCAATAATAAACCACCTCAAAACAAACAATCAAACAACATTTATTGCAGACACTCGAATAATAATAGCCCCCGGCTACACCTATCGACTAGTGAACGGCATCGTCACAAACTTCCATCAACCCAAATCAACACTACTGCTACTCGTATCAGCATTTACAAACAATAGCTGGCGGCCGCTATATGACTACGCCCTCTCCCACAACTTCCGCTTCCTATCTTACGGCGACGCAACCCTACTTCTCTAAAACTCCATACTACGACACCTCACCAAGGTGTCGTTTTTTTTATAAATATTCCGCCCACCCCCGGAAAAACGCTACGCTCCCGCCTCGGTTTTTCTACTCAGTCGTCTTTGCTCTCGCTGGGGCGAGATTTCGAGTTGTAAGTTATGTGTGGGGTAGGGGTATAACGAAAACGACAACCGAGTAATCGGTTGTCGTTTTCGTGTAGCCCATAGGAGAATCGAACTCCTCTTTCAAGAATGAAAATCTTGCGTCCTAGCCGATAGACGAATGGGCCGGTGTTAAATTCACCTGCTTTCGCAAGCTGATGAATTGATGACAAAATTACGAGAATATATTTTTGACATGACCCGCTTTCGGGTCTGTGGTCTCTGTTTTAGGCTTGCTCATCTATGGCGGATGAGCTCATCAACTTGCGGTGTATCAGCCGAGTTTGTTGATGTGGATAGCCAGCTTGCTCTTGAGGTTGGAAGCTTTATTCTTAGAGATGGTCTTTTTAGCGGCCATGCGATCGAGCATGGCGACAATCTTGGGATATGCTTCCTGAGCGGCAGCCTTGTCGGTCATAGCGCGGAGACGACGCACGGCGTTACGAGCGGTCTTTGCGTAGTAGCGATTGCGAAGACGACGGCTTTCGGTCTGGCGGATACGTTTTAATGCAGATTTATGGTTTGCCATTATATTTCTTCTTGTTTTTTAATTGTTAGTAGCCCATAGGAGAATCGAACTCCTCTTTCAAGAATGAAAATCTTGCGTCCTAGCCGATAGACGAATGGGCCGGCCTTTGCAACTGTTTTTGAGCAGAGCTCGGTGACATTTTGCGACTGCAAAGTTATACTCTTTTTTTGAACTGACCAAATTTTTTGATAAAAAAGTTTCGATTTAAGGTTTTTTAGTTAATTTTGTGGCTCAAACAAAGCCTGAATGTCCTTGTACACCTTAATATATGTATAAAGCTCTTGATTGTATTGCGCTGCGCACGATTCGATATTCTGATAAGAATTCGATTTTAACCGCCTATACTCGTCAAGCCGGTCGACTATCGTTTCTGATACCGGCGGGAACGGGGCGTCAGGCGGGGCGCCTTCGTGCGTTGTTAATGCCGATGGGGAGGTTTGAGTGTGTTGCGGATATTCGTCCGGGGCGAGATATTTTTCAGATTCGAGATGTAAGGGCTGTAGTTTTGCCTCCGGTTGCTGATCCGTTACGTTCGACTTTGGCGCTGTTTACGGCGGATATATTGTCGATGTTGTTGCGAGAGCCGATTGCAGACTCTTTGTTGTTTGATTTTATTGATGATGCTCTTCGTAGATTGGAGGGTAGTATAGATCCGCTCAGAAAATTGCACGGTGTTGGCCTGTTGAATTTTCATATTTGTTTCCTGTTGCGTTTGACTCGCTTCTTGGGTATTGAACCTGATTGGCGCACCTATACAGATGGAGCTGTTTTTGACCTGTCGGATGGAATATTCCGTAAAGAGCCGCCGTCGCATCGTCATTTTCTTCCTTCCGGAGAGGCTCGAGTTGTTAATATTCTCGGAAGGATGAATTTTAGGAATTCCGGTTGTTATCGTTTCTCTCGCGTTGAGCGAAATATAATTCTCGATAGAATTTTGCTCTATTATCAGACTCATTATCCCTCGGTTCGAGAACCCGGTTCGCTTTCTATTCTTCGAATGATGTCTGATTGATAGTGAGGGGTGAGGTTGTGATAGATTCGAGGAATGGTGGTCGGTTGTTTAGTGCTAATTTTTCTTTGATTTCATTTGGAAATCGATCTATATGGTTGTAACTTTGCATTGTAAGTATTGGAGATAAGTGAATGACCGACTTAGAAAATAAATCTCAAATAGAGCTACTATGATTCATACAATCTTAAATAGATTCTCGCTATTACTTGCTGCGGTAATTGGGGCTTTATTGTTAGCCTCATGTGGCAGTAATGTGACAGATACGAGCGTAGCGTCGTCGCTAGATGATGCAGAGCAATTGCTTGCAGATGGACGTTCGAATGACGCCGCTCGCATATGCGCCGATTTGATGGCGAATGATTTTGAAAAACTTGATGAAAATCAGCTTGGCCGTATGGCAATTTTATACATGAAATTGCCTGAAACAGAAAGTATAAGTGTTGATGAGAATGTCGCAGACGCAACTCAATGTGTGCGTCAAGCGTTGAAAATCTCAAACGACTCATTGCGTGGATTTTTGTCTGCTCTCTCGCCCGAAGATTTACCATTGGTTGTAATGTTAACTCGTATTAGCGGTTCGATTGATTTTCCGCCTGACCTTTCATTGGAATATACTCCGGAATATTCGGCTGAAGATTCGTTGCAAGTTAACCCATAATTTTTTTTTGATGGATTGGAGATCGTCACTCGAAGCATTAAAGGCAGATTTGCCTGAAGGAGAAGATATTCAGCAAGAAGATACCTCGTCGGCAACCGATGCGGTAGAAAAAGCGCGACTAGATGTTGTTCTTGATCGTAAGGGTCGTAAAGGAAAAGCGGCAACTATTGTTGCCGGATTTACGATTGACGACGATTCGATTGAGGAGGTCAGTCGTCGGCTCAAGCAACGCCTCGGTGTGGGTGGTTCGTCGCGAGGAGGGGAAATTCTTATCCAGGGCGATAAACGGCGCGAGGTTGCCGACGCGTTGACTTCTATGGGTTTTAAGTGTCGCATTATTTAAGGCGTAAGCCGTCAGATTATAGCCATGAAAACATATAAGATGTATTCCTCGAGTATTAACGAACGTTATATAGAGGATATAACCGAATTATTGCGCGACGGTGGTGTTATTATTTACCCTACCGATTCGTTATATGCGATAGGTTGTGATGCTCTGAATAATCGCGCCGTTGAAAAGGTCTGTCGATTGAAGGGTATAAATCCCGCAAAACAGAGATTGGCGATAGTTTGTGACGGCATTTCTCAGGCGAGTGAGTATGCTCGTATAGATAATGAGGCATTTAAACTAATGAAAAACAATTTGCCCGGTCCGTTTACATTTATTTTGCCGGCTTCATCGAATCTATCAAAGGCGTTTAAAGGACGACGAGAAGTTGGTGTGAGGGTGCCGGATAATGACATAGCTCGCCGACTTGCGTCGGAGCTTGGGAATCCCTTGTTGACAACGACAATAGAATGGGAAGACGCTGATAGCGACGATCTTTGTCAACCATCGGCAATAAGTTTTCACTATGACGACACTGTTGATGCGATAATCGACGGGGGAGAGGGCAACTCAATACCCTCGGCGGTAGTTAGCTTGCTCGATTCTCGTGACCCTGAAATAATTCGAGAGGGAGTTGTTGAATTGAAATATTGATCAATAGCGGTCGCAAGAAACTCTGAAAACTCATTTTGAGTTTGTCGGAATAAGAAATCAAAAATTCACAAGAAAAATGGATAACTTCACCTATTGCGCTCCGACGCGCTATCTGTTCGGTCGTGACACCGAGAAAGAAACCGGAAAGTTGATGGCAGCAACTGGCTGTCGGAAAGTGATGGTAGTCAGTGGCGGTATGTCGGCTCGTCGCAGTGGTTTGCTTGATAAAGTGTTCTCGTCGCTTGTTGAGGCGGGAGTCGAGTATATTGAATTGACCGGCATTAAGCCGAATCCAACAGACGATAGAGTTTATGAGGGAATCGACCTTGTAAGGAAGAATGCTATCGACGGTTTATTGGCCGTTGGCGGAGGCTCGGTTATTGATACGGCTAAGGCGATTGCCGGCGGAGCATGCTATGACGGCGATTTTTGGGATTTCTGGGCAGGAAAGGCGGTAATGGAGACGGCACTTCCTGTTGGTGTTGTCTTGACAATTCCCGCAGCCGGGAGTGAGGGTAGTGGTAATTCTGTTATCACGAAAATTGACGGCATGCGCAAAATTAGTTTGCGCACCGACTTTGCTCTCCGTCCGAAGTTTGCAATCTTGAATCCGGAGTTGACGTTTACATTGCCTCCCGAACAGACAGCTGCCGGTGTCGCCGATATGATGGCGCATATCTTGGAACGCTATTTTTCACCGACGGAAGAAGTTGAAACTACCGATCGGGTTTGTGAAGGTGTATTGATGTCGATAATTAACGAGGCGCCTAAAGTGATGGCTAATCCGGAAGATTATCAAGCTCGAGCAAATATTATGTGGGCAGGGACATTGGCTCATAATGGTGTTTGCGGATGTGGCAGGCGTGAAGATTGGACGTCACACGGACTCGAACATGAATTGTCAGCCCTCTATGGTGTGACTCATGGTTCCGGATTGGCAGTAGTTTTTCCGGCGTGGATGACATTTATGGCTTCGCATAAACCTGAAAAGGTTGCTCAATTAGGTCGTCGTGTGTTTACCGTTGTAGATGATGATGATAAACGCGCAGCATTAAAAACAGTAGATGCGATGCGTTCGTTCTTTAAATCGCTTGGATTGCCTTTAACCCTTCGCGAGTTAGGAATCGCTAATCCCGACTTCGCAGCATTGACGACAAAATTCCATGAGAATAAAGGGATTCCCTTTGGTCCGTATTATCCGTTACAACCGATAGATACTATGGCTGTTTATCGCCTGATGCAATGACGTTAAAGGCGGCGATTAAGTCGCTTGTTAAGATATTAGCGGAGAGATGATTGGTGAAACCATTATCTCTCCGCTGTTGTTTTAATTATAAGTCTGATTAAATTAGGTAATTCTGAGTGATAAGTTTATGAGTAATTGCGGATTTACAGAGGGTTCAATGTTAGAGCTACGCAAACGAGTGTTGTGGTATTCTCATACTATAATATTTGCTTTGTCGGTTGGTCTGATTGCTTTTATTTCTTACGATATACTCAATCATATTTCATTTATGGAGCATAATGGATATATGACGTTTCAACTCATAGTCTGTTTGGTGTTTATTGTCGATTTCTTTGTAGAGTTGTGGTTGACTTCCAAGCAACGTCGTTGGCGCTATGTGAGGGCGCGGTGGATGTTTCTTCTGCTGTCGATACCTTATCTTAATTTGGTGGCTTTTTTTGATATACCGATTCATTCGGATATCGTATATTTTACTCGCTTTATGCCCTTTGCACGCGGCGGACTTGCGTTGGCAATAATACTTGGATATATTACGTCTAATCGCATAACCGGCATCTTTCTTTGCTATCTTTCGATATTGTTGTTAACGATTTATTTTTCAGGATTGATATTTTATGAACGAGAGTCGCCTGTTAATCCCGAAGTGAAGAATTATTGCGATGCATTTTGGTGGTGTGGACTTGAAGCGACTACTCTTGGTAGTTCGCTTAATCCTCAGACGATGGTTGGAAAGTTGCTTGCTGTGGTGCTTTCCGTGATGGGAATCATTATGTTTCCGTTGTTTACGGTCTATCTTTCAAGCCTAATATTGAAGAGTAGGGATGTGTTAAATATATTTAATCATTCTAAAACTACTGTTAAAAATCTAGTTTCGGGAAAATCTTCAGTTGGAAGCGGGGAGGAAAGAGTTGGAGAAACGGCGAGAAATGCGTAACTTTGCAGTCGGTTATCGGAGGAGGCCCATCGGGCTTCCTCCATTTCGTTTTGCGCTAACGCTATTGAAAAGCGCGACAGATAAATATAAGATAAATAACTGATGATTGACAAACAGACCGTCTTTTCCGCCGTCGAAGAGGCTATTAAGGGTACGGAACTTTTTGTTGTAGATGTAAATGTCTCGGCAGACAAGTCGATTTCCGTAGAAGTTGATTCTCCCGAGAATCTCGACATTGATACATGCGCCCTTTTAACCCGTAAGATTGAAGAACTGCTCCCCGCAGAGCTCGAAGATTACGACCTCGAAGTCGGTTCAGCCGGCCTTACCGCTCCCTTTAAAGTGAGAGGCCAATGGGAGAAAAATCTTGGAAACGAGATTGAGTTGCTCACTAATGACGGTCGCAAGTTTACAGCTACGCTAGCCGCATTGAATGAAGATAGCTTCACGGTTGAATATCAAGTAAAAGAGAAACTTGCCGGAGAAAAACGCCCGAAGCTTGTCGATAAACAAGAAACTATTCAGTTTGCAAACGTCAAAAAAGCAAACTATTTGTTGAAATTTAAATAATGATTGCGCAGACCGATAAGTCTGACGCTCATTATTCGATATAATTTGATAATAAAAACAATACTGATATAATTGTCCCCAATTATGGCTAAAAAAGAGGAAACACCAAACATGGTGGAGAGCTTTGCCGAGTTTAAAGAACTTAAAAACATCGACAAGACAACCATGATAAGCGTGCTGGAAGAGTCTTTCCGCAATGTGCTTGCGAAAATGTTCGGCACCGACGAAAACCTCGACGTCATCATGAATCCCGACAAAGGTGATGTCCAAATCTTCCAGAACCTCGAAGTTGTTCCCGATGGTGAGGTTTCTAACCCCAACCTTCAGATTTCGCTGACAGACGCTCGCGCTGACAATGACCCCGAAGTTGAAATCGGCGAAGAGCATACCAAAGAAATCTTTTTTGCAGACTTCGGCCGCCGTGCAATCTTGACCCTCCGTCAGACCCTTCAGTCTAAGATTCTCGAACTTCAGAAAGAAGCCGTTTATGAGAAGTTTAAAGACCTTGAAGGCGAACTCGTGACCGGTGAAGTTTATCAGACATGGTCGCGCGAAACATTGCTCCTCGATGATGAGAAGAACGAACTCCTTCTCCCGAAGAATCAGTCAATTCCCGGCGACTTCTTCCGTAAGGGTGAAACAATCCGTGCGGTTATCGCCAACGTTGATAATAACAATAACAACCCCAAAATTACGGTATCTCGTACGAACGAAAACTTCCTCCGTCGTCTTTTTGAACTCGAAGTGCCCGAAATTCATGACGGTTTGATTAGCATTCGTGCCGTAGCTCGTATCCCCGGAGAAAGAGCTAAGATTGCAGTAGAAAGCTACGACGACCGTATCGACCCCGTAGGCGCATGTGTCGGAGTGAAAGGCTCACGTATTCATGGAATCGTTCGCGAACTCCGCAACGAGAATATCGACGTAATCCCGTTCACAACCAACCCCTCACTCTTTATCCAACGCGCTCTTTCTCCCGCAAAAGTATCATCTATCCGTCTTGATGAAGAGGAAAAGAAGGCAGAGGTATTCCTCAAACCCGACCAAGTTTCGTTGGCTATCGGTAAGCAAGGTTTGAACATCAAACTCGCGTCGATGTTGACCGGCTACGTTATCGATGTATATCGTGACACCGATGACCTCTACGAAGAAGATATCTATCTCGATGAGTTTAAAGATGAGATTGACGAATGGGTAATCGACGCGCTCAAGGATATGGGTTGTGTAACCGCAAAGAGTGTGCTCAACACACCGCGTGAAGATCTTATCCGTCGTGCCGACCTCGAAGAGGAGACCGTAGACAGTGTTCTTGATATTCTCAAGGCAGAATTTGAGGATGATGCAGAAGAAACTCCTGCTGAAGACACGGAAGTCGCAGATGACGCTGCATCAGATGACGAAGAGACAAAGTAAACCGCAATAGTGTGTGTGGTTATTCTCTCTCTAGCCCCTCTCTCAATACTTTTCTCAATAGTGTCTGTTTCGTTAGAATAAATGGAGAAAACTCCATAAATGCGAGGCGGATCTCTCCAAATAAAATTATTAGCAAACTTAAACCCACTCAATGGCGAGAACTAAGATAAGTAAAGTAGCGAAAGACCTCAACGTGGCTCTCCCCACTGTTGTCGACTTTTTGCGCGGTAAAAATATCACCATCGACGACAATCCTAACGCGCGAATCGAGGATGACGTCGTAGACCTTTTAGTAAAGGAATTCAAAAACGACAAAGACCAAAAAACCAAATCTGAGCAGTTCTCGTCAGAGAGAATGCAGCAGCGCGAGAAAACAAAGCCTGCCGCAAAAACTGTTGATGAAATCAAGCTCTCTTCAGAAATCAACAAACCGAAAATTCTCGGCAAAATCGAATTAGACAAGCATGGTAATCCGGTGAAACACACCGAAACGACTCCTGTTGCTTCTGCGCCTGTAGCCGAACCGGAAACGAAAACCGCTCCGGTTGAGGAAAAAGTAGATCAGAAGCCGGTAGAGGTTGAAAAGGTTGAAGCGCCGGTGGCCGAGCCTGTTGCCGCTCCTGTGTCCGCGCCAAAGGAAGAGGTAAAAGTTGCCGAAGAAAAGAAAGAAGTAAAACTCCCCGAGGTTAAGAAAGAAGTTGTTGAGGCAAAACCTGTCGCAGCAGCAGCGCCCGTAGCTAAAGAGGAGAAAAAAGCAGAGCAGAAACGCCCTGTAGATAAAGAAAAAACAGAAACGCCCATAATGAAGCAACCTGCAGCTCCGGTAGAGAAGAAAACTGCTGAAGCCCCGAAAGCGGAGGAAAAGCCCGCCGCACCCGCCGTCGCTACAGAAGAGACGGAAGAAAAAGAGGAGATCTTCTCGGTTGGATTACCCCAGAATCGTCCGACCATTAACGTCATTGGTAAAATCGACCTGTCGGCAATCAACCAATCAACACGTCCCCGCAAGAAAAGCAAGGAGGAGCGTCGTAACGAACGCATCGCCAAACAGCAACAAGGCGGAAACGGTGGCGGACAAGGCTCAGACGGCGACCGCAAAAAACGTAAACGTATCGGCTCGAAAGAGAAAATCGATATCGAAAAGCAGAGCAATCAGCCCGGCGGAAACGGTGGTAACGGCGGAGGTCGTAACGGCCGTGGTGGCGAATCTCGTCGCAACGAACGTGGCGGAAAAGCCGGCAGTCCTAAACGCGGTCCTCATGTAGAGGTCAATGAAGAAGATGTACAAAAGCAGGTTAAGGAAGTGCTTGCCCGCTTGACATCTAAAGACAAAGGTCAGAAAAAGGGTGTTAAATGGCGTAAAGAGAAACGTGAGGCAAACGCCGAACGTGACGCAGCCGCAGCCGCAGCCGCAGCAGCGGAATCACAGGTATTGAAACTCACAGAGTTCGTTACCGCAAATGACCTCGCAACGATGATGGATGTGCCCATTAACAAGGTTATCGGTACATGTATGAACCTTGGCGTTATGGTCTCAATCAACCAACGTCTCGATGCAGAAACAATCAACATCGTAGCCGAGGAATTCGGATTCAAGACAGAGTTCGTATCTGCCGAAGTTGTTGAGGCAATTGCTCAAGAAGAGGATAGCGAAGAAGATCTCGTAGCGCGTCCGCCGATTGTAACCGTTATGGGTCACGTAGACCATGGTAAGACCTCATTGCTTGACTACATCCGTAAGGCAAACGTAATCGCCGGTGAGGCCGGTGGTATTACTCAGCATATCGGTGCATACAACGTGAAACTCGCTGACGGACGTCATATTACATTCCTTGACACCCCCGGTCACGAAGCCTTTACCGCTATGCGTGCTCGTGGTGCGAAGGTAACCGACATCTGTATCATTATTGTTGCCGCAGACGACGACGTAATGCCTCAGACAATCGAAGCTATCAACCATGCTTCAGCCGCTGGTGTGCCTATCGTATTTGCTATCAATAAGATTGATAAACCCGCCGCTAATGCTGATAAGATTAAAGAGGAATTGGCCGGAATGAACTACCTCGTTGAAGAATGGGGCGGTAAATATCAGAGCCAGGATATCTCAGCTAAGAAGGGTATTGGCGTAGAGGAATTGCTCGAGAAGGTGCTTCTTGAGGCCGAAATGCTTGACCTTAAGGCTAACCCTGATCGCAATGCGTCAGGTTCGATTATCGAATCTTCACTCGATAAGGGTCGCGGATATGTAGCCACCGTTTTGGTTCAGAATGGAACGCTGCGCGTTGGTGATGTTATCCTCGCCGGAACTCACTTCGGTAGAGTAAAGGCTATGTTTAACGAACGTAACCAGCGTATCAAAGAGGTTGGTCCCGCCGAGCCGGCATTGATTCTCGGTTTGAACGGAGCGCCCACTGCCGGCGATACCTTCACAGTGCTTGACTCAGAGCAAGAAGCGCGCGAAATCGCAACAAAGCGTCAGCAACTCCAGCGCGAGTTCTCGACCCGCACATCAAAACGTCTTACTCTCGACGAAGTTGCTCGTCGTCAGGCGCTCGGATCATTCCAAGAACTCAACATTATCGTTAAGGGTGACGTTGACGGTTCGATCGAAGCGCTTAGCGACTCACTTATCAAACTCAGCACTCCTGAAATTCAGGTTAACGTTATCCACAAAGCTGTTGGTGAAATCTCTGAAAGCGACGTATCTTTGGCTGCCGCTTCAGATGCGATTATCATCGGTTTCCAGGTGCGTCCGTCGCAAGCCGCCCGTCGCGAAGCAGAGCGTGAAGGCGTCGAAATTCGTCTCTATTCGGTTATCTATCAGACAATCGAAGAGGTTAAAGACGCTATGGCAGGTATGCTCGCGCCCGAACTCCGTGAAGAAATTACCGGTTCAGCCGAAGTGCTTGAAACATACAAGATTTCTAAGGTTGGAACAATCGCCGGCGCCCTCGTTCGCGAAGGTAAGATTAAGCGCACCAACAAGGTGCGTGTCATCCGCGACGGTATTGTTCGTTACACCGGAGCTCTCGGTTCGCTCAAACGCTTCAAAGATGATGCTAAAGAGGTCGTAGCCGGACTCGAGTGTGGTCTTTCAATCCAAGGTTACAATGATATCCAGGCCGGCGATATTATCGAAGGCTTCGAGGAAATCGAGGTAGCTCGTGCCCTTTGATATTCATAAGGCAGCATATAGCCGCCACTATTGACGATAGATGCTTGCCCATATCAATATAGGATCTAATCTCGGAGACAGTCGCTCAATAATAGAGCGAGCTGTCGCCGAGATTTTTTTATTGTCAGAGGGCGACTGTCTGCGTTCCTCAATAATAGAAAGTGAGCCGTGGGGATTTGAATCATCTCATTCCTTTCTAAATATTGGTGTTGAAATTGAGACGTCGCTCGATCTCGACGAGTTGCTGAATCATCTTCAAACAATCGAATGTGGCATTTCTTCTGCGTCGCATCGTAATGAAGACGGCAGTTATCGCGACCGCTTGATTGATATAGACCTTATTTTTGTAGCCGAGCGGCAGCCTGACGGCAGTCTTGTCGGGTTGCCATATCACTCGCCGCGTCTAACATTGCCCCATCCGCGAGCGCAACAACGAGATTTCGTCATTAACCCGATTAAGCAACTCCATCCCGATATCGCCGATATAACATCACTACTAATATAAAAGCATGAAAGAGGCCATCCGAAGTGTTAACTGCCGGATGGCCTCTTTACTTTGAAAACAGCTATACTTATGAAAAAATCGTTATTTAATAGTTACTTTACGAACTGAGCCGTCGGAGAATTGGCGGATATAGATGCCCGGTGCGGGATTGTTGTCGACTTGGATGCTTGAAAGGGTATAAGTTGCAACAACTTCAAGAGGACAATCATATCCGATAACCGCAATGCCGCTCTTGGTCGCGATAGCGTCATTTGAGAACATCGACTCGCCTCGGCTTGAATAGACAGCGGTTACATTATAAACAGCAGACTTGTCGTTGGCCTCTAGGTCGGTAAAATTATTCGTCGTAACAAGACTTCCGTTTATTTTTACACCGTTACGATATATGTTGTAACCGGACAATTCGAGGTTTGCGGCATTATCGGCGGGTGTGAAGTTGATGTCGTCAATCATTGCGAGATATCCGTCGCGACTGATGCAGCGGATAGCGAAGTATTTCGCTCCGGCAGGGATGTCGAAGTAATATTGCTTCCACTGCCAAGGAATGTTGTTGAATGTGGCGACAGATGTAAAGTCGGTAGTGCTTGTTCCGGAGGTAGAATAAAGAACTTCTACAGACTCAAGAGCATCGGAGAGCATCGACTTTGCCCAGAACGAGATTGTCTGAGCCGAGCCATTCAATACGGGAGAAATAGCCCAGTCGTCGCTACGTTTCGGGTTGAATTCTGAATCAGAAACAGCCATCGATGCCAGATATTTGTTACCTGAATGAGCGGTGTAGAATCCCGGGGTGCTGAAATGTTCGGTGAGACCGCTATCGGTGTCATCCATTACCCACCAAGATTGAGTTGACATAGGCTGAGGTCCGTATTCCGGAACATCCATGAAGCTGAAACCATAGATGCCGTAACCATCTTTGTCAACGAAAGTCCAGCTGTCAAGACCTTTGGTAGTCCATTTAGATGCTCCCTCGAAACTTTCGGTAATGTCATCGTCGAACGAAACATTCAAGTCGGGCTGACTCCATGTCAGATCGATTGCCGTCGCGTCATCTGAAGCATAGGTTGCCGTAAGGTCAGAAACTGTCGGGTAGTTGGGGAATATAGTCGCAACGAGGATATCGTCGGCTATTGAGTTGTTGTCGAGCAACATATCACCGGAAGCTGAGATTTTAGCTCGATAAGCAACGATGTCGGGTGATGTAACACTGTGAGTAATATCAAAGCAAACAGTCGAGATTTCGTCAGATTTCACATCCTTAATTGTCAGTTCATCGATTTTTACCTCGTCGGCATAAAGCTCGATTGTTACATTCGAGATGTCTTTTAGACCATAGTTGGCATAGCCAACTTCGATAGGCGCTTGGTTGCCGGCTTTTACGCGTTCGGGGGCATTAAGATGTGTGACAGCAACATCATAGTCAACACGGTCGCGAATTTGAATGTTGTCGAGTTGGATATATTGGAAGTGATTGATTGTGCCGATAAACATAACCTGCACTGACTGTCCGATCCATTGTTCAAGAGAAATTTCGCCACGATGCCATCCCTCGGTTTCAAAGTCGCTGAGGGTATATGTCTTGATGAGGTTGAAATCTCTATCGCTAGAACCTTTGATATATACGTCAACAGTGTTGTCGTCGAGATGAGAGGAATCAACAAGATTGAAGAGATAGAAAGTCAGCATTGGTTTGGTCAATCCGTCGAGGCTGATTTTCCCTGAGTAGAGGTGGCCTTGGCTACCGATGTAGTTACCGAACATGGCAATCATGCCGTTGTCGCCATCTTGGGGTTGTACTTCTTCAAAAGTAGTAGCAGAAGCATAATCCCAATATGTCATATTGTCAGAGCCGCCTCTTGCCCACGCGTATTCGGTTGAGAGGTTGGCGAATGATTCGACGAATGGTGCAGTGTAGGGAAGACCTGCCGGAATCTGATCTGCCATAGCAGCTTGAAGATTCTCGCCCGCTTCGGTAGTTGCGGTAACCCCGAAACTCCAGAACAATTGAGGCTCATCGGGGAGAATAATCTGGAAGGTAGAAGATGTGCCGGTCAGACCTTGTTGAATCTTAGTGTCAGCGCCGTTAATTGTTGTCCAGATGCTGTAAGTTACATTGTCGGGGTTGAGGGGAGTGCCATCGATATAGGTGGTTACTTGTTCCCATTCAATGGTTACTTCACCGATATTCTCTGTTTCATAGGCGAAAGCAGAGGCGGGTGAGGCGGGAAGGTTGATGCCAACGAAAGCCTTTGTTTCAGCTTCGAGCCCTGCCCCGCTCCAATTGGTGGCGACAACGGTATATGTGTGGTTTCCCTTATCAGCGACAGTGTCGGTGAATGGTTCTGTCATTTTGCCCGGTTCGGGATTCTCGATAGTTTTGATAGACAGACCGTCGCGGAAGAATTCGATTTTTTCGAGAGCACCGATTGAGGTCCCTTCCAAAGTCTTGTCAGGAGCTTTGCAACTGAGCGAAACAGTCAGCGAACCATTAATGTCGGGGGTAGCAGTGAACTCGGTCGGGGCTTGAGGTACGGTGCTTTCATAAGGAGCGGAAACGCGCAAGTTTGTAGCGAACATCCACCAATTTCCGGCCTCGGTCAGAGAATGAACCCCGATATGTCCCTTGCCGTCATAGCTGTCGACTTTGACAAATCCTGAATAGGTAGTGTAGCCGCCATTGTCGGTTGTTACGATTGTTGGTTCGATAATGCTTTTTGTCATTGCATCAGCAGAGGCAGATGTGCCATACTTGACCTCAAATTTTCCCGGATTTTCGCCACTGCGAACGCGCATGTCGACTGAGACCTTATAGTAGTTGCCATATTTCATGGTAATCGGTGGTGTGATTAACCAGTCGTCAGCGTCAACATCGTTGCTCGCTTCTGACGCCATGTCACCACTATAGAATGACCAACTCTTGCCGTCGCCGTTGGCATCGATGATAGTGTAAAGGTCGGTAACGTTTTGATCTGTAAAATTCTCAGAGTAGGGAACAGCTGCCAACCCGACAACAATGGGCAAAGATAGACCTTCTTCAGAGGCAGTCTTTCTCGCGGTAGCCGTTACGCCATATTGATAGAGATGCTGACCCTTTTCGGGGCTCCAGTCGTAAGCCGAAGTAGATGTTGTTGATTCCTCGATAACAGTTTCGTCGGGATAACGAACAACACGGTATGTGACTTCTGTATCGCCGAGTTTGACGCCGTCAACGGTAGTGGTGACGGGTTCCCACGAGATTTTGACGTAAGAGCTGTAAGCCGAAGAAGATGCTTCAACAGAAACTGCCGGAGTCGCGGGAGCCGCCAAACCGATGGTGCGAGAAATCTTGGCGGCAGGGCCTTCGCCGGCGGCGTTAGAACACAATACCTTAAATACATAGTCGCCAGCTTCAGGAACGGTCACAGAAACCGAACGGGTAGCTTTGGCGTAGACCTTACCGGTTGCAACTTCGATATCATTGGCAAGCACGCGGAAGGTTAGGTTTTCTTCAAGATTGTTGCCACCGTAGGTCGTGCCGGGGGCTTTGAATTCGAGATCACCGGTGAGGGAGGTGCCTTCAAATGTTAGTAGAAGATCGGTAGCGGCAGCGGGAGCACCTGCGGCAACTTCCGGCTCAGCGATGTATAAGCCGGTAACCTCAATGCCGGCATCAAAATCTTTAATTTTCGTTGCTGATGCGTCTGTCAAACTTACTTCATAAATCGAACAGATGTTTTCGGCAGAAGTAGCGCTCAAATACATTTTTCCGGAGGCATCATCGATTACTGCTGAGGAATGGATGTAATCGACATATGAGCCGTCGATCTTCGCTGTAATATTAGTTGAACCGATCGATGTAGCAACACCGGAAGTTTTGTCGATTTTGTAGAGCGAGCCGTCGGCATCAAGCCCGAAAAGTTGTCCGGCTTTGTCGAACGCGAGAGCGCCAAGGTGGCAAGTAACTGTAGCTATAGACACTCGGCTTGCGTTTGTCGACTCGGCGTCGAATATATATGTGTTTAGTTCAAACCCGCTCGCGTCGGTATTTGGTGCGCATCCGTATATAATATTAGTTGTTGGGTCTGAGGCATAGTCAGATGCCATAAATACTCGCGATGGAGAACCGCTAATATACGCCGAGTTTAGGCAAGACCATGACTCTGTTTCGTAAGCGAAAGTCTTGGCTGTGCCGTAAAACGACATCGTGTTATCAAGAGATGTAACATAGTAGGTGTTGTCGTTCATAACACCTCCGCCTGATGCTATTTCGGTCGCCCCGATTAATTTGAAGGAGCTGTTTTCGGTTAAAGGAATTTGATAAACGCCCGATTCCATGCTTGAAGTAGAGACAACACTTCCGCATAGATTTGGTAAAGATTGAGCGGTTGCCGTCAGAGCAACCGTCAAACCGATGATTGATAGGTAATGTCTCATATGTTTGTAATACGATTGGTTTTGGAGTTAAAATTGATGCATAAAGCGGAGAGAAAGTGATGATTAAAGGAAAATACAGTTGCAATGCTATACGCAAAAGTATGGCTATAACGCATCATTCCTATGGCAAATTTAGTTATTGCCATAGGAATGATGCATTAATCTAAATTAAGATTTGATGAGGAATGCAGAAAAATGCTATGATAAATGCATTTTGTGTGGCATTTTGTTTTGATTATGCCTTTTCTGCGCTCTCTTTGAGAATTTCTTTCTTGATTCGGCTTAAATGTTGCTCGGTAATGCCAAGATATGAGGCGATGATTTTTGAAGGGACGATTGAGTAGATAGTTTTGTAGCGACTGTCGAGCTGTTGCTTCATCTTCAATTTATGATTGTCGCTTGAGGTTGGAGTGACGTCGGAGTCAGTTGTCAGTGTTGATGAAAGTCGACGTTTTAATTGCAAAAGCCGTTCTTTCGCGTCGCCGCTGAGCACTTTGTTGCGCACCTCATTGTAAAACAATTGATTTTGGTGGGCGCTCATAGCCCAAATAGCAAATTCGTGAGACTCTTTGGTCATCTTGTCGAAATGAGCCTTTGGAATACGTATGACGGTTGAAGGGCAACAAGCTTCATAACGATAATAAGATGGCTCGCTATCGAAGTAGCTATGGAAAGAGATGATAAGAGTGCCGGGCAGGGCAAATCCGACCGTTATTTCGTTGTTTCGGTCAAGATAAGTGCCGCGAATCAGACCATCCTTTACGATATAGATATTCGGATTGTAGTCACCGGCGTCAATCATCGGTTCATATGTGAGGAGGTGGATATCTTCTCCACCATCAAGCAAACGGTCGAAGAGTTCATCTTTCATTCGCTCTTTCGATTCGAGAGCGAGTAGCTTCTTTAGTTGAGTTCGGTCGTTGGCTTTATTGCTCATTCTGATGTAGGTTTGAAGTTGTCTCCTCAATAATTATTGATTCGCCGGGCCTTGACGCAAGATTGCTCCGGTTGTTGAATCGTAAATCACAAAGATAGGTGCTTTCTTGTCTGTGAAAGAGTTTGGCGCGAGTCCGTAAACGATGCCGAGTTGCGAGGCGGGGAATTTGGCGGTAGTGTAAATGTCACCGTCGAATAAAACGGTAGCTTGCATTTCGCCGGGGATGCGATAGGGAACTCCGTTTTTTGGGAAAGGCAAGGTTATGCCTTTTTCGTTGATTGGCATTTCTTCGCGAGATAACACAGATAAGTCAAGATATATAGGAGAGCCGGAAAGATCATCGCTGTTAACGATTCCGGCGATAGCCGATAAGCGGGCAATGATTATCTTTTCGTTGTCTTTTGTGGCAAGCATATCAGGATTTACAATAAAGCTTTCGACACAGGTTGACACGGAGGTTGTTCCGAGGAACATTGCCGTTAGTGCGTCTTCCTGAGCTTGCAAGTTGTCGAGCATAAGTTGGAGCGACTTGCCGTCGGGCGGCATGTTGTCGGCTTGGCCGGTGATTAGTTCGCTGCGTGTTTGGCGAATGGCGAAAATAGCTTGAGCGGCGAGCTCCGCGCGTTTTGCGGTAGATTGGCTCTGAAGCATTTCTTCGCTGATAACCTGTTTAGCGGCGGGTGTTTCCAACGGGGTTGGTTGCGCAGCCTTTGCTTCCGGAATTTCTACGGGTTGATGCTCGATAGTCTCTTCGGTGTTGATTGCCAAAGGAAGTCCTGCTTCATCGAGCACGACATAAACCGGGTTGCCCTGTTTGAATTGAATCGAGAACTGCTCGTTAGTGTCTTGAACACCGAAAGAGTCGATTGTTGCAGAAAGCAATTTAACCGAGTGAGACTCTTTCGTGATTGGATTTGTTATGTTGAGATATTTCGGTGCGTAGCGATAAAATTCGCCGGGCTTCTTGACGGTTAGTTCAGCTTCAAGATTAACCTTAAGCATTGTGCGAGGGAGAGAGAATGTCAAGCCGTAATCGTTGGCTTTTGTAGCCGCCAAGCGCTGAGCCTGTTGAGCGAATAGGCTAGCAGGAGTCAAAGAGGCGGCTGCCAAGAGGAGGATATGGAATAATTTCATATTTAATCTTCAAGTTGCTCGATTACCCGGAGCATGAAGCTCGCGGTTTTTATTTCATTGTCTCGCGGATAGCGCGTCCGATGTTAGCGGCAATATCGCCGGCAGTTACGCCATATTCGCCATGTTCGGCTTGAGCCATTTCGCCGGCGACGCCGTGAATATATACAGCGATAATTGATGCGATTTCTGCGGGATAGCCTTGGGCCATCATTGATAGCAATAATCCGGTCAGCACATCGCCGCTACCTGGAGTTGCCATAGCCGGACAGCCCGATGAATTGAAATAAATCTTGCCGTCGGGACGGACGATAGCCGTATAGCGTCCTTTAAGAATAATCAAGATGTTATAGTATTTCGCCATCTCGATAGCCTTGCGAAGACGAGCCTCAGATGATGGTTGCGGGCCGAACATACGGTCGAATTCGCCGGCGTGAGGGGTCATTACCGAGAGAATCGGAATATTGTTGAGCATAGCCGGACGGAGGGCGATGCAGTTGAGGGCGTCAGCATCAAGGATAACCGGTTTGTCGATGCTCGAGAGGAAATCTTCGAGAGCTTTAACGGTCATTTCGTTAGTGCCGATACCCGGACCGATGGCGATAGCTGAGAAGTCGCGTTCGGGATGGATTTCAGTTAAGCAAGCGTCACCGCGATTGTTGCGATACATAGCTTCGGGCACAGCCGTCTGTAAAATTTGGTAGCCCCATTTCGGTGAGCTGACGGTCAGCTTGCCGACTCCGCCGCGAAGAGCACCTTTCGCAGCAAGAACGGCAGCGCCCATCATTCCGTAGCTACCGGCATAGAGAATAGCCGAACCGTAGTCGGCTTTCGATGAAAACTCTTTGCGGTGGCGTAGACGGCGTTGGATATCGCGTTTCTCAACTAGACAGAATTCAGCCGGTAGAGATGCGATAGCTTGTTGGCTCAAGCCAACGTCAAGGGTTTTCCATTCTCCGACAAGCTCTGCGTTGTCGGGGATGAAGAAGCATAGACGGGGAAATTGTATCGCTAAGGTCAGCGTTGCGTGAATCGTATTTCTGTTAACGATTCGGGGGTTCCAATCGCCGAACATGCCTGAGGGAAGGTCGATAGAGACAACTGTTGGTTTCTCTTCGTTGATATATTGAACTAACGATTGGAAACCGCCACGCAACTCTTCGCGCAATCCGGCGCCGAAAAGACCGTCGACGATGAGATGGCTTGATGTGATATCGGGCGGAGTGAAGCGACTCGTGATTTCGTGGAAATCAACATCCGGCACGACCTCTAGCAGTTGGTCGCGCACTGCGGCGCATTCGCTTGAGAGTTTGTCGCCTCCGATATTAAAAAGATAGACCGACGGGCGGAACCCATGGTCATGAAGTAAGCGGGCAGTAGCTAAGGCGTCGGCCCCATTATTACCCGGACCGGCGAAAACAATAGTTGGCTTTGATGGTCGCCAACGTGAGGCTATTTCATCAGCCACCCCTTCAGCCACACGCTCAATGATTTCGCCGGGAGGAATGCCCTCGGTTTCGATGGTGTGGCGCTCGATGGCGCGTATTTGTTCGTTGGTGAATAGTTTCATTGACTATGCGTCGGAAAATGCTTTGACTGCAAATTTACGGATTTTTCCTTGAATCCACCTTAATATATATCAAAAATTATCATTATAAAGCCAAAGATAAACTATAACAGGGAGCTCAGTTGGTCTTTGAGATGAGGCTGAATGTGATTTTTTTGAGATAATCGGAATTTGGGTTTGCTAGCTGAGGAAAAAATGCTTAATTTTGCACAATTATTCCAACCTGATGAAAGAAGTCACTTACAATGGGCTCACATTCGAGCCTTATATCCTGAAAGAAACAATTGATGCCCGCATAAAGGAACTTGCGGCGACTATCTCAGAGGAGTTTAAAGATAAATGCCCTCTGTTTGTGTGTGTGCTCAATGGCGCTTTTCCTTTTGCTTCAGACCTGTTCCGCGAGGTTGACATAGATGCCGAAATAGCTTTTATTCGTCTGAAGAGCTATGAGGGCACATCTACAACCGGTGTGGTCAAAGAGGTTATGGGCCTTAGCGAAAATATCGAAGGTCGTACGGTGATTCTCGTTGAGGATATTGTTGATACCGGTAACACAATCAAGCGTTTGCTTGAAGATATGAGCAAACTTAAACCGGCCGAACTGAAAGTTGCAACCTTGCTGTTTAAGCCGGAGTCGCTTCAGTGTGACGTGAAGCCTGATTATGTCGGATTTTCGATACCTCCGAAGTTTATCATCGGATTCGGTCTAGACCTCGATGGTCTTGCTCGCAATCTGAAGGATATCTATGTTTTGAAGGAACAAGCAGAAAAATAATCTGTTAGTAGCCCAATTTGTATCTAGACAGGCATCGCTCCTTCTGCCCGAGATTGGCTGTAGGGTGGGATAATAATGGATTCTAAGGTAAAAGAAATTGTAAAGACTGAAAATGAATGTAGTGATTTTCGGTGCTCCGGGTAGCGGAAAAGGTACTCAGAGCGAAAAGTTGATTGAAAAGTACGGACTCCATCACATTTCGACCGGCGAAGTGTTGCGCGACCATATCGCTCGCAATACGTCAATCGGTCAAATTGCCAAAACTTATATCGATAAGGGTCAGCTTATCCCCGATTCTTTGATGATTGACATCCTCGAAGAGATCATCGATAACGAGCCGAAGGCAAAAGATGGTGTAATTCTCGACGGATTCCCTCGCACAATTCCCCAAGCCGAAGCGTTGAATAGCTTCTTGGCAAAGCGAGGTCAGGAAATTCACCATGTCGTAGGATTGGAAGTGCCGGAAGATGAACTAATCGATCGCATGATTAAGCGCGGAGCTCAAACCGGGCGTGCCGACGACAACATTGAGACAATCACCAACCGCCTCAAAGTTTACCACGAATCGACCACACCGCTTCGCGATTTCTATGTTAAAGAGGGAAAATACCGCCACATTCATGGTAGCGGCTCTGTAGAAGAGATATTTTCCAACATCGTAGCCGCAATCGAAAACGCTTGATTAGCGGCGCTCCGAGATAACTCAAAATTGATGTAAAACATCTGAGGTTGAGAGCCAATCCAACCTCTAATCGCTTTGAAAGAATGTTAGAAAAAATCCATAGTCTCAAGGCAGAAATCGAAGCCTTGGTAGCTTCAACTCCCGAGGAGGCAGAGGCTCTCAGAATCAAATATCTCTCGAAAAAGGGCGAGGTTAGCAACCTTATGGCTGATTTCCGAAATGTTCCGGCAGACCAAAAAAAAGCAGTCGGTATGGAAATCAACGCATTAAAGGTGCTTGCAACCGAAAAAATCAACGCGTTGAAAGCAGCTTTGGAAAGCGTAGAGACCGTTGATGATAGCCTCGATTTGAGCCGTCCCGGAAGTCCGATTGCGCTTGGCACGCGTCACCCGCTGTCGCTCGTGCGTGACGAGATTGTAGCCATCTTCCGTCGTCTGGGCTTCACTGTAGCAGAGGGCCCCGAAATCGAAGATGATTGGCATGTCTTTTCATCGTTGAACTTCGCAGAAGATCATCCCGCGCGCGATATGCAAGATACGTTCTTCATTCAGCGCACCCCGGATGTCTTATTGCGTACACATACCTCCTCCGTGCAGTCTCGCGTTATGGAGCATACACAGCCTCCTATTCGCATTGTTTGCCCCGGACGTGTATATCGAAACGAAGCAATTTCGGCTCGTGCACACTGTTTCTTCCATCAAGTTGAAGCGCTTTACGTTGATAAAGAAGTTTCATTCGCAGACCTCAAGCAGACGTTGCTTTACTTTGCGCGTGAAATGTTCGGACCTGAGACAAAGATTCGTTTGCGCCCGAGCTACTTCCCCT
>CAZXAZ010000018.1:0-42115 GCA_964638475.1 uncultured Alistipes sp. | reverse complement strand
CTCTAACGGATGTCTTTTTTTGTTTCTACTTACTCGTTAAACTCGGTTCTGGACTTAATGGTCAAAATCGGGCTTATAGGGTTTATCGGGCTTATTGGTCAAAAATAGTACAGGTGTAAGATTTCTTGTGTCGCTATGAATAAGTTTTCATTGCTATTTATTTTACTCCCTCTTTTTTGTAGCATGTAGTGATGAAGAATCAGATAATAGACCCTTTGCTATTCGATTAATTGAAGCTCCGCTAGATTCTGAAATTTCAATAGATGATACTGATTGCGGTATCTCTACAAATGGCTTTGCTCAGTCAATCTCTGTTTCCTTAGTAGGGGATTTCTTATTAATGTCAGCCGAGGTAATTGATAATCTGCCGTATGATATATCTCAATTCAATATGGACAAGATGCACCTCAACAATGTTACTCCATATCTATATTCATTCGTTACATCTGGGAAATTATGAATATTTCTTGATTGCGCATTTTTTTTACCGATGTGATAATCACGCTATTAGAGAGGTTGGTAGGGCCTGATTGATTCTTTTAAGCGATTAATTTTATGATATTTGCAACCAAAAATGTATTTTTGTAGTCTAAGAGTAAAACATAATTTCGTTATGGATACAAATCAATCTTATCAACCCGGGCAACAGCAGAGTCAAGGTTATCAGCAACAGCAAGGTTATAATCAACAAACTTATAACCAGGGTTATCAGCAACAGCAAGGTTATAATCAACAAGCTTATAACCAGGGTTATCAGCAACAGCAAGGTTATAATCAACAAAATTATAACCAATCTTATCAGCCGTCGATGCGCCCTTATGTAGAGTCTACTTCTAATAATGCTTTCAATTGTGGACCGGAGGGTAAATGTCGTGGCATTTATGCATTATTTGCAATGACCCTTGGTTCGATTGGTATGCACTATTTTTATGTTAATAAGATCGGTGCTGCGATTTTAACAATGGTGTTGGTGTTTATTACTTGTGGCGCATGGGCTGTTATTCCTATTATTCAAGGAATATTGGCATTTTGGACAATGACAAATGAGGAATTTGACCGCAAGTATGTTGCATCTAACACATTCTTCCCATTATTCTAATTGAAGAACAAGATGGATGTCGCTAGCTGTAGTGTGTGAGAGCGATATTCAGAGCAATAGCTTAATATAAATTAGGCCGTGTCACTTGATATATTATCGTTGTGACACGGCCTATTATCGTTAGTTTATCTCAAATGACTGAGATAAAGACGTATTACATATTCATACCACCATCTACTTGGATGACCTGACCGGTTACGTATGAAGACAAGTCAGAAGCAAGGAAGGTTGCAACGTTGGCAATATCTTCAACTTGTCCGGCGCGACGCAAGGGTATCTTCATTGCCCATTCTTTGCGCACTTCGTCGGGAAGGGCTGCGGTCATAGCTGTTTCGATGAAGCCGGGGGCGATAGCGTTTGCGCGGATGCCGCGTGAGCCAACTTCTTGTGCGATACTCTTGGCAAGAGCGATCAAGCCGGCCTTTGATGCTGCATAGTTGCTCTGACCGGCGTTACCATGAACACCAACTACAGAGGCCATGTTGATGATCGAACCGCTACGTTGGCGGAGCATGATGGGAAGAGAAGCGTGGATGAAGTTGAACGCGCTCTTGAGGTTTACGGTGATAACGGCATCCCATTGAGCTTCTGTCATGCGCATCATTAAACCATCTTTAGTGATGCCGGCGTTGTTAACGAGGATGTCAATAGAGCCGAAATCTTTATGGATTTCTTTAACGATTTCTTCGGTTTGAGCGAAGTCGGCGGCGTTAGACGCGTAGCCTTTTACTTTTACGCCAAGGGCTGCGATTTCTTCTTCGGTAGCTTTGCCGTTTTCGTCGATAACGAGGTCTGTGAATGCTATATTGGCGCCTTCTTTGGCGAAACGGATTGCGATTTGTTTGCCGATACCGCGAGCGGCGCCGGTGATAATCGCTGTTTTTCCTTCAAGTAATTTCATGATTATAATATGATAGTTTATATTGAAGAGTTTTCGATAGTTTTATCCTTCTACTTGTTTAGGTTGCGCAGCAGGAGCAATGCCGGCGATAATAAACTCGATGATATCGTGTTGGGCTTGCTCGAGAGTTGTAGATGCATCTTCAAGATGAAGGTTTATACCCGGGGCAACTGCGCCTTTCATTAGAGTAATAATCATCGATAGAGCTCGATCTGCTTGATAAGCAGAGAATTCTCCGTTACGTTTGCCTTGCTCGAGAATCTCTTTGACCATTTCGATTTCCTTACGAGCGGCGAGTCGGCGCGTTCTCTCAGCGCGAGTGACATCTAAGCGCATCAGTAAGGGCATTGCGTCTTGACGCTCTTGTCGTCCGGTCGGGCAAGTGATTATCTGGAAGCGGGCTTCCAAGAATTGGCGCAGTTTGCTAAGACAAGTGTCGGGAGAGCAAAGAATTTGGCGTTGTCGGCTGACCACTTGTTCGCTTTCTTGCTCAATGACAGCTTGATGAATCTCTCTCTTATTCTTAAAATAGGTGTAGATCGTACGTCGACCTTTTTCCGACGCATTGGCAATGTCGAGCATGGTAGTGTTCTCCACCCCTTGATGGGCGAAGAGCTGCCGGGCTACTTCAATAAGTTTGTCGCGGGTTTTTATTGCCATGCCTTAGTTTTGAGAATAAGTCTCGTCGAAGATTATACTTATCGGGAGAGAGGTTAATTCGATCGGCGAAGTTACGAAAAAATGAGTTAAAATGGAAATTGAGCACAGAAAAAACGCCGATTTTGATTTCTACGATTTGTTTTTGACCTCAAAAGTTTGCTTAACGATTGATTCTTTAGTAAATTCGTAGGCAGAAATGGAGTCAAATATAAATAACAGAATATATAGCAATTCAGAATCGCGACAAATGTTGCGCCTTGTGTTGAAAATAGAATTAAGACGCATTCTTAGGAGATATTTGCTATTAGCCGCAATGATAGTAGCAACTGTGTCTGCTGCGGCTAAATCGGTCATATCCTTTCCTCGTGATAGAGCATCATCTGTTGCTGTCGTTATTCGAGATTTGTCGACAGGTCAAGATGTTGTAAGTCAGAACCCTCATAAGGCGATGCTTCCGGCAAGTACGATGAAGTGTGTCACTACGGCCGCAGCTCTTCTCGCCGGGCTTGATACGGCTCATTTTGAAACCGAAGTCTATATTGAGGGAGAAATCGTGAATGGAGTTTTAAAAGGGAACTTAGTTGTCAATGGCAGTGGTGACCCAACAATAGACAGTGCTCAATTCCCTGAGAATTCCGGTTTTGTGGGAAAGATTGCCAAAGCTGTCAAGAACGCCGGTATCAAACATATTGAAGGTGAAATACAAGTCGATGCATCTAACTTTCCCGATAACGGGCCGTGTGATCGTTGGGAACTGTCAGATCTCAAATATGAATATGGGGCGGGTCTATATGCTTTGAATTATCGAGATAATCGTGTAGGCAGTAAGGCAATGGAATTCCCATCCGAAGTATTTGGTGAAGCACTTGAAAACAAATTGCTCGCCGAGGGTATTTCTGTTTCATGGCAGTCGCTTGACAGCATAGTCGAGGAGTCGAAAGTAATTCTCGTGCACCGGTCTCCGTCAGGAGCTATGATACTCGAGAATCTGATGAAACGGTCTGACAATTTATTTGCCGAGGGAATGTTGCGAATGCTGGCTCCCGGCCAGTCTTTGTCTTCAGCTATTGCTCGTGAACGTAGCTTGTTGACGTCATACGGCTTGAATTTCGATATCGCAGATATTTATGATGGATCCGGTTTATCGCGCAATAACCGCATTACAGCTCGTTTTATGGCAGACTTATTGACCTTAATGGCGTCTCAAAAAGCGAAAGCGCAGACTTACCTCTCATTCTTTCCACTTGTTGGAAAAGAGGGAACGGTAAAGCCATTTCTTAAAGGCACAGCTCTTCAAGAAAAGTTGGCGTTGAAAACCGGAAGTTTAAATGGCGTTCATTGTTACGCGGGATATAAAATTGACTCAGCCGGAACACCGACTCATGCAGTTGTTATTCTTGTCAATGATTTCTTTTGTAATAGGGGAGAAGTGCGCGAGGCGATTGCTTCTTTTTTGAAACGTCAATTTTGATGTGATATAATTCGATTTTTCTGTGAATTAAACCATGACCACTAAAATAAATCCAATAATAGATGATATGTTAAACCTGACGGCAGATATTGCTGAAGAGCTGCTCCGATTAAAGGATGCCGAACTAGGTGAGTTGCCTGATGGACTTAAACTAAAAATAATCTCTCTTGCTGAGTTGGCGGCAACGCCAACTTGTCAAGCTGTTGAGGAAAACGCTGTTTCATCAGACCTTACAGAGGTTGATGTTGAAAATGAAAACTCTGAAACGGTGTTAGAAGTTAAAGATGAATTAGTGTCTGAACCCGATTCTGTCACGACTGTAACGGAAGTTGAATATGTTGCAGCAGCAGCAGCAGCAGAAGAAGAAGAAGAAGAAGAAGAAGAAGAACCGGTCTCAGCTCCTCAACCCCAGCTCAAGCCCCAACCCCAACGAGATCCTGCTTATGAGAAACGTCATTTCAAAGAGCGTCAACAACTCAATCTTGCAGACTTACAGCGAGTGTTCTCGATTAATGATGAATTCCTCTTTTGTAGAGAGATTTTCAAGGGGGAGAAGTCGGAATATTTGCGAGCACTGGATTATATCGCGAAGTTGCCTAATCGTTGGGCCTTGCAAGTTTTTCTTGTCGAAGAATTGGGCCTAAATCTCAACGAAAGTCCGGGCAAGGAGTTTTACCAAACTCTTGTCGTATTTTTCAAATAAAGTCATTGATAACAAAATCAACATATATGGCTGAAAAACTCAAAGGCGCAGGAAAATTATATGTCGTTCCGACTCCGGTCGGAAATCTCGGTGATATGTCGCCAAGAGCAGTTGAGACATTAAAAGAGGCAAGCTTGATACTGGCCGAAGATACCCGCACAAGTGGGGTTATCACTCGCCATTTCGATATTCAGACGCCGTTGGTGTCTCATCATAAATTCAACGAACATGAAACGGTAAAACCATTGGTTGAACGGTTGGCAGGAGGAGAGGTGATGGCGTTGGTATCCGATGCCGGTACTCCTGCTATTTCTGATCCCGGGTTTATGCTAGTTCGCGAGTGTCGCCAGGCAGGAGTCGAAGTTGAGACATTGCCCGGTCCGACAGCATTTGTGCCGGCCCTTGTTAATTCGGGGTTACCATGTGAACGCTTCTGTTTCGAGGGATTCTTGCCGCCCAAAAAAGGTAGAGCAACTCGTTTGGCAGAACTAGCCGCAGACGAGCGCACCTTTATTATTTATGAGTCGCCATTGCGCTTGGTTAAGACCTTGAAAGAGTTGGCCGAGGCTTGTGGCGCAGAACGCGACGCTTCGGTTTCTCGCGAAATCTCAAAGTTACATAACACGACTCATAATGCGACTTTAGGAGAACTTGTAGAGTATTTCTCAAACAACAATCCGAGGGGCGAAATCGTTATTGTGGTGGCTGGAAATCGCCTCTCGGGAGCAACGAAAAAAGTACATCGTAACAAATATCGACCTGCTGATGATGAGTAAAGTTTGCTCGTAAACAGTTTTATCAAAGATTCGGAAATACGATTTAATTTTATCGATTATGAAAATCTTGAAATTCGGTGTAGTGGCTATAGTAGCCCTCGCCATGTTGTCATCTTGTCAGAATAAGGGCTCTAATCAAGAGGGAGCGCCTACGACTTCTGATTCTCTTCATGTAGCTTTGGCAAATCAGGATTCTCTGCTTGTCATTCTCAATGACATTACCGAAGGAATGAGTCAAATCAAACAGATGGAAAATATCCTCGATGCCGGTAGCCTTGGAGCTGAAACGCCAGACCAACGTCGCCAAATTCGTGAAGATATGGCTCATATTCAAGCTGCCCTTGAACAGCGTCGTCAGCGTTTAGAGCAGCTAGAACAACAATTGGCAGCGAGCAATCAGAATAATGTAACGCTAAAGAAAGCGATTGCTAATCTTAGATCACAGCTTGCCGATCAAGAAAAGACGATTGAAGGTCTTCGTAGTCAATTGGCAGATGCCAACATTCAAATAGAAGGATTAAGCAATACCGTGACAGCGCTCGACCAAGAGAATGATTCGTTGACCAATGTTGTTGAAGTTGAATCGATTGCCCGCCAAGATGCGGAACGCCGAGCTGTAGAACTTGATAACAAAATGAATGTTTGTTATTATGCTATCGGCACTGGTAAGGAGTTGAAGGCTCACAATTTGATGCAGTCAGGTTTCTTGAAAAAGACAAAGATTTTGCCGGATAATTTCGATCAAGGCTATTTTACGGTCGATGACAAGCGCTCGCTTCGCACGATTAATTTGGGCTCTTCTAAGGCAAAAGTGATGACAAACCAACCGGCTGATTCCTATGAATTGATCGAAGGAACTAACGGTCTTTTGATTTTGAAGATTACAAATCCGACTAGATTCTGGAACCAATCAAACTTCTTGGTTGTTAAAACAGACTGATGATATAACCGTTTAGACGACTATTGCCGGTGCTTTAGAATCTTCCGGCAAAAGGTAAAAAGTCCCGCGGATGTTATCAGCGTCTGCGGGACTGTCGGCGTAAAATTGTTACCTCTGTTCAAGTTGTCAATGACTTGCGAGAGATTTGTGAATATTACGATTAATTGTAGCTACATAAAGTTTAATAATGGCTCAACCCCTAATGACTACGACTCAAAAAGAAGGATCCCTTAAGGGCATTCGTGGTCAAATTTTGACTTTTAAGGCAGACCCGTTCTTTAATAAAGAGGAAGATTGTTATGATTATCTGACTGATGGTTTGGTCGTTATTCAAAATGGCCATATTGTTGATGTCGATGATTATAATAAGATAATCTGTAACTATCCGACATTGACAGATATTGATGTCTACGCTGATTCCGTGATCATGCCCGGGTTTGTTGATTGTCACGTTCATTATGTGCAATCGCCAATGCTCGGCTCCTTTGGACGCACGTTGCTTGAATGGCTTAATCAATACACCTTCCCGACTGAATCGAAATTTAAAGATAAAACCTTTGCCGATGAGGTCGCTCGCATCTTTTTCCGTCAGTTGTTAGAGCAAGGAACCACAACAGCGAATGTCTTCTCAACAACATTCGCCGAATCTGTTGATGCCTTTTTCGAGGAGTCGGAAAGATATAATACTCGCATGATAACCGGTAAAGTTTTACAAGATAGAAATTTACCTGATTATCTAAAAGATATCTCTGCCGATGAGTCGGTTAGGGTAAGTGAAACTTTGTTGAGAAAATGGCATAATCGAGGTCGTCAACTTTATGCCGTAATTCCCCGTTTTGCTCCGACTTCAACTCCCGAACAATTGCGCCTTGCCGGCGAGCTTTATCAGAGATATAAAGAAGAAGGCGTTTATATGCATACTCATCTCGATGAGGCTCAGAGCGAAAACGAATGGGTCGCCGAATTGTTTCCGGAGCATAAAAATTATACAGATGTCTATCGTCATTTCGGGCTTGTGGATAAACACTCTATAATGGCACACTGTTGTTTGGTGAGCGAAGAGGAGTGGCAAACCTTATCAGATAGCGCAACAACAGCGGCTCATTGCCCGTCGTCGAACCTATTCCTTGGTGATGGCGAATTTAAATATTGGGAGGCGAAAATGCGTCGGCGTCCTGTAAAATTCGGTATTGGAACAGATGTCGGTGCGGGAACGAATTTTTCGGTCATTCGTCAGCTTGGCGACGCTTATAAGGTTGCAATGTTAGAGGCGAAGAGCCTTACTGCAGTCCAGAGTTTCTATTTGGCAACTCGCGGTGGAGCAGAAGCTTTAAGTTTGGAAGATAGAATCGGTTCGCTTGCGCCCGGTTACGAAGCTGATATTGCCGTAGTCGACTTACAACCATCTGAATATGCTGCATGGCGAATGACTTTTGCGAAAGATATCTTTGAAAAATTATTTGTTTTAATGACTCTTAGTCTTAATAACATGATTAGGGCAACTTACGTTGCCGGACTCAAAGTTTATGATCGAGACCGAGAGCAAAAATATTTATATGCGTCAGATTTGATGTAAACTAATTTTTGACGACATTCGATCGTAAAACAGATTTGCCATTCTCGCATTATTACGCAATGTCAATGTCTGAGAATTGAAAAACTTTCGCTAACTTTGCATTATGTTAGGAATATCTAAGGATACAGTTAAGTCTTTGCCCGAGGTACATTATCCCGGGCGTGTCATTCTTATCGATTCCGCTGCAAAAGCAAAAAGTGCTGTAAGTTATCTTCTGAAACAGACTCAGATAGGCTTTGATACGGAAACACGTCCGAGTTTTAGGAAGAACCGTCATTATAAAGTTTCATTAGTACAGCTATCTGTTCCGGGAGAATGTTTCCTTTTTCGATTGAAGCTAATAGGAAGTCTTGACGGACTGAAGTCGATTTTCGAGAGCCCTAATATACAAAAGATAGGCTTGTCACTCAAAGACGACTTCCACTCCTTAGCAAAGCTCTGCGAATTTACGCCTGCGGGGTTTGTAGAGTTGCAGACATTTGTCAAGCAATATGGAATTGCAGACAATAGCTTACAAAAGATATTCGCATTGATTTTCGGGCAACGAATCTCGAAAACTCAGCGATTGACAAACTGGGAAGCTACAGAATTGACCCCCGGTCAGCAAAGTTATGCCGCAATCGATGCATGGGCTTGTGTTGAAATTTATAATTATCTCTTATCCGGTAAGTTTAAACCGGAAGAGTCGCCCTATCAAATCGATGACGAAACGGCAATCATGTTGCAAAATTCGGTTGGCATACATTTGCCCATAATGCATAGCAACGAGCAGAATGATTCAAACCGAGGTATTGATTTGGCAGTATTCTCATCTCTTCCGGATATAAATGCCGTTCCGGTAAAGCGAATCAGCCGAAAGCCCGGAGCGAGAACTTATCATCGGAAAAAGCGAGAATCACCTTCAGTTGCTAAGTCAACATTAGAGAAAAAGACAACAAAAGTCGCAACTTCGTCACGAAAATCGGCTGTCGCTGCAGAAACGAAAAAGAGAAAGTCTGCAACTAAACGAAAGCAAACGGCGTCTAAATTAACGACAGAAAAGTCAGCGCAACCCAAGACTCAAAAGTCTGCCGTAAAAGCCAAACCTGAGGTGAAAGCGAAAGCCGAGACTAAAGCCAAGGTTGCAACAAGAAAAACGCCCAAACGCTCAAATAAGAAAGTTTTGGAAGAAGCTTGACGATAGATGGCTAACACTGTTATTATTCAGTGTTACCAAGATAGAAGATGTCTATTGCTTCATCTTCAAGATTGTTTTTTCAGAAATCTAAATACGAAACGTTACAAAAAGAGGGCTCGGATTAGATCAACTCTAATAAGACGTTTCATAATTAACATACTTCTCATCGTCACAAATGAAAAAAATCGTAAAATTACCCATAATAACGTTGGCATCTCTTTCTATGGTTATGGCGACATCTTCAGACTTGATAGCATCTGACAAACTTCAATATCCCCAGGCTCCAACCGGATTGGTCGTTGATGATTATTTCGGCATCAAAGTTTCAGACCTTTACCGTCCTTTAGAAAATGATACGGCAACAGCTACACTTGATTGGGTTAAAGCCGAAAACGCAGTAACAGATGATTATCTGTCGAAAATACCATTCAGAGGCGAATTGCGTAAACAGCTTGAGAAGTTTAACAATTATACAAAGCAGGGTGCACCATTCCGTTGGAAGGATGGTAAGTATTATTTCTTCAACAATGACGGTTTGAAGAATCAATCGATATTGTATCGTATGGATAGTCTTGGCGCTGAGCCGAGTGTCGTCCTTGATCCAAACTCTCTTTCAGAAGATGGCACAGTTGCTCTAACCGGTATTTCAATGTCGAAAGATGGTAAGTATATAGCTTACACGATTTCGCGTAGCGGTTCAGACTGGACAGAAATATACGTTATCGATGCGGAGACTCTAGCGCCTATGCCAGACCACATTGAATGGGCAAAGTTTACCGGAGCAGAATGGCGTGAAAAGGGTATTGACGGTGCGATGGGCTTCTTCTATAGCGCTTATCCTCGCCCCGAAGTAGGCAAGGAGTTTTCAAATGCTAACGAATACCATAATATATATTTCCACAAACTCGGAACACCTCAAACCGAAGATGTGCTTGTCTTTACAGACAAAGATCATCCGCTTCATTTCCATTCTGTCGGCTTGACAGATGATGAACGTTATATGATTATCTCTGTCGGAGGTCAAGGCTTTGGAAATGGCTTGATGATTAAGGATATGGAGACTCCCGGCAGCGACTTTACGGTCGTTGAGTCATCACAAGAGTATGAAATATTAGTGCTTGATGTTGTCGGTGACTCTTTGTTGTTGCAAACCTCCTACGATGCGCCCAAGCGTCGTGTAGTTGTAGCTCCGATTAGTACACCTACAAAGGAGTATTGGAAGGATGTGATTCCTGAAGACCCCACCGCCGTTTTGACATCTTCAGCTTTGATTTATGGCAATCGTTTGTTTGTCAACTATGTCAAAGATGCGGCAAGCCATCCCTCGTTGTATAATCTCGACGGCTCGAAAATTCGTGATATTAAATTGCCCACATTCGGTTCGGTTGGATTTAGCTTGTCAAAGGAATATTCAGATGCGTTCTATACGTTTACCTCGTTCCTCTATCCTGCGACAATCTTCTCTTATGATCTCGATACCGATAAGAGTACGGTCTATTTCTCTCCTGAGATTAAAGGTTTTACTCCGGATGACTATATAACAGAACAGGTGTTTTATCCGTCTGCAGACGGCACAAAAATACCGATGTTCCTCACATATCGTAAAGATCTCAAGCGAGACGGCACAAACCCTGTATATCTTTACGGATATGGCGGCTTTGATGTAACTCTCTATCCCGGTTTCTCAGCCAATCGTTTGGTTTGGTTGGAAAATGGAGGCATCTATGCTCAAGCCAACCTTCGCGGTGGTGGTGAATATGGAGAAGCTTGGCATGAAGCCGGAACTAAGATGAAGAAACTCAATGTCTTTAATGACTTTATCGCCGCAGCCGAGTATATGATTCAAGAGGGGTGGACTACATCTGAACATCTTGTTATTGAAGGAGGTAGCAATGGCGGCTTGTTGGTTGGCGCTGTAACTAATATGCGCCCAGATTTGTTTAAAGTTGCTGTGCCTCGAGTTGGAGTTATGGATATGATGCGCTATCATCTTTTTACAATCGGTTGGAATTGGGCGCCTGATTATGGCACATCAGCCGACTCTCCTGAAATGGCGAAGTATTTGTTGGATTATTCTCCGATTCATAATATTCGCAATGATGGCACTCGTTATCCTGCCGTATTGGTTACAACAGCAGACCATGACGACCGAGTTGTTCCGGCACACTCTTTTAAATATGCTGCAACTTTGCAGGCAGCCGATACAGGGGATGCTCCCAAACTCATCCGTATCGATTCAAAAGCCGGTCATGGGGCAGGGAAGCCAATTGCTAAGGTGATTGACGAGTATACAGATCTTTATTCATTTATTTTCTATAACTTGGGTATTACTCCCAAGGCTGAGTGAAATTGAAAACAGAAAAATCTCATAATGGATGGCTGTCAGGAATTCCTTACGGAATCCCTACAGCCATTCTGCTATTTTTATCGCCGTTATTGTTGAGTAGTTGTTTTACCGGCATTGAGTCAACTCCGAAGATTACATATAAAGATGTCAAGAAACAACAAGTTGATTCAACGCTTGAACAGCGCTTTGCATTGAATTTCAAAGCAATACCATTTTCGAAATGGCTACCCGGACGTTGCTTCTTGATGGCAGATGAAAAAGGCGTTTATTCTTATTCTCCACCTACGGGTAAATCCAGTCAAGTCGCGAAGGGCGACACGATCGTTTATCGCGGATTTCGAGAGGTTACTTCTTTTACCGGATTACCCGTTGCAGAACTTATTTTTACTTTGTCAAGAAATGAAACAGACACGTTGCTGTATCGTCCCGGCGGAGATGCAATTCGATTGAAAGCAACCGACAATCTAAGATTGCCATTTCTTGTTGATCTGTCAATGGTGAGAGAGGCATCGCAATTACTTGTCGGAAAAGAGTTGGTTACTCGAGTCGATCGATGGATCTCGCCTATTAACGGCGGTGATATTAAGGGCAGAAAGTTCCTTAATGTTAAGGTTATATCAGTTGATGCTTATGACGAGAATTATCCCTTCATTGTGTCGTTCGTTTCACTCGAACACGAGAATGAAAATGGTTCACTGCTAATGTCTTATACCGAAGAAGAGGGAGTGCCCGCTTTGCGTGGTTTTGAGAATCTTTTTTTGCTGGAAAATCCTCGAGACGGATATGATTGGATTACAGATGAAAATTGGGAGTTGATTCGTCAAGGACGGGTCGTCGAAGGAATGACTCCGCGAGAAGTTTCTCTTGCGTTGGGAACTCCGCGCGATGTCGATCGTAGGCATAATCAATCGTTGCTTTATGAACGATGGAGTTATCCCGGAGGTATCTATCTTATTTTTGAGGATGGAATACTCGTAAGATTTAATATATAAATTGTCTCAATTTTCGCGAATCAATTTTTATACGAGAAATAAGAAGCAAGAAGATAAATTCTTTAAGCAAGATGAAACTGACTTTTTTGGGCACAGGAACGTCAACAGGAGTGCCGCAACTTAGATGCGGATGTCAAACATGTATTTCATCAGATCCTAGAGACCGACGATTACGCGCTTCAGCGCTTGTTGAGGTTGATGGAAAGAGAATTCTGATAGATTGTGGCCCGGATTTCAGAGAGCAAATATTGCGTCATGGTCAGCGTTCGGTTGATGATAGATTAGATGCATTGCTTCTGACTCATCAACATTATGACCATGTTGGAGGCATTGATGATTTACGCCCTTATTGTGCTCAAGAAGATATAAAGTCGACCGGATTCCCTGTTTATTGTCAGAAAGATGTAGCTCGCGATTTGCGTGCCCGACTTCCCTATTCTTTTAAAGAACATCCTTATCCCGGTGTGCCTCGCTTCGATTTGCGAGAAATCGTGCCATATAAATTATTTGACGTCGCCGGCGTTAAGATTTTGCCTATTCAAATCAACCATTATCTACTTGAAATCGTAGGGTTCAGAATAGGAAAACTTGGATATATCACCGATGCAAAGGCTGTCCCTGATAAGACTGTAGAAGCATTAAAAGGAGTCGATACGCTAGTAATCAATGCTTTGCGCCAAAAAACGCATATTTCCCATATGACTCTTGATGAGGCGTTAGATATTATTTCTCATGTAAATCCTCGTGTCGCTTATTTGACGCATATCAGTCATGATATGGGACTTCATGCCACTGTATCCGCTCAACTGCCACCGAATGTTTTTCTTGCTTACGACGATTTGAAAATAGAGATTCCATGACCAACGAATATGTAGAGGTTATACTGCCATTACCTTTGCAGGCGACATTTACATATCGCGTGCCGGAAGAGATGCGCTCATACCCGTTAGGGGTTGGCATTAGGGTAATTGTGCCATTCGGTCGTAAAAAGTTTTATACCGGAATTGTTGTCGGTCTGCCTTTAACTCCTCCCGAAGGTTTTGATATAAAAGAGGTTGCTATGATTATAGATGAGCATCCTGTTGTTCGACATCCTCAGCTAAAACTTTGGGATTGGATAGCCGATTATTATCTATGTTCGTCGGGCGATGTCTTTAAGGCAGCCATGCCGTCTGGAATGAAAATCGAGAGCGAAACATTTCTAGAGGTGAATCCCGATTTCGATTTTGAAACCTTTCCGCTCAAAAATGATATAGAAAATGAGATATATCAATTTGTTGACCATGAGGGTAATATTTCGGCATCTGAAATTGTAAAGAAATTCGATCGACGTGGCACAACAGCTACGATTAATCGTCTCATATCTCGTGGGGTTCTGATTATCTCGGAAAAGCTTGTGGAACGATATGTTACAAAGAAACAAGCTTGCGTAAGGCTAGCTCCCGGAATAACAGAGAATGAGGCATTTTCGATGGTCGGTTCTGCCAGAAAGCAAGAAACCCTTTTGTTGGCATTACTCGATTTAATGAGACAAGCTCAGACGTCGTCATCAAGTCGGAGTAAAGATATATATAAAGAAAGGTTGTTGGAGCGAGCACAAGTGAGTAGCGCGATTCTTCAAGCAATGGTTAAAAAGGGAATCGTTGAGCAATACTCTATTGAAATCAATCGTTTTCGCTATGATGGTCAACCTTTAAAAAATTTACCGACGCTTTCCGAGGCGCAGCAAGAGGCTCTTGACAAGATACATCTTCAATGGAAAGATAAAGATGTCAATTTGCTTCATGGGGTTACATCGTCAGGTAAGACCGAGATTTATATTCATTTGATTAATCACGTCTTGGGGCGTGGTGATCAAGTGCTCTATCTCGTGCCGGAAATTGCTCTTACAGCACAGCTGACGCGTCGCTTGCAAGATGTTTTCGGAGAGAAAGTTGTTGTTTATCATTCTAAATTCTCAGACAACGAACGAGTCGATATTTGGCGCAAGCTTCTCGATAGTCGTGAGCCATTGGTGATATTGGGCGCACGTTCGTCTGTCTTCCTGCCTTTCGCTAAGTTAGGCTTGGTTATTGTTGATGAAGAGCACGAATCTTCATATAAGCAATTCGATCCAGCACCGCGTTATAATGCCCGCGATGTCGCTATGGTACTCGCCAGATTTCATGGCGCGAAAACATTGCTTGGGTCAGCAACTCCGGCTGTCGAAACTTATTATAAAGCGCAACAAGGAAAATTCGGTTTAATTACTCTCGATAAGCGATATAACAATGTGGCTTTGCCTGAAATTGAGCTTGTCGATATGCGACAAGCTCGTCAAGCAAAAGAACTTGAAGGAGCGTTTGCGCGATATACAATACGACGAGCCAACGAAGCTTTGACTGAAGGTAAGCAGGTAATCTTTTTTCAGAATCGCCGTGGATATGCTCCGATAGTTCGTTGTCGACAATGCGCATGGGTGCCCCGCTGCGACAATTGTGATGTGTCGCTGACATATCATCGTGCATTACGTCAATTACAGTGTCATTATTGTGGTGCGGTTTATTCATTGCCACAGACTTGTCCGCAGTGTCATGAGCCGGCAATTGAAGAAATCGGATATGGCACCGAGCGCGTTGAAGATGAATTGTCGCGATTGTTACCCGACGTTTCAATGCTAAGAATGGATTTGGATTCTACACGAAACAAACATTCTTATGAACAGATAATCGACACATTCTCAGAAGGGAAGGCGAGAGTGTTGGTCGGGACACAAATGGTTACAAAGGGGCTGGATTTTAAGGATGTAGAAGTAGTTGGCGTCTTAAATGCTGACGCCGTTTTAAATTATCCCGATTTCCGATCATGTGAGCGAGGCTTTAATATGCTTGAGCAAGTGTCTGGGCGCGCCGGTCGAAGCGATGGCCGTCGCGGACGAGTTGTTGTGCAAACATATGAACCGCAGCATACGATATTGCGCTATGTTGCAGCGCATGACTATGCAGGATTTTATAACTATGAGATAGCTCAGCGCAGCAAGCATTATTATCCCCCCTTTGTTAGGGTTATATATCTCTATATCAAGCATCGTGATAGGCAGACGTTGAAACAATTAGCTTCAAAGTATGCCGAGCGTCTCATTCAATTATTAGGGAACCGAGTGTTTGGTCCGGATGAGCCAACAGTAGCAAGGGTTCAGAACCTTTATATTCGTCGGATAATGCTTAAAATCGAAGTCAATGCATCTATCACACAAGTCAAGGATTTATTGCGTCAGACTTATATCGACCTTCATTCAGATCCCGCAATGCGTCAAGCGATGCTATATTACGACGTAGACCCCCAATAAAGGTTGAAAAAGTTGTTATATATGGCTCTTTTTTTCGATGAGTAGTGGGATTTTATGCTCGAAATTGTTAATTTTGTAGCTGAAATGTCTCCGGCGATGAAAGTTTTCGGATTAAAACGGCTGATGTTGTTTGTGGCGGTAGTCTTGATAGGCATATTGTCGCCCCTTTCAGTGTGTTCAAAAACAATTGATTCGTCTGGAGAAAAGAAATTTACCCTCTGTCTTGATCCCGGGCATGGAGGTAAAGATTATGGCTGTATCGGCGCGAAGACAAATGAAAAAACTATCGTCTTGCGTGTCGCAAAGAAAGTGTGCGAACTTGTTGAGAAGCATCTTTCAGACTATACAGAAGTCGTAATGACTCGTGACAATGACTCATTCGTGACCTTGCAAGGCAGAGCGGATATAGCTAATAAGTCTCATAGCGACCTCTTCGTTTCTATTCATGTCAACTCTGTTGCCAAAAGCAATAAGCGTCGAAAGAAATTGGCAGGTTGTCAGGTTTATACTCTTGGTCTGCATAAGACGGCGGAAAACCTTGCGGTTGCCAAACGAGAAAATGCCGCTATGGAATTTGAGCCGGATCATCAAGAGAATTATGCAGATTTCGATCCCGACTCATTGGAGGGTGATATACTCTTTGAGTTGACTCAAAGCCGACGCATGGAACAGAGTATCGAATTTGCCGACGCAATCCATACGAATCTCTCTACGACCGCGTTTCGCCTGCAGATGGGAGTCAGGCAAGCCGGCTTTTGGGTGTTGTGGGCAACTTCTATGCCGGCAGTGCTTATCGAACTTGATTTTATCTGCAATCCCGATAGTGAGGCGTATCTTGCCTCTGAAAAGGGGTGCAACCAAATGGCAAAAGCCATATATAATGCTTTCAGCAGTTATCTCAATAGCTATGGTCCCTCTCTTTTAGAGCGGGAAGTAAAGGCTAAAATGTTATGAATTTTAGCCGGGAAACTAATTGTTGAAATCATGATTTTTGATTTTAAATGAACAACCAGAAAAGGAAATGAACAACGTAAAGAAAGAATTGCTTATAGGTTTTTGCGCAGTGCTCGCTCTGGCTATCCTATTTCTTGGAATTGAATTTCTCAAAGGCGTAAACGTCTTTAAGCCCGGCAACAACTATACCGCATCTTACACTAATGTAGCCGGTTTGCAAGCATCAGCCCCGGTTACTCTTAATGGGCTTAAAGTGGGGCAAGTTCGAGCTCTGCATTATCAGTATGATAATCCCGGACATGTCGAAGTTGAACTCAGCCTTGACGAAGAATTGCGCATCCCTGTCGGCACTAAGGCTGTCATCGAACAAGACTTATTAGGTACATCTTCAGTTGTCATTTATATGGCAGACTCTAATGAATTTCAAGAAGTTGGATCATCATTGATAGGGGAGACCGCTTCCGGTATGCTTGACGGAGTGTCAGGCGACCTTATGCCTAAAATAGCGGCTATTCTTCCAAAAGTTGATACATTGCTGACGAATATAAATTTACTTGTTGCAAATCCGGCTCTACAGGCGTCAGTTTCCCGTCTTGATAACATCACTCTCCAAGTTGAGTCAACATTGACATCACTTAACGGAGTCATTGCTCAGCTCCCTCCGGTTGTGAAAAATGTAGATGGTATAACTTCAAATGTAAATACCATGACTGCTGACTTGGCTGTAGTTACCGGACAATTGAAGGAAGCTCCGGTTGATTCGATTATTAACAATCTAGCGGTTGTCTCAGAGAACCTTAAAGAGCTATCAAATGAGCTCGACAATCCCAACTCAACTATCGGAGCGTTGACTCATGATCGTCAGCTTTATGATAATCTTTCTGCAGCTTCAGCCTCTCTCGATTCGTTACTGATAGATGTAAAACGTAATCCTAAACGTTATATCTCGATCAAACTTCTTTAAGTATAAATATATCTTACTCACATAATTACCGACCAATAATCGATACCTATGATTCTTTCATTTAACGTCGACTATCGAACAAATTGGGGTGAGGCTATCTATCTGACTGCCGACCTACCTCAGTTCGGTCACGGCGACCATTCTAAAGCTGCCAAACTAGAGCTATACGGCGAACAGTCTTGGCGAATTCAGATAGAATTGCCCGATGATACCCCCGATTTTACCTACGGATATTTCGTAAAACATGAAAATGGTTATGAAAAGCAGGAATGGGGTCATGGCCATCATTTTCGCCGTGGCGAAGGGGTGAAATCTTACGAGATTTTCGATCGATGGCAAGACCAACCGTGGGATAAACCATTCTATTCGGTTGTGTTTACCGATTGTGTTTGTCGCCGAGAAGGACGCGCATTGCCCCCGAAAGTGGAGTCTGCATCAATGCTATTGTCGTGTGATGCGCCTATGGTTGCCCCCGACGAAGTGTTGGCTGTATCGGGCAGTTGTGGTGCTTTAGGTAATTGGGATCCCGAAAAGGCTGTCGTGATGAGCGATGCTTTCTTCCCGACATGGAGTTGCTCACTTCCTTTGGATAAATTCACTGAAGATATTGAATATAAGTTCCTAATCTTGAAAAAGAATGGCGGACGCGTAGTCTGCTGGGAAGGGGCTGATAACCGCCGTATGATAGTCAATCCTGCTACAAAGGGTGAAAATATGGTAGTTGCCGGATTGAGATTTGTCAACCCTAAAGCGCCTTGGCGAGGAGCCGGTGTGGCAATCCCTGTGTTCTCTCTTCGTTCAGAGGATGATTTCGGTGTCGGCGAGTTCTACGATATCAAGTTACTCGTTGATTGGGCTGCTAAAACCGGTCAGAGGTTCATACAGATGCTCCCCATCAATGATACCACGATGACCCATACTTGGACAGACTCTTATCCTTATAACGCCAATTCAACCTTCGCCCTCCATCCGATGTATCTTCGTCTTAAGGAACTCGGAACTTTGGCAGATGGCGAGCGTCAAGCCTATTACGACAATTTGGCGAAAGAGCTAAACGCGCTTGAAGAGGTTGACTACGAAAGAGTAAACCAAGCTAAGAATAGCTATACTCGCGAACTCTTTGCAGAAGTTGGTGAAAAATCTTGTAAGGCACCGTTGTTCCGCAAATTCGTAAAGGATAATGCTTCATGGTTGACACCTTATGCGGCTTTCTGCGTATTGCGTGACCGAAATGGCTCTGCCGATTTCTCAAAGTGGGGAGAGTTTGCTATCTACGACGAAGAAAAGATTTCGAAATTTGTCAGTGAAAACCAGAACGACATCAACTATGTTTACTGGATTCAATATCATCTAGACAAACAGATGCGCAATGTGCGCGATTATGCCCATGCTCATGGAGTTGCTATTAAGGGAGATATCCCTATCGGCATTTCGCGCAACAGTGTAGACGCATGGCTTTCACCCCGCTTGTTTAACCTTGATTGTCAAGCAGGCGCGCCGCCGGACGATTTCTCTGTACTCGGTCAGAACTGGGGTTTCCCTACCTATAATTGGGAAGAGATGAATCGTGATGGCTTTGCTTGGTGGAAAGCCCGTTTCCGCAAAATGGCTGAATATTTCGATGTATATCGTATCGACCATGTGCTTGGTTTCTTCCGCATTTGGCAGATACCGATGAGCCAAGTCCACGGTCTGCTCGGTGTCTTCAATCCCGCTCTGCCGTTCCATCCCGATGAACTCCGTAATAGCTATGATTTCTGGTTAGATGTAGATCTGCAGACAACTCCATATATTATGGATTACTTCCTGAAAGATTTCTTCGGGGAGTATACCGATGAAGCTCGCGAGCGATTCCTTGTAGATGCCGGATATGGTCGTTATCGTTTGCGCCCCGAGTTTGCTACTCAGCGTCAAGTTGTTGACTATTTTGCCGGACAGCCTGAGGATGAGAAGAATACACGCTTCTGTAATGCCTTAATGGGACTTATCGATCAAGTGCTCTTTATTGAAGATCCCTATGAAAAAGGTAAGTATCATCCTCGCATTTCTGCTCAATACACCTATATCTATCGTTCATTGACTGATTATGAGCGTTGGTGTTTTGACCGTCTTTACAATGACTTCTATTACCATCGTCATAACGACTTCTGGTATGGAAAAGCAATGTGGAAGCTGCCGCCCATTATCGATGCTACAGACATGTTGACTTGTGCTGAAGACTTGGGTATGATTCCAGATTGTGTCCCTGCGGTTATGAGCGCTCTTGAGATTCTTACACTGGATATTCAGCGTATGCCGAAGAATCCGCGTGAAGAATTTGGTAACCCCGCTCATTATCCATATTACACCGTCTGCACAACGTCTACTCATGATATGTCGGGAATCCGTCAATGGTGGGAGTCTGATCGCGAAGCTACTCAGCATTTCTATAATAACATGCTTCATGAATCCGGAGCCGCTCCGTTCTTTGCAGAGCAATGGGTATGTGAGAAGATTATTGAAAGCCATCTTAATTCTCCCGCGATGCTTTGTATTCTACCTTTGCAAGATTGGCTCTCAATTGACGGCACTTTGCGTCGCGAGAATCCTTACAAAGAGCAGATTAACGAACCCGCTGTTTGTCCTCACTATTGGCGCTATCGTATGCATCTCACTCTTGAGACCCTTCTCGGAGAAGATCTCTATAACCGCCGTCTCGGCAATCTTATAGCTTCTTCCGGACGATAATCTGATTCTCGATCAATAGATAAATCATAAGGCGACTATGTCATAGGGGTACCCCCCCGAGTCATAGTCGCCTTCATTTTGGTCAAAAAAAAAGAACCTGTCGCCGACAAAATCGGGGCAGGTTTTTACGAATTAGATTGATGTTCGTTTCTGATTGTATCAGCGGGAAGCGAGAAGAGTCATGAGAGTTTTCTCGTCCGGATCGGCCATGACAAGTTTACCATCGGGAGAAATGATGAAAGATCTTAGGCCATTGTTCATCTGAAAGGCTTCGCAGAGTCGTTTAATTTCAGCTTTTGATTCAACTCTTGATTGCGAACTTTCGAAAAGATTGTCGAGCGATACGACTTCGTTCATCAGCGGTTCGCTGCGGTCGAAATTAACAGATACCACTTCAACTTTTGTTTGTTTGCCGAGAGAATAGACTCCGGCAGGAGTCTTGAATTCAATTTCAGCGTCATTACCGTTGCTATCGTGATTGTTGCGATTGCTAGAATTTATTATAGCAGCAATCTTGTTTTGGGTAAATCGTGAAACCGGGTCAGTTGATGCCCAAAAAGAGAGAACAATCCATTTTCCTCGCATTGCATCAAGGGCTTGACTTTCGCCGTTGCGTTCAACGACTACTGCAGGCGCCTCTTCTCCGTAAACCGCAACACGGCGGTCGTCAACGGTAGCTGAAAGCGAGGTCAACAAGATAGCGAAGGCGGCAATGAGAATCATTGTCTTCTTCATTACATAATGTTGAGGTTCATAATTAAGGAAATCAGGATGTGTTATTAAACATCTTTAGCGATGAGCTAGCTCATGCGATTTCCCTGCCGATTTTCGGCTTAGAAGCCACCTCTGTGGCTCCCTCTTATTTACTCTTTCGATTGCAAATTTACGAAAATATTCTGAGAAGGCCAAATTTAGATCGTTATCAGTCACCGAATTACGTTGTCTGTAAAAGTAAAAACGCCTTTCAGAGTATCTGAAACGGCGTTTTTGTATTAAAAGTTATAATATGTTAAATGAAATAATTTGTAGAAAAAACTTACATGTTTTACAGCATATTTTTAGAAGTAAAAGGCAACAGAAGCTCTGATTGCAAAGGGAGTCCCCGGAGTGAAACAAATGTCGGTTAAGGGAGTCTCGTCGCCCGGAATTTTAGTCTCGGTTGCGAATTGAGCTTCTTCCCAATTCGTATTGAATAGATTTTCAATAGCTACTCCGAACCTTAAATTTCGCCATCGGTAAGAGCAACTCGTGTCAACGATAAAATAAGGTGAAGTTCTTAACGAGTTGTCTTCGTTTGCCGGACGACTCCCGAGATACCTTCCGACGATGCCGGCCTTTAGTCCTTTGAAATTATAAGTCAGAGATGTTAAAAATGTATGTGTTGGGGCTAATGGAATATAGTTATTTCCCTTTGCTTCATCAATAAACCGACCATAAGAATATGTGTAGTCGAATTGGAAATAGAAATTCTTATGAAACTCATATCTGAGTCCGGCGTCTGCCCCGAATCGACGACTTCTACCTGAGGGCTCTACAATTGCTTCATCACCGACATAAACGAGCTCATCTTCAAGATACTGATACCAACCGGCGGCATAAAGGATAATTGATGGTAGTGGTTTTAGATGTATCCCGCAGTCGATGCCATATGAAGAGGGGAGTACACGCTTATTTTTATCGAATACAACAACGCGAGTGTCATTACTGTGAAAACCTTTGCCGCCTTTAATAAATAGTTGTATGATATTGGTTGGAGTATATATCATTTGAAGTTTTGGAGAAACTGTTGCTTGGCTATTTTCGCGATTTGAGTATTCAGTTGCTGTCTTGTCTGCATAATTGAATTTCATCCAGTCGACTCTGATAGAGGGGTTTATTAACCAATTGCCGAGATTGATTTCGATGCCTCCATATGCCCATAAAGCGTCTTCGTAAATATCGCCAAGAGCGAGAGTGTCTAATTTCTTACGTTGTTTTGTATGGTATAAACCGATGTCATCTATCAAATCATATCTAAACCCGATTCCGACAACCCATTTCCAATATTCATTTTTAATTTTTACTGAGTTGGAGTATTGGCTATTTCCTCCGGCAATAAATCGCTTCTCATTTTGTTGTATCTCATCTCCATTCTCAGAGTCGTTAAGGAAGAATGTAAAATTAGAGAAAAGATTAAAGGTATAATATGATATATAGAGGTTTGATTTTAGTTCGCCTCCATGCTTGAATCGTTGATTATGTTGAAAGTTTAAGCTGCTCCGAGTTGTTGACCCGCCTTCCGAAGGGTCTAACGAACCGAAACGACCAATCAGATGTTTCTCAACCGCTCGTTGAGGGATTTGACCTGACGCATCCCAAGAACTATTGAAATGCCATAAACTAACCGAGTATGATTCCGTGGCGGTCATTCCGCTATATTTCGACATAAAATTGAATCTTTTGAAGTGTTGCGGATTATCGAAAAATCCGTTATCGGTTAGAAACGCCCCTGTTGCGTAGAACGATTTATCTTTCTTATCAAGAAACGATAACGACGTGACATAACGTTGATAATTGTGTGTGCCGATTTCTATTCCGGCGGCATTAGGCATTCGATTTTTCGTTTTAAATGCAACATATCCGGCATTTGCCAAGTTGCCATAGAGTATATTGTAGTTCCCTTTTTCAAATTCGATTGTTTCAATAACTTCTGGTTGAAGAAAATGGAGGTCGGCATAACCTTGACCGTGAGCATGACTTACCATATTGACCGGCATTCCGTCAACTTGCAAGCATATATCTGTTCCGTGGTCAAGGTCGAAACCTCTTAGAAACATCTGTTCTGCTTTGCCTCCTCCGGCATGTTGGGCAATGAACAAGCCGGGCACGACACGCAGAATCTCTTGTGATGACTTTACGGGATTTTTTTCTAGATCAATTTTTGAAACCTCATAAAATGGATTCTTTCGATTAGCAACAACCGATACTTCTCTTAAAGATACAACAGGGAGCGAATCTGATGAATTTGTCTGATTCTTGGTTGAGTGTAGAGATTGATTATATGCTTGAAGTGGGAGTGTTATTTGTGAAATGAGCAGTGATATGACGATGATTCTGCTCGTTTGTAGTTTTATGCTTAGCTTGAACATTGTTGGCTATGATTGTTAAATAATTGATAATGAGCTATGATTTTTAACGTTCAAATAAGCACTTATGTTTGCTCGAGAAATAATTTCAAAAATATTTGCGAGTTTCAGACATTATTTGTAACTTTGCACTGCATTTAACCCGGAAGGGTGGGTGAGTGGCTGAAACCACCAGTTTGCTAAACTGACGTAGGAGCAATCCTACCACGAGTTCGAATCTCGTCCCTTCCGCTAAAAAACGAGTCGCAGAATTTCTGTGGCTCGTTTTTTTTATTGTTCATTGAATGTTTCCTGGGGAGGGGCCGGCATAGGCTCAGAGAACGGTGCTGTGTTGTGATTATATATAATGACCCATAAGCCCAGTTTTCAATTGTTGCTTGTTTAGCTGTTAGATTCTGAAAAAAATGCGATTGACCAATAGATAAATATCGGGTATGTTATTTCCAAAAATCTAATCGTATTGATGACTCCTTGAATGATAGCGTTGGCTATTTTTCGGGGAGTTGTTTTGTTGATTTTGCTCCGAGATCTAGGATTTTGCGTGCTGTAACGAAGACGTTGCCCGGTCCGTCGGAGAGACGGCTACGAAGGGCTGTGTAAGCTTTTTGTGTGTTTGAAATATGACGTTCAATGTCGTCAAAAGCTTCCATCATGCCGGTGAATTTATCAAGCATTCGTCCGGATAGTCTAGCGATTTCTTCTACGTTGCGGTTGACCGCGTCTTGTTGCCAAAGTTGGCGAAGCATACGCAATACTGAGATAAGCTGAGTCGGAGAAACCATCAGTACTCGCTTGTCGTAGGCTTCTTGCCAAAGTCCGGGCTCGATTTGCATAGCAGCGATGTAGGCGGCTTCGTTAGGAATAAACATCATAACGAAGTCCATGCGCTTTTTGCCGATAAGGTCTTGATAGTTTTTGTGAGATAGTTCGTTGATATGAGCCTTTACTGATGTTAAATGGTTGGCAGCAGCTTGTTTGCGTTTTTCTCCATTAATATCGTCAGCATCATCAGCGAGGTTAATGTAGTCGACAAAACTCGTAAGAGATACTTTTGAGTCGATAACCAAGCAGCGATCGTCGGGGTAATAGATAACAACGTCGGCTCGCAGGTTTTTTCCCTCGGGGTCTACTAAACGCGAACCGTCGGTGTTGTGAGAGACTTGAGTGTCGAAATGTATACCTTTTTGTAGCCCTGATTTTTCAAGCAATTTCTCGAGAATCATTTCGCCCCAATCGCCCTGCATTTTTGTGTCTGAACGCAATGCTCGAGTGAGGTCGCGGGCTTCGCGACCGATAGTTTTATTGAGCTCTAACAGCTCGCGAAGTTCGCGTTGGAGCGAGAATCGTTCGCGCGACTCGTTATTATAAGTTTCCCCTACGATTTTCTTGAAATTTTCGATATTCTCTTTGAGGGGCGACAAGAGGTCATTTAGCTTTTGAGAAGAACTTTCATTGAAGCGTTTTGAATTAGCCTCCATTATTTCATTGGCGACATTTCTGAAACGTTCTTCTTGAAGTTTTTGTATTTCGGCCTGTTGCTCGCGGTTCTCTTCGAGTTGTTTCTCTTTAGCCGCGATTTGTTCGCGGAGCGCGTCAATCGTAGTTTTTAGGGCGGAAATATCAGCCGTGAGTTTAGAATTCTCGGCAGCTATCGCCGTTTCGCGTCGAGATGATGATTCGCGTAGCTCGTTTTCTCGCGTTGCGGCTTCTTGGCGAAGTGTTGCTTCATTGACGATTGCCTCTTCTCTCATTGCCGCAAGCTTGGCTATTGCTTCTTTTTCTTGAGAAATCAGTTTTTCTCTTGTTCTTAGCAAAAGTATGAGTAAAATAGCGGCAGTAATGGCAGCGATAACGGCAATTATAGTAGTCATGGGTGTATTTTCTTGTTGTTTTATACAAAATTACTCAACCTCTCGGAAAGATGCAATTTTATCCCAAAATAATTTAATCAAGAAATCTCTATACTGCGTAACTTTGTAATATGAAAATTATGCTTACTAATTATGATAAAACCAATGGCTTTAGTCGTTGGTTTCGCGGTGCAATGAATATATCATGTGTCGCCCTTTCGATATTTGCTTTCACATCTTGTCATAGCCATAGCAGTTCTCACGACGAACATGGCGACCATGAACATGAAGTTCATGCTCATCACCATGCTGAGGCTGGTAGCCATGGCGAAGAATCAGTTGAGCATCATGATGATGGCTTAATTTTGCTTGATCATCATCAATTAGAAACGCTTGGCATTGAAGTTGAGGAAATCGTTTCCGGCGCATTTGCCGATGTTATAAAAGTGTCGGGTGAGATTTCAGCTATGCCCGGTTCGGAAGGCGTAGTCGCATCTCGTCAAGCCGGTATCGTCAAACTTGCTAAAGGTATTACTACCGGTGTTACGGTTAATGTCGGTCGAGCGATTGCTAATGTTACTGCGAAAGGCATGAGTGGCGGCGATCCGAATGAGTCTGCTCGCATTGCTTATCAGTCGGCAAAACGCGAACTTGATCGACTAACTCCTCTTCATAAAGAAGGTATAGTCTCAACCAAAGATTATAATGCCGCGTTGCAGAGGGTTGATGAAGCGAAGGCTCAAATGAGTGTTGCCGAATCCGGAAACGGATCTGTTGCAACTTCTCCGGTTGCCGGCGTTATTACCTCATTGAATGTAGTCGATGGTCAATTCGTAGAGGCCGGTCAAACTCTTGCAATTGTTTCTTCAAACAAGGCGTTAACCTTGCGCGCAGATTTGCCCGAAAGTAAGGTTTCTCAACTTGCTGCGATTAATGGAGCTCGTTTCCGTCCGTCGTATTCAGAAACGGTTACAGATATCATCGCTTCCGGGGGAAAGCTTATATCTAATCCGTCTGTATCTTCTGCGTCAGCCGGTTACATCCCAATTTATTTTAGTTTGCCGATCGCAAATGTTGAGTTTATAAATGGCGCGTATTGTGATGTGTTTTTGTTGGGCAAAACTCGAACAAATGTTATAACCGTACCGGAAGAATCAATTAGCGAACAGCAGGGAAAATATTTTCTCTATGTAGAGAAGATGCATGGTCATTTTGAGAAACGTCCGGTGGTAATCGGTGCGACCGATGGTGTACGTCGTGAGATTATATCAGGCTTACATTCCGGAGAAAAAGTTGTGACAGAGGGCATGACTTTCGTACGTCTTGCCGAAGTTTCTGGGGTAGTACCCGAAGGTCATTCTCATTCACATTGATTTGTCAGACATCTATAATCTATACAAATGCTTAATCGCATAATTCGATTCTCTTTGATTAATAGGGCGGTCGTGCTGGTGCTGGCCGCTGTGATTACTATATCCGGATGTGTGGTTTTGACTCGCTCCGAGATTGATATTTTCCCTGATTTAAATGCTCCGACAGTAGTTGTAATGACCGAAGCTCCGGGTCTGGCGCCGGAAGAGGTTGAGCAACTTGTGACCTTCCCGGTTGAAACCGCGATGACCGGTTCTAATGGTGTAAGGCGCACTCGTTCGTCGAGCTCAACCGGCTTTTCCGTAGTCTGGGTTGAATTTGATTGGGGTACAGATATTTATCGTGCTCGTCAGACTGTCGCTGAACGCTTGGCAACTGTTGGCGAAAGTTTACCTCCCGGCGTAAGTACGCCAGTAATGGGGCCACAGTCGTCGATTCTCGGTGAGATTATGATTATCGGTCTTACTCCTGATTCGACATCAATACTCGACCTGAGAAATATCGTAGACCGTCAGATTAGTCGACAGCTCTTGGCGACGCCCGGAGTGGCTCAAGTTTCGGTAATTGGAGGTGAGGAGAGGGAATTGCAAGTATTGCTATCTCCTGAAAAGATGAAATTTCATGGAGTAACGCTTGCGGAAGCTCTTGAAGCTCTTGAGGGAAGTAATGATAACGCAACCGGTAGCGTCTTGTATGCCCATGGAAATGAATATTTATTGAAAGGCGCAATTAATTCAGATTCACCGGAAGATATTGCTAATCTCGCGATTACTACCGAGTCGGGAAAGAATCTTAGACTTGCGGATATCGCTACAGTTTCTTTTGGCGGAAAGATGCCGAGAATCGGCACAGCCTCTGTGCGAGGTAAAGAGTCTGTGATATTGACTATTACCAAGCAACCCCATACCGGTACGATTGAATTGACAGAAGAACTTGATCGCCAAATTGCCGAGTTGAGTCAGACATTGCCGGCTGATGTTACGGTGTCGGCTGATATTTTCCGCCAATCTGATTTTATATCGAATTCGATTAGTAATCTACAATCGTCTCTACTTGAGGGGGCGTTGATGGTTATTATTGTGTTGTTCTTCTTCTTGATGAATTTGCGCACGACGCTTGTTTCGCTTGTCGCCCTGCCGATGTCGATTATTATTTCGATTATTATTTTGCGAGCGATGGGGGTGACTATCAATACGATGAGTTTGGGCGGTATTGCAATTGCAATCGGTTCGTTGGTTGATGATGCGATTGTCGACGTTGAAAATGTTTATAAACGTCTACGTGAGAATCGTGCTTTGCCTGAAGGCGAACGTCGCAGCGTATTACAGGTCGTATATGATGCGTCAAAAGAGGTTCGAAAGCCGATTTTTAACTCGTCGTTAATCATTATAGCGAGCTTCTTACCGCTCTTTTTCTTATCGGGGATGGAGGGCAGAATGTTGATTCCGCTTGGGGTCGCATTTATTGTTGCGCTGTCGGCTTCGACGGTTGTTGCTTTGACTTTGACCCCCGTTTTATGTTCTTATTTGCTAGACAGTAATAAAGAAGATAATGTTGTAGCGAAAGAACCGAAGATAACTGCAGCGATGAAAAACGGTTATTCTAAGTCGTTGCAATGGTGTATGAAACGACCGTCAATTATTCTTGGCGGAGTCTCCGTTTTCTTTGTTATTGCGTTGATTTTCTTTTTCAATTTAGGACGCAGTTTCTTGCCAAACTTTAATGAAGGTTCGCTGACGATTAATGTCTCTACTTTGCCTGGAATTTCTCTTGATGAAAGTGACAAAATCGGCCGAATGGCTGAGGAAATTATTTTGTCTGTGCCTGAAGTTAAGACGGTGGCTCGTAAGACCGGACGTGCCGAACTCGATGAGCACTCTCTTGGCGTAAATGTTTCTGAATTGGAAGCTCCGTATCAGTTGGATAGACGAAGTCGCAGTGAAATGGTTGCTGAGTTACGCGAAAAATTAGCTGTAATTCCCGGGGCAAGTATTGAGATTGGTCAGCCGATATCTCATCGTATTGATGCGATGTTGTCTGGAACAGAAGCTCAGATTGCGATAAAGATTTTTGGCGCGGATTTAAATCGCCTATACGCAACCGGTCAAGCTGTTAAGGAGGCAATTATGGATATTGACGGAGTTGTTGATGTCAATATCGAGCAGCAGATCGAACGTCCGCAAATTGAAATTATTCCTCGCCGAGAGATTTTGGCGCGCTATGGGGTTTCGATGAATCGTTTTTCCGAATTCGTAGATGTTGCGATGGCTGGCAAGGAAGTCTCGCAGGTGTATGAAGATGGATATCCAGCAGATATGACAGTTCGTTTTGAAACTCCGTCTGATTTGTCGATTGACGGGCTAAAGCAGTTACCTGTAGATACCCGTTTAGGGAAAGTGCCTTTGGGAAGTTTGGCAGATATAAAGTCTGTTACCGGACCGAATACGATAAACCGCGAGAATGCAAGTCGTCGTCTTGTCGTTTCTGCCAATGTCGACGGACGAGATCTTCGAGGCGTGGTTAATGAGATTAGTAGTAAAGTAGCTGAATCTGTAGACTTGCCATCAGGTTATCATATTAGATATAGCGGTCAGTTTGAAAGCGAAGCGGCGGCTGGCAAGGAAGTCTCGCAGGTGTATGAAGATGGATATCCAGCAGATATGACAGTTCGTTTTGAAACTCCGTCTGATTTGTCGATTGACGGGCTAAAGCAGTTACCTGTAGATACCCGTTTAGGGAAAGTGCCTTTGGGAAGTTTGGCAGATATAAAGTCTGTTACCGGACCGAATACGATAAACCGCGAGAATGCAAGTCGTCGTCTTGTCGTTTCTGCCAATGTCGACGGACGAGATCTTCGAGGCGTGGTTAATGAGATTAGTAGTAAAGTAGCTGAATCTGTAGACTTGCCATCAGGTTATCATATTAGATATAGCGGTCAGTTTGAAAGCGAAGCGGCAGCCTCACGAACGCTTGCTTTGACATCACTGCTAGCGTTGGCTATTATTCTGATGCTGTTGTATTGGGAATTTCGCGACATACGCGAATCTCTTGTGATATTGATCAATATGCCGTTGGCAATGATTGGCGGAGTAATGATACTTGTCTTTACCGGCGGCGAGCTTAATATCCCTGCGATTATTGGTTTTATTTCGCTTTTGGGAATTTCGACGCGTAACGGAATGTTGTTGATTTCGCGTTATAATCATTTGCGAGATGATGGTATTGGGCTTGAGGAACGAATTTCGATTGGCTCTGCCGACCGTTTGACGCCTATTGTGATGACGGCTTTGACATCTGCTCTTGCTTTGATTCCGCTTGCATTTCGAGGCGATCAGCCCGGTAACGAAATACAAAGTCCGTTAGCAATTGTTATTCTTGGAGGCTTGATTTCATCGACCGCATTGAATGTCTATGTAGTACCGATTTTGTATAATTATATCAATCGCAAAAAGAAAAATTTTGCACATCAAACGAACAACTTGATAACTGATGAACTTTCAGACTGAATCTATAAGCCTCGGAAAAGTGGCGTTATTAAATAATGTGATGCGACAATTAATGAAGCGCTTAGGTTGTATTACTTTCCTATTGGGTAGTAGCTTAATGCTGTTTGCCGAAGATGCTGATTTCTCAATGGTAACGCACAATCTCGCTTCTGCATTACTCCCGGGAAAGGCAGATGTTGCCCGTTTATCGGCGGAACAAGCCTCGATTAAGGCCGAAGTTACTCCGGAAGACCCTGAAGTTGAATTTGAATATCTTTGGCCTTCGCGGTCAACAGAAACTAATGAGTGGTCGGCAAGTATCAGTCAGACGCTCCCTGATTTCCGTAAGATGGCAGCTTCGCGTAAAGTGGTTAAGGCGATAGATTCGTTGAAGGTCTATTCTCAATTGGCTGCTGCTGCGGCTGCTCGCTTCGACGCGGAGAAGAAGATCATTGAGCTGATTGGTGCGCGTCGTGATTTAAAGTTGTTGAGCGATATTCATGAGTATATCGATTCGCTAGAAGTGGCGTACAATCGAGCCTGGGAGAGAGGAGAGGTGACAATTCTTGATTTGAATAAGATTAGAATTGAGCATGCTCGAGTTTCGTCAGCCAATGATGAAGCAGAGGCGATACTAAAGGCGAAGATAGCTGAAATTATGGCTCTATCAGAGGGGCGTTTGTCTGCCAATCAACTTGAAAATTTGATTGATTATCCGCTATCTATTTTGGTGATGGATGAAAAAGTCTTGACTGACGCAGAAAATGATATGTCAGCAATAGTGAAGACTTCACCTCAATTTAGAGTGCTGGAAGCTGAAGCGGTAGTTGCATCAGCAAAATATAATCTTGCTTCAAAGTCTCGTTTCCCTCAGTTGACTCTTGGTTATGTTCATGGGTGGGAAGATGGTTACCATTTAAATGGCATATCGGCAGGATTAACTCTCCCGGTTTATTCTCGAAATTCGGTTATATCAGCGGCAGCGGCTGAAAAGATGGCAATAAATCTCGATAATGAGTTGAAGAAAAACGAGATGCTTGCAGAAGCAAATGCTGACTATGCTAAAGCTTCGATTCTTAAAAGAAGACTAGCGAAACTCGGTCCGGCAATAGAGAATACGAACAATACTCGTTTATTAAAACTTGCTCTAGATGGTGGTGAGATTTCGTTGCTGGAGTATCTTCAGGAAATTAATTATTTTGTTGAGGCAGCTCGAGAATATAATACCGCTAAAATGGATTACGTTTTAACATTGGCGTCACTTGCTCGCTGGACTCACTAAAAGTAAGAACGGAATTTCTCCGTCAGTTGTTGTTGATAAAGTGGCAGCATAAAGTTTTAAATCGCCCCCGGGCTTTAATTTAAGTCGTTTGCGCAGTGTATCCGGAGTAAATCCTTTTACATTGCGCACTGCTATATCTGCTTGATTAAGCGACTTGGCAAGTTGTTTTAGATTTGACGATGTTAGAGGCATGGCTTGCTCGATTTTATAGATTGTGCCGGGGAATTCTGTCGGAATAGATTCGGTAGATATTGTCGGAAGCAGGTAAAGATGGGTGTTTCGATGGAGAGGTATTGCGTTAAAGCGAGATGCGAGTAGATTGAATGGCGCTGCCTTCATCGTAGCGGCTGACGGTTCTAACAGATAATCGCCCGGTTGAGGGTGACGATTAAGTGTAGATGTGGAGGTGTTACATAATTTCTCTTCAGATTGTTTGAACATGAATGTTGTCAATCCTCCTTTAGAAATTCGGTCAATGATAATGAGAGGCTCATCGGTTGCTGAATCTCTGTCAACTATTGCAAGCAATTCTTTACATTCGTTTCCCTCCTCAACGATGTGAAGTTCGCGCAATCCGGGCAAGTCTCTGAGCGTTTGGGTAACATCAAGCATCGGCGACAATTTAGCCATTAATTGTCGCGTATTTTTCATTATCAATGGGAGGATTTCGATTAGGTCGGGTTGGCAATCATGTAGGTTGTAAAGGCGTTCACCATCTTTCCCTCTGCGGGCCGGATCAATGATGATGAGATCGAATTCTTTACCGACATATTCTTGTAAAAATTTGACAGAATCGCCCTCATAGACTTCAACATTCGGAAAGTCCTCGAAATTCACTTTTGCTGCTGCAACGAGTTCTTCTTTGAGGTCGAATCCGAGAATCTTTTTTTGCATGTCTACGGCAATTAAGCGTGAGTCCATTCCGAGACCGAAAGTCATGTCGAGAATCAGAGTCGCATCTTTGACTAGATTAGCATGAAGCAACGAAACGGGCGCAGAAGTCGCTTGCTGTGCGGACACTTCTAGTGGGATAACTCGAGGCGTCAAGTCTATTTCGTCGTTTAGCTTGAATTTACGGCTTTTGCGTAGAATTGCAATGTTGTTAATAGCCAAAGGAATCCAACGTCGATCATCGCCATGGAAGCGTAAACGAAGTTTTACGGGGTCTTCCGAGGCGTGGGCTTTTACAAATTCGAGATATTCCTTTGAAAATTCCATTGCGAAGCTAAGTATGTCGAGGCTTAGAAACAGTTATCGTCGTTGCTAACGATTATTTTTGGAAAAAGCGAGCCATAGAGCGCGCGTCTTCGCGTTCCTTTATAGATTGTCGTTTGTCGTATTCTTTTTTACCTCGTCCGATGCCGATTACGAGCTTTGCATAACCGCGATCGTTGATAAACAGACGTAGGGGGACGATGGTGAAACCCGACTCTTTCCCATTTTTTTCGAGTTGACGAATTTCTTTTTTGTTTAGCAATAGTTTTCGATCACGCCGCTCGGTGTGGTTATTATATGTGCCGTAAAAATATTCAGCAATATACATGTTTTTAATCCAAACTTCTCCGTTATTGACATAACAGAATGTGTCGACAAGAGAAGCTTTTCCCAAGCGAATTGATTTGATTTCAGTGCCGGTCAGTACGATTCCGGCAGTGAATGTGTCGCCAATGGCATAATCAAATGTCGCCCTGCGATTTTTTATGTTGACTTCCTTGAATTTCATATTGAGTTTAAGGAGAGATTAGATGAGGATGTTAAAGAGGTAATTAAGGCCATAGACAGAGCCGAGCACTGATGCGGTAGCCATTAACATAAACGGGCCGATGTTTTGTTGTGGGACTCCGGTAAAGTTTGCTCCTTTCCAAATTATAAAAAGAACATAAAAGGGGAGGAAGTGGAGGAGAGCAATATTGACTTTAATAACGTTACTCAACATAAAGATGAGGGCTATGATTGAGATGCAATATAAAACCATTATAGCATCGCGTCGTTGGTCTGATTGCTCTTTTGTAACGATAAGGGGCATAACCCAAGAGAAGATGTAAACAGCTAGATGGTAAGAGAGAAAGAGAGAGAAAAACTCGATGATAGCTATCTGAAGGGCGCGTAGAAAATCAGGCCCGCCGTCATAAATTATGCCTATTAATGAAGTTAAGGAGCAGAAGGTAATCAGAGGCAGAAAACAACGAGTGTAGAGATTGCGGATGTCAATCTCTCCACGTCTGCCATCGCTACGATAGTCGTTTTCCTCAAGGTCTTCCCATCCTTGTTGTGGTGAAAAAATGAGTTGTATTATGTTGCCTAGGAATTTGAGCATAGATAGGGCTTAGTTACTATTATTGCAAAGTTACGAATTTTTTCTGAAAACAGGTTAATCGTCAAGACTGTTACGGATATGTTCGGGGAAACTATCGTAATAAACGAATAGAGCGGGCTATAGTTGTTAAGATATTGCAAAGATTGCAATTTCGGTAGCGTTTAGAGGTGTTATTTCATAAACATGTTGTATATTTGTAATATATATTTCCAACAACTTGTAGACGTAATTCTATATGAAACAAAAACAGAGGATTGTAGTTGTCGGTGGCGGTTTTGCGGGGTTGAATTTCGTGAAACATATTGATACTGACAGTTTCGATGTAACATTGGTTGATCGCAATAATTATCACTGTTTTCCGCCATTGTTTTATCAAGTTGCTTCGTCGGGTCTAGATCCTGCCAGCATCTGTTTCCCTCTGCGACGTGAGTTACGCAAGCGTCATGGCTCGCGTGTGTTTTTTAATATGGGCAATGTTGAATGTATTGACACAGTCCGTAAGATTGTTCGTACGCCATTAGAGGAGATACCGTATGATATCTTGGTAGTAGCTGCCGGCACAACGAATAATTTCTTCAATATGAATCAGTTGAAAGATAGCGTCTATACGATTAAGTCTACGGCAGAGGCGTTGCGTTGTCGAAATGATATTTTAGCGCTACTAGAGCGCGCTTCGTTAGCGCCTACGCCTGAAGAAAAACGAAGGTTGTTGAGTTTTGTCGTAATCGGAGGTGGACCTACCGGCATGGAAATTGCAGGTGCTATCGGAGAAATGAAACGTTATGTTTTGCCTCGCGAGTATCCTCGAATTTCTCAAGATGATATGTCGATTACAATCGTAGAGGGTTCAGATAGATTATTGCGCACAATGTCAGAGAAATCATCAATTGCAGCTCGTAAATCGTTAGAGTCGTTGATGGTGAATGTGCGTCTTGGAGTAAATATGAAAGAGTATTTGCCAGAGCATAATGTTGTTCATTTGGCAGACGGCAGTTCGCTCGATGCGTCGATGGTTATTTGGACAGCCGGAGTGACGGCGACTCCGTTTAAATGGGTTGTTGCTGAAAAAGAAGGCTCTGTAGAGACGCCATTTATTGGTCGTGGAGGTCGCCTTAAAACCGATGCTTTTTGTCAAGTAGAGGGGTTGAGTGATGTCTATGCGTTGGGCGATATTGCACTAATGGATGGCGATAAGGCTTTCCCCGCCGGGCATCCTCAGTTGGCTCAGGTTGCGATACAGCAAGGTCGTCTTGTCGCTAGAAATCTAAATGCAACAGCAAAAGGACATGTTGACAAAATCAAGTCATTTGACTATAATGACAAAGGCTCAATGGCGACAATTGGTCGCAATCGAGCCGTTGTAGATTTGAAACATTTACACTTCCATGGCTTTTCAGCTTGGATGGTATGGATGTTTATTCATCTTATTTCAATTCTCGGAATGAGAAATAAGATTACCGTATTAGTTAACTGGATATGGGCTTATTTCAATTATTCGACATCATTGAGATTGCTTATCCAGCCTTCTCGTCACCCTCATAATGACGATTTGCGTGCGTTCTTCTCGAGAGCAGAGTCAGACAAGAATAGTTGATTCAGGAAGACGCGCGCCACGTAGAAATTCCGAAGCGGTCATAGGCTTCTTACCGGCAGGTTGAAGGCGGATAATTTCAATTAACCCGTCGCCACAGACAGCGGTGAGTGAGCGACCGTTATTGATAATCGTCCCGGGAGTGAGGCCCTCAGCCGAGCTTTCCGGGATAAGTTTTGTTTCCAAAACTTTTACATTGTAAAGCGTTGTGTCAGGCTCTGTTGCGTTGCGCAGTTCTGTCCAAGCGCAAGGATAGGGAGATAATCCGCGCACTAGATTATGGACATTGACGGCTGGTTTGCTCCAGTCGATTCTACAAGTTTCTTTAAAAATTTTGGGCGCCGGTGTTGGTTCTTCTCCGTCGGTGAGGAGCGACTCTTGGGGTGTCGTAGTTAGATCTCCGGCAATGATATGGTTAACAGTGTCGAGAGTTAATTTAGCGCCTAGTGACATAAGACGATCGTGGATGTTGCCGACATTATCTTCCGGTTTGATTTCAATCTTCTCTTGAGAGATAATATCGCCTGTATCGATTTCATGCTTAAGGAAGAAAGTTGTTACTCCGGTTTCTGTATCACCGTTGATAACAGCCCAGTTGATTGGTGCCGCTCCGCGATAGCGGGGCAATAGTGATGCATGGAGATTGAATGTCCCCAATCGAGGCATTGTCCAAACAATTTCAGGCAACATTCTGAATGCGATGACGATAAAAAGGTCGGCGTTGAGCGATCGCAATTCTTCGACAAAGTCCGGGTCTTTGAGTTTGACGGGTTGCATTATTTTTAATCCATGCTCTTTCGCGTAGAGTTTCACTGGTGACTCATACATGCGGTGACCGCGTCCGGCAGGCTTGTCGGGCATTGTGACAACACCAACAATGTTAAACCCATCTTTGACGAGCAGATCGAGGCTCTCGACTGCGAATTCCGGGGTTCCGAGAAATACTATCTTGAGGTCTTCTTTATTCATTATTTCTGCGACTTTTTTATTGGTTGAGTGTTGAGAAATAGCTTTTCTGTAGCGGAAATGCCGATTATTGTTTGAATTATTGGGCTACTTCTCCGGCAGCTTGCCACAGCGGATCATCGGGAAGGGGAGCGGTAAGTGAGATTTTCTCTTTGCTGACAGGATGGATAAATTCAATGTGGCGAGCTAAGAGAGAAATCGAGCCATCTGGATTTGAGCGCTTGTCGCCATATTTGAGGTCGCCCTTAATTGTGCAACCGATTGATGATAACTGCACACGAATCTGGTGTTTACGTCCGGTCAGCAGTTCTACTTCAATTAGATGATATCGATCCATTGAACCGAGCAAACGATAGCGAAGTCGTGCCTCTTTATAGCCCTCTTTTGGAGAGAGTGAGTAAAGCGATTTGTTAGTCTTCTCAATCGTTTTGATGTAGCCTTTGAGTTCGCCTTCAGGAGATTTAGGAAGATTGCGCGACAATGCCCAATATGTTTTGTGGACATTTCCATCGCGAAACATTTCGTTAAGACGGGTGAGTGCTTTTGACGTTTTGGCAAAAACGACAAGTCCACCAACCGGACGATCGAGGCGATGAACGACTCCGCAAAAGACATTGCCAGGTTTGGCGTATTTCTCTTTAATCCATTGTTTGACGGTTTCGACTAATGGTTCGTCTCCGGTCTTATCTCCTTGAACGATTTCACCAGGCGCTTTGTTGACCACTATAAGGTGGTTATCCTCGTAGATTACTTCCATATTGGTTTATCCTCAAATTACTCAGTCTTCAAAATCATCTTCGTCGAAATCTAAGTCCCAGCCATCTTCAGACTGCCAAGACTGCATCGATGGGCCGGTATAAATATCATCTGTGAATCGTGCTAGTTCGCGACCCTCTCGTTTTGTCGGGCGGCCGAGCCCTTTGCGACGGTCGATGAATCCGGAGATGCGAATAACGTCGAGCAAGTCGTATTGCTCTTTCGGAGTGATATTCTCCATGTAGTCAGCAACGAGTTTTGCGCCAAGGCGATTCTCTGTAAGCGCGAGCACTTTGAATGAATATGTTACCGGTGGTTTCTTAACCATGATTACGTCGCCAACATGTATCATTCGCGATGGTTTTGCAATGATTTCTCCGTTTGGCGTCGATATTGCGACTCTCCCTTTTTTACAAGAGTCGGTAGCGACGGTTCGGGTCTTGAATATTCTCATTGCCCACAGCCATTTGTCGATTCTGACTTCGCTTTTCATCGTAGTTTATTTGTTGTTGAAATCACACATGGCGGTTTGTAGTCCGGCCAAAACGTAGGTCTTGATTGCGTCGATTGCGATATCAACTCTGACGGGGAGTTGTTGACGTTGGTCAATGGTGAATTGCCCGAGTACGTAATCTATTTGGCATCCGCGAGGAAAGTCGTTACCGACTCCGAAGCGAAGGCGCGGATAGGCTTGCGAGGAGAGCATTTGGGCGATGTTCTTCAATCCGTTGTGGCCGGCGTCACTGCCTGATGGCTTGATGCGTATTGCGCCGAATGGTAAAGCTATGTCGTCAACCAACACGAGGATATGGTCGTTTTCTATTTTCTCTTTATCTTTCCAGTAGCGGACAGCGTTGCCGGAAAGATTCATAAATGTAGATGGTTTTAGAATGACGACTTGTTTGTTTTTTAACCGACCGCGAGCGATATCGCCATAACGTTCGGTTGAGAAACTGAGGTTGAGGCTTTCGGCGAGGGCGTCTGCGATTCGGAACCCGATGTTATGGCGAGTGCCAACATATTCCGGTCCGATATTACCAAGGCCGACTATCAAATATTTCATTTATTGTTACTTTAAAATCAGAGAGGATGCCTGCCGATGCGTATAGCATCGGTATGGGCATCCTCTCGATAGGTTTTTAGCGAAGGCTTACTTCTTAGCTGCTGCGGCTGCTTCTGCGGCTGCTGCACCACGAGCGGCGCGAGTCAACTGTACAGCGCAAACAACGGCTTCCTTCGGAGTGACCATTTCGAGACCTTCAAAGTGGAGCTCGCCAACTTGGAGGGTCTTACCGAGACCGAGGTTGTCAACGTTGATAACGAGACGTTCGGGGATTTCGGTGTAGGGAGCACGTACTTTGATTTTCTTCATTGAGAGGGTCAACTTACCACCGGCCTTAACACCGGCTGCGTGACCTTCGAGTTTAACAGGAACAGACATAACAACGGGTTTGTCTGCCTTAACTTCGAGAAGGTCGATGTGAAGGATGTTGTCTTTAACGGGGTGGAACTGCACTTCGCGAAGAACTGCATGTTTCTTTTCGCCGTTGATGTCAAGCTCGATAGCGTAGATTTCGGGAGTGTAGATGAGTTTGCGAACAGCGTCGTTAGTCAAAACGAGGTCGGTAGTAATAATACCACGACCGTTTTCGATTTCGATGAGCTTTTCGCCCTCTTTGAGGCTACCGTTGTAGGGGAGTTCAACGATTTCGCCGCCATTGAGAACAGCGGGGATTTTGCCTTCTGCACGGAAAGCTTTAGCAGCTTTCTTGCCCAACTCCACGCGGGGAGTTGCCTTCAATTCGTAAGTTTTCATTTTAATGAGATTTTGTGTTACTCAAAATTATACAAATAATTTCCCATCACACGGGGATTTTGCCTTTCGGCAAGGCTTTCACACAGCAGCGTATTCGCCACTACGCGAAAAACCGCCGCAAAGTTACAAAAAAAAATCCTCCGAGACAAATATTTCTCGAAGGAGTTTTTATAAAATTTCTACTTCTGAAGGAGAAGTTAAAGAACAATGTTGTAATAACTTGGCTCGTGGTACTCACCTTACCTCGCGGGCACATTATTTTTTGGAAGATCTATTACTTACTCATAAGCTGAGCGGCTCGCAGATATGAGTTTAGAATTTTGGTCGGACGACGATTTTGGAAGGCTCCAAGTGCATAGCCTTCGCGAGAGCCGTCAGGGCATTCGGTTTGGAATGATTCAGGTGCCCAGTAAAATACGCCGGTGCAAGCTCCGTTTGCGTCGTTTATGACTGCATCAAATAGTGAATTCATAAATTCGAGTCCTTCGTCGGGTTTTGATGAGTCGACGCCTGTTTCTACAATCATTATTTCGCAACCATAACGAGCATTTAGTTTTCGAATGTTAGCGATTGCGTCGCGAAGGGTAGAGGCTGCGTCGGGTTCGTGGTCGTATTTTATTGCCCAATAAGGATAGACGCTCATGCCGATGATATCCCATTTCCCTCCATGGGCTTTTAACCCATCGAAAATAGTTTCGAAGGCCTTGTTGTCGAAGCCGTTGTCGAGATGTACGATTACCTTGGCATGTGGGTAAATAGATTTGACGGCGTCGTATCCGGCTGTTGTTAGAGATGCATAGTTGGCTATATTTGACATGTCGTTGATATCAATTTGTCCGATTGGCCAAAGAAATCCATTTCTTGTTTCATTACCTACTTGCACCCATTTGACATCTATTCCATTATCTTTGAGGTATTGTAAAGTAGATGTCGTATGGTCGGCAAGAGCGGCTTTCAACTCTTCAAGATTATAATTTTTCCATGCAGCCGGAATGTTTTGTTTTTCAGGGTCAGCCCACCAGTCGGAATAGTGGAAATCAATCATTATCTCCATTCCTAATTTGTTAGCTCGTTTAGCCATATTTAAGACATCTTCTTTAGCGCTCCAACCGCCTCTCGGGTTGACCCACACACGAAGTCTGATGGCGTTCATTGCGTAGTCTTTCATAAGACGGGTGTTTTCTGTGATATTGCCCAGAGTGTCTGTTGAGTAGACACCGCGAGCTTCGTCATGGGTTGTACCGCTGATGTCAGCTCCGAGCCAAAGAGTGTGTGGCTTTTTTGCTTCTACTGAAAGAGAAAATCCGAAGAATAGCGCTACGGACACAATGCAGTGAGTAATGATATTTGTAGTTTTCATGATGAATGAAGGTAGGTGTTGTGCAAATCTACAAAAAAAACTGTAAATTTGCGTCAATCAAACCAATATAAATCACCAATAGAGAGCTGTCTTTTATTTATGGAGAAAGTGGTTAAGTTTGTTGCCGGAGCGTTGATGGCAGGATGTGCTATCGGAGTTGCTGCTACTATTTATTTAAAAGTAAGTGGAGTCCTCGGGGCTGTAATGTTTGCTTTTGGACTAATAGTAGTTGTTATGATGAAACTTCCGCTGTATACGGGTCAAGCGCAACATGTATTTGGTAGGCGGCTAAATGAATATGGATTGCTCGGGTTAATGTTATTGTTGAATATTATCGGTTGTTTTTTGATATCGGCGTTGACTTCTACGCGTGAGATTGCCGAAGCTTCAGAGGCGATAATATCGATGCGCCTTGCTAAAGGTCCATTGATGTGTGGCTTGCTGTCGATACCCTGTGGCTTTATTATGACTGCCGCAGTAAGAGGTGCCGGCATGAAAAATAATTGGTTGCCATTATTGTTTGGTGTCCCGGCGTTTATTATATGTGGTTTCCCTCACTGTGTTGCCGACTCATATTATTATGCTTCATGTAGTCGCGACTTTATTTTTGCTCATGGTTGGAGTTTGTTAGTCGCTTATCTCCCAACTGTTGTCGGAAATTATATTGGATGTAATCTATATCGCCTCGTTGTTGGTATGCCGGCTTGGTTTACTCCGGTTTTGGATGAGTCGGAACAACGAAAGAAAGATAAGTAGAAGTTTTGTGAAATTTAGTTTCCCGTTGCGGTTGGGGCGGTTAGGTGTTTAATCGTCCGTTATATCAGTGTTTGATATTGTTGTATGTTTAATGTGATTCTGTTTGTCTTTGCGCAAATGGGTGATGGTTAGTAGTCGTATAATAAAAAAAAAGAGTCCGGTGTAATACCGAACTCTTATTCAAATCGGATAGTTAATAACTCGTCCAACTTTTTGAGGGGACTTCAAATAGTGTGGGTTGCCTTGTCCGTTCCGCTTTGCACGGTTAATGCCAATATGTGAACCGGCATAGCGGACGAATGGGTATTCTTGATATGCCGGCGTTGTGTGGGGAAATAGCAAGCGATGCCAGCTGGAGTGAGTGAAAGTAGATTGAGCTCTTCTGTCTCGAATCCTTCGCTTGTGAATTCAGCGCAACTAATTTTTACATAGCTATCATGGCCTTCAAATACGTAGGGGCCACCATCGGGAATAAATTCCCATAGAGGTAAATGGGGATTGCGAGCAGATGTTCAGATTATAGAGCCGGCGGTAATGATGGTAGTAGTTAATAACTTAAAACTGTTTTTCTTTTTTTAGATTGAAGTACTAAAAGAAAAAACCGAGTAACAAGAATGTTACTCGGTTTTCAAAGTGTCCGAAATGAGACTCGAACTCACACGATCCAATGATCACTACCCCCTCAAAGTAGCGCGTCTACCAATTCCGCCATCCGGACAATTATAAACCTTTTGTGACTTTGTTACCCGAGATTCTTAGGAGTAAAAAGTTGGAGCGAAAAACGGGATTCGAACCCGCGACCCCAACCTTGGCAAGGTTGTGCTC
>CAZXAZ010000017.1:0-47827 GCA_964638475.1 uncultured Alistipes sp. | reverse complement strand
TGACGTTTACACGCTTTCCAGGCGTGCCTCTTCAGCCACTCGAGCATCACTCCAAAATGAGAATATTTATGTAGAGAGATAGGTCGGTATTCAGTAAAAAATCAGGTTTACTTTTTCCGACTGCAAAGGTAGATTTAATTTTTGAATTGGCAAAATTTTCGGCAAAGTTAAATCTTTTTCACCTGCTTAAAATGCCATTTAAATCGGATATGTATAATCAAATTTAAAGATGAATATACTCTTATTATTGAACCTTAAGAGAAGATTATATTACGGTGGGCATAATGGGGAATGACAATAGAGATAAGAAATATTATTAATTGAAGAAATCTAATAGTCCTCTCTGTGAGTAAATAATCGTAAATAAAGAAATAATTAAACAACGTCTCAGCGATTAGAGCGCCGAGACGTTGTTTAAGTTTAGAACTTCACTTTGGTAATAGTACTTCCTTGACGGCGAATAAATATTCCGTTTTGAGGATTGTTAACTCTAATACCTTGAATTGTATAATATTCAATTGGGGCAATGTTTACAGAATCAGCAGAAGGCAAATCAAATACAGATTGAGCCTGTGACTTTTGGGTTGCAGCATTCTCTATAATACCTGTATTCGTGTCAATTAGATAAGCAACAACATTAAGCTGATCCATCGGTACATTTACAGGAATATCAACTGTACGACTATAAGTGTATTCTTTACCAGCCTCAACTTCGTTGGGAATACTATTCCTAATACCATCTTTTGAGTCAAGAATCAACGCAACATCATTAAAATAAGTGTCGACCTCAAAAGGTAACTTCTCCCAACCGGCATAGTCTTGAGAATTGCCCGAATAGCCGTTTAATTGAGTGTATGGGCCAACATTGTCTTGAGTAATTGCGAACGACAGACGGAAACGATCAGGATCTGAAAAGCTAATAGCGAATTCAGTTGTTGCAGTAATATTCACTTTATGTGCATTATTATCAAAAGCAGCAGCTACGCCAACCTTGCCAATAGCCGGAACGGCCAAAAGTGCATCACAAGCATCAATTACACTGGAATACTCAATAGGGCTACCTCCACTATAGCGATTATAGAAAGCATACGGAGCTGCACCATTAGACATCGTAGCAATATCAGCCCAACTAGCTTGTGACATTTCGTCTTGGAAATGAACACACACAGGAATAATACCGCCATTAGGATACTCTTCTCGAATACGCTCCATCGTTATAATACCACCTGGACACCACTGACACCAAGTGCCGGTAATTTCTTCAATAACGACTTGTTTATCATACCCAACACCAGAATTCAAACAATAGAATGAGGTAGTACCGCTATCAGGCTGACCTACATTAGCGACATCATTAATATAAGTTACCTTAGCATGAATAGTAACAGGCTCATCTGACGGCTTATCATAAGTAAACCCTGAGAACGTCAAAATTCCGGACTTATTATAAGCAATAGACTTCTTACCAAAATCGTAAACTTCGGAAATCGGATCATTATCGCCTATAGTATACTCAGTTTTAATCGTTTTGACAGGAGTAGCACCCGTATTGCGGAACAACAATTTGAAGGAAAGAGGCTGACCGGGAGTGATAACCGACTGAGTTGTCAGTGCTTCAACAGACACTTGATCAGTAGGCATATTTGTTCCTTGAATAGATACGCCCAAACAAAGGAATGTAAACCTATCGGTATAATTATCCCAAAAATAAGTTCCATCATCCTGCAAAATCCCAATCCAACCAGCCGAAAATTCGTTGTCATGTTTCTGACCGTCAACAACAAACGACTGATCATATTTACTTTCAAGTTTATACTTCATACCAAAATAGACACTCTTGCCGGATTCAATTTTGTAGGGAGTATCTAGTTTAACTTTCAATCTGGCATACTGAGTATCCGATGTCGTAGTAAACTCCTGAGTATAAAAAGGTTCACCTCTCAGATCCTCAGTTATAAAGATCGTATAGTCATGAATACGATTGATATGTTGCTTTTCATGACTAGGTGCATAGAAATTAAACGACGTAATTTTGCATCCGTCAAAAGTCTCCGTAATATTTAAGGGCAATTGAAATGCTTGAGCAAAGCCTTGACCTTGTGTTTGGTTTTCCATTGCAACTGCAAGGGAATAACTATCGGCAGGGCTGTAATCAAGTGATATCAAATCTCCAGCCCATAAACCAACAGACATTGCTAAGGATAGGGCAGATAAGAATATTCTCTTCATACTAATAAAAGAATTAAAAACAAGAGCCCTTATAACAAGAGCTCTTGCTTAATATGGGTAAATCAAAAATTATTTACAAACCTTTGCTGTAGCAACTGACCCATCTACATAAACAGCATTTACGATATATAAGCCAGAAGAAAGGGCAGAGGCAGCATCGCTGTCAATAGCGACAAGACGACCTGAGAGATCGTAAATCTGAACGCCAGTTACATCTTCACTAAGGATAAGTGCTCCATTTGTATCAAAAGTAATAGCAGATTCGCTTACAGCGACAGCTTCTACGCCACTTTGCTCAGACAAATCAATAACATATCCGTATTGAGTTCTTGTCTCTGTCCAGTACTCGCTATTTGCAGTGAGAGCAATGACAGACATATCAGCAGACGCTACAGGCAAACCAGTGCATGCTAAAGAAACCGGAACGTCTTCATCAAGATCTGAATCAAATACCAATTTCTCATGCTTTAGATTTTCTTCTGCCCAAGCTTTAGCTTCAGGATCTGCATTACAAATATAATCATAGATTGGAATCAATTGCTCATCCTTATAATAATAACCTGTAGAAATTGAAGATAACAAAGTATTGAACGCAAGAATTGAACCATCATCAAAGACTTGAGTAGCAATTAAACCACAATCTTCATTATCTGCCGCAACAGTTTCGAAATCTCCTGTTTCAAGATTGATAATCGTAGGAGTATAAATGATATTGAAACGAGAAACAACATATTCCATGTTTGTAGTAATATACTTTCCATTCGGAGACATACGAATATCATTCATTCCGAAAAAGGGAAGAGATTCTAAGAACTCATAGTAGGCATCAGAATCGTCAGGATCGGGCATATCTGACGTGTTAAAGTATTGCTCAAGCGGAAGGTTGTAGCTCCAAGAACCATCTTCGGTTTGAGTATAAACTATAGGCTGACAGAACCAACCTGATGAATCAACAATCTGACCGGCAACAACCTTACCATTATCACTAACGTATGTTGCTGTTACATACTGAGGCGTTCCACCGAGCAAATCAGATTTTGGGAAAGGGAGTATTTGGTATTCACCATACTCACCATTCTCTTGCAAATCCCAATACGCAGGAGTTTGAAACATCGGATAATCATCTCCCAAACCGGAAGCATCAACACAACCGACAATACGAGTTGCATCAGGAGTAATGCCATGAAGAAAAGCTCCAGACCAGCCATCTTCAGGCGCGGTTAGCTCATACCACTCTCCATTATAGTAGTATGTCGGCTTTTCTGGTGTAAGACTTGTAGCACAGAGAATAACACCCGTATCACTCACGCGATTACCTAAACCAGTAACATACTCAGTATCTTCATCCATCTCTAAATAAAGAGGAGCATCCTTTGAGCGATCATAGATTGTAAGATTTCCGAAATAGTCACCGACAAGATACTGACCATTAGGAGAAACGAACTGAAAAGAAGCATCAGTATAAACACCAGCACCTGTGTAAGCTAACGCAGACAAAGTGGCAAGACCACTAAGACTTAAAAGTAAAGATTTCTTCATACAATAAAGAATAATAATTGATGAATAGTATAGCTTTTTGAATTATTTGCTGGCAAAATAACTCAAAATATTTCATCCCACAAAATTTTTGGGACTATTTTTTACTAATTATGTAGAAATTTGTCATTTTTCCTATTCCCCCATTCTGCAACAAAATTGCCATTTACAACCAATTTATCATTTATAACATTTATGTAAATAACAATAAATTAACTCTTTATCGATGGAACTTCTAATAATTGTGTTTGAGCAAAATTACGAGACAGATAACGTTTGATAAAATTAAACGTATCTTCAGCAATAAGAGGGTCTGTGTCAAAATAATGATTAAACAAAACAATCGGCATTTGAATGCAACGATTCTTTATGGCTTCAAAAGATAATAATGCATGATTAATCGAGCCCAGCGACGAATTTACAACCATAATGAGAGGTAATTGTCGCGAAGAGACATAGTCAATTGTCAAGAATTCATCATTGATAGGCACCATCAAACCACCGGCACCTTCGATTAAGACAATATCGTATCGATGATTCAAGATATCGGCAGCAGAATCAATAACAGAAATATCAATATTTCTATTGTCAAGTTTTGCCGCTAAATGAGGTGAGCAAGGATGTGTGAAGATCAAAGGTGCAGTAATATTTCCAATATTATTATCTGCATTGTATGGAATAGATAGGGGAGTTGTATCCTCCAGAAAAAGTCCGGTCTGCATAATCTTCCTATGAACAGCTATATCCTCGGATACACCAACATTGCCGGTCTGAATAAACTTTTGAGTAATAACTGATTTACCTTGCTCAATCAATTTTCGAGCAAACCACCCAGTACAATATGACTTACCGGCATCTGTATGAATTCCGGATACAAAATATTTCATAAGCGACAAAGTAATACTAATTAATCCTTAGAAAGAATAATATAAACCGGGCAAAACGTCAATTTCGCCTTACCATTTTCGTCTAATGGCCAGTTGTTTAGCAACAATTTCGTTTGAAGATGCGACGATGTGTCATTTAAAGCATTTACACCAGTCAACTTAACATGGCGCAAAGCTTCGATGGGGGAGTTGAAGAACATCGTTTTGGTTTCAACATCACAAATTTCTATTGAAAGTCCACTCTCTCGGGCAATTTTTAGTATCCAATTTACAGAAGGATACTTAAGTCCCACACCGATGGTTTCTTGAATTTCATTGAATGTCCCTGCACCATAATATGATAACGCCATAATGCCCTTTTTCTTTAGAGCCACAGCACACCGATTCATCATATTTCGAGGAGAATTAAGCCACTGAAACATCGACGATGAAAAGATAATATCACGCGAATTTTCGGCAACATGCTTCCTTAAAAAGGCAATAGATTCGGCGTCTTCATATACAAACTCAACATTATGATGTGACGCATATTTGTCGATCACAGAAACTTGAGATTGGCAAATATCAGACAACGTGATCAGTGAGGAATGATTTACAAAAGAACTAAAATAGCAATCTGTAAACATTCCATCACCAAAGCCCAATTCTAAGATCGACAAATCAGATTCTCGATAAGCACTTACTTTTTTTAACGATGATCTATCAAAAACATCATTGAATAGTTCATATAATTTAGTTGCCGTATTCCTTTGAGAAATAGCATGCTCGGAATAAGAGACACCAGCCGTGGTAAACTTGTTTCCCACCTTACTTTTGTTAACAATAAAAGAGTCTATTAGTCGCTGAAAATCCGGGATATGCGCCATCTCTTCAACCCTAAAAACATCATAGCCTTGCCATGATGCAATTTGATTCTGCGGAGGGAATATTCGGTCTTTCATGCCGACAATAACCTTATCCCAAATAGGGAAATGGCCTTCTGGCGGGAATGGAGCCAACGAAGCAAACCAACTCAGTTCTGCGCGCAAATCATCTATTGACCGTAACGTTGAAGCAGATCTATCATCTCGCTCCAAAGTTTTCAATCGTTCATTTGAACCGGCACATCTTAATTTAAACTTCTCGAAAGACTGTTCGTTCAACCCAACCAATGTGCCATTAAAAATAGCCTCAGGAATACCTCGAGAATCATCAATATGATGTTCCGTTCCATTCACTGCAAGACATAAAGTTGTAGGTAATTTGGTATTAAGCAGAAATGATGATGCTACTTTTACACCAAACGACCACCCAATTACAACAACTTCACTACATTCAGATTCAAAACACTTCCACTCGCCTGTAATACAATCGCGAATCTCGCTATCAATAGCCGATCCGGATAACCCGGTATAATTACTTAGTATAAGTATATTACTATCAGGAGAATAAAGATCGGCCAAAGATTCAGGCTCAAATCCCCACCCAAGGAAGATTATTATCAATGAATGGCTACCGTCATGTCTTAGAAATAATTTATTCATAGGAAGGGATGTGAAACAAAGGAAATAAAAGTATTAAGAATCGCAAACTATTAGAAAAATTTATTGAGGATTAACGACGGGCAACAAATCATGCAAAGCACGATCAAGAATTTCTATATCGCTGTCAGACATCGCGGCAGATAAAGAGAAACGCAAACGCTCAGTCCCGGCTGGCACAGTTGGCTTACGAATCGCTAAAGACTTGATACCATAAAACATCAAACGATTAGATAATTCAACAGCTTCTCTCGGATCACCGATAATAAGAGGTTGAATATGAGACACTTCAATAGGGATAACAGAAAACGGAGTCAAAGTTTGTTGTAACTTCTCAGCAAGCGAGCAAAGTTGTTTACGCAATTTGTTACCATACAAAATTTTAGAGAGAGTATATCGGCTCCACGCAATCTGCATCGGTGGTAAAGCTGTTGAAAAGATAAAACTTCGAGCCGTATTGATTAAATAATCACGGGTATGTGACGATGTAATTGCAAAAGCACCCATCGAAGCACCAGCCTTTCCAAACGTTCCAATAACGAAATCAACCTCCCAAGGCGCAGACGATTCCGCAACAAGACCTAAGCCATGAGGGCCAAGCACCCCAAAAGCATGAGCCTCGTCGACATACAATGAAACATTCGGGAACTCTCGCCGTAGACCAAGTAGAGACTCAATATCAGCCCTGTCGCCATCCATTGAATAAACACTCTCAACTATTACAAGAATATTTTTATAATCAGGTGAATATTTCTTTAACAGCTCATATAAATGGCCGTAATTATTATGGCGAAAACGAGTAAAAGGCGCTTTTGATAATACAATGCCATCGATAATCGACGCATGAACAAGTTTATCGGCTAAAATATATGTATCTTTACGAGCTATCGCAGGAATCAATCCGGAATTTGCATGATATCCAGAGTTAAACAACAGTGCAGCTGTATCATCGCCCCTTCGTTTTGAGTAAAGTAACTTAAGCGCTACTTCTAAATTGTCGTACTCAATTTGCCGAGAGGCAAGCAAACGAGAAGCCGACGAAGTCATCGGCACCGTTAAAGATGTTGCATCAGAGAAGAAACGAGCTTGAAGTTCTGAGTCAGAGCCTAATCCAAGATAGTCATTCGTAGAGAAATCAATTACATCTCGGTTCAACATTCTAGGAATCTGACGATAATTCCCTTCACTATGCAGGTTTTCAAGATATTCGGAAAAATCCATACAACTATTCTATAGCTGACTGATTTACAAAATATTATTATTAACAATCTCCAACATTTCGTGACACAATGTTTCAAGGTCCTCCATAGATGTTACATAAGGTGGCATAATGTAAACATTACGACCAAAAGGTCTCACCCAAATGCCACGCTTGACACACTCTTTCTGAAACACGCCGACATTAACCGGCTCTTTTACTTCAACCACACCAATTGAGCCTAACACTCTCACATCAGAAACAGAATCAAAAGATTTAGCCGGGATCAACAAATCTTTCATTGCGCACTCCATTCGACTGACCTTAGTCGCCATATCCTGAGAGTTAAGCAAATCAATCGAAGCACAAGCTACAGCACACGCCAAAGGGTTAGCCATAAAAGTAGGACCATGCATCATTACTCCGGCTTCACCGTTAGAAATCGTATCAGCAATATCTTTAGTCGTGAGCACCGCCGCCATCGTCATGTAGCCTCCGGTCAAGCATTTTCCCACACACATAATATCCGGTTCAACTCCGGCGTGCTCCCAAGCAAAACAACGTCCGGTACGCCAAAATCCGGTAGCAATTTCATCAAATATAAGATAAACGTCATAAGCATCACACAATTTGCGAGCTTGACGCAAATATTCGGGATGATAGAACCACATTCCGCCGGCACCTTGTACAATCGGCTCGAGGATAACCGCAGCAATCTCATCATGTTTTTGCTCAAGCAGAACTTCTAACGGGCGAATGTCATCTTGATTCCATTCGCCATCAAATCGACAAATAGGTTGGGGAACAAAATAACGAATCGGTAGAGCTGCACCAAAAGCGCCATGCATACCTGTCACCGGATCACACACACTCATCGCATTCCAAGTGTCACCATGATACCCTGAACGAATAGTCGCAAAGTTCGTCTTTCGATGAGAACCACTCTTACTAATCGCAGCTTGAATAGCCATCTTCATGGCAACTTCAACGGAAACCGAGCCGGAATCAGCATAAAAAATATTGTGCATCGAAGGCGGAGCCATTGCCAACAAGCGCTTTCCAAGTTCAATCGCCGGCTGATGGGTAATTCCGCCAAACATAACATGGCTCATCTTGTCAATTTGGCTTTTTAGCGCCTCATTCAAAACAGGATGATTATAACCATGACACGCACACCACCAAGAAGACATGCCGTCAATAAGCTCCTTGCCGTCAGCTAAACAAAGACGGTTATCATGAGCCGACACAACCTTATAGGTAGGAAGCGGATTAATTGTCGATGTATATGGATGCCAAAGATGCTCTCTATCCCACGAATCGAATAGGGGAGAACTATCTCCGGGAAAATTCTCTTCAACTGTCATGTTTGAAAACTTAAGTAAGTGCAAAATTACGAAAAATGTTGAAAACTTTATTGCTCAACAGGTCGATTGAATGGAATATTATGCCTAATTTCGCGACAACAAACTTAAAACATAATACTATGCACCGAAAAGGTAAACTATATTTTCGTTACGGAACAATGGGGTCGGCAAAAACCGCAATGTTACTAACGACAGCCTATAATTTTGAGGAACGAAAGATGAGCTATCTCTGTATGAAGCCGGCGATAGACACTCGTGAAGGGAAGAGTGTGATTCGTTCGAGAATCGGCATCGAGAGAGCTTGTCACTGGATATATCCAGAAACAGACCTCTATCTTTTCGCAAAAAAATATTTCAAAGAAAAAGGAGAAGTTGTAGATTGGTTTTTGGTCGACGAAGCTCAATTTTTAAGCACTCGCCAAGTTGATCAATTATCGATGATAGTGGATGATTTCGGTTCAAACGTAATTTGCTACGGTCTTCGCACTGACTTCCAAACTCATTTATTTGAAGGCTCAAAAAGATTGTTTGAAATTGCAGATACGATTGACGAAATCAAATCTACATGTACATGCGGAAATAAAACCATTGTAAATGCCCGTATCGATTCTAATGGCGACATTATAACCGAAGGCGAACAAGTTGAAATTGGCGGCGATGACCGCTATATCGCTGTCTGCCGTAAATGTTGGCGAAATCGACGTATCATCCAAGCAGAACGCCTTGCGCTACCATTTCTTGATGATGAGACTGAAGAAGATGTAGAATAACGACAAGTCAACAAAACTAATAAAAGCAACGATTTAATATCGAAGTATTTCTAATATTATAGACCTAATACAAAATCGGCTGTCCTAGAATTAAGGGCAGCCGATTTTTATATACTAACGACGAGCGCGATGACGTCTCATTGGCCTATCCGGTAATGGTTTAGCATCCTCGGTGAGTTTCAATTCCGTATCATTGGATAGCTCGACCTCAAATCCACCACGCTTACGAGTAATCTGAACAATTGTCTGTCCCTCGTAATTTTCGGATACATACTGAGCAATTGCTTCCGGTATAATATCATTAGGAACAACTTGACCATCAGCAGATTTAACGTCAGTCCAATCGCCATTATCTCGGAATTCGATTTCCGCACCGCTACGGAGTTCAACTTCATACTCCATTCCTCTACGCCCTTGCTCCTTTTCTGCTTTACGAATATCATCACCGGCGAAATATCTATTCAAGAAAACTTGTGCTGCTTGGGGCAGTTCATATTGATTAATCGGCGTGCCGGCATTAAGTAAGGTAACCGACACCACCAGTGTAACAATTAATAAAAACAAATGTTTCATAAATCTCTGATATTTAAATCTAACACGAAAAAACGGCACAAAACCTTTGAAAACACTAATATATTAGACAATTAAGTTTTACAAAAGTTTAATTCTTAACTCTAATAACATTATGCTTAAATAAACAAAAGACATCCCGCGGACAAAGCGTCCCTGGATGTCTTTTGCCTATTTGTTAAAACGGATATTATTTATTGCAAAGTGCCGTTTTCCGCTTGCTGAATCATCTGCTGGTTTGCTGTGATGTAGATTTCTACGCGACGGTTTTGAGCACGACCAGCGGCAGTATCATTAGAAGCAACATAATTTGCCATAGGGACACCCTCATAAGACAAACGAGTGGGTGAAATACCGCTATCTACCAAGAAGCGATCAACAGCAAGTGCACGACCGTTTGATACGCGTGTATTAACTTCTAAAGAACCTGTATTGTCTGTATATCCAAAAATCTGAACATTTGTATCAGGATTCTGCTTCAAAGAAGCAGCAAACTGAGCAAGCTCGGTTTGAGCACCTGCGCTCAGAGTTGTACCATTAGTGGGGAAGAGAATTCCGCCGGGGAATGTAACTTTAATAGCTGCGAGACCATTCTGATCGTCTACGCGTTCTACTTCTGCATTTTGAAGTTGCTGTTCAAGCTCTTTTGCTTGTTTGTCCATATGGTTACCAATCAATGCGCCAGCTCCGGCACCAACAGCAGTACCAATAGCAGCACCGATTCCGGCACCCTTACCGCCACCGATCAACGCACCGATTCCGGCACCAAGGGCACCACCGCCACCACCACCGATGAGCGCACCCTTACCAGTGTTAGTCATTGAGCTACAACCGGTCAAAAGCATTCCGGCTGCAACAAAACCGATACATAAAGTCTTCAATGTTTTCATTTGTCGTTAGATATTTAGTTTTTGTTTAATTATCAATAAATATAACAAATTAGATTGTTGAGCGACCCAACAACGACTGCAAAGATAGGTAAATTTGACTAAATTTCATCATTCATTTTTACAAAATTTGGAAAAGCAGGTTGAGTTAACTAACTTTGCAATATAATTGTTATACGACATAACAACCAAGATTAAAAATCATGCTTAAGAAAATTCTTTCGATTTCCGGCAAGCCCGGACTTTATCGCCTTGTAAACCAAGGACGCAATATGCTTATCGTTGAAAATATTGCAACCGGCCGTCGCCAACCCGCATACGCTTCAGACAAAGTTGTCTCATTAGGAGATATTGCTATCTATACTACAGAATCAGACACTCCCTTAGCTGATGTATTGGAGAAAGTAAAAGAAGCAAACTCTGGAAAAGAAGTTGACGTTAAAGCAATCGGTGATGACGCAAAAGTACGCGAGTATTTTAAGACTATTCTTCCTGAATACGACGAAGAACGCGTTTACACTACTGACATCCGCAAATTGTTTGCTTGGTATAACCAATTGGTTTCTGCCGGAATAACCGAATTCAAAGAAGAAGAAGCCAAAGAAGAGCAAGCTGCTGAATAAGCAATTTTGCCTAAACTATATAACAAACCCCGCGCAAAAAAATTGACGCGGGGTTTGCTATTATAGAGCTTCATTATTTTAAAGATGATTTGTTTCGTAAAAACGAAGAATTCGATAACGCAACAAATATTCATATAGCGACGAAATACGAGAAATTTCAACCTTAAACAAATTATTTTTCGCCTGCTCATATTCAGCGGGAGTAGCACGTCCAAGTTCATATTTTTCTCGAGTTGCATCAAACGAAAGACGAGTCTTTTCTAATGTCTGTCCGGCAGCAATATATCTATCGCGAGCTCCTGTTGCTTGGGTATAGGCAAGTTGAATAGCTTTATATAATTCACTTTCTCTTTTTTCAAGTTCAAGACGAGCGGTGGTCTCTTGTATACGCGCTCGTCTGACGTTATTACGAGTTGAAAACGCATCAAAAAGAGGTATCGACAATCTGAATCCGAGATAAGTAGAAAAATTGTTTTGCATCTGGGTCGTAAACGGGTCATTATTATATCCGGAAACCGTATAGTAGCTTGAACCAACCGAAGCATCAAAAGAAAGCCTCGGCATATAACCCGCTTTTGCATAAGAGACACGGTCTTTCGCGACATTAATTCCCTGTCGCGCAGAAAGAATCGAATGATTATGCTCAACAGCACGACTGTAAACAATATCCGGGCCGGGTATGTCAGGTGAATCTTCCTCTAGCTGCGAAATATCAAAACCGTCAGCTGTGGGTAATTGTAAAAGATTAGCGAGGTTTACCAATGCGACTCTGACATCGTTTTTCGAGGTCACTACTTGAAGTTTATCTTGCGCTTGCTGAGCCTCGGCATCATAAAGATTGGCTTCAGCAACTTTACCGGCATCAACCAACGCTTTCTGGCGTTCAACCTCATATGTAGAATATTCCAACTGAGAAATTGCACGTTTGACAATCTCTTTATTGTAGAGCACTTGTAAATATTGCGCAACAATGTTCAGAGTCAAGTCATCTTTCGCCGCCTCAAACTCCAACAAATATTGCTGCAACGATGACTTCGCCACTTTTAATTGACGGACATCAGTCAAACCTTGAAAAAGCGGCATTGAGAACGATACTCCCCATTGGAAATTAGTCGTATTTCGGTCGGCATAAGTATTATCAGCAGTCAATCCACGCCCGAAGTTGAACCCTTCGGAAGCATTTGCAGAAACAGATGGCAAAAAAGCATCTTTGGCCGAAGTAACGTCAAGCTCTGATTGATCAACCTGAATACGCGAATTCTTAATCGTCAAATTATTTTCAAGAGCATAATCAACACAACGTTGTAGCGACCAAACTTCTTGGGCTTGACAGTATCCGACAATACCACAAAAAGACATTACTGTTATTAGTAGCTTTCTCATTTTCAAAATAACAAATTGGGGAATCGGACATTATTTATCAAGCGACTTATCGTCAATTATATTTCCACGAAGTTTGGCATCAATAGTAATCGAAACCGGCTCTACCACCTCAACGGTTAACCCATTAGACAACCCGGTCTTAACAGCAACCTTCTCAAACTTTTGGTCTTCATCTTCGCCGGATATCAAGAAATATACAAAAGTCGAATCATTTGTGTATTCAACAATCCTTTCGGGCAAAGCAACTACATCCGTTGCCTTTTCAAGGATCACAGTCGCATTTGCGCTATATCCAGCTCTTAACTTAACCGATTCCGGGAGTTGTAAAGCCGCCTTTACTTCAAACGTATTTGTCCCATTTTCATCAGTTGCCATTGGAGCAATCTTTTCGATTACAGCCGCATAGTCTGAGCCTTGAATTGCACCGACTGCAATTCTGACATTCATACCCTCTTTTAAGAGATCAACCTCAGTTTCATCTATCTTCCCCTTGAAAATCAAATCGGTCATATCTGCAATGGTCGCAATAGTTGTGCCATCATTAAACGTATTCGATTGAATAACCGAACTACCAACCTTGACCGGCACTTCTAACACGATTCCCGTAACAGTTGCACGCACAAGCGTATTCGAACCCTGAGCATCAAACGCAGAAACTCCGTCTCGAACAATTCTTAATTGGTCATTCGCTTGATCTAACTCTTGCTTGGCACGCTCATAGGCTGCATAATCGGTCTCATATTTTTCACGACTTTCATATTTCTTCTCATATAGAGCTTTAGTGCGCTCATAAGTTTGTTTAGCCTCATCGAGTGAAATCTTCGCAACTCTAATTCGATTTTCAGCCGAAGACAGCTGAGTAGCTTCCGGAATAACCTTAATCTTCGCGATCACATCTCCATTATTGACATGATCACCCGGCTCAACTAAAATCTCACTGATAATGCCGGAAATCTGAGGCTTGATTTCAATTTCATCACGCGGTTCGATATTTCCGGTCAACACGGTTGTTCGCTCAATAGTTTCGACAGAGGGAGAGACAAGCTCATATGTAGACTCTTTCTCTCTTGAATTTAAAAAGAGATAGACAAACGTACCTATAAAAATTGCGGCAATCAATGTCCACATCAAAATTTTAAACAGTTTCTTCATAACATGTGGTAGTATATCTACAGTTAAATTTTTATTCTTTTACTTATCATTTATCGCCTCTATCGGCTTAATCTTCATTGCCTTAATTGCCGGTATAAGTCCGGCGAGTGTTCCGAGAATTATAAACAGTCCGATAAGAGCAAACGCTTGCCATAGAGTCATTTGAAATCTAGGAACAGAAATTTCATTAGCTGTCAAATTGGTAGCTACAGCCAAAGCGATACATGCAAACGTTATACCAATCATCCCCGACATAGCCGTCAGTGTAACTCCCTCGGAGAGTATTTGCACAGTTACATCCAGCGGTTTAGCTCCAATCGCACGCCTAATACCAAACTCTTGAGTGCGCTCTTTCACAATAACCCACATAATATTTCCGATACCAATAATACCGGCTATAAGCGTTGATAAACCGATAAAGAGAGCTAAAAAAGAAATCGACAAGAAAAGCATATTCAACTTTGCGAACTGCTCCGAAACATTCATAAACCACATCGCACTCTTATCAGTAGGCGCGATATGATGTCGCGTTGCGAGAATCCGCCTTATATCAGGTTCAAGCTCTGATAAATTAGCATTTCGGCCACCAACCATCATGACAACATCAACCTTATCACCCCTATTAAACCCTTTTTGGAAAGTTGTAAGTGGAATAATAACAACATTATCGATGCGATCATTCATCTCAATTTCGTTTGTTTGATAGGCGACACCAATAATCGTATATGAGATATCATTTACCAAGAGAGTTTTCCCAATCGGAGAAGAGTCTCCCGGATAAAGTTCATTCACGACCTTCTTACCAACAACAGCCACCTTACGTTGGAAACGAGTGTCAGCTTCATTGATAAATCTGCCACTGTCAATATATGGCAACATAACTTCTTGAAACGAACATTCAACACCCCAGACTTGCCCGGAATAAGCATATCGTCCATTGCGAAAACTAATATTTCGTTGAACAGACTGCGAAGTAACATAATTAAGTTGAGGGAAAGAGGCTTTTAGACGCTCAATATCTATCACATCAGCTTGCCAACTACGCCCTTTGGCATGTCCCTTATAGGGTATTGTCGTCTGATTCGGGAACAAAATTGCGCTATTAGTAGCGAAGCCGTTGAAATTTCTTTTCAAGAGGTCTTCTGCGCCACGGGCGCCACCCATTAGGCATGCCAACATAAAGACTCCCCAAAAAATTCCAAAAGCAGTCAAGAAAGTTCGAGTCTTATTACGAGCGAGCGTCGTGCCAATTTCCTTCCAATTCTCTATATCGAAAAATGATGTTTTCATTAGAACTGATTTTATACGTTATTCGTCTCGCAAAGCCTCAACAGGTTTAACTTTTAATGCTTTAAGAGCCGGGAATAGTCCAGCTAATGCTCCGGCAATAATCAACACAACTGTAACTTGAGCGGCTACAACAAGGTCGACATGAGCATCATTAAACATTGCTTCTCCAATTGTCGATGAGAGTAACTCCGTAAAAGCAGTTCCCATAATAATACCGATATAACCGAATAAAGTCGTAATCGCAACAGACTCCATAAGGATTTGCACCAAAATTTTTGACGGTTTCGCCCCAATAGCGCGCCGAATACCTATTTCGTGAGTGCGCTCCTTTACAGAGACAAACATAATGTTACTTATTCCGATAATACCACTCAATAAGGTCAATAACCCCAACACCCAAACACCTATATTTAATATCCCAATCGCACTTTGAGTAGTTAATGTGCGGGAAATTGCATTCCAAATCCACAACGACGATCTATCTTCAGGATCAAAATCATGAACCGAAGCAAGGGTCTGCCTAACACCTGTTTCTATCCTATTAGCCTCTTCAAGATTATCAACCCCATTCAGCAAAAGCGTCATCTGTCCGAGGTATTCTTTATCATTAGATAATGCGCGAGCTGTTGTATAGGGAATATAAATCGTACGACGCCAATCTGATAAATATACGCCAATTATTAAGAAGGAGACGCCCCCACAATTGACACGCTTACCAACGACGCCTTTACCATTCGGAGGAAATAATTGTTCAGCGAACTCAATCGAAAGCACCATTACCTTACTCTCCTCATCGAGATCACGCTGAGATATAAAACGACCTTCAAGCATTTTTAGACTTTCGAGCTTATATGTCGAGGGGAACACACCGGTATATCCAGAATTAACCGAAGTCTTATTAGTCGAAATACGTGATTGTGAACTATAAAATTCTGATGTAACTTCATTAACAATATCTTTATGCTCATTGTAAACGACATCAATATCGTTATTCTTCAAGCTAATACGCCGTCCTTCGCGATAACCATGATAAGGCTTGGTTGTTACGCCACTCCAAACCGCAATCTTCTGATTATTGCCGTTCATCATATTTCGCTCAAACGAAGTCGTTATTCCTTTCGCCACACTAACCAGCGAAATTAACATAAAGATACCCCAAGCCACTGACAACCCGGTTAGAGCTGTGCGAAGCTTGTTATTACGCATTGTTTGAACTATTTCATTTAATAAATCAACCACAGGGAAATCAATTATTAATCGAAATTGAATTATCAGGAATAATCAAGCCGTCAGAAATTCGTATCACACGATCGCATTGCTGACCAATACCCGGATCATGAGTAACAATAACTATCGTTTTCCCTTCTTGACGATTAAGTTGCTTAAACAACGACATCACATCTCGTGAAGTCGCAGAGTCAAGCGCTCCGGTCGGCTCATCAGCAAGAATTATAGACGGATTGGTAATCATCGCCCTCGCAATCGCTACACGCTGCTTCTGCCCGCCAGACAACTCAGACGGGAGATGTTGCGAACGGTCTGCCAATCCCATCTTCTCTAATTGCTCCATTGCGAGCATATTACGCTTACGTCGAGAAACTCCTTGGTAGAAAAGTGGTAATGCAACATTCTCAACCGCATTTTTGTAATTAATCAAATTAAACGATTGAAAAACAAAACCTATCATTCGATTACGATACTCTGCGGCACGATTCTCAGATAAATTCTTGATTAATGTGTTATCAAGAAGATATTCTCCGGAATCATAGTTATCGAGAATTCCTAGAATATTAAGCAGTGTAGATTTTCCCGAACCGGATGCACCCATTATAGAAACTAATTCTCCCTTTTCAACATGCAGATTAATCCCCTTTAACACATGCAGGGGCACCGCTCCGGGGTAAGTCTTATGAATATTTGTCAGTTTAATCATAACTAATAGCAAATCTGCGAGATTTATCGTAATCTCTTCATCTCATTAGACGGCAAAAGTAATGAAATGGTTGCATCAAATCAAAAAATTTTGTTCAAGCCTATTGCATATTCAAACGAATTGAACTAAATTTGCGTTATAAAAATGAGGGAGTAGGTTAGAGAACCACACCTAATAGTGAATTGAAATCTGAAATTTAGATAAAGATATTTGCCACACCAAAGTTGATTGGGAAACTCATCAAATTTTTATGAAATGCCGAGACAATCTTACTTTCTAATGGCGGGCCCCAGCTCCTTCGGGAGAGCAACAATCCATTTCGGATTCTTGCCAGGCGGATTACAAAGGATTGTGAGAACTCAAAACCTGTCTTTCGGAGTTTCATCGCATCCTTTGATGTGGCATCCTCTACCAAGCCGACTAATTACGACATCTCGTAGCTAGTCGGCTTGTTTTGTTATCCCCAAAATTTATCGACTCTTTTATAGATACGAAACATACAACTCCGACAATTTAAAATATATCTATAAAACAAAAGCAACCGACAATTTGCCAAGGGGCGATATTGTCGGTTGCTTTTACTAAGGGTTGGCTCCGGATGCCTCACCTTAATACTGGAGTGAATTATTTACGACCCAAAGAGTCAGAAACTGTAAGGCGAGCACGGCCTTTAGCACGACGACGGGCAAGTACTTTGCGACCGTCAGCTGTAGACATTCTCTCACGGAAACCGTGCTTATTCACTCTCTTTCGATTAGAAGGCTGATAAGTTCTTTTCATAGCGCTATGTTGTTTTTATTGTTTACACAATTCGGAGTGCAAAGGTAGCAATTTCTACTGAATAAACCAAATTTTTACTGATCAAAGTAGTATATTGCCTTAAAAAAATAACAGAAAAAAGGGCCAAAACCAATCAGAAATCGCTCTTATAAACCTTAAAAGAATAAACAAAAGGCGCTGTTCACGAAAGCGAGCAGCGCCTTTTGTTAAATTATATATAGCTATTTCTGAATCACAGTAACACCTTCAGATTGTTTCATCTTCGGCATCATATAAGAGGGATTCTTTTTAGGCAAGGTAGTCAGGCGAGTAGCAACCTTCGAAGAAGACTTATGAGCATTTGCTTTATACAAACCATTTGAGGGAGGTATCATACCGGTTGCAGGAGTTGTGTATTCCAACTTAGTTACCGGACTAACTACACCATCTGCATTAGCTGCGTAGACAAAAACATAATATGTTGTGCTCGGTTCTAATCCCCACTTATCGTATTCGACATCATACTTAGTCCAATATTCATCCCAAGGGTTGTATGGATTGGTTTCGTTGGAAAGATATTGTTTCATCGACTCGTCGGTCCATTCAGCATCGAATGATGCTTTGTCAATAATAAGCGAACGATAATAAGCGGTTTGATCATTCGGTGTAAATGTAATTTCTTGAGCATAGCTACCTCCATAATCATAGAAGTTGCCGAAGGTTACATCTACTTTAGCTTCACCGGAACCTCCGATAGCAGACGTAGTTACAGAGATTATTACCATTTCGCCAAACGTACCTTCAGCATCGGTCGGAAGAACATAGACTTCATAATCTGTATTAGGCGCTAATCCTGACCATGTGTACGAAGTTTCTTCTTGGTAGCTAAAATAACTAAACTGTTTAATCATGCTTTCAAGGTTAGGAATGCCCATCAACGGTCCCCACATCTCGAACTGAGCTTGAGCATCCCCCTTAGCAAACTGACACCAATAGAAATCATAGCAATCCTCATTGGGAGTTACAGTCAAGGTAAATGAAGTCGCTCCAACCTCATCAATATTGTAGGTAACTGAAGGATTACCAACAGTTTCCTTATTAGGAGTAGTAAACTCGGAACGGCTTGACTCACAGGCGACACCATATTTGTCATAAGCAAGCGTAAATACAGTATAAGAGGTACTGTTTTGGAGCTTCTCATTAAATCCGGTCAACACTCCGCTTGTAAAACTTTGAGTCAACTGAGTTTGAGGGTACATCTCAAACCAACGAGCAAGCGCCTCATCATCATATTTCTTCGCAGTGTTTGTGGGCAACACATCGATGTAGTAGAAGTAGCATTCTTCAGATTTATCGATATTGACATACAAAGTATCAACACCTTTGGCGTCCGCCATTACAACTTTTTTTAAGTCGATAGAGGCTTTAATTTCGCCTTCAACTGTTGCAAAAGAAATGCTATCTACACGTTCGAGCGAGAAGGCAGTGGGCATACCGTAGCGGTTTACCAGCAATCGGTTGGGAGTTGTATCTTGAGCGCTTGCTGTCGCCATTGCAGCAAACATAGCTAAGCAAGTAAAAAACTTTTTCATCTTATCAATTGGTTTGATGTTGTTATTTTGCAAATTTCAGTGTGTATTGTCCGGCTTTAACGATATAAACACCGGAAGTAAGTTCGTCAGTGCTCAATGCTGAGCCATCCCAATTCTCATAACTGCGAATACAAGCTCCGGCAGTGTTGAAAATTTGAGCATTAATGACAGACGTCAAGCCCTCCATTGTAATCATACCGTCACAATAAGCGAGTTTTACAGCTTCTTCATTACTAAAGATGTTTTCAACTCCGGAAGATGACGCAAACTTGATAACAAGCTTTTCTGACAGAGGAAACTGTGCAGTCTCGTCAGCCGAAAAAAGATTCAAGTTACCTTCGGCAAACTTCAAAGTTGAGACTAGGGAAAGGCTGTATTCAGCTGTCTGCCCAGCATTGCTGACAATTATTTTGTCAGCTGCAGTGGTCGACAAGGCTGTAACACATGCCAAAGCCATAGTTGCCAGCGTAAACTTTTGATTCATTGATTTAAAATTTTAAGGAATGGAGACAAAACACTCCAAACCAATTAATGAACACAGATTTTTATAATTGATTTATACGCTGGCAAAATTAGTTTAGTTTTTTTTAATTTGCAAGCAAAATGACAGAAATATTTGAACTTTCCTATCATTTTGCCTACTCCGCACAAATACCAATACAACATCTTAAATAATTTATTGGAAGCACTAAGAATATATTTGTTCAACTTAAAGAACTTATATATTCCTCAGCTACAGCAAGTTTGTCAGCACTACCAACATCAAACCATTTATATTGTGGCGAGAGCAAGAAACGACGAATATTTAGTATAGTAAGATTATCCAGATAAAAAGGAATTATTGAAAAAGGTGTCGATCTTCCATTATTCCACTCCTCAATACGATACAAAACCGATTTGTTAATAATATGTACGCCACCAAAAGGGGAGGAGTCTTGATATTGCCCCTTAACAAAACCAGTAGGCTTGGTTTCGCCTGTAGACAAATTCTCCCAACCAACTAGTCGACTATCACCTGTATGAAAATAGAGTGTGCGAGAAGATTTTCGATGACTACACAACAACGTAACATCAGAATTATTTTGACAATGAGCCTTTAAAATTTCACACAATGGCACATCGGTCAAAATGTCAGCATTATGCAACAAAATAGTATCATCCGGTTTTCCTGAGATTAGCAATTCTTTAGCCTTAAGCAGACCACCTCCGGTATCAAGCAGACATTCAGATTCATCGCTAATCTTAATATCTAGACCAAAATTATTATTCCTCGAAAGAAAGTCGGTAATTTGATCGGCAAAATGATGAACATTAATAACAATCTCCTCAACTCCGGCAGACGCTATATTCTCTATTACTCTCTGCAACATCGGCTTTCCACCAACTGAGACTAGTGCTTTGGGATGATATAAGGTAAATGGCTTTAAACGACTACCCAAACCGGCAGCAAAAATCATTGCTTTCATTATGCCTGAGAATTATACTGTTTCTGTGGATTTTTAAGAAATGAATCAAAAACTACTTTAACATCCTTCGCAGGCAACTCCGATGAGATATTCTGCTCTCGATGAAGAATAACAACCTTGACGCCATATTTATCATTCAAATGCTTCGCCACGGCATCCGCTGAATAGACCGAACGATGCTGACCACCGGTACAACCGAAATTCACAGCAAGATCGGTAAACCCACGCTGAAGATACCTCTCTACAGAACTATCTACCAAGCGTTGACATTCTTCTATAAACGGTTTGATTTCACCATCAGCCTCAAGAAACTCTCTAACCGGCTCATCAAGACCGGTCAGATGTTTATATGGTTCATAGCGACCGGGGTTATGAGGGGCGCGACAATCAAAGACATAACCACCACCATTACCGGTTTCATCAAACGGAAGTCCCTTTTTATAAGAGAAGCTCGTAACATGAACCGTAAGTGGGTTATCGTGAGACAGAATCGCATGCGTATATTTGGCAGTTGACTGCTTAGACGTCTCACTTCCAAACTTCTCTTGTAACTCTTCCGACAGCGCTTTTAAAATTGGGAATAACTCAGCCAATTGATGGTTATTATTCAATAATTCAGCAAGATTATCTATCCCAAGACTAATCGATTGCAAGAAATGAGGCTTACGTTCCATCCACCCTCGAAATCCGTAAGCTCCTAACGTTTGTAAATTTCTGAACAAGACAAAAAATGGCAATTCTTCTCTGAATTGTTCAGCATTAAAATCAAACGAAAGTTCTTTTGCGGTATTAATATAGACATCAATCAGGCGCTGTCTAAGTTTTTCAGGGTAATGAGCTTTGGCTTGCCATAAAAAAGAAGCAACATCATAAGCAGCGGGTCCACGACGACCACCTTGGAAATCTATAATTGATGGGGATTGACTATCGTCATCAATCATTACATTGCGACTCTGAAAATCTCGCAACATAAAGGTTTTCCACTTCGATTTATTACAAATGAGAAAGATTTCCAATCTCTCAAATTCATCTTGAAGGCGATTCTCGTCAAATTCCACACCTGAAGGCTTAAGGAAACAATACTTAAAATAGTTAAGATCCCATTGAACAAGCCTGCTATTCATTTCAGAACATGGATAACAAATACTATAATCTAAATCTTTACCACCTTCATATTGAACACGAGCTAGAAGCCTAATCGTTGTTTCTAATAATGCTATATCTTCATCAGAATAGTTACCTGACTCGCGCGCGGAAGACAGTCTTTCAAACAAAGACTGTTTACCAACCCACGTTTGCAAATAACTCTTATAATCATCTGAGACATTAAGTATTATCGGCAAGGAAAATTGACAGTCGCCCCCAATATGATTGGATATGCCAATAAATGCCTTATTTTCAGCAATATCATCACCAAAAGTAGCAACAGTCGTACACTCATCACAATCTAAGCGATAATAACGACGATTAGAGCCGGATTCAGCCAATAACGATATTTTATCGGGAGAATAACCGAAAAAATCTCTGAAAAGCTGCTCCGCTTTGATCATTTCTTCGGCGTGAATATTATCAGGAGATTCAATATTGAGCGATTGAGACATTATTATTACGCTTTAAGATGATTGATTAGTTGCAAAATTACGTATTTTACTCGATTCAAACTCCCGCAAGTCGTGGATTTTTTGTAACTTCGCAGAAAAATAAGCGATACCATCAATATTGTATGGCAGAAAACAACCTTCTTAACCGTCTCGACGGAATTGAATCAAGATTTGAGGAAGTCTCAACTCTTATTACAGACCCGGCAGTAATCGCCGATATGAAGCGTTACGTGCGTCTTAACAAGGAGTATAAAGATCTTGAGCGTTTGACAGAAGCGACTCGACGATATCGTCGTTTGCTTGAAAATATTACCGAATCAAAAGAAATCCTTGAAACAGAGAGCGACGAGGAGATGCGCTCTATGGCGCGTGAACAGCTCGACGAAGCCACAGCAGCTCTTCCTCTGCTTGAGGAGGATATAAAGATTATGCTAATCCCCGCCGACCCTGAGGACGCCAAGAATGCGATTGTTGAAATCAGAGGTGGAACAGGCGGCGATGAGGCTGCTCTATTTGCCGGCGACTTGTTTAAAATGTATTCGAAATATTGCGAGTCAAAAGGTTGGCAAATTGCTGTAACAAGCTTCTCAGAAGGCACTGCCGGTGGATTTAAAGAAATTGTATTCGCCGTCTCCGGTGACAATGTTTATGGCACACTCAAATATGAGAGTGGTGTACATCGAGTTCAGCGTGTCCCTGCAACAGAAACTCAAGGGCGCGTTCATACCTCAGCAGCAACTGTGGCCGTTCTTCCGGAAGCCGAAGCCTTCGATGTTGAAATCAATGAAGGCGAAATCAAATGGGAAACATTCCGAAGCGGGGGCGCCGGAGGGCAGAATGTAAATAAGGTAGAGTCAGGCGTTCGTCTTCGTTATATGTGGAAGAATCCGATAACAGGTCAAACAGACGAAATCCTTATCGAATGTACAGAAACCCGCGACCAGCCTAAAAACAAAGAACGCGCATTAAGTCGTTTAAGGACATATATCTATGACCGCGAACATCAAAAATATGTCGACGACATTGCTTCGCGTCGTAAAACCCTTGTTTCAACCGGCGACCGTTCGGCTAAAATCAGAACATACAATTATCCGCAAGGTCGTATTACTGACCATCGCATCAACTATACGATATATAACCTACAAGCATTCGTTGATGGCGACATTCAAGATTGCATTGATCATCTGATAATTGCTGAAAACGCTGAAAAGCTAAAGGATGCAGAGCTATAGTTTCAGCATCCCCTAAAGGATACAATATAGTAAAACTGAACCATCTCTTAATATATTTAAGAATAAGTCAATCGATTGATTATGACACGACAAGAAATCATCGACCATATCAAGGAGAAAAGATCTTTTCTCTGCGTAGGACTCGACACAGACCTCAAAAAAATCCCGGCACATATCATTGAAGAAGCCAACGGTAACAACTATGAGGCTATCATGACTTTCAATAAGGCAATTATTGATGCAACAGCCCCTTATTGCGTTGCTTACAAACCAAACACCGCGTTTTATGAGGCGTTTGGTGTAGATGGATGGAAAGCACTAGCAGACACAATAGCATATATCCAAACAAATTATCCCCGTCATTTTATCATTGCAGATGCAAAACGTGGCGATATAGGCAACACATCAGCTATGTATGCGAGAGCTTTCTTTAACGACTTGAATGCAGACGCAATCACAGTTGCTCCATACATGGGAGAAGATAGCGTCAAACCCTTCCTCGGCTATGAAGGCAAATGGGTCATTCTTCTCGCATTGACATCAAATAAGGGAAGTCTTGATTTCCAATCAATTACAGACAATAACGAAAATCGCTTATTCGAGAATGTAATCACAAAATCTCGCAGTTGGGCAACTACAGATGAAATAATGTATGTAGTCGGTGCAACTCGTGGTCAAATGTTTGAAGATATAAGAGCTGTTGCTCCCGACAATTTCTTACTCGTACCCGGTGTTGGCGCACAAGGTGGTAGCCTTGAAGAAGTATGCCGCTACGGTATGACTGCCGATTGTGGACTACTTGTCAACTCATCACGAGCTATCATTTACGCATCAGCCGAAAAAGACTTCGCTCAAGCTGCCGGCACTGCCGCAAAAGCCGTAGCCGACGAAATGAAGGGATTTCTTGACATATATAGCAAAATTTAACGCGTGAGGTTTCATTCCCTCGCTAAAATCTGCTAAATTTGTTGTCTGAAAGCGAAGGAGCGCTTTTGCAATATTCTTTACTGATAATAAATTAAAACCAAAACATATTAATCATAAATCATGAAACTCGACGATTTCAATTTTGCCGGCAAAAAAGCCATCGTTCGCGTTGACTTCAACGTGCCTTTGGATGAAAACGGTAACATCACTGACGACACCCGTATCCGTGGCGCACTTCCCACTCTCAAAAAAATCTTGGAAGCTGGTGGAAGCCTTATCATCATGTCACACATGGGTAAACCCAAAGGAAAAGTTAACCCCAAACTTTCTCTTTCACAAATCAAAGACGCTGTTGCCAAGGCTCTCGGTTGCGATGTGAAATTTGCTCCTGACTGCGCTGACGCTTCTGAAGCTGCCGCAAACCTCAAACCCGGCGAAGTTCTGCTCCTCGAAAACCTTCGCTTCTACCCCGAAGAAGAAGGCAAACCCGTAGGTATCGACAAAGAAGATCCTGCATACGAGGCTGCAAAGAAAGAGATGAAAGAAAAGCAAAAAGAATTCTCAAAGAAACTTGCTTCTTACGCTGACGTTTACGTAAACGACGCGTTCGGTACTGCTCACCGCAAGCACGCTTCGACAGCTGTAATCGCAGATTATTTCAGCGCAGAAGACAAGATGCTCGGTTACCTCATGGAGAAAGAAGTTGACGCAGTTGACAAAATCCTCAGCAACATTCAGCGTCCGTTCACCGCAATCATGGGTGGCTCTAAGGTGTCTACCAAAATTGGTATCATCGAGAACCTCATGGATAAAGTTGACAACTTGATTCTCTGTGGCGGTATGACTTACACCTTCGCAAAAGCTCAAGGTGGTAGCGTAGGCGATTCTCTCTGCGAGAACGACAAACTTGATCTCGCTCGCGACATCATGAAGAAAGCTCAAGAAAAGGGCGTAAACCTTGTATTGGGTACAGACTGCGTTGCTGCAAACGCATTCAAGAACGACGCAGACACTCAGATCTGCTCAGTAATGAGCATCCCCGAAGGTTGGGAAGGTGTTGACGCAGGTCCCGCTACACGTGTGTCATTTGCATCTGTAATCAAAGAGGCTAAGACAATTCTTTGGAACGGTCCTGCCGGTGTATTTGAATTCGATAACTTCGCAGCCGGCTCACGTGCAATTGCTGAAGCTATCGTTGAAGCAACTAAGAATGGCGCATTCTCACTCGTAGGTGGTGGCGACTCAGTTGCTTGTGTTAACAAGTTCGGCTTGGCAGACCAAGTAAGCTACGTATCAACCGGTGGTGGCGCTCTTCTCGAAGCTATCGAAGGCAAGATTCTCCCCGGAATCGCAGCAGTAAAAGGTTAATCACTGATATAAAGCAATAAAAAAATCGATCGAGAATAATCTCGATCGATTTTTTTATTGCTTTATATTTTTACTATTTAGCTTCCCAACCAAGAGCAGATGCACCAAGGACAGCAGCATCAGCCTCTTTAAGCTCTGAAAGCAAAACATTTACTTTGCCCTTCCAAATAGGCATCATATTCTTTTCCATTGATTCGCGGAGAGGCTTCATCAACAAGTCACCACTCTTAGCCAAGCCACCAAAGAGAATAAACGCTTCGGGAGCAGAGAAGATAGTAAAATCGGCTAGAGCCGCGCCAAGAATATCTCCGGTAAACTCAAAGATATCTTTAGCGAGTTTATCGCCTGCGATAGCCGCATCATAGACATCTTTTGAAGTGATTTCATCAGTAGGCATATTGCGTAGCAAAGAAGGCTCTGTGCTACGAGCTTCAAGGAATTCACGAGCGGTGCGAGCTACACCGGTAGCTGAGCAGTAAGTTTCTAAACAGCCACAACGTCCACAGCCACAAAGACGGCCGTTATTGCGCTTTACAATCAAGTGACCAAGTTCTCCGGCAAAACCGTCATGTCCGTAAACAAGCTGACCGTTGATAACAATACCCGAACCGACACCGGTTCCGAGCGTAATCATAATGAAATTCTTAAGGCCTCGAGCCGAGCCGTAGGTCATTTCACCAATTGCTGCAGCGTTTGCGTCATTAGTAATTGAGACTGGCACACCGAATTTGTCACTTACAAGCTGCGCCAAAGGTATAGGTGTGGGCCATGGCCAGTTAACTCCGCTCTCAATCGTACCAGTATAATAGTTTGCGTTAGGCGCACCTATACCGATGCCATGGATTTTACCTACTGCATCGTTTACTTCAAGCAGTTTGGTAAGTTCTGTATGAAGCTCATCAAGATAAGCCTCAATTGTATTATGTTTACGAGTTTTGATTGAGGAAGTTGCAATTACTATGCCTCGTGCGTCAACAATACCGAAAACGGTATTAGTGCCACCTATGTCGATACCGACTACATAAGGTTTGCTCATTGTTTTATTAGATATGGTAAGATTATTGTATTTCTATAGGTATTAATATAAGGAACCACAAATCGACCTCTTTGAGAGTTCAATGACAAAGGTATAAAATAATTGTCTAATAACAAGCAAAACCGGTCAAAATCTCGACCGGTTTTGTTTGTTATATGCCAAATATTGAAGTTTTTACTTCGATATATCCGATTTTTATCAAATTTATTCTATGCTTATTTCTCTTCTTTGTGACTAATATTAGGCTTTTCAAGACCGTAATTGTTTTTAGTATCGAGAATACGCAACCATATTCCGAAGAAGAGCGCGAGGACTCCTAGAGAAGCAAACATTAGCATAGGCACGGTATAACTACGTTTCATGGGGTCAGTAACACCAGGGTTAGACGCTTCAAGTACAATACCGATTAGAATAGGGAAGATGGAAAGACCAATATTCTGAACCCAGAAAATCAATGAGTAAGCCGAACCTAAATAGCGTTTATCCATCACTTTGGGAACAGAAGGCCAAAGAGCTGCTGGCACTAACGAGAAGCTAATTCCGAGGATGATGATTGCCACAAAAGCAAGCCAGGTTAATTTATTATACACCGGAAGTAAAAGCGCAAAGACTAAGTGACAGCCAATCATAAGCAAAGCTCCGAGGATAAGCATTGATGCGCCCTTTCCTTTATAGTCTAAGAAAAGACCTAAGAAGGGGGTTAGGGCTGCGGCTCCGATGGGGAACCAACGGAAAATATCGGCAGCCTCTTGTTCGGTCATATCCAAGTTACACTGCAACATATTGGTAGCGTAACGCTGGAAGGGGAAGATTGCTGAATAGTAAAGAACGCAAAGTAATGCAATAATCCAGAAAAGTTTGCTCGAAAGGATTTTTCCCACATCCGAGAATTTGAATTCTTCATCAGACTCAGCCTCACCTGCAATGGCAGATTTATTCTCATTAAGTTGCTTATCGAGTTTAGAATCCATAAAGGTAAAGACGATGAAGCAAATCAATCCGATAAGAAGGAGGGTGGTGCAGAAAGCAACAGGTATTACGACTGTTTGGTCTCCATTGCCCATCCAATCGGCGAGCATCGGCGAAATAGAGAAAATAGCGAAAACGCCAACACGTGCAAGCGCCATTTCAAGGCCCATTGCGAGCGCCATTTCTTTTCCTTCAAACCATTTAGCAAGGGTTTTAGAAACGGTAATACCAGCCATTTCACATCCGCAACCAAATATCATGAAACCGAATGCAGCTAATTTCGCACTTCCTGGCATTGTTGTCCACCATGAACCGAGCCACTGATCAAGCGCCGTGCCTTGGAACATATCAGAGATTGCATAAAGTTTAATGCATGCACCAATTACCATCACAGAAGCAGACAATGTTCCTGTAAAACGGATGCCCATTTTATCAAGAATTACACCTGCGATAATTAGAAATCCGAATACATTCAGAATATACTCCGCACCGGCGTAATAACCGAAAGCTTCAGGTTTCCATCCGCGCTGGTTTTCAATCAGTGATTGTAATGGCGACATTACATCAACAAACATATAGGCGAAGAACATCATCAACGCCACAAGGACCAAAGCGGTCCACCGTGCCCAACCTTTATCGCTGAGCAACTGCTGAACGGCGCCCGTTGCGCCATTCGATACAGTGGAATTTGCCATAAATTTAATATGTGAGATTGGTTTATAATTCCGTAGAAATCATTTTGTTTTGCAAAAATAGCAAAAAAATCATAGATATTTCCCGATTTAAGACAAAAATAGAGTATTTAAAGATAAATCGTGTCATTACGACAGCCCATGAGGTAATTTTGCTGACTCGTCGTTAAATTGACTTTGATTTGATATGCCTTCTGAAATTTGGTTCAATTGTCTCTTAGATGCGAGCACGGCATTCGTGGCATACACCGTAAAAACAGGGAAGAGAATTAGCCCTTCGGCAGACAATATCATTGCAAGCATTTTCCCGGTTTCGGTTATCGGAGATATCGCAGAGCCGACAGTTGTTAAGCACAAGGTTGCCCACCATAATGAGTCATACCACGATGTTACGTCTGTATTAATTTGATATTCTTCAACAAAAAACACAAGTGAGCCATAATAGACAGACACAACGCCCCATATTATATAGACCGCCATCATTGTCAGCGCTTTATTCGATGAAATTGCTCCGGAAATTAGCATGAGTAAATAACCGGCACGAATCAATGGCATAAATCTAACCAAAAAATAGAAATGATGATATAAATTAAAATGAAAGTAATCGACAATATTAAGCCATGGAATGCTGATTATAATAAAGAATAGATTTGATAAGATATATCTCAATTTGCGCGGTGAGACAATCCATTCAACAATCACGTCAGCCATAAGCAGTAAACAAATCCAAAACTGAAATCGCAAATAACCCGGTGCGGATATGAATGATATATTCTCGATGGTTTCACGGGTAATCCAGATTATCATTACAAACGAAGCTATAAGCACCCCTACATGAAGTGTTGCGACAACTCTTCGCCGAAAATTAGTTAAGTTATTATCAAACAAAGTCGTCTGCATGATGTAAACAGTTTTTACTGCAAAACACCATACAGACGACTTTTGTTTATCTTTAAAATCGGCTATTTCTTGAGTTTAAAGATTAAGATTGAGCTTTTACGTCGAATCCGGCATCGGTAATCGCCTTAACAACAGCTGCTATATCATAATCGCCCTCAACTGTAGCCATATGATCAGCAAGGCTAACGACTACATTTTCCACACCATCTACAGTAGAGATCGCTTTCTCTACAGCCATTCGGCAATGGTTACATGCCATTCCTTCAATTTTAAAGTTTGTTGTCATATCTGATGAATTATGGAGTTTTGCAACTGATAAGAATTTTATCGAAACTGAAGAGTAAAGTAATGCTAGGATTAACAAAACGGTGCAGCTCGTCGGAAACCAGCTGAATGTATGGCAACATGATTCTACAGCAGCGTTCCCTCTTAATGTTGATAACCATTCTGCAGGGAATGTATAATCAACAACAAGTCCGAATATCAACGCTGTAATAATAACAGACAAAACATAGATGGCTGTCGCTTTTTTACCGATAGTTTTGCCCAAAACAATCATTGAAGCAAAATTTGCTGCCGGTCCTGCCATTAAGAGTACGAAAGCAGCCCCCGGATTAAGCCCTTTAACAACTAACGACATCGCTATTGGTATTGAACCGGTTGCACAAACATACATTGGTATAGCAATAACAATCATCGCCAACATGGCTAATAAAGGTCTATCACTCAAGGAAATCAAGAAATGATCTGGCACATAAATAGTTATCAGCGCTGCTACAACAAGACCGATTACCAGCCATTTTCCAACACTGGCCACCATATCGACAAGCCCATATTTAATTGCTCCTAAGATTTTAGAAACAAAGCTTTTATGCAAAGATGTTGCATTGCAACAAGATGAGTGACATTCTATGTGAGACTCTTTGCTTCGTAGCAAACTCGAATTCTCGGTTAAATGATCTGAATTATTGCTTTTATCAACGAAATTAACCCCAACACCACCAATAATGCCTCCAATTAAAGCCGCAATAGGGCGCAAAATTGCAAACGGCAGTCCTAGCAAAGAATATGTTGCAGCTATACTATCAACACCGGTTTGTGGAGTTGAAATCAAAAATGCAGTTGTAGCTCCTTTAGATGCTCCCTGACGATAAAGTCCGACTGCAGTCGGTAAAACACCACAAGAACATAGGGGTAGGGGCACACCCAAGAGTGCAGCTTTAAAAATCGGTTTCCATCCTCCTCCGGAAAGATGACGGCTCATCGTCTCAGATTTCACGAATTCATGCAAAAATCCAGCAATTAAAAATCCGAGCAAAACATAAGGCGACATCTCATTCAATATATGTAGAAGAGTTGTGAAAAATCGATTAATATCCATGATTGTAGTATTTATAAAATCAAAGACAAAGATAGTCTTAAATGATCGCTCTTTTGTTAAACAATTTCGGACAAAGTTTGTAGGATTCTGACAACATAATCATGTTTAAGATTAGACATGAGTAATTGGCAGACGGTCGTTATGACCCTGACGGAGATATTGAGAGGGAGTCATACCTGTCACTTCTTTAAACTGACGAGAGAGATGAGATACAGATGAATAACCGGTCAAATCAGAAATTTCGCTGATACTCATTTGATTGTAACTCATTAATTCCTTAACAAGTTCTATTTTTTGCGCGATAAAATATTTTTCAATCGTTCGACCTTCATGTGCCGAAAAAATACGACTAGCTGTATCATATGTAATATCCATATGCTTTTCTAGGCACGCTGAAAGATTTAACGGACAATCTCGCTCGATTCTTACATGGCGAATAATTGTCTTTTTTATATTCTCAACAATCATTGCATTGCGATCTGAGATACGCTCAAAGCCGTCAGCTTCAAGCTCTTCATCAAGTTGCTCGATTGAAATTTTAGACAATTCGTCATCAGGAATAACAATTGTCCCCAACATAACTTCTGCATTTTCAATGCCAAGTTTCTTTAATATGGCTTCTACCGCCCTCATGCAATGGCGGCAAACCATGTTTTTAATCATCAATTCCATATAATAACGGATGTTTTTTAATTAACTCAGAATCGCACAATCAAACAGATTAAAAAGGCCGGACTCCATTGGAATCCGGCCTGATATGATTGTCGGCAGGATAACTACCGGATCAATTACATTGATTTAATTCTTTCGAGGTTTGCTTCGTCGCCAACCTTGTAATAAATAGAACGAAGGAGCACAAGGCAGTCTGAAAGATTCTCATTACATTCGTATGCCTTTTCAAGATAGCTAGCAGCTTCGAGATAGAGGGGGAATGTTCTCTCTTTGCAGAACTTTTCATATTCAGCCTGAGTAATATTCACGCCTTCGTTCTGGTCGATAGCATCTGCTTCTTGACAAAGCTTGTAAGCATATTGGAAAAGCGCATTTGCGTTAGTAGGATCAATATCAATAGCTTGTTTGTAAAGCTTCTTAGCTTCGTCTGCTTTTCCTTGCTGATCTACAATAACACCCTTCAAGAAGTAAACCTGTCCATTTGAAGGATCTTTTGCAATATAGGGATCAAGCAACTCTGATGCTTTGTCATATTCCTTCTTATCAAGGAAATTATTGATCATAGTGCCGAGATAGCTATTTTCCGGGTAGATTTCGTATGCCGCTTTAGCAATATCGGCAGCTTTAGCGAGATCTTGAAGCTGAGTAGCAGAGGTAATCGCGTAGTCGTAAGCTTCCTTTTTGTTGTAACCCAACTTGATTGCCTCAAGATAGCTATCAAGTGCAGGAGCAGGATTATCTGACAATGAATATGCACATCCTTTATAGAATTCATACATACCATTAATCGAGTCGGGCATAGCCTTCAAACCTGCATTAAGATAGCGAGTGTCTTTCTGCAATTTGATCAACAACTCCCATGCCTTAGCAGCTGATGCATAGTCGCGTGCATCATTGTAGAACCACTGTCCGGCTTCGGCTGTCAACTGATAGTTGTTTGTTATCAGCTTAAGGATATCTTTTGAATGTTTTGTCTTTACTTTACCCTTCGCATCAACAACAGAATCAAGAGGAAGAGCTGTTTCGAGATATCCAAAACCATCAATTACAAACTGTGCAGCTTGTTTGGAATTGAATTCTCCGGTAACACGCTGTTGTAACATCGCAGTGTTAACGAAATCGATAGCTCCCTTACCGGCAATATACCAAGTCTTGGCCTGGCCGGCTGTTTCGGGATTGGTAAATGCGGGGGTCAAAGTCTGGATTGCTTTCGGATAGGAGTTAACATCTCCTTTGAGCTGATGCTCAACATCCTTTACTACCTGCATCTGGGCCGACATGGAACCCACTGCAAGACAGGCGAGACCTAAGATGCTGATTTTCTTCATAGCAAAAATATTTGAGGTATTATAGTTTAGTTCTCAGTTTCGTTATCTTCTGTTTCGTCAATATCGTCATCAACGACTTCGTCAACATTTGAGTCTTCAATAGGAGCATCAAGCACTTCGGGATTCTCAATTGCTTCTATTGCCTCTTCCTCAGGATCGGTATCTACACAGCATACAGACGCGATTTCATCGCCTCGCTTATCAAGGTTAATAATACGTACACCCTGGGTAGCACGACCCATGATTCTGATATCAGCAACACGAATTCTCAAGGTAATGCCGGAGCGATTGATAATCATGAGATCGTTGTCATCTGAAACAGATTTGATAGCAACCAGCTTACCGGTCTTTTCGGTAACATTGATGGTCTTGACGCCCTTACCGCCTCGGTTTGTGATACGGTAGTCTGCGATATCTGAACGCTTTCCATATCCATTTTCAGAGACAACCATAACATTCTTGTTGTCGTCTTGTGACATGCAAATCATTCCAACAACTTCATCATCACCTTCATCAAGACGCATACCGCGTACACCTCCGGTAACACGACCCATCTGACGAACAGTTGACTCGTTGAAACGGATAGCACGACCGTTGCGATTTGCCATCAAAATTTCACAATTACCATCGGTCAAATCAACACCAATCAACTTATCATCTTCACGCAAAATGATCGCTTTCTTACCTTTAATGTTGATACGAGCGTATTCAGAAAGAGATGTTTTCTTGATTTGTCCGAGACGGGTCGCAAAAACAAGATTATGAGATGACGTAAATTCAGCGTCATCGAGATTCTTAATCTTAATGAACGCATTAACGGCGTCGCCGGCTTCGATATTGAGAAGATTCTGAATAGCACGTCCCTTCGTATTTTTAGCACCTTCAGGCAACTCATATACCTTCATCTTATAAACCATACCCTTCTGAGTAAAGAAGAGCAAGTTGTTATGCATAGATGCCGGATAGATATACTCGATAAAATCTTCTTCTCGAGTATTTGAGCCACGGGAGCCTACGCCGCCTCGGTTCTGTGCACGGAATTCAGATAGGGGAGTGCGTTTAATATAACCAAGGTGAGAGATTGTAATAATCATCTCGTCGTCGGCATAGAAATCTTCCGCATTGAATTCTCCGGCAGAATACTCTATCTTGGTACGACGCTCATTTCCGTAGTGTTCGCGAATTTCAATTAGTTCATCCTTGATAACACCACGACAAACCTCGTCATCATTAAGAATAAGCTCTAAGTGGGCAATCAGTTTCTCAAGCTCTTCATACTGAGCATGAAGTTTATCTTGTTCGAGACCGGTTAACTGACGCAAGCGCATATCTACGATTGCTTGGGTTTGAGGATCGGTCAAGCCAAAACGCTCAGTCAATGTCTTTCGGGCTGCATCAGGAGATTCGGCATGACGGATAATTTTTATTACCTCATCAATATTATCGCAAGCGATAATCAAGCCTTCCAAGATATGAGCACGTTCTTGAGCCTTACGCAATTCATATTGTGTACGGCGAATAACAACGTCGTGTCTGTGCTCAACAAACGCTCCAACGATTTCTTTCAGATTAAGTATGCGAGGACGTCCGTTTACAAGCGCTACATTATTAACCGAGAATGCAGACTGCATCGGTGTCATCTTGTAAAGCTTGTTTAAAACAACGTTTGCATTGGCATCTTGACGAAGTTTGATGACAATACGCATACCTTTATAATCGCTCTCGTCATTGAGGTCTGCAATACCTTCAAGTTTCTTCTCTGTTACGAGTTCTGCGATATACTTAATCAGTTCTGCTTTATTGACGCCATAAGGAATTTCATGAACAACAATTACTTCATGATCCTTCTCTTGTTCGATATCTGCATTGGCACGAATAACAATGCGTCCACGACCGGTTTCATATGCCTCTTTAACGCCAGCTGTGCCATAAATCGTGCCACCGGTTGGGAAGTCTGGAGCCGGAATGTATTTCATAAGCTCCGGAATTGTAATGTCAGGATTGTCGATATAGGCAATACAAGCATTTATTGATTCCGACAGATTATGTGTAGGCATGTTCGTTGCCATACCAACAGCAATACCCGAAGCTCCATTAACGAGCAAGTTGGGGATGCGAGTAGGAAGAACTATCGGCTCCTTACGAGTGTTATCATAAGTGGGCTGAAAATCTACAGTATCACTTTCTATATCTCGGAGCATTTCTTCTCCGATTTTCTGCAGGCGGACCTCTGTATAACGCATAGCCGCAGGGCCGTCACCGTCGATAGAGCCAAAGTTTCCATGGCCGTCGACGAGACATTCGCGCATCGCCCACCACTGAGCCATACGCACTATAGTTCCGTAAATAGAAGAGTCACCATGGGGGTGATATTTACCCATAACCTCACCCACAGCGTTCGCAGCCTTTTTATGGGCCTTATCTGAGGTATTGCCCATCACGTTCATTCCATATAGCACGCGGCGGTGGACAGGCTTCAGTCCGTCTCGGACATCGGGAAGGGCACGCGAAACAATGACCGACATCGAATAATCGATGTAGGCCGACTTCATTTCGTTTTCAATGTTAATCTTGATAATGCGGTCTTCGTCGAGCATAATAATTTTAAAGCTGTATGAATTAGCGCTTTGTCCCATGAAACGGGGTAGAAGAGAGATTTCGAAGGATGCGCCGTTCCCCCGAAATAACTTACAAAGATAGTCATTTTTCCCGAAAGAATTGTTATATTTGCATCAGAAAAGATTCTCAACAAGCCCTTTGTGTTTTATTTAAGAATTTTTAAGTCTCTAAGCTCATCAACGCAAGAGAATTTGGCACGTTCTTTGCACTTTAATTACACAAAAACAATGTAGTATCCATTTCATTTAAGAACGATAATAAATGGAGATCAACTTCACTGAACAATTAAAAAACATTTTGGAGCTCAGCCGTAAAGAAGCTGTTCGCCACAATAATAGCATAATCAATCCGGAACATCTTTTTTTGGCCATTCTAGGAGACACCGGTTCCGAGGCGTTTTCTCTTCTAGAGAAGATTTCTCGCAATGTGTCTGTATATCAGCTTCGCCAACAACTTGATGACACATTATTCGACTCATCGACGGTTGCAATAGCCGGCGATGTTACAGCCAGTGATTTAAGCAATCGTCTGATCAAGCTATCTGTCCTTGAAGCGCGAATGCTTAAAAGCGATGCGGTTGATGCTATCCATTTACTTTTGGCCATACTTCACAATCCAGAAGTGCAGAGAATGAATTTTATGACACCCTTCCGTCAAGCCGGCATTGATTATCCATCATTGCTCGCCATCTTACAGAATAAAGCTGACGCTCCACGAGCCGGTACGGGCTTCGCAGAAGATGAAGAGCTTGACGACGAAGAAGAGAAGAAACAACCATCTTCATATCAACGACCAACAGAAGATCGCAACGTTCGTCAAGCCGCAAAATCTCGTGGCAACAACGACACCCCCACACTTGACAAATTCGGCAACGACATGACTCGTGCCGCCGAAGATGGCAGGCTCGACCCGGTTGTTGGACGCGAAATCGAGATTGAACGACTCGCTCAAATCTTAAGTCGCAGAAAAAAAAACAATCCCGTATTGATCGGAGAGCCGGGTGTTGGTAAATCGGCAATTGTCGAAGGATTAGCATTGCGTATTGTTCAACGAAAAGTTTCCAGAATTCTTTTCGACAAGAGAGTTATTTCTCTTGACATGGCGTCACTTGTCGCCGGCACAAAATATCGTGGTCAGTTCGAAGAGCGAGTGAAGGCAATTCTCAATGAACTTTCAAAAAATCAGAATGTAATTCTCTTTATCGACGAACTCCACACTATTGTTGGAGCAGGCAACTCTGCCGGTCAAATGGATGCGGCAAACCTCCTCAAACCGGCTCTCGCTCGCGGAGAGATACAGTGTATCGGCGCAACAACTCTTGACGAATATAGAAAAAACATCGAAAAGGATGGGGCATTGGAACGTCGTTTCCAAAAAGTTGTGGTCGAACCAACCACTCCCGAGGAGACATTACAAATCCTCAACAACATTAAAGACAAATATGAGACTCATCATAATGTAAGATATACGGATGACGCCCTAAAAGCGTGCGTTTCTCTTACTGAACGATATGTCTCTGATCGCAACTTCCCAGACAAAGCAATCGACGCCCTTGACGAAGCCGGTTCGCGAGCTCATATAACAAATATTGTTGTGCCGAAAGAAATCGAGTTACTCGAAAAAGAAATCATTGAAGCCGGTGCATCTAAATTAGCAGCTGCCCAGTCTCAAAATTTCGAAAAAGCAGCGTCGTTTAGAGATAAAGAGCATGAACTAAAACAAAAACTCGCTCAAGCCAATGAACAATGGGAAAAGCAACTCGAAGCAGACAAAGTCACAGTTGACGAAGATCGAGTTGCCGAAGTAGTCGCAATGATGACCGGTGTGCCTGTTCAGCGTATCGCTCAAGCAGAAGGCGCACGTCTTAGAAACATGACACCCCAGCTCAAACACGACATTATCGGCCAAGATACAGCAATCGAAAAAATCGTTAAAGCAATCCAACGTAATCGCGTAGGGCTTAAAGACCCAAATAAACCGATAGGCACATTCATGTTCCTCGGCCCGACCGGCGTCGGAAAGACACATCTAGCAAAGAAACTTGCAGAATATCTTTTTGACAGTTCTGATTCACTTATTCGCGTAGATATGAGCGAATATATGGAAAAATTCACTGTCAGCAGACTTGTTGGTGCACCTCCGGGATACGTCGGATATGAAGAGGGAGGACAACTCACCGAAAAAGTTCGCCGTAAACCATACTCAGTAGTGTTACTCGACGAAATTGAAAAAGCACATCCGGATGTTTTCAACTTACTTTTGCAAGTGCTCGACGAAGGACGCATAACCGACAGCCTTGGACGCTATATCGATTTCAAGAACACCTTGATTATCATGACATCCAATATCGGCACAAAGCAGCTGAAAGACTTCGGTTCAGGAGTAGGATTTGCAACCCGAGATGCCGCTAAAGAGAAAGAATATAACGAGGCTGTAATACAAAAAGCGCTCAACAAAGCTTTTGCTCCGGAGTTCCTCAACCGAATCGACGATATTATTATGTTTGATTCTCTTGATCGCGACGCTATCTTCAAGATTATTGACATTGAACTTCGCGGATTCATTAGTCGCCTTACTATTATGGGCTATACTCTTGAAATCTCAGAAGATGCGAAAAACTTTATCGCGACAAAGGGCTACGACCAGCAATATGGCGCTCGCCCGCTCAAGCGCTCAATTCAAAAGCATCTTGAAGACCCCTTGGCAGAGTTAATGATTAATGCCGAATTATCCTCCGGAGACACAATAAAAGTTGATTATGACAAAGATGCCGACAAAATTGTCACATCGGTCATTAAAGCCAACACTAATTTGCTACCGGAATCGTCTGACAGTAATCAACCGAACTCTTCTAAAGACGACATCGACTGACAAACGACTGACATTATTTGACAATATTTAGCAAAAAAATGCCAATCTTCCCGATTGGCATTTTTTTTGCAATTTTGTTATAATACAAACCGAGTATATATAATATGCTCTATCAACCGAAACCAATAAGACAATATAAAATGGCAACAACAAAAGGCACTATCGGTGTTACAACCGAGAACATCTTTCCAGTTATCAAAAAATTTCTCTACAGCGACCATGAAATTTTCCTCCGCGAACTTGTATCAAATGCGGTGGATGCTTCGCAAAAGATTCGCACACTCTCTTCTGTTGGAGAATTCAAGGGCGAACTTGGAGAACTCAAAGTTACGGTAACCATCGACAAAGAAGCCGGAACTCTCACTGTATCAGACCATGGCATAGGCATGACCGCTGAAGACATTGACAAATACATTAACCAAATTGCCTTCTCCGGTGCTGAAGATTTCCTTGCAAAGTACAAAGACAACACAAACGCGATTATTGGCCATTTCGGTCTTGGTTTCTACTCTGCCTTCATGGTCGCAAAGCAGGTAGAAATTATTTCGCTTTCTTACAAAGATGGAGCAGAGTCAGTGCGTTGGGTTTGCGATGGTTCTCCAGAATATTCAATGGAAGCTGCCGAGAAAAAAGAAAGAGGCACAGATATCATACTACATATTGATCCGGAGAATGCCGAATTCCTCGAACCTGCACGCATCGAAACTCTCCTTAGAAAATATTGTCGTTTCCTTCCTGTACCGGTCGTTTTCGGCAAAGAACAGGAATGGAAAGATGGTAAGATGACAGATACAGACCATGATAAAGTAATCAACTCTACCGAGCCACTTTGGATGAAAAAGCCGGCAGACTTGAAAGATGATGACTATCTTTCATTTTACCATAACCTATACCCCGGACAAGACGATCCCTTGTTCTGGATACACCTCAACGTTGACTACCCATTCAACTTAACCGGTGTATTATTCTTCCCCAAAATCCACAACAACTTTGAAGTTGCAAAGAACCGTATTCAACTCTATTGCAATCAAGTTTTCGTAACCGATTCGGTTGAAGGAGTTGTGCCCGAATTCATGATGCTCTTGCAAGGCGTAATTGATTCGCCGGATATTCCCCTAAACGTGTCAAGAAGCTATCTTCAAAGCGACTCCGCTGTAAAGAAGATATCTGGATACATTACTAAGAAAGTCGCATCGCGATTAGAAGAACTTTTCAAGGCAGATCGTCAAGACTTCGAGACAAAGTGGGACGATATCCGCATCTTTATTGAGTACGGCATGCTTACGGATGAGAAATTCCGCGACGCAGCGATGAAGTTTTGTCTTTTGAAAGACACTGAAGATAAGTATTTTACGCTCGACGAATATAAATCGCTAATTGAGGCGAATCAAACAGACAAAGACGGCAACCTCGTTTACTTATATGCAACTAATGTAACAGAGCAATATTCATATATACACGCAGCTAACGAGAAGGGCTACTCCGTACTTATCCTCGACGGACAACTTGACAGCCACTTCGTTGGGTTACTCGAGCAGAAACTAGAAAAAAGCCGTTTTGTAAGAGTCGATTCAGATGTGATTGAAAACCTTATTCCTAAAAACGATAAGAAGGTTGCTGACATCTCTTCTGATGATCGAGAAATGCTCACTACGCTATTCAATTCACAAATTCCCCAAGTTGAAAAAGCTCAATTTTTTGTAGCATTTGAAGCGTTGGGCGAAAACGGAGCTCCGATTGTCATTACTCAAAATGAATATATGCGCCGTATGAAAGAGATGGCAGCTCTGCAACCGGGCATGAACTTCTACGGTGAAATGCCTGACAGTTTTAACCTAACAATCAACATAGACCAGCCCGTAGTTGCTAGAGTAGTCGCATCAGCCAAAGACGCACTCATACAGACGATTTCACCTCTTTCAGAATCTATCCACTCTAACAATCAGAAGATTGAAGCGATTGAAAAAGAGGTAAAAGATGGCAAACCAACCGCTGAACAAGAAAAAGAAAAACAAGACCTCTTGTCTGTGATCGAAAAAGACCGCAAACATCAAAGCGAACTTATTGCAACATATGCCTCAAAACAGCCTATTATACGTCAGCTGATTGATCTAGCATTACTGAGCAATGGTTTACTTAAAGGAGCTGATCTATCTGCCTTTATCAACCGTTCAGTTAATCTACTGTGACAACTAATCAGCTTGTCTAAACATGGCTAACAATTCTATTTTCTCTATATAGAATAGTTTTAACCTTTTTACCACAAATGCCTTCTTTTCTGCCATAAGGCTGATTGGAAGGCATTTGTATTATTTTAACAAAAGTCGTAACTTTGCGGCGAATTTGTCAACATTTGTCTAGCCGCATGAAGTCACTGAATCGTTTCAGGATAATTATTTTTGCATTGATGTCTCTAGTAACGGCATATCAAGGAAATGCCAAAACAAACATAATCACTGATTCTTGCAATGTTGCCGTTAATGATGTCATTTTTGTTGATGAAAAGCCAAAACGCAATATAATCCAAAAAATCATTGATTATTTCGGCCAAACAAACGAAGAAAAACCAGATAAGAATTTCGATATATCAGTGATCGGAGGTCCAAGCTATTCAGAATCAACCTCATTCGAAATAGCTGGCTTAGTATCCGGTCTCTATAAGACTCAACATGACTCCTTAACACCGAGAAGCGATATCTCTATTTACGCAGAGGGATCAGTCACCGGTTTTTACAATGTTGGGATTCGAGGGAACCACATATTTCCATCCGACAAAATGAGAATTGTTTACGACGCTTCATTTTGTCATTTCCCATTAAAATATTGGGGGATCGGATATAATAACGGAATGAATACAACAAACGAGAGCAATTATACGCTTCTCGAAGCAGCCTTTACAACACAATTTCTTTGGAAGTTTCCTAAAAATATCTTTTTAGGGCCTACCGTAAATTTTAATTATCAAAAAGCATCAAAAGCAGAGCGTCCGGATCTATGGGGCGACCAAAACACCCGAGTATTTTGTTATGGATTTGGAGCCGTATTTTCAATCGATACGCGAGATTTAGCGTCTAACGCATCAAAAGGATATTATCTCGGTATCCATCAACAATTCTTTCCGAAATTCATGGGAAATGATTACGCTTTTTCCATGACAGAGGTTTCTGCCATGTATTACCGAAAATTTTGGGAGTCGGGCATTATGGCATTTAGAATACATGGAGCAAGCGCTTACGGCAACCCTCCATGGGGCATGTTGCCTACGCTTGATAAAGGGAATGCGGTCAGAGGATATTACGAAGGGCGCTATCGCGATAAAAATGAAGCTGACATCGTAGTCGAATTGCGTCAACATCTGTGGCGGCGAAACGGCATCGTCGTTTGGGCTGGAGTCGGCACGGTGTTTGACAAGTTGAAACAAATCGGTTGGAACACATTACTCCCAACATACGGATTTGGTTATCGCTGGGAATTTAAAAAAAGAGTAAACGTCAGAGTTGACTTAGGATTCGGGAAACACTCAAAAGCAATTAGCTTTGGCATCAACGAGTCGTTCTGATGAATAATTAACTACAAAATTTAGTATAAAAAGTGGCTTTTATTAAGAAATATATCTTTTCTCCGATAAAACGATTTTTCGGAGATGCAAAGTGGCTTGCCATTTGGTTACCAATAGCGCTACTTGTGCCAAACATCGTGTTAAGCATAACCGAACCGATTTCATTTGTCAGTGCATTAGTTAATCTATTTCTTCCGGGAGGTCTATTCTTTTTGCTGATGTCTGCATGGAAGCGTATTGGAGTAACAACATTGCTGATGTTCCCATTTATGTTTTTTGCAGCATTTCAAATAGTGCTTATCTATCTCTACGGAGGGTCGGTTATCGCAGTCGATATGTTTCTAAATGTTGTCACGACGAACGTATCTGAAGCAACCGAACTTTTAGCAAACCTGCTAGAAGCTATGGCTGTCGTCATCATCCTCTACGTTCCTGCAATTATATGGGGAATTATCGCAACAATCAAGAAACAATTGATTTCTCACTCTTTCCAGAAAAAAATTGCATATATAGGAACAACACTCTCATCTATCGGCGTAATATTGACCATTACGTCTTTCGCAACACAGCCACGTTATAGCTTTATACATGAGACCTTTCCTGTAAACGCAATTTCAAATCTAATCGAAGCATTTCATCGTTATGATGAAACAGGCAGACATCTTGAATTATCTAAAGATTTCACTTATAACGCTCATTTCAATGGCAACTCCGAAGAGCGCGAAGTATATGTTTTTGTTATCGGCGAGACCTCTCGCGGAGATAATTGGCAACTTGGAGGATACGAACGTTTTACAAATCCGCTACTTGAAAAGGAAGATGGAGTTGTTTTCTTCAAAAAATCTATATCTGAATCAAACACTACACACAAAAGTGTGCCAATGTTAATCAGTTTTGCCAGTGCTGAAAATTTTGATTCAATCGCAAGCTACAAGAGTATTCTAACAGCATTTAAGGAAGCCGGATACTCAACAGCCTTCATATCAAACCAGCTACCTAATCGCTCCTTTACAGAGCACTTCGGAAACGAAGCTGATACTACAATCTATTTAGCTGCAAAAAATTCCGAAACTCATGCTTTTGACGACGCAGCCTTCAAGCATATTGACTCGCTATTATCAGATTCACTAAAACGAAAGCAACTTATCCTCATCCATTCTTATGGTTCGCATTTCAAATACCGCGACCGCTATCCGGAATCATTCTCATATTTCACCCCCGACAAAGCAATTGATGCGAGCCTATCAAATAGAGAACAACTCATTAACGCCTACGATAACTCTATTCGCTACACCGATTACATTCTCAGTGCGGTTATCGAACGACTTAAAAAACAGAATTGCCGTTCGGCTATGATTTATGCCTCTGACCATGGCGAAGATATCTTTGATGACGAGCGCCATCGTTTCCTTCATGCATCACCCATACCGACATATTGGCAAATCCATCAAGCAAGTCTTGTTTGGTTGTCTCCAAGACTTGTTAACGCAAATCCAGAAATGGCTGAATCATTAATTAAGAGTTCTTCGAAACGCATTTCGCCTCAGAAATCACTATTCCCGACAATGATGCAAATTGCTTCAATTGACTCTCATTTAGTCGTAGATTCTCTATCTCTTGTTTCTCCGAATTACAACCCCGCACCACCGGTCTATCTCAACGACCTCAACCAAGCACTCCCAATTAATTCGTGCGGACTAAAAGAATCTGATATAACCCTTCTAACTCCTTTATTAAATTAAATCACACTTACGCCCGCCGCATCTTGACTTCTAAACAAGATGCGGCTTTTTTTGTATCAGTACATGAACATCGCAAAGAATTGAAACGTTTTATCATCGTAACCAATTTTCAAAACAAACTATGGAATCAATTATCAACACTCGTATCCCGGCATTTTCAGTGCAAGCTTACCACAAGGGTGAATTTAAAACCGTAACAGAAACAGACATACTTGGCAAATGGGCCATTTTCTTTTTCTATCCAGCAGATTTCACATTTGTCTGCCCGACAGAACTAGTCGATATGGCAGATAAATATGAACAATTCAAACAACTCGGAGTAGGAATCTACTCCGTTAGCACAGACTCACACTTTGTACATAAAGCTTGGCATGACACATCTGAAAGCATCAAGAAAATCCATTACCCTATGTTAGCCGACCCAACCGGATTTCTTAGCAGAGCTTTCGGCGTAATGAATGAGACTGACGGCATGGCATATCGCGGCACATTCGTTTGTAATCCGGAAGGAATAATCAAATTAGCCGAGATACAAGACAATAGTATCGGTCGTAATGCAGATGAACTTCTACGCAAAGTTGAAGCTGCTCAGTTCGTTGCGACCCACGACGGGGAAGTATGTCCGGCAAAATGGCAAAAAGGCGAAACAACACTAAAACCGAGCATCGACCTTGTCGGCAAAATCTAACTCTATTTAAGAATCACCAATGAGTATTTTAGACAAAGACACACTAGAGCAAGTAAAAGAGCTTTTTACGGCCCTCCATTCTGATATCGAATTCAAAATTTACGCCAAGACAGACTCCGAAGAAACTAACGAAATAAGCATTTTTCTTGAAGAACTCACATCAGTTTCGCCAAAGCTATCGGTCTCAAAAGCAATAGCTGATGTTATCGCTCCAAAGTTTGAGATTATAAGTAACGGTGTTTCGACCGGTGTTAGTTTTGTAGGAATACCAAACGGACATGAGTTTACGACACTTTTGTTAGCAATACTTAACGTAGACCGGCAAGGCTCTAATTTGCCCGATGAGACATTAAGTTCGCAAATAAAGTCTCTTAACGGACCTATCAAATTGCAAACATTCGTCTCGTTGACTTGTACAAATTGTCGCGACGTTGCGCAAGCCCTAAACATCATTGCCATACTAAACCCCAGCGTAGAGAATGAGGTAATCGATGGAGCTATAGTGCCCGACTTAGTAAAATCCCTTAACATTCAATCCGTACCGACGGTCTACGCCAATAATCAACTTTTAAGTATTGGCAGACAAACTCTTGGCGAACTTCTAAACAAACTGATTAGTAAATTTGGTCGTGCTGAGCAACAATCTGTCACAAAAGTTTCTCGGCAATATGATATCGTTATAATTGGAGGAGGTCCGGCAGGCGCAACTGCGGCAATATACTCTGCTCGTAAAGGTCGAAAAACAGCAATTGTAGCAAAGGAGATTGGCGGACAAGTAAAAGACACTGTAGCAATTGACAATCTTACATCTGTGCCCGAGATTTCCGGACAGCTACTAGCAGACAACATTCGCAAGCATCTATCAAACTATAATATTGACATATTTGAAAACCGAACGGTTGACTCGTTAAAAAATGACAACGAAATAAAAACTGCCAATTGTGGCAATGAGAGCTTTTCTGCTCCGGAGGTTATCATCGCTACCGGTGCGAGTTGGCGTCGCCTAAACGTCCCCGGAGAAAAAGAGCATATCGGTAGGGGAGTCGCGTTTTGCCCCCATTGCGATGGTCCGTTTTATGCCGGTAAAAATGTCGCTGTCGTTGGTGGTGGTAATTCCGGCATTGAAGCCGCATTAGATTTAGCCGGTATATGTCGCCATGTCGACATATTTGAATATCTAGACTCACTAAAAGCCGATACCATTCTACAAGAGAAAGCTAAGGCGACTAAAAATATATCTATTCACCTATTATCACAAGTTGAAGAAATAATCGGAAACTCTTCAAAAATAACCGGAGTAAAGGTTAAAGATCTGCGCTCTGACAAACCCTGCATCTTTAACGTAGATGGTATATTCATTCAGATAGGATTATCTCCTAATAGCGCTCCATTTAGTAATATTGTTGAGACAACAGATCTTGGAGAAATTAAAATCGACACACAATGTCGAACATCAGTCAATGGCATTTATTCCGCCGGAGATGTTACAAATATCCCATATAAACAAATTTTAATTGCAATGGGAGAAGGAGCAAAAGCCGCCCTCACAGCATTTGATGACTCATTACACAAATGATACACACATAAGAATCATCAAACAAAGGCGCGACTCTGATGTTTTAGAGCCGCGCCTTTAAATCTTATTTAAGAAGAATTTTATGACAACAATTTTTAATCCATGTATTTTGATCAGCCTGTATTAGTTGGATTTGCGAGGCATTTGCCATCGTTATTTGTTCTATGCAGAGAGCCGTAAACGCAATTGTATGGGAATGACTAAGAGCGCGTCAAGAGTTTTAGTCACTTGTAATCTTTGAGCATTTTTTGTAAACGTTGACGAGCGAAGAAAATTCGGCTTTTGACTGTGCCTAGAGGAAGATGCATTCGTTCTGCAATTTCGTTATATTTATAGCCTGCAATATGCATAGTAAATGGAATTCGATACTCTGACGAAAACGATTCAATAGCGGCTTTAATTTCCTTTGCAGCAACCGAACCTTCCGGGCTCTCAAATGATGATTCTTTTTGAAGATTTAGGTGATAGAGATCTGCCGTATGATCAACCACAGTTGACGTGCGATTTGTTTTTCGGTAATTATTGATAAAGATATTCCGCATTATAGTAAATACCCATCCTTTAAAATTGACATTCTCTACATACTTGTCTTCATTGTCAAGAGCCTTAAGGGTAGTGTCTTGCAGTAAATCATAAGCTTCATCTCTGTTTGAAGTTAACAGATACGCGAAATTCAGAAGATTGTTTTGAATTTCCAAGAGCCGATTCTCAAAATTTTTAGAACTCATATCTTGGTTATTTTTAAAGGTTATTAATGTGTTATTTGTTTGGTGTGTATTTGTAACACTTCTGTTATTTCGCAAAATTACTACTTTTTTTATTGCAACCAAATTTTCTACAAACTTTTTTTGCCTTTAAAGCGAGTTTTTCGTGTATAGGAGACGTAACGCACTGAATACGTGGATATAAATTCTTTAGTGTGTTTACGAATTAAATTATAGTAATTTGCCCATCAAAAAATAAAGGCAATATATATCATTAAACAAACTATACACTGAATTTGTTTTTATGCCATTTATCTAAGAGAAAGAGACTGCTAATGTTTTCGAAGATGCCAAATATGCTGTTATGATTTTTTTTAGAACCATTCGGAAGTGGTTTGTATGAGAGTTTGAGTAATTTAGTAAGTCGTGAAGTTTTTCTAATACAGAATCAGCTACTAGATTTGTGTTGGCGATATCAAGCAGCATTGTCACTAATGAACCGATACCGGTAATTAACGTATCGGAAAAGTAAGACTGCAACTCACATTCGATAGCGTATTTGATCGTATCGAGTAGAAGTTTGATTTCGGCGTCATATCCTGGTTGGAATGACGAGAATTCTTTGATCTGTCTTTTAATAAATGAGATACGAGCTTTGCAATAATGTCCTCTCTTTACGCGTCTCAGTTCTTTATGAATGGCATTGCTATATTTATCGAATAGACGATCTATATCCGGGTTGAGAAAATGAAGAATCCAAATAGAAATGCACAGTTTTAGCAAGAAAACCGCAATAGAATGGT